>NZ_CP109178.1:2420909-3026136 GCF_036248255.1 Streptomyces sp. NBC_01717 | reverse complement strand
AGCAGCGGCCGCCCCTTGCCGGGCTGGAACGGCGGCGTCAACCTGCTCTTCCTGGCCCAGCAGATCGGCTGCAACCGGAGCCTCTTCGACCGCCGACACCGCCGCCGCTGGCTCGACTCACTGCTCGACGAAACCGTCTCCGCCGTCGGCGTCTCGACGAGCGCATCCCTGGACATCTACATCCAGGGAACGCTCGACGGATCCTCCTGGATCTCCGAGATCGTCACCGACCAGAGGCTCTGGAACAGCCTCGCGATCGTCGCCCGGCACCTCCAGACGGCGGCTTACGTGATCACCGCTTTCCTCAGCGGCATGCGCGACAGCGAGATCAAGGAACTCCGTCGGGGCTGCCTGCGCGTCGAACGCGACACCGACGGCAAGCCCTACCGCTGGAAAGTCGCCAGCCTGGCCTTCAAGGGCGAGGACGATTCCCGAGGCGTCCCGGCGACCTGGAACGTCGGCGAACGGGCGGCACGAGCCATCGCAGTTCTCGAGGCCCTCCAGCCCGCCAGCATCGACCTGCTGTTCACCCGCCTCCCGCACAGCTGCGGCAGTCGCCGAGTTCGCGATGAGCAAGCGCTGGTCGCCAGCACCACGAACACGCGCCTCAACGAGTTCGTGGACTGGGTGAACGGCTATTGCCATGAGCACGAACGAGGCGACGCTATCCCCACCGTCAACAGCCGCACCTTCCGGCTGCAGAGCTCGCACTTTCGCCGGACCCTGGCCTGGTTCATCGCTCGCCGCCCAGGCGGATCCATCGCCGGAGCCCTGCAATATCGGCACCACTGTGTCCAGGTCTTCGAGGGTTACGCCGGCACCAGCGACAGCGGCTTCCGCGCCGAGGTCGAAAGCGAGCAGGCCCTTGCCCGCGGCGAGCACCTGCTGACCATGATCGACGCCCACGAGCACACCGAACTCGCTGGCCCCGCAGCGGACGAAGCAGCCCGCCGACTGGAAAACTTCGGGCACCGCGCTCGCTTCCAGGGCACCGTCGTCACCGACGAACGACGACTCAAACGGATCATGGGCCGCGACGACCCTGCCGTCTATCCCGGCATCTACATCACCTGCGTTCACGACCACAAGAAGGCCCTTTGCGAACGCGCCCGCCGCGGACGAGCCGAAGGCCTCCCAGACCACGGCCTCTGCCAGCCACTCGCCTGCCGCTGCGTTGCCCTGACCGGCGACAACGTCACCGCATGGCGCCAGGAGGTCGACCGGATCGACAGCCGACTGGCCACCCGTCCCGCGCCACCGCCCCTCCTGCAGCATCGGCTCAACCAGCGCCAAGCTGAGATCGAGAACTTCCTGAACCGCCACACCGGACAACCGGAACTCACATGACCCGCCGGGTCGACATCCCCTCCGAAGCCCGAGTCCGGGCAGCCCTGGAAGAACTCCAGCAGCAGGCATCCAACAACGGCACCCGGCCCAGCGTTCTCGCCCTCACCCGCCGGCTCGGGATGCGCAACACCACGTTCCGCCGCCACTACCCCGACATCGCCAGGGAGATCTCGACCCTCCGGGCGGAGCCGACCGACTCGAAAGACGCCAGCTTCCCCAGCCGATTCGACACCCTCGTGGCCAGAAACTCCAAGCTCAAACGCAGAAACCGAGAACTGACCGACCACCTCACCTTGGCTGCCGCCCGCATCCAACGGCTGGCACTCGAGAACCAACAACTGAGGCAGGAACTCGAAGCCGCAGCCAACGTCACCAGGCTCAACACAATCCCCAACAGGCGTGACACGGAGCGAGCTAATTATCGTCAATCCAGCACCCTGACCAGGGGGATTCTGGACCGCTGAGCACGACAACTGTTGTCAGATTCGCATCGTTCTTGGCGTCTACCGCGCTTATTGCACGGAACGGGTTGTTGTCATGGCAGCCCGTTGACGCTTGTGGCCCTGGCAGTGAAAGATTCGATCATGCTGCTTCTTGCCGGTCAGAGCGACCCCGTCGCGGGCGCTGTCTTCCTGTTGGTCTGGGGGCTCGCAGCGATCTTCATGGGGGGAGCCTTTGCCACGAAGAGAGGGGCTGCTGGGATTCATGCCCTCGTAGTGAACGGCCTGGAGGGGAACCCCCGGCAGCAGGCCAAAGCCCGCACCGTGCCTGAGAGCTTCCTGCGCTTCGTCGGCGGGTTCATGGCGATCTGCGGGATGGTGGCGGTGCCTGTTTCCGTGGTCATGCTGACCCGCGGCTAACCTCCCTGCGGCGGACCCCCTGAACACCTCAGGCAACGACTTCGCCTGACCGTCACCGATCAACAGGGCCCGGCGACCTTCGGTCGCCGGGCCCTCACATGTGCTCTTCGCCCCCCACATCTCCCACTCACTTCAAGCTGCAACGAAGTGGGGGGAAGAGCGTCCTTGGCCGAGTTCAGAGATCCTCATCAGTGAGGGCTCAAACCGCTGCGGTTGATGAACGTGAACAGCAAGCGCGGCACACCTATCGTGCTCAGGCTCAAGGCGGCATCCAACCGACTGAGAGAAGGGTCAACGGTCAACCTCAAACCCTGTCCACAAGCTGGCCGCCAACCCGTGTCCGTGCGGACGCCACACCCTCACCGGCGCCGCCTGCGAATGCCCGCCTTCGTCGGTCCGTCGCTATCAGGCGAGACTCTCCGGGCCCCTGCTCGACCGGGTGGATCTGCGTGTGGTCGTCGCTCCGGTCACCCGTGAGGACCTGATGGGGCGGGGCGGCCGCGGCGAGTCGACGGCCGATGTCGCCGCCCGGGTACGGGAGGCCAGGTCGCGGGCGGCGGACCGGCTCACGGGCACACCCTGGACCACCAACAGCGAGGTCCCCGGCCATGAGCTACGGACCAGGCTGCTCGCGGCGCCGGGGGCGCTCATGGAGGCGGAGCGGGACATGGAGCGCGGACTGCTCACCGCGCGGGGACTGGACCGGGTCCTGCGGGTGGCATGGACCCTCGCAGATCTGCGCGGCGCCGATCGCCCGGAGGCGTTCGACATCGCGGTGGCCCTGGAGCTGCGGACGGGGATTTCGCGCGGGGCCTCGGTGCTGGACCGGGCTTCATGACGCCGGGCGGCCTCGACGCCGGACCGGGCATCAGGGCGCTGGACGGCCTTGACGAGGGACAGGGCATCAGCACGCCGGGCGTCCGGGAGCGGAGCCGGGAAACAGGATGGGCACGACCGGCGGTGGGCGACCGGGAGCGCCTGGCGCGGGCCGCCCTGACCCGCGTCCTCGAGCCGGGCGACGAACGCGGGGGCCGCTGGCTGCGCGAAGTCGGTGCCGCCGAACTGATACGGCGGATCACGGCCCGGGACGGGACCGCGGAACAGCTTCGGGGCATGACGGCGAAGCGGCTGGCCGGCTACCGGTTGCGGGCCGAGGCCGTCGACCCCGAGCGGGACCTGGCGTCGGTCGCCGCCGTGGGCGGCCGCTTCGTCTGCCCCGGCGACCGTGAGTGGCCCAGCCAACTCGACGACCTGGGCGACTCCCGGCCGACCGGCCTCTGGGTTCGGGGCCGGCCCGATCTGCGGCTCTGGGCGCTGCGCTCGGTCGCGGTGGTCGGCGCCCGGGCGTGTACTCCGTACGGGGCACATATGGCGGCGAGTCTCGGGGCAGGGCTGGCGGAGCTGGGCTGGGTGGTGGTCTCGGGCGCCGCGTTCGGGGTGGACGGGGCGGCCCATCGCGGCGCCCTCTCGGCCGGCGGGGCGACCATGGCGGTGCTGGCCTGCGGGGTGGACGTCGCCTATCCCCGTGGGCATGCCGAGCTGATCGGGCGCGTGGCGGAACAGGGGCTGGTCATCGGAGAGCTGCCACCGGCCGATCATCCGACGCGCAGCAGATTCATCCTCCGGAACCGGGTGATTGCCGCGTTGACCCGGGGGACGGTCGTGGTCGAGGCCGAATACCGCAGCGGCTCACTGGTCACCGCACGCAGTGCGCAACGGCTGGGCCGGTTCACCATGGGCGTGCCGGGTCCCGCCACCAGCGGTCTGTCGGCCGGGGTCCACGAACTCCTCAGGGGCGAGGGAGTCCTGGTCACCGACGCCGCGGAAGTCGCCGAACTGGTGGGGGAGATCGGTGACCTCGCCCCGGCCCGGCGCGGCCCCGTGCTTGCCAGGGACCTGTTGGACGCCGCCTCCGCCCGGGTTCTCGACGCCTTGCCCTCCCACGGCTCCGTCAGCGGAAGGGACATCGCCCGCACCGCGGGAACGAGCGCCGACGAAGCACTCGGCCGATTGTACGAACTGCACTCACTGGGGTTCGTCGAACGCGCCGGCGAAGGCTGGCAGTTGACGCCGCGCCCGACACGCAATGGCGGCCCGCGGCGAGGCGGTCCTTGACCTGGAGCATTCGGGTGAAAAGGTGATGCCGATGACCTCGGCGGATCCTTCAATGACGCCTCCGGGACCGACCCACGCGGTGACGGTTCCGGAGCGCAGTCATGTCCATTCGTCCGGAAGTGCCCGGCGCCGATCCTCTATCCTTCGCGCACCGCAACACTTCAGTCACGCTACGCTCACAAGGATTCCGGCCCAGACACAAGTCCCCCAGCAGTCCACAGCAGAACGGCTCAAGGCACCACATGCCCCAGCACACCTCCGGGTCTGACCGTGCGCCAGTACCACCGGCTGCGCGTGGCACTGTGCGCCCTCCTGCCCCTTCGTCGCTCGACGAGTTGTGGCGTTCGTACAAGTCCACGGGCGACGAGCGGCTGCGGGAGCAGCTGATCCTGCACTACTCGCCGTTGGTGAAGTACGTCGCGGGCCGGGTGAGCGTGGGACTGCCGTCCAACGTCGAGCAGGCGGACTTCGTCTCCTCCGGAGTCTTCGGACTGATCGACGCGATCGAGAAGTTCGACATCGAACGGGCCATCAAGTTCGAGACGTACGCGATCACCCGCATCCGTGGCGCGATGATCGACGAACTCCGGGCGCTGGACTGGATCCCGCGCTCCGTGCGGCAGAAGGCACGGGCTGTCGAGCGCGCCTACGCCACGCTGGAGGCGCAGCTGCGGCGTACCCCCTCCGAGCCGGAGGTCGCCGCAGAGATGGGCATCACGCTGGAAGAACTGCACGCGGTTTTCAGCCAGTTGTCGCTGGCGAACGTGGTCGCGCTGGAGGAGCTCCTGCATGTCGGCGGCGAGGGCGGTGACCGGCTGAGCCTGATGGACACGCTGGAGGACACCGCCGCCGACAATCCCGTGGAGGTTGCCGAGGGCCGTGAGCTCAGACGGCTGCTCGCCCGGGCGATCAACACACTCCCGGACCGCGAGAAGACGGTCGTCACCCTCTACTACTACGAGGGCCTCACCCTCGCCGAGATCGGCAACGTGCTCGGGGTGACCGAGAGCCGGGTCAGCCAGATCCACACCAAATCGGTGCTGCAGCTTCGCGCGAAACTGGCCGACGCCGGACGCTGAGACGGTGTCCGGCCGGCGATCGGTGCCGCACGTCCCCCTCTCCCACAGGTGCCGCCGTAGAGTGGAGCCGTGCCCAGGATTCGAGCGGCCTCCGTGGCCGAGCACCGGACCATGCAGCGCGGCGCCCTCCTGGACGCCGCCCGATCCCTGCTGTCCGAGGGTGGTACGGAGGCGTTGACCTTCCCCGCTCTCGCCGAGCGCACAGGCCTCGCCAGGTCCTCCGTCTACGAGTACTTCCGCTCCCGCGCGGCCGTCGTCGAGGAGCTGTGCGCCGTCGACTTCCCCGTCTGGGCGGCCGAGGTCGAGCACGCCATGGAGCGGGCCGGGACCCCTGAGGGAAAGATCGAGGCGTATGTGCGCCGCCAGCTCGACCTGGTCGGGGACCGGCGGCACCGGGCGGTTGTCGCCATCTCCGCGAGCGAGCTGGACGCGGGCGCACGCGAGAAGATCCGGGCCGCGCACGGCGGGCTGATCGCCATGATCGTCGAGGCGCTCGGCGACCTCGGCCACGAGCAGCCGAGGCTGGCGGCGATGCTCCTGCAGGGTTCGGTGGACGCCGCCGTGCGCCGTATCGAGCTGAGCGTGGCAGAGGCACCGGACGTGATCGCGGATACCGTTGTCGCCATGGTCCTGCGGGGCGTCAAGGGCTGACGCCCGGACCGGAGGGCCGCGGTGGCGAGCAGCGCGGCAGGGGCCGCGTATCCGATGGCGCCCGGCGTGTCCGGCCTCGGTTCCGGTACGCCGACCACAGGCAGCAGCCGGGACGGGCCGCGTCGAAGCAGTGACGGCGGCAGCAGGGTCAGCGGGTCCAGATATGCGTCACCGCGCCGCAGCCCCCAGTGCAGACACCCGGACGCACAGTGGAACGGTCCGGCCTCCAGGACTGCGACCACCTGCCCCGCGACGGCCTCCTCGCCCTTCTCGACCAGCGCGCGCACCGGCTCGTAAGTCGTGCGCAGCGGCTGATCACCCGTCCCCGCCACCTCGATCGCGACAACCCCGCGCCCCGCGACGCGCCCTGCGAACGAGACGCGGCCGTACGCGGCGGCGCGCACCGGCGCACCGGGCCCGGCGGCGAGATCGACGCCACGGTGCCCCCGTCCATAGGCACTGGCCGGCGGTTCCCACCCCCGTACGACCGCAGGGCGCCCCTCGAGCGGCCACACGCGCTCGGTGCCGGGCCCGGAGTCGGCAGCGGTGGCGGCGTGCGCACCGCACAGCAAAGTGAATACGGCCAGGGCCATCGCCGCGAGCAGGGTCCGCGCCCGACAGGGACGGCTCGGCCCACCGCGCCGGGCACCAGGCGGTTCAGGTGTGTATCGCATGACCGGAACCGTCCCGCATCCGGCGGATCCACGGGGATCACGGACCGGATCTGTGGACTACCGGCCGGTTGTGGACATCGCCGTCACCCGGCACCCGACGGGTCCCGTACACTTCTTGTGGCGATCCGGGTCACCGGGTCGACTTCGCACGCCCCGCCACCTCCCTCTCTGCGGACGGTGGCCGCGCTCCTCGGTCCCTAGTGGCACGGCGCGTCGGGGCGTCAGGCGCGACAGCAATCCTGCGGTCGCGACAACCGAGCACCTCAAGGAGTACGGCCATGGCCGTCGTCACGATGCGGGAGCTGCTGGAAAGCGGCGTCCACTTCGGTCACCAGACCCGTCGCTGGAACCCGAAGATGAAGCGCTTCATCTTCACCGAGCGCAACGGCATCTACATCATCGACCTGCTCCAGTCGCTGTCGTACATCGACCGCGCCTACGAGTTCGTCAAGGAGACCGTCGCTCACGGCGGCTCCATCATGTTCGTGGGTACGAAGAAGCAGGCCCAGGAGGCCATCGCCGAGCAGGCGACGCGCGTCGGCATGCCGTACGTCAACCAGCGTTGGCTCGGTGGCATGCTCACCAACTTCTCCACCGTCTACAAGCGCCTTCAGCGTCTGAAGGAGCTCGAGCAGATCGACTTCGAGGACGTGGCCGCCTCCGGCCTCACCAAGAAGGAGCTCCTGGTCCTCTCCCGCGAGAAGGCCAAGCTGGAGAAGACCCTCGGTGGTATCCGCGAGATGCAGAAGGTGCCCAGCGCCGTCTGGATCGTCGACACCAAGAAGGAGCACATCGCCGTCGGTGAGGCGCGCAAGCTCCACATCCCGGTCGTCGCGATCCTCGACACCAACTGCG
This sequence comes from Streptomyces sp. NBC_01717, assembly GCF_036248255.1. Classification (NCBI taxonomy): domain Bacteria; kingdom Bacillati; phylum Actinomycetota; class Actinomycetes; order Kitasatosporales; family Streptomycetaceae; genus Streptomyces; species Streptomyces sp. NBC_01717. The sequence continues at coordinate 3,018,555 of NZ_CP109178.1, read as the reverse complement.
ACCCCGACGAGGTCGACTACAAGATCCCGGGCAACGACGACGCGATCCGCTCCGTCACCCTGCTCACCCGCGTGATCGCCGACGCCGTCGCCGAGGGCCTCATCGCCCGTTCCGGCGCCGCGACCGGCGACTCGAAGCCGGGCGAGAAGGCCGCCGGCGAGCCGCTCGCCGAGTGGGAGCGCGACCTGCTCGAGGGTGAGAAGAAGGACGACGCCGAGGTGCAGACGTCCGCCGAGACCGAGAAGGTCGCGGACGCCGCCGAGACGCCGGCCGAGGCCGCTGCCGAGGCTCCGGCCGCTGCCGAGGCTCCGGCCGCTGCCGAGGCTCCGGCCGAGGCTCCGGCCGCGGACGCCGAGCAGGCCTGACCACTGCGTCACGGCTGAATGACGGCGGGGGCCGGTGCCACAAGCACCGCCCCCGCCGTTCACCCGTAGATCTTTCAGACTTCGAGAGAGAATCACAGACTCATGGCGAACTACACCGCCGCTGACGTCAAGAAGCTCCGTGAGCTCACCGGCGCCGGCATGATGGACTGCAAGAAGGCGCTCGACGAGGCCGACGGCAGCGTCGACAAGGCCGTCGAGGCCCTCCGTATCAAGGGCCAGAAGGGCGTCGCCAAGCGCGAGGGCCGTTCTGCCGAGAACGGCGCCGTTGTCTCCCTCATCTCCGAGGACAAGACCTCCGGCGTCCTGCTCGAGCTCAAGTGCGAGACGGACTTCGTCGCCAAGGGCGAGAAGTTCCTCGCCGTCGCCGACGCGCTCGCCGCCCACGTCGCCGCGACCTCGCCGGCCGACCTGGCTGTGCTGCTCGCCTCCGAGATCGAGGCCGGCAAGACCGTCCAGGCGTACGTCGACGAGGCCAACGCCAACCTCGGTGAGAAGATCGTCCTGGACCGCTTCGCGCAGTTCACCGGCGGTTACGTGGCTGCGTACATGCACCGCACCATGCCCGACCTCCCGCCGCAGGTCGGCGTGCTCGTCGAGCTGGACAAGGAGAACGCCGAGGTCGCCAAGGACGTCGCGCAGCACATCGCCGCCTTCGCCCCGAAGTACCTCAACCGCGACGAGGTCCCGGCCGAGACGGTCGAGAACGAGCGTCGTGTCGCCGAGGCCACCTCTCGCGAGGAGGGCAAGCCGGAGGCCGCCCTTCCGAAGATCGTCGAGGGTCGCGTCAACGGCTTCTTCAAGGACGTCGTCGTCCTGGAGCAGGCCTTCGCCAAGGACAACAAGAAGTCTGTCCAGAAGGTCCTGGACGAGGCCGGTGTCACCCTGAAGCGCTTCTCGCGCATCAAGGTCGGCATCTGAGTCCGTCCGCGAAAAACGGTGGACCCCGATAGGGTCTAGTGCAGTCGTACGGCCGCACACCTGCCGTACGACCGCAGATCTGACGAGGAGGCCATTGCCGCTGAGGGACACCAGACCCACCGGCAATGGCCTTCTTCGTATGTGCACGAGGAGAAACTCCATGAACAAGGGCGCGGACGCCGCAAAAGGTGACCAGAAGCGCGAGGACGGCAAGGTGCCCGGGCGCTTCATGCTGAAGCTGTCCGGCGAGGCGTTCGCCGGCGGCGGGGGGCTCGGTGTCGATCCCGACGTCGTACACGCCATCGCCCGGGAAATCGCGGCGGTCGTCCGGGGCGGTGCCGAAATCGCGGTCGTCATCGGCGGCGGCAACTTCTTCCGCGGCGCCGAGCTCCAGCAGCGCGGCATGGACCGGGCGCGCTCCGACTACATGGGCATGCTCGGCACCGTCATGAACTGCCTCGCGCTCCAGGACTTCCTGGAGAAGGAGGGCATCGACTCCCGGGTCCAGACCGCCATCACCATGGGCCAGGTCGCGGAGCCGTACATCCCGCTGCGCGCCGTGCGCCACCTGGAGAAGGGCCGCGTCGTCATCTTCGGTGCCGGTATGGGCATGCCGTACTTCTCCACCGACACCACTGCGGCCCAGCGCGCCCTGGAGATCGACGCCGAGGGTCTGCTGATGGGCAAGAACGGTGTGGACGGTGTCTACGACTCCGACCCCAAGACCAACCCCGACGCGGTGAAGTTCGACGCTCTGGAGTACAGCGAGGTGCTCGCCCGCGATCTCAAGATCGCCGATGCCACCGCCATCACGCTCTGCCGTGACAACCGGCTGCCGATCCTTGTCTTCGAGCTCACCGCGGCCGGCAATATCGCCCGTGCCGTCAAGGGTGAGAAGATCGGCACGCTCGTGAGCGACCAGGGCACCCGGGCCTGAGAACCGGGGGACCGCTCCGGGGGACCCCGGTGCAGTCCCGGGTCTCTTCGGGAACACTCCTGGAGAGGCCCCGAAGGATGGACAACGGCCTGCCGGTCGGACACCGTGCAGGTGAGGACGCGACGCAGGACCCGCCGGGCCGGAGCAAGCCGGGCCCACTCTAGACACGCAGGAGCACGTGGTGATCGAAGAAACCCTCCTCGAGGCCGAGGAGAAGATGGAGAAGGCCGTCGTGGTCGCGAAAGAGGACTTCGCCGCGATCCGCACCGGCCGTGCGCACCCGGCGATGTTCAACAAGATCGTCGCCGACTACTACGGCGCGCTGACCCCGATCAACCAGCTGGCCTCATTCTCGGTTCCCGAGCCGCGGATGGCCGTCGTGACGCCGTTCGACAAGAGCGCCCTGCGCAACATCGAGCAGGCGATCCGCGACTCCGACCTCGGCGTCAACCCGAGCAACGACGGCAATATCATCCGGGTGAACTTCCCGGACCTCACCGAGGAGCGTCGCCGCGACTACATCAAGGTCGCGAAGACGAAGGCCGAGGACTCCAAGATCTCGATCCGGGCCGTCCGCCGCAAGGCCAAGGAGACCCTGGACAAGCTGGTCAAGGACAAGGAGTCCGGCGAGGACGAGGTGCGCCGCGCCGAGAAGGAGCTCGACGACACCACTGCGAAGTACGTCGCGCAGGTCGACGAGCTGCTCAAGCACAAGGAAGCCGAGCTGCTCGAAGTCTGATGAACGACTCTTCCTGGGGCGCCCCGCAGGCCGGCTACTGGGGTGTGCCCGAGATGCAGGCCGCTCCGGCGGGTCCTGCATACGATGTGCATGACGCCCAGCACACTCGGCCCATGCCCATCGTGCCTGACGTTCCCGACGCAGGTAGAGACGCTGACGACCGTGACGCCCGTGACGAGCGGGACGGGGGAGCCGCCCGCCGGGGCGGTGGCCCCCTGTTCCGTGACGAGAAGCCGCAGGAGCCCATGTCCACCCCGCCGCCCCCGCAGAAGAAACGTGCGGGCCGTGATCTGCGAGCCGCCATAGGGGTCGGCGTGGGGCTCGGTGCCGTCATCGTCGCCTCGCTCTTCATCGTCAAGGCCGTCTTCATCGGCGTGATAGCGATCGCCGTCGTCGTCGGCCTCTGGGAGCTCACCTCCCGGCTGGAGGAGCGCAAGGGCATCAAGGCGCCGCTGGTACCGCTCGCGGTCGGCGGCGCGGCGATGATCGTGGCCGGCTATGTCCGCGGCGCCGAGGGCGCGTGGGTCGCGATGGCGCTGACCGCCCTGGCGGTGCTCGTCTGGCGGATGACCGAACCGCCGGAGGGGTACCTCAAGGACGTCACGGCCGGAGTCTTCGCCGCGTTCTACGTACCGTTCCTGGCCACCTTCGTCGCGATGCTGCTGAGCGCGGACGACGGGCCGCAGCGGGTCCTCACCTTCCTGCTGCTGACCGTGGTCAGTGACACGGGGGCGTACGCCGTCGGCTGGCGCTTCGGCAAGCACAAGCTCGCGCCGCGGATCAGCCCCGGCAAGACCCGCGAGGGCCTGTTCGGGGCGGTCGCCTTCGCGATGGTCGCCGGTGCGCTGTGCATGGAGTTCCTGATCGACGGTGGCAGCTGGTGGCAGGGTCTGCTGCTCGGCCTCGCCGTCGCCGCCAGCGCCACCCTCGGCGATCTGGGTGAGTCCATGATCAAGCGGGATCTCGGGATCAAGGACATGGGCACGCTGCTGCCGGGTCACGGCGGGATCATGGACCGGCTGGACTCGCTGCTGCCGACCGCTCCGGTGGTCTGGCTGCTACTGGTGCTTTTCGTCGGCTCCAGCTGAACAGTCGGTTCGTCACCCATCCTGACCTGTGTTTTTACGAGTGAGGGTCCGTTGTCCACAGGGCGGCTGGCCCTCACTCTTCTGTCTGCGAGACTGCAAGAACCATGCCAGAGCCCGGTGCATGGAAGTAGCCAACCGGCGATCCAACTCCTGTAGCGGGTGTCAGCCCACCTGTGGGCCGGCAGTCTCATTGGCAGAGGCCCGCGCCGTAGTCGTGTGGGCTGCCGCCCTGCCATTGCACCCATCGTGGGTCGTCCAGTACGTCACCGGCGTCGGGCAGGCCGGCGCGGCGTAGGAACTCGATCACGTCGTTGTCGCTGCGGGCGAGGCCCGCGACCTGGGCGCGGATGGTCACCCGACGGCCACCCGTTCCGGCTGGGCGATGGATGACGATGGGTGCTTCGCTCATGTCCTCAGGTGTGTCCTCAGGTTCTGACGGTCTTCGGTTCACAGCACTCCAAGCTCTCTGTCCGGCCGGCAGTAGGGGCAGGCCGTGATGCCGTCTTCCGCGAGCGCACGCAGGGCCTGCTCCCGGGTCATCGGTTTCGTTCTCTTGCCTCCCATGCCGCAGTCGCCGGTGTGGACGGCGTCGGCATGGGACGTGCCGCCCGCGCGCTGCAGGGAGAGTTTCCAGTCGGGTGCCGGCGGCGGCAGGGTGCGTGCTGCCCGGGCGGCTGCGGCCTCGCGTTCTTCCAGCTCGGCGATGGTCCGATCGGTTCGGCCGAGCTGGTACGCCTGCCACTCGCGCACGATGCGCAGGCGATCCAGACGAGAGAGGTTTTCGGACACGTATTCGATTCTAGGTCTCGGTGGGCTGCTGTGCGTACCACTCGCCTTTGGTGCGATCGGTCACTGTCGTGCGCGCGGTCCGGGCCGTCTGTGGGCCGTCAACGGCCACCTACAAGGGCCAATGCGACCGGTCGCGGTCGAGCCTCGTCCCGCCTGAGCCGGCGAAGGCCGCTGGTACCACGGCGTGTCTGCAACACTGGAGGAACCATGCCTAAGCCCGGAGAACTCACTTTCGTCGCGCCCCGCGGAGCCAAGAAGCCGCCGCGGCACCTCGCCGACCTCACGCCCGCCGAGCGCAAGGAAGCCGTCGCCGCGATCGGCGAGAAGCCTTTCCGTGCGCAGCAGCTGTCGCAGCACTACTTCGCGCGGTACGCGCACGACCCGGCGGAGTGGACCAACATCCCGGCCGGTTCGCGGGAGAAGCTCGCCGAGGCGATGTTCCCCGACCTGATGTCCGTGGTCCGGCACATCAGCTGTGACGACGACACCACCCGTAAGACGCTGTGGAAGCTGCATGACGGGACGCTGGTCGAGTCCGTCCTCATGCGGTACCCGGAGCGGGTGACGATGTGCATCTCGTCGCAGGCCGGATGCGGGATGAACTGCCCGTTCTGTGCGACGGGGCAGGCCGGTCTGGACCGCAATCTGTCGACCGCCGAGATCGTCCACCAGATCGTGGACGGCATGCGGGCGCTGCGCGACGGAGAGGTGCCGGGCGGGCCCGCGCGGCTCTCCAACATCGTCTTCATGGGCATGGGCGAGCCCCTGGCCAACTACAAGAGGGTGGTCGGCGCGATCCGCCGGCTGACCGACCCCGAGCCGGACGGCCTCGGTCTGTCGCAGCGCGGGATCACCGTCTCCACCGTGGGTCTGGTGCCGGCCATGCTGCGCTTCGCCGACGAGGGCTTCAAGTGCCGGCTCGCGGTCTCGCTGCATGCACCGGACGACGAGCTGCGGGACACGCTCGTTCCGGTCAATACGCGCTGGAAGGTGCGCGAGGTGCTCGACGCGGCATGGGAGTACGCGGAGAAGTCCGGCCGCCGGATCTCCATCGAGTACGCGCTGATCCGCGACATCAACGACCAGGCCTGGCGTGGTGACGTGCTCGGCCGGCTCCTCAAGGGCAAGCGCGTGCACGTCAACCTGATTCCGCTGAACCCGACGCCCGGCTCGAAGTGGACGGCCTCGCGGCCCGAGGACGAGAAGGCCTTCCTCGAGGCGATCGCCGCCCACGGGGTGCCCGTGACCGTGCGGGACACCCGTGGTCAGGAGATCGACGGTGCGTGCGGGCAGCTGGCGGCATCCGAGCGCTGAAAACGGCCCGTGTAATCTGGGCCGAAATCAATTTCATATTCCGACAGGGGAGCGCCACAGCGCTGAGAGTGCGGCACCGATGACAGGCTGGCCGCAGACCCTCTGAACCTCGCCCGGGTCATTCCGGGTAGGAAGTTCGGTCATCAACTCATGCTGTTGCGCCCTGCCCGCCTCCCGGCGGGCAGGGCCGCGTCTCTTCCTGGTCAAACCCAGGAGGAATCAACAATGAGCACCACCAGTACCACCAGCACCACACGCCGCACCAAGCAGCTTGCGGCGACGGCCGTCGCGGCCGCGCTCGGTGTCACGGCACTCGCCGGCTGCGGCAGTTCCGACGGCTCGGCCTCCGGGTCCGGCGGCACGAAGGGCTCCGGGTCCAAGACCGTGACCCTGGTCAGCCATGACTCCTTCAACGCCTCCAAGGACGTACTGAAGGCGTTCACCGCGGAGACCGGCTACACCGTCAAGGTGCTCAAGAGCGGTGACGCCGGTGCCGCACTCAACCAGGAGATCCTGACCAAGGGTTCGCCGCGCGGCGATGTGTTCTTCGGCGTCGACAACACGCTGCTCTCCCGCGCCCTCGACAACGGTCTGTTCACGCCGTACGAAGCGAAGGGCAGCGACCGGGTCGCGGCCGACACCCAGCTGGACGCGGCCAAGCACCGGGTCACGCCGATCGACACCGGCGACATCTGCATCAACTACGACAAGAAGTACTTCGCGGACAGGAAGCTCGCGCCGCCGACGACCTTCGACGACCTGGCGAAGCCCACGTACAGGAACCTTCTCGTCACGGAGAACGCCGCGACCTCGTCGCCCGGGCTCGGCTTCCTGCTGGGCACCGTCGCCACCTACGGCGAGAACGGCTACCAGGATTACTGGAAGAAGCTGAAGAGCAACGGCGTCAAGGTCGTCGACGGCTGGGAGCAGGCGTACAACGAGGAGTTCTCCGGCTCCGCGGGCGGTAAGAAGGCCAAGGCCGACCGGCCGCTCGTCGTGTCGTACGCCTCCAGCCCGCCGGCCGAGGTGCTGTACGCGAAGCCGCAGCCGACCGAGGCCCCGACGGGGGTCGCGACCGGCACCTGCTTCCGCCAGATCGAGTTCGCGGGGCTGCTGAACGGCGCGAAGAACGAGGCGGGGGGCAAGGCTCTGCTGGACTTCCTGATCAGCAAGAAGTTCCAGGAGGACATGCCGCTCAACATGTTCGTGAGCCCGGTCACCAAGGACGCGAAGCTGCCGGAGATCTTCACCGAGTTCGGCGCGACGGTCGACAAGCCGGCCACCGTGGCCCCCGACACCATCGCCAAGAATCGTGAGCAGTGGGTCCAGTCGTGGTCCTCGCTCGTAGTGAAGTAGCGAAGACGCCCGCACCCGGCCCGGGCAAGCGCGAGGAAGGTCCGCGCGCCCGGCCGGGGCGCGTGAGCGCCGCGCGCCCGAGGGCGTGGCGCGGGGGCGCGGTGCGGCTCGGACTGATGGCCGTGCCCGTCGCGTTCTTCGCCGTGTTCTTCGCCTACCCCGTCGTCGCGATCGTCGGCCGCGGGCTGAAGGCCGACGGCGTCTGGCAGTTCGGCCGGATCGGCGAGGTGCTGCGCCGGCCGGACATCCTCGACGTCCTCTGGTTCACCACCTGGCAGGCGCTCGCCTCGACCGCGCTGACCCTGCTGATCGCGCTGCCCGGCGCCTATGTCTTCGCCCGCTTCGACTTTCCCGGCAAACAGCTGCTGCGGGCGGTCGTCACCGTGCCGTTCGTCCTGCCGACCGTCGTCGTCGGGACGGCCTTCCTGGCGCTGCTGGGGCGTGGCGGCTTCCTCGACGAGCTGGCAGGCGTACGGCTCGACACCACCGTGTGGGCGATCCTGCTCGCCCATGTCTTCTTCAACTACGCGGTGGTCGTACGGACCGTCGGCGGGCTGTGGTCGCAGCTCGACCCACGGCAGGAGGAGGCCGCCCGGGTGCTGGGTGCCGGGCGGTTCGCGGCGTGGCGGCGGGTGACGCTGCCGGCCCTCGCGCCCGCGGTGGCCGCCGCGGCGCTGATGGTCTTCCTCTTCACGTTCACCTCCTTCGGGGTCGTGCAGATCCTCGGCGGTCCGGCGTACTCCACGCTGGAGGTGGAGATCTACCGGCAGACCGCCCAGCTGCTCGACCTCCCCACGGCCGCCGTGCTGACGATGGTGCAGTTCGCCGCCGTCGGCGCGGTCCTGGCCGTACACGCCTGGACCGTGCGGCGCAGGGAGACGGCGCTGAAGCTGGTCGACCCGGCGCAGACCGCCCGCAGGCCGCGTGGCGCGGGGCAGCGGGCGCTGCTCGGCGGGGTCCTGCTGACCGTTCTGGTGCTGATCCTGCTGCCGCTCGGTGTGCTGGTGGAGCGCTCGCTGGACGTGCCCGGCGGTCATGGCTTCGACTACTACCGCGCCCTGCGGTCCGCGGACGCGAGCGGCGGCACTTTCCTGGTCGCGCCGCTCGAAGCGATCTGGAACTCACTGCAGTACGCCCTGGTCGCGACCGTGATCGCGCTGGTCGTCGGCGGGCTCGCGGCGGCGGCGCTGACGAGGCGTGCCGGGCGGCTCGTCAGCGGCTTCGACGCGCTGCTGATGCTGCCGCTCGGGGTCTCCGCGGTCACCGTCGGCTTCGGCTTCCTGATCACGCTGGACAAGCCCCCGCTGGATCTGCGGACCACCTGGATCCTGGTGCCGCTGGCCCAGGCGTTGGTCGGTGTGCCGTTCGTCGTACGCACGATGCTGCCTGTCCTGCGGGCGGTGGACGGACGACTGCGCGAGGCGGCGGCGGTGCTCGGCGCGTCACCGCTGCGGGCCTGGCGCGAGGTCGACCTGCCGCTGGTGAGGCGGGCGCTGCTGGTCGCGGCGGGCTTCGCGTTCGCCGTGTCGCTCGGCGAGTTCGGAGCGACGGTGTTCATCGCGCGGCCCGACAACCCGACGCTGCCGGTCGCCGTGGCCCGGCTGCTCGGGCGGTCCGGGGAGCTCAACTACGGCCAGGCGATGGCCCTCAGCACCATTTTGATGCTGGTGTGCGCGGTGTCGCTGCTGCTGCTCGAACGTATCCGCCCGGACCGGTCCGGGGAGTTCTGAAGATGCTCGGGGTGTTCTGGACATGCTGACACTGGAAGGCGCCACCGTCCTCTTCGGGAAGCGGGCGGCGCTCGACGCGGTGGATCTGGAGGTCGCGGACCACGAGATCGTCTGCGTGCTGGGGCCGAGCGGCAGCGGCAAGTCGACACTGCTGCGGGTGGTCGCCGGACTGCACCCGCCGGACGGCGGCCGGGTGCTCCTCGACGGCGTCGACCAGAACGACGTACCGGTGCACCGGCGTGGTCTGGGGCTGATGTTCCAGGATCATCAGCTCTTCCCGCACCGGGACGTCGGCGCCAACGTCGCCTTCGGGCTGCGGATGCACGGAGTGACCCGTGGTGACCAGGACCGCAGGGTCGCCGAACTCCTCGAACTGGTGGGCCTGCCCGGTAGCCGACGACGGGCTGTCGCCGCGCTGTCCGGCGGCGAGCAGCAGCGCGTCGCTCTCGCGCGGGCGCTCGCCCCGCGACCGAAACTGCTGATGCTCGACGAACCGCTCGGCCAGCTCGACCGCAGCCTGCGCGAACGCCTCGTCGTCGAACTGCGCACGCTGTTCGCCCGGTTGGGTACGACGGTGCTCGCCGTCACCCATGACCAGGGCGAGGCGTTCGCCCTCGCGGACCGGGTCGTCGTGATGCGCGACGGGCGCATCGCCCAGGTGGGCACTCCGCTGGAGGTCTGGCAACGCCCCGCCTCCGCGTTCGTCGCGCGGTTCCTGGGTTTCGACAATGTGGTGGATGCGACGGTGACCGGCGCGGCCGCGGCGACGATGTGGGGCAGGGTGCCGGTGCCGGAGGGGGCGCCGCAGGGCCCATGCGCTCTGCTGGTGCGTCCGGCGGGTGTACGGATCGGTGATCCGGCGGAGGGCCTGCCCTGTACGGTCGGCGCCCGCACCTTCCGGGGCAATCATGTCGCCGTGACACTGCACCCCGACAGCGGTCCGCTCCTGGAGGCGGAGTGTCCGCTGCGGAACACCCCCCAGGAGGGTGCGAAGGTCGGCGTGACGTTCGACGCGTCGGAGACGGTGGTGCTGCCCGCCGCCGGCTGATCGTGGGCGGCGGGTCGGTGCCGCTCGCGACGCCACGCGGTGAGGACCACTACCGGGTGTCCCGGAAGAGCAGTTTCGGCCGTTTCGGGGAACACCTCATGCGACCGGGGAAGATCCGGAACGACTCCGAAAAAAGGGCAGGGACAATGACTGGAACGGCACGCGAGGGCATCGACATCACCCGCGTCTTCGACGCCCCACGGGAACAGGTCTTCGCGGCCTGGACGACCCCCGAGCACTTCGCCGCCTGGTACGGCGGCGATGCCGATGTGCCGCTCGACCGGGTGTCGATGGACGTCAGGCCGGGGGGCACGTGGAGCCTGGTCATCGTGGTGCCGGGCACCGAGATGCCGTTCCACGGGGTCTACCGCGAGGTGGTCGCGCCGGAGCGGCTGGTCTTCACGCTGAAGGACGCCGGCGCGCCCGCCGACATCGAGGGCGAGATCGTCACCGTCACCTTCGCCGAGCGCGGCCGCAAGACCACCGAGATGGTCTTCCAGCAGCGCGGCGGCAATCTCACGCCCGAGCAGTACGCGGCGGCCGAGGACGGCTGGGAGGCCTTCTTCGACGCGCTGGTCAACCGGCTCGCGGCGGTCTGAACCGGGCAGGCTCCCGGCGCGCCCCTCAGCCGGTCAGCCGGGCGAGTGCCTCGGGGGCCTCGTCCACCGTGTCGACGAGTGCGATACGGGACTCCATCGGCCGGCCCGCGGCGAGCGCCCGGAGCAGCGGCCAGGTGGGCAGTTCGTCCGTCCAGTGGGCGCTGCCGACCAGCACCATCGGCGTCGGTGCGCCGCGTGAGCCGTAGTAGTTCGGCGTCGTGTTGTCGAAGATCTCCTGCACGGTTCCGGCGGCGCCCGGCAGGAAGATCACGCCCGCGGTGGAGCGGGCGAGCAGCCCGTCCTCGCGCAGCGCGTTGGCGAAGTACTTGGCGATGTGGTCCGCGAAGGGGTTCGGCGGCTCGTGACCGTAGAACCAGGTGGGGATCGAGACCGAGCCGCCGCCGGCCGGCCACCGCTGCCGCACGGTGAAGGCGGCCAGCGCCCATTCGGTGACCGACGGGGTGAACGAGGGCACGTGCGCCAGGAGTTCGCAGGCCTTGTCCAGCATCGGATCGGGATGCGGAGCCGCGTAGGCGCCGAGGTTCGCCGCCTCCATCGCCCCGGGACCACCGCCGGTGGCCACCGTCAGTCCGCTGCGCGCCAGCGTTCTGCCCAGCCGGGCCGCGGCCGCGTACGCGGCGCTGCCGCGGGGCGTTGCGTGACCGCCCATCACCCCGACCACCCGGGCCCCGGTGAGGAGTTCGTCCAGCGCGTCGGAGACCGCGTCGTCGTGGAGCGCGCGCAGCATCGAGGCGAAGGTGTCGCCGTTCGCCCGGGTCTGCTGGAACCAGCGGTACGCGCGGGCGTCGGGCGTCGCCTCGTAGCCTCCGTCCGCGAGTCCTGCGTAGAGCGCGTCGGGGGAGTAGAGCAGGCCGCGGTACGGGTCGAAGGGCAGCCCCGGCACGGGCGGGAAGACGAACGCTCCCTCGGCGCGCACCTTCGCGGCCGCTTCACGCGTCATCCGGCAGCCGAGGAAGACGGCGCCGGACGTGTCGGCGGCGAGCAGCGCGGCGCTACGGTCCGTCAGATCGACGGACTGGATGCGGTGTCCGGCCAGTGTTCCCGCAGCGGCCGCGGCGTCGAACTCGGCGACCGACTCGATCTCGATGCCGGGTGCAGGAATGCTGTCATCCGGGTTGTCCACGCTGTCATGCTACGTACCGGCCGGGGCGTACAGCTCCTTCGTACGGTCACATGTCCCCGGGGCGGGGCGGGGCGGGGCGGGGCGGGGCGGGGCGGGGCTCGCACGCGTGGGGCCGCAGGGCCTGGCGCGGGGCGGACCGGGATCGTGGCAGTCAGTGGTTGCCTACCGGCACCTCGGCTGACCGTCGACCGCGTCTCCACGGCCGGCCGACGGCCCCTCAGCCGGTCAGCGGCAGCGCGGCCAGTTCCGCGATCGCCCACGTGATCGGGGCGAAAACCACCAGCAGGATGGCGACGCGCAGGGCCGTCGCGGCCCGCAGTGCCGAGGCCGGCGCACCGAGCCGCAGCAGCATCCGAACCATATGGGCGCGGGCCTGCTTCGCCTCCAGGGCGGAGGTCAGCAGCGTTGCCGTCGTACATCCCAGTACCAGTACGGCGCCAAGTGCGGTGAGCGGGCCGAAGGGACGCGGCCCCGTCCCGTACAGCGCGAAAGCCGCGATCACCGCGGAGAGCACCGCGCAGACCGCGCCCAGCGGGCGGCCGATCCGGTGCGCCTCGTCCATCAGCATTCTTCCGGCCAGCAGGCGTACGGCTCCGGGGCGCATCGCCTGCAGCAGCCGTCCGGCGAAGTGCGTCAGTCCGGGGCCTGCCATGGCCAGACCGAGCGCGGTCAGTGACCATCCCGCCAGCACCCATGCCGGGGTGGTGTCGAGCTTTCCCGGCAGGGGGAACGCGCTGCCCGCGCCATCACGGCTCGAGTACGCCTCGATCGCGAGACCGACTGCTGTCAGCGCCACACCCCACGGCAGTCCGGTCGGCGCCGGTGCCGGAGCCGGCATCTGCTCGTCCGGCGCGATCTCCTGCTCGTCGTCGTCCGGCATGGCTGCCTGCACCGGCCGGGTGCGCAGCGCCATCGCGCTTGCCGTCGCCGCGGTCACCGGTGCCAGCGCCAGCAGCATGAGGGCCGCGGCCACCGGCAACGGGGCGCCTGCGCCCAGCAGTCCGGCCGCCGCGCCGTCGAAGGGCAGCCCGGTCAGATCGCCGCGCAGATGCAGGAAGAGGAGCAGCGCCACCATCGACCCGAGGGTGCAGGACACGGCGGTGGAGACCGCGGCCAGCACGCTGAGCCGGAACGGTCCGAGACCGACGGCGGACAGTCCTGGCCGCGGGCGCGTACTGGGATCCGTGCGGGCGACCGCGACCGCGAACTGCACGGTGGCGGCCAGTGGTACGAAGCACCACAGCAGCCGCAGCGCCGCGGTGGTCGAGTATGCCGGATGCGTGGACGCGTACCCCAGGGTGCACAGCAGCAGGAAGCCGACTCCGGCGGAGGCGGCCGCGACCAGCAGCCGCCGCACCTGGACCAGCGGATGGGTGCCGCGGGCTAGACGGAGAGCGAGCACGCCGCGTGGCCTTCCGTATCGGACACGGAGGGCAGGGCGACGGTGGTGACGCGGCGGCCGTCCAGCAGCGGGACCGTGCGGTCGGCGAGCGAGGCGACCTCCGCGTCATGGGTGGCGAGCACGACCGTGATGCCGTGCGAGCGGGCCGCGCTCGTGAGGGTTCGCAGCACATGGGAGCGGTCGGCGCGGTGCAGTGTCGCGGTCGGCTCGTCGGCGAAGATCACCGTGGGCGTGCCGACCAGCGCGCGGGCCACGGCGATCCGCTGGCGCTGCCCCTGGAGCAGCGTGTGCGGTCGTTTCTTGGCGCACGTGCCGATGTCGAGCCGCTCCAGCCACTCCATGGCGACCTTCTTCGCGGCCCGGTGCGAGGCGCCGCGCAGCAGCAGGGGAAGCGCCGCGTTCTCCCAGGTGTTCAGCTCCGGTACGAGCTGGGGCTCGGGCGCGATCCAGCCGAACCGGTCCCGGCGCAGCCGCTCGCGCAGCCGCGGACCCATGGTGTGGACCGGGACGCTGTTGAACCACACCTCGCCCTGCTGGGGCACCAGTTGACCGGAGAGGCAGTGCAGCAGAGTCGTCTTGCCGCTGCCGCGTGGGCCGGTCACGGCGAGGATCTCACCGTCGCGGACCCCCAGGGAGACCCCGCCGAGCGCGGGTGAGCCGTTGTGGGAGTGGTGCAGGGAACGCGCCCAGATCACATCGTTGTCCGGCGGAGCCACCATGGCGTACACCTCGGTTCAGATCAGAGTTCCCGTCCCCTGTACGGGGGAACGAAGAGGGGGCCGATCGGTCACTGGGCACCGTAAGGATTCGAACCACGGCATCACGGCACCACGCGGCCCGGGTGCGCTCCATCCCACTCGAATGGGCGCATCCGGGCCGCGTGGACCGTATGAAATGACTGCTGGAAGCAGGGATGAGCGATGATCCGACCGTGGTCAATCGGTCAGTCGATCCGTGGTCGATCGGCCGATCGACTCACGAGCCGGATCACCGTTCGGATCAGAGCTTCGTCCAGGCCTCCGTCAGCACCGACCGCAAGATGGACTCGATCTCGTCGAACGTCGACTGGTCGGAGATCAGCGGCGGGGCGAGCTGGACGACCGGGTCGCCGCGGTCGTCGGCCCGGCAGTACAGGCCGTTCTCGTACAGCGCCTTGGAGAGGAAGCCGTACAGGACGCGCTCGGTCTCCTCGTCGGTGAAGGTCTCCTTGGTGACCTTGTCCTTCACCAGCTCGATGCCGTAGAAGAAGCCGTTGCCGCGGACGTCGCCGACGATCGGCAGGTCGTGCAGCTTCTGCAGCGTCGTGAAGAACGCGTTCTCGTTGTCCAGCACGTGCTGGTTGAGACCCTCGCGCTCGAAGATGTCGAGGTTGGCGAGGCCGACCGCCGCGGAGACCGGGTGGCCACCGAAGGTGTAGCCGTGCAGGAAGGTGTTGCCGCCCTCGTAGAACGGCTCGGCGATGCGGTCCGAGACGATGCAGGCGCCTATCGGGGAGTAGCCCGACGTCATGCCCTTGGCGCAGGTGATCATGTCCGGCACATAGCCGAACTTGTCGCAGGCGAACATCGTGCCGAGGCGGCCGAAGGCGCAGATGACCTCGTCGGAGACGAGCAGCACGTCGTACTTGTCGCAGATCTCGCGCACGCGCTGGAAGTACCCGGGCGGCGGCGGGAAGCAGCCACCGGCGTTCTGCACGGGCTCCAGGAAGACCGCGGCGACCGTTTCCGCGCCCTCGAACAGGATCTCCTGCTCGATCTGGTCGGCGGCCCAGCGGCCGAAGGTCTCCGGGTCGTCGCCGTGTATCGGGGCGCGGTAGATGTTGGTGTTCGGTACCTTGTGCGCGCCGGGAACCAGCGGCTCGAACGGGGCCTTCAGGGCCGGCAGACCGGTGATCGACAGGGCGCCCTGCGGGGTGCCGTGGTAGGCGACGGCACGCGAGATGACCTTGTACTTGGTCGGCTTGCCCTTGAGCTTGAAGTACTGCTTGGCGAGCTTCCAGGCCGTCTCGACGGCCTCGCCGCCACCGGTGGTGAAGAAGACCTTGTTGAGGTCACCCGGCGCGTAGTCGGCAAGGCGCTCCGCCAGCTCGACCGCCTTCGGGTGAGCGTAGGACCACACCGGGAAGAAGCCCAGCTCCTGGCCCTGCTTGTACGCCGCCTCGGCGAGCTCGTGACGGCCGTGACCGGCGTTCACCACGAACAGGCCGGACAGGCCGTCGAGGTAGCGCTTGCCCTGGTCGTCGTAGATGTAGGTGCCCTCGCCACGCACGATGGTGGGAACGGGCGCGTTCTCGTAGTCCGACATGCGGGTGAAGTGCATCCACAGGTGGTCGTACGCGGTTCGGCTGAGGTCCTTGCTCACGGCTATCGGGTTCCCCACATATAGGTCTGCTTCTTGAGCTTCAGGTAGACGAAACTCTCGGTGGAGCGCACGCCGGGGATGGCCCGGATGCGTTTGTTGATCGTTTCCAGCAGGTGGTCGTCGTCCTCGCAGACGATCTCCACCATCAGGTCGAAGGAGCCCGCGGTCATCACCACGTACTCGCACTCGGCCATGGCCGACAGCGCCTCCGCGACGGGATCGAGATCGCCTTCGACATTGATGCCGACCATCGCCTGCCGCCGGAACCCCACGGTGAGCGGGTCCGTGACGGCGACGATCTGCATCACGCCCTGGTCGAGGAGCTTCTGAACGCGCTGCCGTACAGCCGCCTCGGAGAGGCCAACGGCCTTGCCGATCGCGGCGTACGGACGACGCCCGTCCTCCTGGAGCTGCTCGATGATTGCGAGGGACACGGCATCGACCGATGGTGACGATCCGTTCCCGGTCCTGGAGTCTGCGCTGCGACTGGCCACGGATCCACTCTGCACCGGGACTCGTCTGTCTGGCAACCCCGGATCGATGAAATTCGTTGTTTGAGGGCCTTGATCTAACTGAATCCGAAGTTCGCGGCAGTTGGGTATGTCGAAAGCGTTACCCCAACGACTAGGCTGGACATCTCACCCATTGGACGTGTCGACAGGAGGGGTGGTTGTGACCACCGAGGTGCGCCGTCTGCGCAACTACATCAACGGAGAGTTCCGGGACGCCGCGGACGGGCGGACCATCGACGTGGTCAACCCGGCGACGGAAGAGGTCTACGCGACCTCGCCGCTGTCCGGCCAGGCCGATGTCGATGCCGCCATGGCCGCCGCGGCCGCCGCCTTCCCCGCCTGGCGCGACGTCACGCCCGCCGAGCGCCAGAAGGCCCTGCTGAAGATCGCGGACGCCTTCGAGGAGCGGGCGGAGGACCTGATCGCCGCCGAGTCCGAGAACACCGGCAAGCCGCTCGAACTCACCCGCACCGAAGAGATCCCGCCGATGGTGGACCAGATCCGCTTCTTCGCGGGTGCCGCGCGGATGCTCGAAGGCCGCTCGGCCGGCGAGTACATGGAGGGCCTGACCTCCATCATCCGCCGCGAACCGGTCGGCGTCTGCGCGCAGGTCGCGCCGTGGAACTACCCGATGATGATGGCCGTCTGGAAGTTCGCCCCGGCGCTCGCCGCGGGCAACACCGTCGTCATCAAGCCGTCCGACACCACCCCGGCGTCGACCGTGCTGATCGCCGAGATCATCGGCCAGATCCTGCCCAAGGGCGTCTTCAACGTCATCTGCGGCGACCGGGACACCGGCCGCGCGATGGTCGAGCACCCGACCCCGGCGATGGCCTCCATCACCGGTTCGGTACGGGCCGGCATGCAGGTCGCCGAGTCCGCCGCCAAGGACGTCAAGCGCGTCCACCTGGAGCTCGGCGGCAAGGCGCCCGCCGTCGTCTTCGAGGACTCCGACATCGCCAAGGCCGTCGAGGGCATCTCCGTCGCGGGCTTCTTCAACGCCGGCCAGGACTGCACGGCCGCGACCCGCGTCCTCGTCCACGAGTCGATCCACGACGAGTTCGTCACCGCGCTCGCCAAGGCCGCCGCCGACACGAAGACGGGGCAGCCTGACGACGAGGACGTGCTGTACGGCCCGCTCAACAACGCCAACCAGCTGAAGCAGGTCAGCGGCTTCATCGAGCGGCTCCCCGCCCACGCCAAGGTCGAGGCCGGCGGCCACCGGGTCGGTGACAAGGGCTACTTCTACGCCCCGACCGTCGTCTCCGGCCTGCGCCAGGACGACGAGATCATCCAGAACGAGGTCTTCGGTCCGGTCATCACCGTCCAGTCGTTCACCGACGAGACGCAGGCCGTGGAGTACGCGAACGGCGTCGAGTACGCCCTCGCCTCCTCGGTGTGGACCAAGGACCACTCGCGGGCGATGCGGATGTCCAAGAACCTCGACTTCGGCTGCGTGTGGATCAACACCCACATCCCGCTCGTCGCCGAGATGCCGCACGGCGGATTCAAGAAGTCCGGCTACGGCAAGGACCTCTCCGCGTACGGCTTCGAGGACTACACGCGCATCAAGCACGTCATGACGTCTCTCGACGGCTGACCCTCCCTGCATGCGGTGGCGGCCCCGGGCTCCGGCCCGGGGCCGTTTCCGTGCCCCGCTCCTGACGGGGCATCGACAGGGTGTGCGGGTGGAGCACATGCCGCTGGACGAATGGTCCATTGTCCGCCGAACCCGCCGACCGGCATCCTGCGCAGGTGCGAGCGATCCCGAACCACCCCATGTCCCGCCGGTCCCTGCTGCGCGCCTTCGGGGCGGGAGCCGCCGGTGCCACGCTGGCCGGCTGCGGAGTGCCCGCCGCGTATGTGCGGCCCGCTGACCGTGCCGGACGCGACTTCTCCGGCACCGACCACACGCTGCGGTTCGCCAACTGGCCGCTGTACATCGACACCGACGACGAGGACGAGTCCAAGCGGCCCACCCTCGACACGTTCACCGAGCGCACCGGGATCTCCGTCAGGTACACCGAGGAGATCAACGACAACGACGAGTTCTTCGGGAAGATCAGCCCTGCGCTGATGAACCACCAGCAGACCGGCCGGGACCTGATCGTCATCAGCGACTGGATGGCCGCCCGGTTCGTACGGCTCGGCTGGGTGCAGGAGATGGACCGGACCGAGCAGCCCAACGTCGCCAAGTACCTGGACCCGCAGCTGCGTTCGCCCGCCTTCGACCAGGGCCGGACGCACAGCGTCCCCTGGCAGTCCGGGATCACCGGCATCGCGTACAACCGCAAGAAACTCGGCCGCGAGATCAAGCACACGAGCGATCTCTGGGCAGCCGACCTGCGCGGCAAGGTGACGCTGCTCTCCGGGCTCGACGAGTCCTTCGCCCTGCTGATGCAGGGCAACGGCGTCGACATCACCCGCTGGACGCGGGACGACTTCTACACGACGTGCGACCAGGTGGAGAAGCTGGTGAAGGAGAAGCACATCCGCCGCTTCACCGGCAACGACTACATCAAGGATCTGTCCACCGGCGATGTGCTCGCCTGCCAGGCCTACTCGGGCGATGTCATCCAACTCCAGGCGGACAACCCGGAGATCGAGTTCGTGGTGCCCGAGGAGGGGGCCGAGCTCTGGGCGGAATCGCTCATGATCCCCAACCTCGCCCGTCACAAGCGCAATGCCGAGAAACTGATCGACTACTACTACGAGCCCGAGGTCGCCGCGGAACTCGCCACCTGGGTCAACTACGTCTGTCCCGTCCCGGCCGCCCGCGAGGTTCTGGCCTCGGCCAAGGACGAGGAGACCGCCGCCCTCGCCGAGGATCCATTGATCTTCCCGGACGACGCGATGCGCAGACGGCTCGCGATCGCCCGCGACATCACGTCCGAGGAACGCACCGAGTTCGCGAAGAAGTGGAACTCCATCGTCGGCCTCTGAGGACGGTGCGGGGGCAGCGTAAAGGGCGGGTAAACCCGGGCGTACGCTGCGGGCATGAGCGAGCGAAGAGCCCTGCTGAGGCGCATACGCGTGTGGTTGGTCGTCTTTATCGTCTGTCTGGTGCTGAGTGGGCTGACCGCCTTCCCGCTCGTCCATGAACTCCACTGGACCGAGGACCTGCTGAGGGCCTCGGCCTCGCCCGTGCCCGAGCACTTCCCGGCTCTGATGGAGTGGATCACCCGGGTCCGGACCGGTCTGGACGAGGCCGACGCGAAGTACCCCTTCGTGCTCTACGGCACCGACTGGCTGGCCTTCGCGCATCTCGTCATCGCCGTCGCCTTCTACGGTCCGTACCGCGACCCGGTCCGCAACATCTGGGTCATCGAGTTCGGCATGATCGCCTGCGCCGGGATCATCCCGCTCGCGCTGATCTGCGGACCGGTCCGGGGGATCCCCTTCTGGTGGTCGATCATCGACATGTCGTTCGGTGTCATCGGGGTGATCCCGCTGCTCGTCGTGCGCCGGATGATCAAGCGGCTGGAGGCGATGGAGCGGACGCCGGATCCGGTGGCCGGCCCGGCGGCGGCTCCAGCGGTCTGAGTCACCCGGCCGACGGGGCACCGAAGGCGGCCACCACGATGTTCAACGCCGTGGCGTTCATGCCCTCGCCCTTCGCGTCCGTCGCGTTGACGCTGTAGACGAGTGTCCGGGAGAGATCACGGGTGGCCACGACAGCCGTGTTGTAGCCCCAGCGGCCACCCGTCTTGCCCCACACCTCGCGCCCACCCAGCTTCACGACCGACAGACCCGCGCTGTATGCGGCCGGCTCGCCCGTGCCGTACTCGCGCACCGATGCGCCGGGCAGTGTGAACATCTCCTCCAGGAGCGGCCCGCGCACCACCTGCCCGCGGAACAGGGCCCGGATGAAGTGCTCCAGATCGGCGGTGGTGGAGATCAGGTCACCCGCCGCCCAGGCGTCCGTCGCCCCCCACACCGACACATCACGCAGCTCGCCGGTCCCGTCGGCCCCGGTGAAGATCTGGTAGCCGTGGTTGTACGGGCCGCGGATCGTCGGGTCGGTGTCGGGGAAGTACGTGTCCTTGAGGTGCAGAGGCTTCAGGATGCGGCGGGAGACCTCCGCCGCGTAGGTGTGGCCGGTGACCTCCTCGATGAGCAGGCCCGCCACGGTGTAGCCGATGTTGTCGTAGCGCTGCTGTGTGCCGGGTGCGAAGTCCGGCTCGTGGGACGTGGCCTCGCGTACCGTGTCCGCCGCGTCGTGCAGGTCGAAGCGGTGCGCGTACCACTCGTCCAGGGTGTCGCCGCCGGAGCCGACGGACGGGATGCCGCTGGTGTGGTTCAGCAGCTGCCGCACCGTGACCTTCCGGTAGCTCGCCGGGATCAACTCCGGCAGATAGTGCCGGGCCGGTCGGTTCAGGTCGAGTTTCCCCTCGCTCGCCAACTGGAGCACGACGGCGGCCGTGAAGACCTTGGTGACCGAGCCGGCCCGGAAGCGGGCGTCCGGGTCCGCCGGACGGTTGGACTCCAGGTCGTGGACTCCGGAACTGCCCTGCCAGTTGCCGTCGGTGCCCGCGACCCGTACGAGCGCGGCCGTGGCGTCGGCCTTCGGCAGCCCGGCGATCGCGGCGCGCAGGGCCTTGGCGTCCGGCGCCTCCTGGATGGTCGTCACGGTGGCCACCGGAGCGGGGGCTGCCGCGAGCGCCGGTCCGGCCGGGCCGGCGGCGACGCCGAGGACCAGGGCGGTGGCGACGGCGGTACGGGTGATGCGGGCGTTCATGTCCGGTGCCTCCGGGGAGTGGAATCAGTAACTGCTGGTGGACTCCATCCTGTTGATCCGCGTGCCCCGGCGGATCACCTGGACGAGCGGTCCTCGCCATGAGTTCTCCTCGCCTGTGCGGGGGAGGAGGGAGACGTCTCTCCCTCCGGCGAGGGAGAGACGAGACCGTACTCGTACGCGCAGATGACCGCCTGGATCCGGTCGCGCAGGCCCAGCTTGGACAGGACATGGCCCACATGGGTCTTCACCGTGTGCTCGCTGACGACGAGTGCGGCCGCGATCTCCGCGTTCGACAAACCGCGTGCCAGGTGCAGCAGCGTCTCGCGTTCGCGGGCGGTCAGGACGTCGAGCCGTGCGGACGGCGGTACGGCCGAGGCCGCCGGGCGCGCGGTGTAGTCGGCGATCAGCCGGCGCGCCACCGAAGGCGCCAGCAGCGAGTCCCCGGCCGCCACCACTCGTACTCCATGCACCAGATCGTCGCGGCGGACGTCCTTGAGCAGAAAGCCGCTCGCACCCGCGTGCAGCGCCTCGTAGACATACTCGTCGGAGTCGAAGGTGGTGAGCATGACCGTCCGGCAGTCGGTCTCCGCGCTGATCGTGCGGCACGCCTCGATGCCGTCCGTGCCGGGCATCCGGATGTCGAGCAGCGCCACCTCCGGCGCCAGCCGGCGTACCGCGTCGATCGCCCCGGCACCGTCGCCCGCCTCCGCGACCACCTCGATGTCCGGCTGCGCGTCCAGGATCATCGCGAATCCGCTGCGTACCAGCTCCTGGTCGTCGGCCACCACCACACGGATCGTCAACTTTCCACCTCTGCAGGCGCATCGCCGTGCACGTCCGTCTGCATGGCCGCAAGCGGAAGCGTCACCCGGACCCGGAATCCCCGGCCACCCGGACCCGCGCCTGTGCGGGCGGTGCCGCCGTGTGCCGAGGCGCGTTCCCGGATGCCGATCAGGCCCATTCCGGTGACGGTCCCGGGACCGCGCCCGTCATCGGTGACCGTGAGGGTCAACGCTGCGGCTTCATAGGCCAGTTGTACGCGGACGGTGTCGGCGGCGGCGTGCTTGACGACGTTCGTCAGGGACTCCTGCACGATCCGGTACACCGTGGCCTCGACGTCCAGGCCGGGCGGCCGGGCCGGACCCGTGACCTCGTACGAGATCTCCAGGCCGCTGCCGCGTACTCGCTCGACCAGGCCGGGCAGCCCGGCCAGCGTGGGCTGGGGTTCCCGCGGCGCGTCGCGCGGGCTCTCGTTCTCGCGCAGCACGCCGAGCATCCGGCGCAGCTGCACCATGGCGTCCCGCCCCGTCTCCGAGATCGCGTCGAACGCCGCCTCCGCACGCTCCGGCGCCGTGCGCACGGCCACCGGACCGGCCTCCGCCTGCACGATCATCAGGCTCACCGCGTGCGAGAGGATGTCGTGCATCTCCCGTGCGATCCGGGCCCGTTCGCGGGCCGCCGCCTGCTCGGTCTCGATGCGGTGTGTCAGCTCCAGCTGCCGGGCCCGGTCCTCCACCGCCCGCAGGTACGCCTTGCGCGTGACGGTGAACCGGCCGAAGGCATAGGCCGCGCCGAACACGAAGAGGGAAAAGAGCAGCTCCCTCATCTCGTTGCTGTTGCGTCCGGGCGAGGACAGCACCGCCACGGTCGTGAGCGCCGCGACCCCGAGCCGCTTCACCGGTGAGGAGAGTTCGGCCACCGTGTAGAAGGCCACGAGTCCGGCGTACGGGAGCGGCTGGCCCGGCCCGTCGAGCGTGAACTTGTACAGGCCGCCGACGGCGAGCACAGCGATCAGCACGGCGACCGGAATCCGCCGCCGCGCGACCAGCGGCAGCACGGTCAGGGTGGTCAGTCCGTACGCCGCCCACGTCGCCTCGGGCAGGTCCGGCCCGCGCGGGACGACGAACGGCATGGTCACCGCGGCTTGCACCAGCAGCGTGATGAACAGGTCCACGGTCCGGGGGCCGGCCCCGAGTGCCCTCGGGCCGATGCCACGTAGATGCATGGGACGGGCGCCGTCAGGGTTTCCGGGCCACTGCGCCGAACTGGGCGACCTCGGCCCCCACCGTGGCCGGGCCGGTGCGCCAGCGAGCGCACGACACGATGCCGGGCCCGACGAGCTCCAGACCCTCCAGGAACGAGGCGAACTCGGCACGGCTGCGGGCGGTGATCGGTGGTGTGGCGTTCTCGTTCCAGAACCGCATCGCCGCTTCGTTGCCCTCGCCGCCCAGCTCCAGCGTGGGGTGGGTGAGCACCAGATAGCTGCCGGACGGCATCGCGTCCATCAGCTTCCGTACGATGCCCCGCGCCTCGTCCGTGTCGAGAACGAAGTTCAGGACGCCGAGCATCATCACCGCGACCGGCTTCCTCAGGTCCAGGGTCGGTTCGACCGCCTGCAGGATCCGTTCCGGGTGGCGGGCGTCCGCGTCGATGTAGGTGGTCGCACCCTCCGGCGAGCTGGTGAGCAGCGCGCGGGCGTGCGCGAGCACGATCGGGTCGTTGTCGACGTACACGATGCGGGCGTCCGGCGCGGTGTGCTGTGCGACCTCGTGGGTGTTGTCCGCCGTCGGCAGTCCGGTGCCGATGTCCAGGAACTGGCCGATCCCCACGTCACCGGCCAGATGACGGACCGCCCTCCCCAGGAACGCCCGGTCGGCGCGGGCCACTTCACCGATGCTCGGGTACATGCCGGTGACCTGATCGCCGACCGCGCGGTCGACGGGGTAGTTGTCCTTGCCGCCCAGCCAGTAGTTCCAGACCCGGGCGTTGTGGGCGATGTCGGAACGGACCTGGGGGGAAAGGTGGTTGCTCCGCGGATCGGTCACATCAGTCACATCTGCTCCTCCGGCGCCGGGCGACATCGCGGTCGATGAGGCACCGTCCATCATGCCGGATCGATCAACGGAGATCAGTGACAGTCGAGTTGGCGAGCAGGCCGTGCAGGGCGTCGACCCGATTGGTGGTGATCGAGTCGACGCCGTGCGCGATCAGACGGCGCATGGTGCGCCTGGTGTCGGCCGTCCAGGCCGAGACCAGCAGCCCGTCCCGGTGGATACGGTCCGTCAACTCCCGGCTCACCAGACCGAACCGGTAGTTCAGCCAGCGTGGCTTCACCACGTCCAGTAGACCGGCACGCGGCGGCGCGAGGGTCGTCCAGGTCAGGGCGATCTCGGCGGACGGATCGGCCGCGCGCACCCGCAGCATGGCCTCGGGGCCCGCGCAGTAGTACGTGCGCTCCCCGGCTCCGCACTCACGGACCACACCGACGGTCCTGCGTACCGAGTCGTCGGTGGAGCCGGGCAGGTCGACCATGAGGCGGTGCGTTCCGGCGGCGAGCAGCGCCTCGCGCAGGGTGGGCACACCGCCCGCGGTCATTTCGGTGAGCTCCTGGTGGGTGAGCCCGTCCAGCCTGCGGTCGTGGCCCCACAGCCGTTCCAGCGTGGAGTCGTGCAGCAGGACGGGCACCCCGTCGCGGGTGACCCGGACATCGACCTCGACCGCGTCCGCCCCCCGTTCGATCGCGGAGCGGATCGACGGGAGGGTGTTCTCGCGGACACGGTACGGATCGCCGCGGTGAGCCACGGCGGTGACAGAGGTGGCCATGGGGCCATTGTCACCGCCTCCGGTCACCGGCCGGTGCCCTCCAGCCAGCTCGTCGTGTACGTGTCGATCTCGGCGGCCAGCGTCCGCTTGCCGGCCGGGTCGAGGTACGAGGCCTCCACCGCGTTCTTCGCGAGTGCGGCGAGACCCCGCTCGTCCAGGCCGAGGAGACGGGCCGCCACCCCGTACTCGTTGTTGAGGTCCGTGCCGAACATCGGCGGGTCGTCACTGTTGATGGTGACCAGGACGCCGGCGTCCACCATCTCCTTGACCGGGTGCCGGTCGAGGTCGGTGACGGCGCGGGTCGCGATGTTCGAGGTCGGGCAGACCTCCAGCGGAATCCGGTGCTCGGCGAGGTGGTCCAGGAGCTTCGGGTCCTGGGTGGCGCTGGTGCCGTGGCCGATGCGCTCGGCGCGCAGCTCGGTGAGGGCATCCCAGACGGTCTGCGGGCCCGTGGTCTCCCCGGCGTGCGGGACGGAGTGCAGGCCCTCGGCGATGGCCCGGTCGAAATAGGGCTTGAACTGCGGGCGGGGCACACCGATCTCCGGGCCGCCGAGCCCGAACGCGACGAGCCCCTCGGGCCGCAGCCCGACCGCGAGCCGGGTGGTCTCCTCGGCGGCTTCCAGACCGGCCTCGCCGGGGATGTCGAAGGTCCAGCGCAGTACGACCCCGAGCTCGGCCTCGGCGGCCTTGCGGGCGTCCTCGATGGCCTCCATGAAGCCCTGCTCCGGGATCCCGCGCCGGGTCGAGCTGAACGGGGTGACGGTCAGCTCCGCGTACCGGATGTTCTGGCGGGCCATGTCACGGGCGACCTCGAAGGTCAGCAGCCGGACGTCCTCCGGGGTGCGGATCAGGTCCACGACAGAGAGATAGACGTCGATGAAGTGAGCGAAGTCGGTGAAGGAGAAGTAGTCGGCCAGCGCCTCGGGATCCGTCGGGACCTTGGAGTCCGGGTGGTGGGCGGCCAGTTCGGCGACGATGCGGGGAGAGGCGGATCCGACATGGTGGACATGCAGTTCGGCCTTGGGCAGCCCCGCGATAAAGGGGTGCAGATCGGTCATCGGATCCTCCGGAAAGTGAGGTTCGAGCGGTCCAGGCGCATTGCGGCCCGGGGCGGGACGGGGATCATCGTAGGCCGGGCCCGGGCCGGTGGGAGCGGGCCGTAGCATGACGGGACCACGATGGGGGAGGCCCATGTCAGACAACACAGAGCAGCCAGGGGGCGGGGCGGCGCCACGCGATCCCTGGGCTCCGCCGGACAGCAGAGTGCCGCTGGAGAAGCCGGCCGGCGATCCTCGTCCGCCTGCCGTGCACGACCAGCAGACGGTTACCTCGATGCCCGGTGCGGCACCGGGCCCCGTGCCAACCGCCGGGTTCGGCGCCGCACCGGGCGCCGGCGCGGGCCAGGTCCCCGGTGACGTACCGCCGCCGCCGATCGCGCCGAACGGCCCGGGCCAGGCGGTCCCGCCGCCCGTGGGACAGTACGGCTACCCGGCCGCACCGCCGCCGCAGTACGGCGGCTACCCGGGATACCCCGGCTACGGCCAGGCGCCCTGGGGCGGACCGGGACCCGCGAACGGACTCGGTATCGCGTCGATGGTTCTCGGCATCGTCGCCGTGATCGGCTTCTGCATGTGGGGGCTCGGCGTCGTCCTCGGCGCCCTCGCGCTGATTTTCGGTCTCATAGGCCGCGGTCGCGCCAAGCGGGGCGAGGCGACCAACGGCGGCATGGCGCTGGCCGGCGTCATTCTGGGCTCGATCGGCATCGTCATCAGCGGGGCCTTCCTGGGCTTCCTGATCTGGGCGATAGCCAATGACGACCTCAACAATGACGACAGCTACCCCTACGACGACTACGGCACATCCTTGGTCGTCGACGACGCACGCTGAGGCGCAGCTCGGAAGCGGCACAGCCGCAGGGGAACGTACGGCCCGCGGGGCGATGGGGGAACCCACCGTCCCGCGGGCCGCTTCACACGGCGCGCAGCTCCGCCCGCGCGTCCATCAGCGCGAACCCCAGCAGATTCAGCCCGCGCCAGCCGGCCGGGTCCTCGGCACGCGGATCGTCCGCCGCCAGCCCGATGCCCCAGATCCGGTCCACGGGGCTGGCTTCGACGAGCACCCGGTCCCCGGTGTTCACCAGGAAGTCCCGCAGCTCGGAGTTCTGGCCGAACTTGTGGACGCTGCCCGCCACCACCAGGGCGAACCGCTCCCGCTCCCACACGGACTCGTCGAAGCCGCGGACCAGCCGGCCCTCCTTCTTCGCTGCTGCGGGGCTGCTCGCGGACACGGCCCGGCGCTCCGCCTCCTCGTCGCCGAAGAGCCGCGCCTTGCCGGCCATCATCCAGTGCTCGGCCGACGCGTACGCCACGCCGTCGACAGTGAACGGCGACGGCCACCACTGACTGAGACAGCTCGCACCTATCCGCCCGTCCGGGAGCGGTCGGTGTCCCCAGAACCGCAGGTACTTCACCTTCTCGCCGCGACGGGTCCGCGCCACAAGATCATTCATGTGCTCCATGACATGCGAGTGTGGCATCCGCCACTGACACTCCGTACGGGGATTTCCGTACCGACGCGACACATGGTCGACAGATTCCGTTGCGTAACCAAAAGGCAACAACGGAATCACTTGTTGGGCTCGGTGTCCTCTGTCAGGATCGGCACTCAATTCGAGCAGAAGCTACGCCGCCCCGGTCGACGGGGACAGCGGCGGAGGAGAGCGTCATGGGCAACGGCTTCCAGGTGCAGGACCGCTTCGCGGACGGCGCGCAGTACATCGGCGGAAGTCTGCGGTCCGGTACATCGGGACGCAGTCACGCGATTGTGAACCCGGCTACGGGCGAGACCGTCCACACATACGAACTGGCGGGCACCGCCGATGTAGACGCGGCCGTCGCTGCCGCCCGGGAAGCCTTCCCCGGCTGGTCCGGCGCCACGCCGGCCGAGCGGTCCGAGGCGATGCACCGCTTCGCCGCCGCACTCGCCGAGCAGGCCGACGACTTCGCGTACGCCGAGTCGCTCCAGTGCGGCAAGCCGATCAAGCTCTCCACCGAGTTCGACGTTCCGGGCACCATCGACAACACCTCCTTCTTCGCGGGCGCCGCCCGCCATCTGGAGGGCAGGTCCGCGGGCGAGTACGACGGCGACCACACCTCGTACGTACGCCGTGAGGCGATCGGTGTCGTCGGCTCCATCGCCCCGTGGAACTACCCGCTCCAGATGGCCGCCTGGAAGATCCTCCCGGCGATCGCGGCAGGTAACACGATCGTGCTGAAGCCCGCCGAGATCACCCCGCTGACCTCGTTGATGTTCGCGCAGGCGGCCACCGGGGCCGGCATCCCGGACGGTGTGATCAACATCGTCACCGGGGCGGGCAAGGACGCGGGCGAGCACCTCGTCGGTCACCCGGACGTCGTGATGACGTCCTTCACCGGCTCCACCGCGGTGGGCAAGCGGGTCGCCGAGATCGCCACCGCCACCGTCAAGCGCCTCCACCTCGAACTCGGCGGCAAGGCCCCCTTCCTGGTCTTCGACGACGCCGACCTCGACGCCGCCGTCAACGGCGCGGTCGCCGGAGCGCTCATCAACACCGGCCAGGACTGCACCGCCGCCACCCGCGCCTACGTCCAGCGCCCGCTCTACGACGCCTTCGTCCAAGGGGTCGCTGAGCTGATGGAGACCGTACGGCTCGGTGACCCCTTCGATCCGTCGACCGACCTCGGCCCGCTGATCAGCCATGCCCAGCGGGACCGGGTCGCCGGATTCGTCGAGCGTGCCCGTGCGTACGCCACCGTCGTCACCGGTGGCGAGGCCCCCGGCGGCGTCCTCGAGGACGGCGCGTACTACCGGCCGACACTGGTCGCGGGAGCCGCCCAGGACAGCGAGATCGTCCAGTCGGAGATCTTCGGTCCGGTCCTGGTCGTGCTGCCCTTCGACACCGACGACGAGGGCATCGCTCTCGCCAACGACACCCCGTACGGACTCGCCGCCTCCGCCTGGAGCCGGGACGTGTACCGGGCGGGCCGCGCCACCCGCGAGATCAAGGCGGGTTGCGTCTGGGTCAACGACCACATTCCGATCATCAGCGAGATGCCGCACGGCGGATACAAGGCCAGTGGCTTCGGCAAGGACATGTCGGCGTACTCCTTCGAGGAGTACACACAGGTCAAGCATGTGATGTACGACAACACCGCGGTCGCCCGCAAGGACTGGCACCGCACGATCTTCGGGGACCGATAGCCCGGCCGACCACGGCCATTCCCACCCGAAAGGGCAATGCGCATGGAGCAGTACGAGCCCGAGCACCTCTCTTCGGCGCAGCTGGCCGCGATGCGGCGCAGTCTGACCAATGGCAGAGGCGCCCTCACCCGGCGTTCGCTCATCCGCGCCTCCGGCATGGGCGCGCTCGCGCTCGGCGGACTGGGGACGCTGAGCGCATGCGGCATCCCGCCCGCGAAGCGGGAGGGGGACGCAGCAGCGGCCTCGGACGACCATTCGGCCAAGGAGAAGCAGATCAACTTCTCCAACTGGACCGAATACATGGACGTCAGTGAGGACGAGAAGCACCGGCCCACGCTGGAGGCGTTCACGAAACGCACCGGGATCAAGGTCAAGTACACCGAGGACATCAACGACAACGTCGAGTTCTTCGGCAAGATAAAGCCGCAGCTGGCCGCGGGCCAGGACACCGGCCGCGACCTCATCATCGTCACCGACTGGCTGGCCGCGCGGATCATCCGGCTCGGCTGGGCCCAGAAGCTCGACCCGGTGAACCTGCCGCACGCCTTCGCCAACCTGTCGTCCCAGTTCCGCACCCCCGACTGGGACCCGGGCCGCGCCCACTCGTACCCCTGGACGGGCATTCCGACCGTCATCGCCTACAACTCCAAGGCGACCGGCGGGCGCAAGGTCGACTCCATCACGCAGCTGCTCGACGACCCCTCCCTCAAGGGCAGGGTCGGGTTCCTCTCCGAGATGCGTGACTCCGTCGGCATGACCCTGCTCGACATGGGCAAGGACCCCGGGACGTTCACGGACGCCGACTTCGACGCGGCGATCGGCCGGATCCAGAAGGGCGTCGACAAGAAGCAGATCCGCCGCTTCACCGGCAACGACTACACCGCGGACCTCGACAAGGGTGACATCGCCGCCTGCATCGCGTGGGCCGGCGACATCATCCAGCTCCAGTCCGGAAACCCGGACATCAAGTACGCGATCCCGGCCGCCGGTTACATCACGTCGAGCGACAACATGCTGGTCCCCGCCAAGGCCCGGCACAAGACCAACGCCGAGAAGCTCATCGACTACTACTACGAGCCGCCGGTCGCCGCCCAGCTCGCCGCGTACATCAACTACGTCTGTCCGGTCGACGGTGTCCGCGAGGAACTCACCAAGATCGACAAGGCGATGGCCGCCAACACACTCATCCTTCCCGACAAGGAGATGGCGGCCCGATCGCACGCCTTCCGCTCGCTGACAAGCAAGGAAGAGACGGCGTACGAGGAGAAGTTCGCCAAGCTCATCGGCGCCTGACCGCGGTGCCTTTTCCCTCTCGCCCGATCTCCCCCTGACACCACTGGGACTGCGACCCATGACACAGCAGCAGACAGAAGGCGGCGACGTCCGCCTCACCGGGATCAGCAAGACGTACGGTTCCTTCGCCGCCGTCCAACCGCTCGACCTGACCGTCCCCCAGGGCTCCTTCTTCGCCCTGCTCGGAGCGTCCGGCTGCGGCAAGACCACCACCCTGCGGATGATCGCGGGGCTGGAGGAGGCCACCACCGGCACCATCTCGCTCGGCGGCCGGGACATCACCGACCTGCCCCCGTACAAGCGGCCCGTCAACACCGTCTTTCAGAGCTACGCGCTCTTCCCGCACCTGGACGTCACCGAGAACGTCGCCTTCGGTCTGCGCCGGCGCGGCATCAAGTCGGTGAAGAAGCAGGTCGACGACATGCTGGAGCTCGTTCAGCTCGGCGACTTCGCGAAGCGCAAGCCGCACCAGCTGTCCGGCGGCCAGCAGCAGCGCGTCGCCGTCGCCCGCGCCCTGATCAACCACCCGCAGGTGCTCCTCCTCGACGAGCCGCTCGGCGCCCTCGACCTGAAGCTGCGCCGCCAGATGCAGCTGGAGCTCAAGCGCATCCAGACCGAGGTCGGCATCACGTTCATCCATGTCACCCACGACCAGGAGGAGGCCATGACCATGGCCGACACCGTCGCGGTGATGAACGCGGGCCGCGTCGAGCAGCTCGGCGCCCCCGCCGACCTGTACGAGAACCCGAAGACGACCTTCGTCGCCAACTTCCTCGGCACCTCCAACCTGATCGAGGGCGAGATCACCGAGTCCGGCACGGACATCCTCGTCGGCGCGGGCGGCAGCACACTGCGACTGCCCGCCGGGCGATGCTCGGCCCCCACCGCCATCGGCGGGAGGATCCTGGTCGGCATCCGCCCGGAGAAGATCTCCCTCGCATCCGCCGGCGAAGCGGACACCATAGCCGCCGGACGCAACCGGGTGACCGGCCGGATCGTCGACTCCAGCTTCATCGGCGTCTCCACGCAGTACGTGGTGGAGAGCCCGGCCGGCAAGGCACTGCAGGTGTACGAGCAGAACGTCGGGCACCGCGCGGGACTCACCCGCGGCGCCGAGGTCGTCCTGCACTGGGACCCGGAGCACACCTTCGGCCTTGACGCGGCCCAGGACATCGACGCCGGTGTCGAGACGGTGGAGGACGCGACGTGACCGTCACCGAAGCGCCGCCCGCGCCGCCCAAGGACCCCGCCGAACTCCCCGTACGCAAGGCCTCCACCCGAAAGCGGCTCGTCCCGTACTGGCTGTTGCTCCCCGGCATCCTCTGGCTGGTCGTCTTCTTCGCCCTGCCGATGGTCTACCAGGCATCGACCTCCGTACAGACCGGATCCCTGGAGAAGGGGTTCGAGGTCACCTGGCACGTCCAGACCTACTGGGACGCGCTGTCCGAGTACTACCCGCAGTTCATCCGGTCCCTGCTGTACGCGGGCACCGCGACGATTCTCTGCCTGCTGCTCGGCTACCCGCTCGCGTATCTCATCGCGTTCAAGGCGGGCCGCTGGCGCAATGTGGTGCTGGTGCTGGTCATCGCGCCCTTCTTCACCAGCTTCCTTATCCGTACCCTCGCCTGGAAGACGATCCTCGCGGACGGCGGCGCGGTCGTCGACGTACTGAACGCCCTGCACGTCCTGGACGTCACCAGCTGGCTCGGCTGGACCGAGAACAACCGGGTACTGGCCACGCCGATGGCCGTGGTCTGCGGTCTGACGTACAACTTCCTGCCGTTCATGATCCTGCCGCTCTACACCTCGCTGGAACGGATCGACGGCAGGCTGCACGAGGCGGCCGGCGATCTTTACGCCACCCCCGCCACCACCTTCCGCAAGGTGACGTTCCCGCTCTCCATGCCGGGTGTCGTCTCGGGCACGCTGCTGACCTTCATCCCGGCCAGCGGTGACTACGTCAACGCCGAACTGCTGGGCTCCACCGACACCAAGATGGTCGGCAGCGTCATCCAGACCCAGTTCCTGCGCGTCCTCGACTACCCGATGGCGGCCGCGCTCTCCTTCATCCTCATGGCGGTCGTCCTGCTGATGGTGACCGTCTACATCCGCCGCTCCGGGACGGAGGACCTGGTCTGATGCCCGTACTGCGCTGGCTCCGCCGCCATCTGATCGTCATCGCGGGTCTGCTGACCCTCGCCTACATGATCCTCCCGAACATCGTCGTGATGGTGTTCTCCTTCAACAAGCCGAACGGGCGCTTCAACTACGCCTGGCAGCGCTTCTCGCTGGACGCCTGGACGGACCCCTGCGGCGTCGCCGACATGTGCGGCTCGCTCTCGCTCTCCCTCCAGATCGCCACCTGGGCGACGATCGGCGCGACCGCGCTCGGCACGATGATCGCCTTCGCGCTGGTCCGCTACCGCTTCCGGGCGCGCGGCGCGATCAACTCGCTGATCTTCCTGCCGATGGCGATGCCCGAGGTCGTCATGGCCGCCTCGCTGCTCACGCTCTTCCTCAACATGGGCGCCCAACTGGGTTTCTGGACGATCCTCATCGCACACATCATGTTCTGTCTGAGCTTCGTCGTGACGGCGGTCAAGGCACGCGTGATGTCGATGGACCCGCGGCTGGAGGAGGCGGCCCGCGATCTGTACGCGGGACCCGTGCAGACCTTCGTCCGGGTGACCCTGCCGATCGCCGCCCCCGGAATCGCCGCGGGAGCGCTGCTCGCCTTCGCGCTCTCCTTCGACGATTTCATCATCACCAATTTCAACGCGGGTTCGACCGTGACGTTCCCCATGTACGTCTGGGGTTCGGCCCAGCGCGGCACGCCCGTGCAGATCAACGTCATCGGCACGGCGATGTTCGTCATCGCCGTTCTGGTGGTCGTCGCCGGCCAGCTCGTCTCGAATCGGCGAAAAAACAGCGCACGACCCTGAAAGCCCTGAAGGAGTTGGAAACCATGGCCCCAGCTGCCATGCGTACTGCTGCACAATCACTCTCCGGCGCACGGCCGGTCTCGTTCTGGCTGGACGACCCCGGCAGGCCCGACGCGCTTCCCGCGCTCACCGGCGACGAGCACTGCGATCTGCTCGTCGTCGGCGGCGGATACAGCGGACTGTGGACCGCGCTGATCGCCAAGGAGCGCGATCCGGAACGGGACGTCGTACTGATCGAGGGGCACGAGGTGGGCTGGGCCGCCTCGGGCCGCAACGGCGGATTCTGCGCCGCCTCCCTCACCCATGGCCTCCCCAACGGCCTGGAACGCTGGCCGGACGAGATCAGGAAGCTGGAAGAGCTGGGCGAGCAGAACCTCGACGCCATCGAGGCGGCCGTCACCCGCTACTCCATCGACTGCGCATTCGAGCGCACCGGCGAAATCGATGTCGCCACCGAACCGCATCAGCTGGAAGAACTGCGGGAATGGCACCAGGAAGCCGAGAAGCTCGGCTTCACCGGAGTGGAATTCCTCGACCGGGAGGCACTGCGCGCGGAAGTCGACTCACCGACCTTCCTCGGCGGACTCTGGGACCGGCGCGGAGTCGCCATGCTGCACCCCGCCAAGCTGGCCTGGGGCCTCAAGCGGGCCTGCCTCGATCTGGGGGTGCGGGTGTACGAGCACACCCGGGGCCTCGAACTGGCCAGGACCACCACCGGGATGGCGGTCCGCACGCCGTACGGGAAGGTCCTCGCCCGCCGGGTCGCACTCGGCACCAACATCTTCCCGTCGCTGGTCAAGCGAGTGCGCCCGTACACCGTCCCGGTCTACGACTACGCGCTGATGACCGAGCCGCTCACCGCCGACCAGCTCGCCTCCATCGGCTGGAAGAACCGGCAGGGACTGGGCGACAGCGCCAATCAGTTCCACTACTTCCGGCTGTCCGAGGACAACCGGATCCTGTGGGGCGGTTATGACGCGATCTATCCGTACGGCGGCCGGCTCAGCGCGGATCTCGACCAGCGGCCGGAGACGTTCCTCAAGCTCGCCGGTCAGTTCTTCGAGTGCTTCCCGCAGCTGGCAGGGGTACGTTTCAGTCACGCCTGGGGCGGTGCGATCGACACCTGTTCCCGCTTCTCCGCCTTCTTCGGTACGGCCCACCGGGGGCGGGTCGCCTACGCCGCCGGATTCACCGGACTCGGCGTCGGAGCCACCCGGTTCGGCGCCGATGTGATGCTCGATCTGCTCTCCGGCGAACGGACCGAGCGGACCGGTCTGGAGATGGTGCGCACCAGGCCGATGCCGTTCCCGCCGGAGCCGTTCGCCTGGGCCGGGATCGAACTCACCAAGAGGTCCCTGGCCAGGGCGGACAGCCAGGGGGGCCGGCGCAATCTGTGGCTGCGCGCCATGGACCGGCTGGGGCTCGGCTTCGACAGCTGACCCAGGTCCGGGAGACACCGGACACCATATGACCCAATTCACATTCGACCGGTGGTCCCGACTCGCGTAATGATCCGGGCCGAACCCCCTCTCTCGCCGTGTGTCCGCACTGTCGGTGCGCACGGAAGGGAGGCCGGCCATGACTGGATCGGAGGTAAGGGCGGCAGTCGATTGGCTCGCCTCGGTGGCACCGGATCCGGCTGCGTGCAGGTGGGAATGGGAGCGCAGTCCCCAGGGGATTGCGCTCCTTCCCGCAGGCAGGCGCTGGGACGTACTGATTCTTCCGCGGGAGCTCGGCTATCCGACGTTCGATGTGCTCACCCGTCTCGTCGACCGGCCGGGGCCGGTCCTCTCCGGCTTCGGCGACGCCCGCATGGGCTTCTTCGTGCCGCCGGGTACGGTCGCCCGCTGGATCGGAACGGGGGTGCGGGGAGTGGGACTCGGGGCCTGGATCCTCGTGCCGTACCCGGGGCGGGCGTCCGGCGGGGTGCGCTGGCTGATACCGCCCGACGGTTCGGGGACGCTGACCGACGCGACTCTGCTGGAGCTGGCGATGCATGAGGCCGCGGCGGCGACGGCCACGGCCCGGGGTGGCGGCCTGAGCGGCGGCAGGGGCGGGGGTGGCTGGTGGGGCGCCGGGGGCTGAACGGGCGCCGGGAGTGAGGTGGTGGGGCTGACGTCCGTTGTGGCGGGTCCCGGATGGTGCCAGAGGTCTTGACAACCTGATTGGTCTGGACCATGTTGTGGCGCCACACTCAATTCCCCCCTGCACGGAGGCCGTTGTGGAACGCACGGGACCCCCCGCCCGATTTTCCGGACTTCTGGCCGCCCTCTCGGCGGCTCTGCTCGTCGCCGGTGGCCTGGCGGCCTCGGCGCCGTCCGCCGCGGCGGCCGACACCGATCTGGCGCGCAACGGCGGATTCGAGGCCGGTCTGGACGGCTGGAGCTGTACGGGCGGCAGCGGAGCCGCCGTCAGCACACCCACCCACGGCGGAACTTCCGCACTCAAGGCGACACCGGCCGGCAGCGACAACGCCGAGTGCTCCCAGACCGTCACGGTCAAGCCGGACTCCACGTACACGCTGAGCGCCTGGGTGCAGGGCAGCTATGTCTACCTCGGCGCATCCGGAACCGGCACCACCGATGTGTCGACCTGGACGCAGTCCTCTCCCGGCTGGTCGCAGCTCACCACCACGTTCAAGACCGGTGCCGCGACGACGTCCGTGAAGATCTACACCCACGGGTGGTACGGCACCCCCACCTACTACGCCGACGACCTCACCCTGGTCGGCCCCGGCGGCGACCCCGTCGCGATCCCCGCGACCCCCGCCGGGCTGAGGGCCGGCACGACCACCTCCTCCTCCGTCGCCCTCTCCTGGACCGGCTCCACGGGGGCCGCCGGCTACAACGTCTACCAGGGCGGTACGAAGGTCCTCTCCGTCACCGGGACGTCCGCCACCGTGACGGGCCTGGCCGCCTCGACCGTGTACAGCTTCCAGGTCACCGCGACCAACTCCGCCGGTGAGTCGGCCAAGTCCGCAGCCGTCACCGCCACCACCACGGCGGGCGGCGGAGGCGGCGGCTCCGGCCTCCCCACCCACGCGCTGGTCGGCTATCTGCACTCCAGCTTCGCCAACGGCTCCGGCTACACGCGGATGGCGGACGTCCCCGACTCCTGGGACGTCATCGACCTGGCCTTCGGTGAGCCGACCTCCGTCACCTCGGGCGACATCCGGTTCTCGCTCTGCCCGGTCACCGAGTGCCCGAACGTCGAGTCCGTGGCCGAGTTCAAGGCGGCCATCAAGGCCAAGCAGGCCGCGGGCAAGAAGGTGCTGATCTCCATCGGCGGCCAGAACGGTCAGGTGCAGCTCTCCACCACCGCCGCCCGTGACACCTTCGTCTCCTCCGTCAGCAAGATCATCGACGACTACGGCCTGGACGGTCTCGACATCGACTTCGAGGGCCACTCGCTCTCGCTGAACACCGGCGACACCGACTTCCGCAGCCCGACCACCCCGGTCATCGTCAACCTGATCTCCGCGGTGAAGACCCTCAAGGCCAAGTACGGCGACAAGTTCGTGCTGACCATGGCCCCCGAGACGTTCTTCGTGCAGCTCGGCTACCAGTACTACGGCTCGGGACCCTGGGGCGGCCAGGACCCGCGCGCCGGCGCCTACCTCCCGGTCATCCACGCCCTGCGTGACGACCTCACCCTGCTGCACGTCCAGGACTACAACTCGGGCTCCATCATGGGTCTGGACAACCAGTACCACTCGATGGGCGGCGCCGACTTCCACATCGCCATGACCGACATGCTGCTCACCGGCTTCCCGGTGGCCGGGGACACCACCAAGGTCTTCCCCGCGCTCCGCCCCGACCAGGTCTCCGTCGGACTTCCCGCCTCCACCCAGGCGGGCAACGGCTACACCACACCCGGCGAGGTCAACAAGGCGCTGAACTGCCTGACGAAGAAGACCGACTGCGGTTCGTACGCGACGCACGGGACCTGGCCCGCACTGCGTGGACTGATGACGTGGTCGATCAACTGGGACCGCTTCAACAACGGTGAGTTCTCGAAGAACTTCGACGCCTACTTCGGCGGCTGACGTCGCCGTGACCGACCGCTCGACCAGCTGAGCGCCAAGAGCAACAGCCCGCTCAGGCACCAGCCGGCGAGCACATCCAGCGGCCAGTGATAGCCGCGCAGCACCAGACCGATGCCCGTCGCCACTGTCAGCAGGACAGCGGCGACGGGCATCATCCATGACCGCTTCGTGTACGGCGCGATCAGCAGCGCCGCCGCCCCGTACGCCACCGCGGCCGTCGTCGCATGGCCGGAGGGGTAGTAGCCGGTGGCGTCGGTCAGCGGTCCCGGGCGCGCGATCCAGTCCTTCAGCGGGACGACCAGCAGAGGCACCGCCGCCATGGTGAGCGCCGCGTACAACGGCTCCCAGCGCGCGCCGCGCACCAGTGCCCAGACGATCGCGCAGCCCAGCACCGGGAGCGCGACCTGCATATTGCCGAGATCGGCGAGGAGTTCGGTGAGCCGGGCAAGGCCGTGTCCGACGAGGGCCCGGCTGATCTGCTCGTCCGGTCCGAGCAGGGGGCCGTCGGCAGCGACCTGCCAGGTGACGAGTGCGAAGACCGCGAGCAGCGACGGCACCAGAGAAATGCGAAGAACCGACCACCCAGGAACAGGAGGGGTAGCACCTTGCTTGGGGGTCCTCCTGTGGGGGTACCGCTGAATCGGGGAGGGCGTCATATGAACAGCCTGCCAGCAGCCGCGCTGACCGCCCGGGAGTATCTGCGGGTGTCCGCCGAGGGGGAGCGCTCCATCCCGGAGTAGCGCCAGGACAACAAGCGGGCCGCCGACCGAGAAGGCTTCGCGCTCGGCACGCCGTACCAGGACCAGGGGAGCGCCTCCCGTTACGCCACCAAGGGGCGTGACGGCTACGACCGGCTGATGGGCGAGCTGACGAGCGGCCAGTTCGGCGCCGAGGTGCTTATGTTGTGGGAGTCATCGCGTGGTTCTCGCCGGGTGGGGGAGTGGGTCACCCTGATCGAGCTGTGTGAAGATCGCGGCGTACGGATCTATGTCACGACCCACAGCCGGTTGTACGACCCGGGCAACCCGCGTGATCGCCGCTCCCTGCTGGAAGACGCCGTAGACAGCGAGTACGAGTCCGCCAAGATCAGTGGCCGCACGCTCCGTGGACTCAATGCCAATGCCCGCGACGGCAAGCCACACGGCATTTGCCCCTTCGGGTTCAAGCGTGATTACGTGACGCTCAAGGGCAAGCTCGTGCCGGTCCGTCAGTACGCCCACCCAGACGAGGCGCCGCTGGTTGTCGAGCTGTTCACCCGCACACGGGCCGGTCACAGTTTCCGGGCCATCGCACGGGACTGGGCGGCGAAGGGGATCACCGGCCGCCGGGGCAAGACGATTTCACCAGAGACCATGCGTGACCTGGCCCTGAACGTTGCCTACATCGGGCTGCGCTCCACCAAGGGCACGACAGTCGAGGCGTCGTGGGAACGGCTGGTCAGCGACGAGCTGTTCTACGAGGTGCAAGCGATGCTGGCCGAACCGTCCCGGTTCACGGGCAATTCGGGCGCACCACGGCACGAGTTCACCGGAGCCGTCGTCTGCGACGTGTGCTCCGGCCCCATCACCGTCTCGTACAAGCGCGATACAGCCGCCTACGTCTGCAAGGGCAAGGGCTGTGTGCGTGTGGACAAGGCGGGCGTGGACGAGATCTGACCCGCGTGGTTGTAGCCCACCTGAACCGGCCGGATGCTTACGAAGATTCCTCTGACGACGGCAATGACTCTCAGGCCGCAGCCTTACGGGATCAGCTGGCCAAGGGCCGTGCTGATCTCAGGGAGATGGAAGAGGCCAAGTCGGAGACGCTGGCCGAGGCCCGCATCCTGGCCCGGTCCGTGGAGCGTCTGGAGGGCAAGATCAAGGAACTTGAGGACCAGGTCCGTGAGCTGTCCCGTCCCACTGCGCTGAGCACGCTGTTCCGCCCGGGAGGCAATGTGACTACACGATGGCTCCGGACACCTGTTTCCGCTCAACGGGCCATCGCTGCACTGCTGTTTACGCCGACAATGCTTGGTCAGGTCCGCCTGACCCGTTCCCCCGCACCTGGCAAGCGCGGTGACCTGATCGAGCGGGTGGAGTTCCGGCGTGCCTGATTTGCCGTACGCGGGAGTTGTGTGGCAAGCCGAAGGGCGGAAGCAGGGGGGGTAGCTTCCGCCCTTCGGCGTTGCGGGCTGATCCAGTTACTTACCGCAGTAAAGAACCGCAATCGTGCCGCTGGATCGGTTTGCCGCGCGCCCCGGGGGGTTTGGGGCGAGCGGCCATCCGATCGGTGAGGAGTTCCGGAGCCGGAGGCTCCAGTGGTGTGCGCGATGGCACGACCAGGACGGTGCTGGGGATGCTCCGACCCGGTTTCACCCGCAGTCCCCTGCGAGCGGGGTGTTTCTCTCATCTGCAGGAACCGTACGGCAGCCGGCGGGGGACCGACAGCGGGAACCGGATCCCGCCATGGGCCCCCCACACGTTCTTCACAGGCCCTCACGTGGACCCGGTCGGTATCGGTGCCAGGATCGGATCAGATCTGGGCGAAAGCCTGCTCGATGACGTCGAGTCCCTCGTTCAGCAGGTCCTCGCCGATCACCAGCGGCGGCAGGAAGCGCAGCACGTTGCCGTACGTGCCACAGGTGAGGACGAGCACGCCCTCCGCGTGGCAGGCCTTCGCGAGCGTCGCGGCGGCCTCCGGGTTCGGGTCCTTCGTGCCGGCCTTCACCAGCTCGATCGCGATCATCGCGCCACGGCCACGGATGTCACCGATGACATCGCCGTTCGGCAGCTTCGCCTGCATCTCGGCGAGGCGGCCCTTCATGACCTCCTCGATGCGCTTGGCCTTGCCGTTCAGGTCCAGCTCGCGCATCGTCTCGATGGCGCCGAGCGCACCCGCGCAGGCCACCGGGTTTCCGCCGTACGTACCGCCGAGGCCGCCCGCGTGCGCGGCGTCCATGATCTCGGCGCGGCCCGTCACGGCGGAGAGCGGCAGACCGCCCGCGATGCCCTTGGCGGTGGTGATCAGGTCGGGGACGATGCCCTCGTCCTCACAGGCGAACCACTGGCCGGTACGGCAGAAGCCGGACTGGATCTCGTCCGCGACGAAGACGATGCCGTTGTCCTTGGCGAACTGCGCGATCGCCGGGAGGAAGCCCTTCGCCGGCTCGATGAAGCCACCCTCGCCGAGCACCGGCTCGATGATGATCGCGGCGACGTTGTCCGCGCCGATCTGCTTCGTGATCTGGTCGATGGCCTGGGCCGAAGCCTCGGCACCGGCGTTCTCCGCACCGGTCGGCCAGCGGTAGCCGTACGCCACCGGAACCCGGTAGACCTCGGGCGCGAACGGACCGAAGCCCTGCTTGTACGGCATGTTCTTGGCGGTCAGCGCCATCGTCAGGTTCGTCCGGCCGTGGTAGCCGTGGTCGAAGACGACGACCGCGGTGCGCTTGGTGTAGGCGCGGGCGATCTTCACGGCGTTCTCGACGGCCTCGGCGCCCGAGTTGAAGAGCGCGGACTTCTTGGCGTGGTCGCCCGGCGTCAGCTCTGCCAGCTGCTCACAGACCTCGACGTACCCCTCGTACGGCGTGACCATGAAACAGGTGTGGGTGAAGTCGGCGAGCTGCGCGGAGGCGCGGCGCACGACGGCCTCGGCGGAGGCGCCGACCGACGTCACGGCGATGCCGGAGCCGAAGTCGATCAGACGGTTGCCGTCCACGTCCTCGATGATGCCGCCGCCTGCGCGGGCGGTGAACACCGGCAGGGTGGAGCCCACACCTGCGGCGACCGTCGCGAGACGGCGGGCCTGCAGCTCCACCGACTTCGGGCCGGGAATGGCAGTGACGACGCGGCGCTCCTGCGGAATTGCGGTCATGAGGGGCTCCTGGGGGTGTTTCGGACGCTTCTCTGTCTGCAGGCTAGGGGCGAGGCCGGGGGTCCGGCATGTTCCGTTCGGGAGAAGTGGCCCGACGCGGTTGTCCGTCACGGACATAGCGACGGCCCGGCGACCGGTGGCGGGACTTCCCGCCCGACAGCGTCTGACGGGGTGCTACTGGGCACTAGATTGAGGGGATCGGGGCGCCTGCGCCCGTGGTTACCGGTCGGCGCTGGTCAGGGGACGAGGGACAGCACATGGACACCGAGGGCACGTACGACTCACGCGGCACCCGCTCCGGTCATTCGGTGCCGCGGCCGGCTGGCTCGCCACCGCCCGTACTGCCGCCCATGCCGGGCCACGCACCGGCCACCGGCCCCTCCCTCGGGGACTGGCTGCGCATCCCCAGGCCCCTCGCGGAACCGGGTGTCTGGCGGTCCGGACACAGCGACCGGCCCGCCGAGGAGGCGGAGCGCACGCCCGACCGCACGCTGCTCAGCGGAGCGGTGATCTCGCTCCTTGCCTGCATCCTCGTGTGGTCGCTCTGGCGCAACGGATACATCCCGTACTGGCGGGTCCCGCTGAAGCTGTTCACTCCCGACGACTGGTGGGGGCCGTTCGGCGATCAGCCGCTGACCCATGGGGCGGTACGCGCGCTCGACATCTACCGTCTGCTGATCATCGGAGCCTTCGTCTACGGGTTCGGCCGGTTGGGTAACTGGCCCGCCGCTTTCGAACGCTCGGTCGCCGGCCGAGGACCCGCCGCCCGCGCGGCCGGTGCGGCTGCCGGTGCGCTGCTGGTCTGGATCCTCGTGTGGACGGGGACGGTGCCGGGCATGGAGCTCACCTTCAGCTTCGTGGCCGGCCCGTGGATGGGCACCGACCGCACTCTGACCACCGTGGTCACGTACACGCTGTACGCCCTGATCACCCTGGTGATCGTGTGGCCCTTCGCGAAGCTGGGCCGATGGTCCCGGCTGCGCCGCAGGAACGCCGACGGCTCCCGCCCGCCGCAGCCGCCGACGGCAGGGGCGGGCACCCCGAGCGCGCGTGGAACCGCGGACCGGGGCACGGCCCGCGAGGCAGGCCACGACGCGGAGGCCCGGACGGCGGGCGGCGCGGACGATCCGGCCGAGTGGCCCGACCTGCGCGCCGCGGGACAGGACCAGGCCGCCGCCAGGCTCGCCCAGGAGGCCCGGTCGGGCCGGATGAACGACGTCGACTACGCCCGTATCCGACGCGCCTGGACCTCCGTACGTGCCGACAGCACCCGGCTGCCCGCCTTCACCGACACCGTGCTGCGCAACGGCGCCGCCGCCTGCACCCATCCCTCCGGCGCGCGCGATCTCCCGGTCCGCTCCGCCCGGCACGATCTGCTCGTCGACCAGGTCAGGCTCGGCACGGTCGACGACAACGAGCGCAACCCCTATGTGCGCCGCGGCAGCGGAATCGCCCTCGACCCCGGACTGCTCGGCACCTCGCTGCTCGCCGTCGGACCGCCGGGGGCGGGCAAGAGCCGCGCACTGATCAGGCCCGTCGTCGAATCCCTCGCCCTTCAGGCGCTCGCCGGGCGGGCCGCCGTCGTCGCGGTGTGCGCCACCGGCACCCGGCTCGGAGCCGACGAGGGGTTCGACGTCGTGGTCAAGCTCGGCGACCCGGCCTCCGTCCACGACCTCGATCTCTACGGCGGCACCACCGACCCCGACGAAGCCGCGGCCGTCCTGGCCGAGGGGCTCGTCGGGGACCTCCCCGAAGTGGACAGCAGACGAGCCGCAACTGCCCTCGCGCAGCTCCTGGGCCCCTACCGCGCCGCCCACGGCCGTTTTCCCTCCGTCCCCGAACTGCGGGAGCTGCTGGACGGTGTCCCGGCCGCGCTCGCGGCCCTGCGTGAGGCCGTCGACGCGGCGGGCGGGCAGAGCATGCACCGCGAACTCGACGCCCGCGCCCGCCAGTCCGGCGCGCCCGGAGACCCGGGACCCGCACTCGCCGACCGGGTCGCGCTGCTCGACCGGCCCGCGTTCGCCGATTTCTTCGA
Organism: Streptomyces sp. NBC_01717; assembly: GCF_036248255.1. Classification (NCBI taxonomy): domain Bacteria; kingdom Bacillati; phylum Actinomycetota; class Actinomycetes; order Kitasatosporales; family Streptomycetaceae; genus Streptomyces; species Streptomyces sp. NBC_01717. The sequence goes on along the minus strand of NZ_CP109178.1, from coordinate 2,975,485 downwards.
CACCACGGGCAAGGCCCGCCCGTTCTCCCTGCGGGCCCTGGAGCACCCGCTCAGGGTCCGCATCGATCTGCCCGAACGCGGTCACGCCGAGGCGTCGCGGATGCTGGCCCGTCTGATCCTGGCCCAGTTCACGGCGAGCGCCGCCGCCCGCGCCGCCCGCTCCCTCTTCGCGTGCCTGGTCCTCGACGACGCGACCCGCACGCTGACCCCCGACACCGTCCGTGGCATCCAGCGACTGCGCTCGGCGCACGCCGGGGCCGTACTCACGCTGCGCACCCTCGACGACGTCCCGGAGAGCCTGCACACGGCGCTGCTGGGCGCGGTCGGCTGCCGGATGGCGTTCTCCGGGATCACCACCTGGGACGGCAAGCGTTTCGCCGAGGCATGGGGTACGGAATGGGTCGAGACCCGGGACGTCACCCAGCGCACGGTCTTCGCCGACCAGCCGATGACCCGGGCCATCCACGCCTTCCGCAAGCTGGTCACCGGCAAGGCGGTGACCACCGACGCGGTGACCGTGCGCCAGGTCGAGCGCGAACGCTGGTCGGCCTCCGAACTGGCCCATCGAGTCCCGGCCGGACACGCGGTGCTGTCTCTGACGACGGTACGAGGGGAGCACGCTCCGCCCCTGCTGGTGAACCTGAACGGCTGAACCGGGGCCGGGGGCCATGACGTGCGGGCCGGGTCCACCGCAGCGGGTCCGGTGGGCCGCGGCGGTGCCGGGTCACTGAGAGCGGTTACCGCCGACCCTGCCGTCCTGGCAGAATCGGGTGGAGCCGTTCGTACGGGACGGCGAAATCGACTCCCGAAGGTCCCGCGGTCCCATGCCCCCCACTCTGGCCTCGCTCGTCCAGCATTCGGCGCTCAAACTCACTGTGCGTGCGGGGGCGGACCGGCTCGACGCGCCGGTGCGCTGGGCGCACGCCAGCGAGCTGGCCGACCCCGTTCCGTACATGGAGGGCGGCGAACTCCTCCTCATCACCGCCACCAACCTCGACGCCGAGAACCCCGAAGCGATGCGTCGGTACGTGCGCCGGCTGGCCGCCGCCGGAGTCGTCGGGCTCGGCTTCGCGGTGGGCGTCAACTACGACGAGGTGCCGCAGCCGCTGATCGACGCCGCCGACGAGGCGGGACTACCGCTCCTCGAGGTCCCACGCCGCACCGCCTTCCTCGCCATCGCCAAGGCCGTCTCCTCGGCGATCGCCGCCGACCAGTACCGGGCCGTGACGGCGGGCTTCGAGGCCCAGCGCGATCTCACCAAGGCCGCACTCGCCGGAGAGGGGCCCGGCGAACTTCTCAGCCGACTCGCCGCCCAGGTCGACGGCTGGGCCGCGCTGTACGACGCCTCCGGCGCCGTCGTGGCCGCCGCCCCCGACTGGGCGGCCCGCAGAGCGGCCCGGCTCACCCCCGATGTGGAACGGCTGCGAGACCGCCCCACCCCGGCGAGCGTCGTCGTCGGTGACTCCGACGACCGGGTCGAGCTCCAGACCCTGGGCACCGGCCGCCGGGCCCGCGGCGCCCTGGCCGTGGGCACCGGGTCGGCCCTCGGTACCGCCGAGCGGTACGCCGTGCACTCGGCCGTCGCCCTGCTGACCCTCACCACCGCCCGCTCCCGCGCCCTGCAGGGCGCCGAACAGCGACTGGGCGGTGCGGTACTCCGGATGCTCCTCGCCGGCCAGCCGGACCATGCGCGGGCCGTTGCCGGAGACCTGTACGGAGGGCTGCTCGACGCCCCGTTCCGCCTGCTGATCGCGGAGGCGTCCGATCCGGCGACACCGGTACTGCTCGGCGAGGCGATGGAGTCGGCGGCCGCCCGGTCCGGGGAGGCCCTGCTGATGGTCCCCGAAGGAGAACGGCTGGTCGTCCTCGCCGCGGACGGCGGCGCGGCCGTCGCCGCCTGCGCGGCGTACGCGGCGGCCCAGGAGGAGGGAACCCCGCACGACCAGGCGGCGCCGGAGGACACCGAGGTGGTCGTCGGGCTGTCCGCACCGGCGGGTCCGACCGCCGTCTCCGCCGCGTACAAGCAGGCCGAACAGGCACTCTCGGTCGCCCGCCGCAGGGGCAGGGCCATGGTCGAGCACGAGGAGCTGGCGGCCGGATCGGTCCTGCCGCTGCTCGCGGACGACGCGGTCCGGGCCTTCGCGGACGGCATGCTCCGCGCCCTGCGCGAACACGACGCGAAGGGCCGCGGCGACCTGGTCGCCTCGCTGCGCGCCTGGCTCAGCCACCACGGCCAGTGGGACGCAGCCGCGGCCGACCTGGGCGTGCACCGCCACACCCTGCGCTACCGGATGCGGCGGGTGGAGGAGATCCTGGGCCGTTCCCTGGACGACCCGGATGTGCGGATGGAGCTGTGGCTGGCACTGAAAGCCACGAGTTCCCCGACGACGCCGTGAGATGAAGCCCGTCCGGGCCGTGGGCAGGTAACTGCTCGCCGGTCGGTCGCGATGAACCGTCCAGGAGGTCCGGGTCATCAGACAAACCGGCGCATGCCTGGCCGCTTCTGCTCCGCACCGGACAAACGCCAGGCCGACGGTACGGCCCTACGGTGGGGGACAGGACACCCCACGACTCCGAAGGGCCGGAACCTCCATGACTTCCACCCACGCCTTCTGGCTCGCCGGCCGCCAGGCCACCGGCGAGGACAGCTTCGACGTCACCAACTCCTGGGACGGCCGTCTCGTCGGCACGGTCAGCGTGCCGACCGACGCGCAGATCGAGGAGGCCGTCGCCGCCGCGCACGCCGTGCGCGAGGAGTTCGCCGCGACGCCTGCCCATGTCCGCGCCGCCGCACTCGACCACGTCGTACGGCGTCTCGTGGAGCGCACCGAGGAGATCGCCCAGCTGATCTCCGCCGAGAACGGCAAGCCCATCAAGTGGGCACGCGGTGAGGTCGGCCGCGCCGTCTCCGTGTTCCGGTTCGCCTCCGAGGAAGCCCGCCGCTTCAACAGCGGCGAGGCCCAGCGCCTCGACACCGACGCCGGTGGCACCGGTCGTCTCGGGCTGACCCGACGCTTCCCGCGCGGCCCGGTCCTCGGTATCGCGCCCTTCAACTTCCCGCTGAACCTGAGCGCCCACAAGGTGGCCCCGGCCATCGCCGTCGGCGCCCCGATCATCCTGAAGCCCGCCCCGGCCACCCCGATCTCGTCGCTGATCCTCGGTGAGCTGCTGGCCGAGACGGACCTTCCGGCCGGTTCGTGGTCCGTGCTCACGGTGCCCAACGACCGCATGCCCGCCCTCGTGCAGGACGAGCGGCTGCCCGTGATCTCCTTCACCGGGTCGGCCCCGGTCGGCTACTCGATCATGGAGTCGGTGCCGCGCAAGCACTGCACCCTGGAGCTCGGCGGCAACGGCGCGGCGGTCGTCCTCGGCGACTACGCCTCCGACGAGGACCTGGACTGGGCCGCGACCCGCATCGCGACCTTCTCCAACTACCAGGGCGGCCAGTCCTGCATCTCGGTGCAGCGCGTCATCGCGGACGCCGCGGTCTACGACCGGCTCGTCCCGAAGATCGTCGCGGCCGTCGAGGCCCAGGTCACCGGCGACCCGTCCGACGCCGCGACCGATGTCGGCCCGCTGGTCAACGAGGACGCCGCCAAGCGCGTCGAGTCCTGGGTCGACGAGGCCGTGCAGGCCGGCGCCCAGCTTCTCGCCGGCGGCAAGCGGGACGGTGCGACCTACGCGCCGACCGTGCTGACGGAGCTCCCGGACGGCGTCACCCTCGCCTCTGAGGAGGTGTTCGGACCGGTGCTCACCATTCAGAAGGTGGCCGGCGAGGCCGAGGCCTTCGCCTCCGTCAACTCGTCCAAGTACGGCCTGCAGGCAGGTGTGTTCACACATGACCTGCAGACCGCGTTCCGCGCCCACCGCGCCCTCGAGGTCGGCGGCGTCATCATCGGTGACGTCCCCTCCTACCGCGCCGACCAGATGCCGTACGGCGGAGCCAAGCAGTCCGGCGTCGGCCGCGAGGGTGTTCGCTACGCGATGGACGACTACACCTACGAGCGCGTGCTGGTCCTCACCGGCCTCGCCCTGTAGTCCGTAAGCAGGATCGAACCGGTCCACCTCAGCCGCCTGTAATCCGCCTGGACAGCACGACAACAGGCGGCAGAAGAACGGCCGGAGCCCACTGTGCGGGGGCTCCGGCCGTTTCTGCGTATCTGCACCCTGACCTGTGGCGATGGTCGGACGGGGGTGCGGCGGTTGGCGTGGATCCGGCCCAGGAACCGGGCGCCGGTGCCAGCCACGGCGGCGAGGAAGGCGTTGGCGTCGAAGCTCTTGTCCCATAGGACCAGCATGTCCGGGCGCAGGTGGTGCAGCAGCCGGCGGGCATAGTCGGTCTCGCCCTCTCTGGTCGGGCCGAACACCACGCCGATCAGGGCCCGGGTCCCGGTCTCCACCAGGGTCATTAACTCCAGCAGGGGTAGCCGCCGCGGCTCTGCGGTCCGAAGCGGTCGGTGTTGCGGCTGCTGTCGGGCCTTGCCACGGCTGCGTTCGACAGGATGAGCCCAGGTCGGAGAGGTGTGGACCGGATGCCGCAGCTAGATTGGAAACATGGTGTTGCCGGGGCGTCCCGCGGTTTTTCTGGGTCGGCGTGCTGAATCTGCGTTGTTCGACCGCTGGCAGGACGCCGTCAAAGCCGGTCGAGGTGGCGCTCTCGTGGTCCGCGGTGAGCACGGTATCGGCAAATCCGCACTGCTTGACCACATGGCTTCGACTGCGGTCGGCTTCCGCGTCGTGCGGGCCGCCGGTGTGGAGGCGGAGGTGGAGCTGCCCTTCGGGGCGTTGCACCAGGTCTGTGCGCCGTTCCTGGCCACGCTGGAGCACCTGCCTGGACCGCAGGAGGACGCCCTGGCTGCGGCATTCGGGCTGCGGACAGGAGCGGCGCCCGACCGCTTCATGCTGGGCCTGGCCGTACTGGGCCTGTTGTCCGAGGCGGCGGCCCGCCAACCGCTGATCTGTGTGATCGACGATGCCCAGTGGCTCGATCCCGGTTCGGCCCAGGCGTTGATGTTTGTGGCGCACCGCGTCGGTGCGGAGCCCCTCGGCCTCGTGTTCGCCACTGCCGGTGGTGGTCTGGGCGGGTTGCAGGAGGTGGTGCTGACCGGCCTCGGCCCTGGCGACGCCCGTGCTTTGCTGCACTCGGTTCTGCACGTGCCGATCGACGAGGGAATCGTGGAGCGGATCGCGGCGGAGGCCCGCGGCAATCCGCTGGCCCTGCTCGAACTGCCCCGGACCATGACGGCTGCCGGGTTCGTATGCGGTTTCGGTCCGACGGACACCACAGCTGTGCCGGGGCGCATCGAGGACAGTTTCCGTAGCAGAGTCCTCCGCCTCCCGCCGGCCACCCGCATGCTGCTCCTGGTAGCCGCGGCGGAGCCGACCGGCGACTCCGCGCTGCTGTGGCGCGCGGCCGCCCGTCTGGGAATCGGGGTCTCGGCCGCGACGGCGGCCGAGGCCGACGGGCTGCTGTCCATCGGCACGCAGGTGGTCTTCCGCCATCCCCTGGTGCGGTCGGCCGTCTATCAGGCGATGCCGCCGTCGCAGCGACGGGCCGCGCACCGGGCTCTGGCCGATGTCACCGGTCCTTCGGAACCGGACCGGCGGGCCTGGCACCGTGCGCAGGCTGCCGTCGGCTTCGACGAGGAAGCCGCAGCGGAGCTCGAGCGGTCGGCTCACCGGGCTCTGGCACGCGGCGGTATCGCTGCCGCCGCGGCATTCCTGGAGCGGTCGGTCGCGCTCACGGCCGACCCCGCCGCCAGGGCAGAGCGGGCGCTGCGTGCGGCACGCGCCAAACAGCAGGCCGGCGCGTACGACAGCGCTCTGGACCTCCTTGCCCTGGCCGACCGGGGGCCCGAGAACGAGCTGCGGGCCGCCAACAGTGAGCTGCTGCGAGGACAGATCGCCTTTGCCCGCAGTTTCGGCGGCGGAGCCACCCCCGTGCTGCTGCGCGCGGCCCGCCGCTTCGAGTCCATCGACGCTTCCCGTGCAAGGGATGTCTACCTGCAGGCCCTGGCCGCAGCGATGCTCGCCGGCCGGCTGGGCGACGAGTGCCGGATAACGGAGGTTGCCCACAGCGCTCGCCGGGTGCCTGCGGCGTCCGTGCCACGCGCCTCCGACCTCTTGCTGGACGGGCTGACGCTCCTGATCGTCGAAGGCCGCGACGCCGCAGTTCCGGTGTTGGGCAAGGCGGTGTCGGCGTTCACCACGGAGGAACTGGCCCCTGAGGAAGAGCTGTACTGGCTGTGGCTGGCCGGCCACGGCGCCGGGCTGTTGTGGGACGACGAGGCATGGCGACTGCTGTCCACGCGGCTGCTGCGATCCTGCGAGGAACGAGGAGCACTCAGCATCCTCCCGGTTGCCGCAGCCACACGTGCGGGACTGCACCTGCTGGGCGGGGAACTCCTGCAGGCCGCGTCGTTGGCCGAGACGGCCGCCGACGTCACTTTCATGACCGGAGCCGGCCCGGTCCCCTACACAGAGGTGGGGCTCGCCGTCTTCCGCGGCCGGGATGATGAGGCCGCTGCCGCGATCCGCACCGCGACCCGGGACGCGATGGCGCGGGGCGAAGGCATGGCGCTGACCTACCTGCAGTGGGCCACCGCCGTGCTCCACAACGGTGCGTGCCGGTACGATCAGGCGCTCGAATCCGCCCGCCAGGCCGGCGCCGACTCCAGCGTCCAGCGGATCCGCAACTGGGCACTGGCCGAGCTCATCGAGGCGGCCGTACGTACCGGACACCAGGACCTGGCCGACGAGGCGCTGAGGGAGCTGTGCCGGACGACCAGGCCCTGCTCCAGCCACTGGGCCGCAGGCATCGAGGCACACTGCCGGGCGCTGCTCGCCGTTGGCACGGACGCCGAGGACCTGTACCGCACGGCCTTGGAACGGCTTGAGTGCACCGGCCTGCGCGCCGCGGTGGCCCGTGTCCATCTTCTGTACGGGGAGTGGCTGCGGCGCGAACGCCGCCACCTCGAGGCACGAGACCAACTGCGGCAGGCACACGAGATGTTCGTGCGGTATGGCATGGACGGTTTCGCCGAACGGGCCCGCAGCGAACTGTCAGCGGCCGGCGAGCCCACCCGCAAGCGTCGGTCTCGGTTCGGCGAGCAGCTCACTCCCCAGGAAAGACGTGTTGCGATGCTGGCGGCCGAGGGAGCTACCAACCCCGAGATCGCGTCGCGATTGCTCATCAGCGCCAGCACGGTCGACTACCACCTGCGCAAAGTCTTCCGCAAGCTCAAGGTCACCACGCGTACTCAGCTTGCCCGGCTGCTGCAGGACGGCCAGCCGATCCCCGGAGACACAGACCGGCCCTGACGCCGCGACCCAAGCACGACTACGCATTCACGTGGTGCCCTCGGGTGGGGGCGTGTGCCTACCGTTATGAGTGAAGCGGCACCGGCGCGGGCCGGCGGCACACCGTCGGCCCGCGCCTCGCGCGACACACCGCGGAAAGCGAGCGGACCGCCATGATCACGCCGATGACCTCACCTGATTCTCCCTGTGTCCTGCTACGAGGTATTCCACCAGTGGGCATGCCTCCTGCTCGCCCGCGACCCGCTCAGGCAGCACCATCGTCCTGAAGCGGCTCCAGGGGAGCACCCGGCCTTCGCCGCATTACTCGACGGCATGCGGCGGCCAGGTGACGATCTGTAAGCCCCCAGCGCACGGCGGCGACTTGAGCTCGGGCGCCTTCAACCACCTTGACAGCGATGCTCGTCCTCGACGACCTCTCTGGACTGGCTGCTCACGAGCGGCACCAGGGACATCGGCATCCACCCCGAGCTGCACATGGCCTGCCCGACCGCCCTGTTCCTCGCCACGCACCAGAGCACGGCCGAAACGGGCACGCAGACCCCGCCGGGCGGAGGGCGGGTGACGGCACGGCCCCGGCCGAGCGCCGACCGGACCCGCACTGACCGGCCCGGCGGCGGCACCACACCCCGCGCAGCAACTGCCACCACCGTTGCGCAAACCCAACAATCAAGAAAGGCGGCGGGCACATGCCCACCCCACCTGTCGGCGCGGCCCAGCGCATGGTCGAGACCCTCTCGCAGTACGGCGTGCCGTACGTCTTCGGTGTCCCCGGAGCCACGATCGACGCCGTTCACGATGCCCTGGCAGTCGGAGGCCCCGAACTTGTGATGTGCCGCCACGAACAGAACGCTGCCGTGATGGCCGCCACTGTCGGGCTGCTGACCGGCACCCCCGGAGCGGTCCTGGCCACCTCAGGAGCCGGCACCACCAATCTGATGACCGCTCTGCTCACTGCGACGACTGAGCAGTACCCGGTGATTGCTGTGTGCGGGGCTGTGACCCGCCGGGACCGGTTCGAGCGAGCCCAGCGGTCGCTGGACGCCATCGCCGCACTGAGACTGGTCACCACTTATACCTGCGAAGTCCACGACCCCGACAACGTCCCCGAAGCCATAGCCAACGCCCTGCGGGCGGCGGTCACCCCACCTCGCGGTCCGGCCGCGGTGGTGATGCCTGCCGACGTCGCAGGCGCGCTCACCGCCGCAACCGTCGTACAGCCGCACAGGCACCCTTCTCCGGGCCCCGCTCCCGCTGAATGCATCCACCGTGCCGCCCAGATCATCCGCGCCGCGCAGCAGCCCGTCCTGCTGGTCGGGCTGCGTGGTGCGGATCCCGAGGCCTGCGCCGCGCTGCGCGAACTGATCCGTGTCACAGGCCTGCCCGTGGTGGAGACCTCCCAGGCGGCGGGCATCGTCCCGCGCACACTGGAGGAGCAGTACGCCGGCCGGATCGGCCCTTTCCGCAATCAGCCTGGGGACGTCGTGGTGACACATGCCGACGTCCTGATCACCGTCGGCTACGACCCCGTGGAGTACGACCCGGGCCTGTGGAACACCGACCCGGCCCGTGCGATCGTCCACATCGATGCACTGCCCGCCGAGATCGGCAGCCACTACCAGCCCACTCTGGAACTGCAGGGCGATGTGGCCGCGACGGTCGGTGAGCTGTCAGGGGAGCTGTCCGGGATGCCGATCAGCGACCACACCCGATTTGCCCTGGCCGAACAGCGCGCCGCCCTGGCTTGTATCGAAGAAGAGGCCAGGGCGGTCCCGGCCAACGCTGCCGGCCTCAATCCCGCCGCGGTGATCCTGAAGATCGCAGAGAATGTGGAGGACGACGCCACCGTGGTGTCCGACACAGGCCCGCACACCTACATGGCCCGTCACTTCCGCGGACACCAGCCGCGCCGCATCCTGCTCCCCAACGGCCCGCAGACACCTGGAGTCGCCCTGCCACGGGCGATGACCGCCGCGCTGCTGCGGCCGGGGACACAGGTGGTGTCGGTCTCCGGGGACGGCGGGTTCCTGTCCAGCGCACCGGAAATAGAGACCGCCACCCGTCTGGGCCTCCACGCCACGCATGTGATCATGCGCGACAACGCCTACGACATGGTGGCCTTCCAGGAGCATCGCAAATACGGCAGGGCCTCCGGTGTCCGGTCGGGCGACTACGACATCACCCAGTACGCCCGCGCGTTCGGCGCCAGAGGAATCCGGACCGAGACCATGGACGCCTTCGAGACCGAACTGCGCAGGTCTCTCGACCCGGGCAGACTCTGCGACCCCGGCATCACGGTCATCGACGTCCCGGTCGACTACGCACACAACACAGAACTCTTCGCGCAACTCCACGACAGGAATCCGAGATGACGGGCCGACGACCGCGGCTCCGGCGCCGCCCCCTCGGTACGCCGAGGCCCCCGGACACGGCGCCGCTAGGGCTCGCTGCTCGCAGCCGGGAAGCCGCCGGGCCCACCGGACAGTCTTACACCGCGTCGGGGGAGACCGACCGCGCCGTGGCGCCAGAGCATGGAGATCCTCATGAGCAACAGCACCGCGCCGACTCCCGGAACCCCCGGCACCCTGGAGACCCCGCTGCGCAGTCGCGGTGCGGCCGTCACATGGCGGGAACGGCAGACCCTCGGCCTGACCGAACGCCTGCGGTCCACTGTGGTGACTGTCGATCAGCAAGCAAATTGGTCCGGTCGGTCGACCCGGCCCACGGTGCCCGATCAGCCGCAGCGAGGCGACGCGAATGACATGACGCCGACCGAGGCCACCCTCCGGCCCCACAGGACACCTGTCATGCCAGCCGGACCAGCCCCATGTCGTACGTGGCAGGAGGTTCTCATGACGACGCAGACACACATCATGACAAGCAGGAGGTTCTCATGACGACGCAGACACACATCATGACAAGCACGGGCCGCGCGACTGCCGCGGGACTTGCAGTCAGCTTCTCGGCGGTACGGCTACGACCGCTCATCGCGGTCGTGGTCGCCTCGGCCGTCCTGCTCGGCGTCACCCTGGGGGGCGTGATCGTCCCCGCGGACGTCCACCTGGTAGTGCTGCTGATGGCGGTGCCGGCTCTCACCGCCGCGGCAGACAACACGCGTACCACCGTCGGTATGACCGCCCTGGCCTGTCTCGGCGTGGTCGCGGTCGACGTCGACGACGGTCTGCCCAGCTCACCGATCCTCCCGATCGACTTCCTGGGCCTGCTGGTCGTCTGCGTCCTGGTCCTCGTGTTCCGGCGCCTGCGGGACGTGGACCATCGAACGCTTCATGCGGTGCGCTCCGTCTCGGAGACAGCGCAAAGGGCGCTGCTGCCCCCATTGCCCTGTCGCCTGGCAGATCTGGAAATCGCCACTGCCTATCGCTCGGCCGCCGCCCACGCACACATCGGCGGAGACGTGTACGCCGCCGAACGCGTCGACCGCACGGTCCGAATGTTGATCGGTGACGTGCAGGGCAACGGCTTGGCGGCAGTCGACGACGCCGCAGCCGTCATCGGTGCGTTCCGCGAAGCCGCGCACCGCGACGTGCAACTGGAGCATGTCGCCCTCTCCCTGGACGCCGGCGTGCGCCGCCGTGTCGACCAGGCCGGCCAGACGGACAGCAACGCCTCGGAGCGGTTCATCACCGCTCTGGTCCTGGAGATACCCGACGACTTCCACGTCGTCCACGTGATCAGCTGCGGCCACCCCGACTTGATGCGCTCTCACGGCACAGACGTGGACCTCCTCGAAGTGCCGCAACCGGCACCACCGCTCGGCCTGGGCGGCGATCAAGCGGCCTATCAGGTCAACACCTTCGAATTCGAGCCGGAGGACACGCTGCTCCTGCACACCGACGGCCTCCTCGAGACCCGCGACCCGGCGGGCGTCTTCTACCCGGCGCTGGACCGCTTCGCGCTCCTCGCCGAGGACGAGCCGCGCTACCTGATCGAGCGCCTCATGAGCGACCTGACCGTCCATGCGGGCGGGGAGGTCCAGGACGACGTCGCCATGGTCGCGGTGCGCCGCCGGGCCGCACCGTCCACGGCGGGTGCCGACGAGGACAGCCACCATGCGAGTCCCGACCCTCAAACATTTCGGCGGGATTGTGACCAGGTACGACAAGACCGCCACCTCCTGCGAAGCAGCGGTCAGCGTGGCGTCGTTCGCGCTCTGGGCAAGATCCGTTTGATGGGTGGATCTTGGTGGTCAGGCCTTCTCGGGATCGACGGTTCGTCGTGCTGATGATGCCCCCTTTTCGGCCGGTGGCGGCGGCGTGCGCGAGCTTGGCGACGCTGGTGTGCGCGCCCGTCGCTGCGGCCGCGCTCGGCGGCGAGGCCGAGCGGGTGCAGGTGGCCGACCATACTTTCCGACGGGCCCGACCCTCGGCAGCCGCCTCCATCCTCGGCGAGGGGGCTCCCGCTTCACGAAGCGGAGTTAGCCTCCGCATTCTCGAAAAGTACCGCCGTTGAAACAGCCACCCGCGCTGCCCCACACCGCGCTACGTCATTTCACCGCTGCGATCGCCGACCGAATGACCTTGCTGACGGCAGCCGGATCGGATACCAGGGTCAGATGCGAACCGCCTGGGTAGACAGTTACCTTCGCCCCCGCGCGATGCGCCATCTTCTTCTCCGACTCCGGCGTGATGATCTGGTCCCCGCTGCTGATGAAGTACCAGGAGGGGATCGTCTTCCATGCCGCCGCCTTGGAGGGGGTGCTGAAGGCCACTGTGCTGGCAGCCCGCTGGGTGGCCCACAGGTTGATCGCCTGGTCGCGTGGCACGCTGCTGGCAAACTTTGTGACGAATACGTCCTTCTTGAGGTAGAGGTTGGACGCCTTGGCGGTGGCGTCCGCGTACGACACGGCGTCGTACAGCTTGGACGGTGGCCCCGACAGCGCGGACGTCGAGCCGCTGAGCTGCCCCGTCGTCTCCCCGACCGCCGGAGCGGCCGCGTCGACGTACACGAGCGCCTTTACGTTGCTCACTCCTGCCGCGGCGTTCGTGATCACCGACCCGCCATAGGAGTGCCCCACCAGCACGATCGGCCCCGAGATGCTCTTGAGGAAGTCTTTGACCGTGAGCGAGTCGGTCGTCAGGTTCTGCAACGGGTTCCCGATGGCACGCACTGTGTAGCCCGCGCGGCGCAGGATGTCGACCTCGCCGTTCCAGCTCGACGCGTCCGCCCAGGCCCCGTGCACCAACACCACCGTGGGCTTCGCCTGCGCATTGTCCGCTGCTTTGGCAGCCGGATGCCTGACTGCCGTGGCGCCGCCAGGAGGGGACGCCGCAGTCATGGTTACAACGGTGACCGTGGCCACCGCCAGAGTCATCGGGATGAACTGCCGCCGTGTAGTGGACGCCTTCATCAGAAGCCTCCTTGCTACAGCTTCACCGGGGAACGCGTCCTCAAAAGGATGAAGGGCCAGCGCACAAATCGGAAGCGAACCGCGCTTCAGCCAGCGACACGTCCCGAACCGTTCACCCGACCTTAGTGCCAGGCCGCTGCATCGGCACCCGGGGCCACGGTGCCCGTCCTGTCGGCGCAGATCCGCCATGGTCACAGCGTCAGCGAAGGCTGTCCCCGCCCGACCGGCGCGCCCCAGGCCCCCGTAGTGCAAGGCACCATGAATGCTCCGCCCGCTGTGTGTGGGTGACCCGGATCCCCCGTCCTCTCACAGATGACCGGTTGTCAGAGCCGTCCTGCCAGTCCAGTGGCAGAGGAGATTGTCCAGGTCAGTTCTCGCAGAAGTCCTCTCACAGGCGCCGAGTTCTGCGCGATGGTTCTGAGTGAGGTTGACGGAGGATTGCTACCTGCGGGGATCGGTTTCGCCCCATCCGCTGCCCGTCGGCCCTCAACGCCGATACCTGCAGGTCAGGGCGTACTTCGCCATCGCGCCTTGTGGTGCTCCCGTGGGAGCACGAGGGCGGGCTGAAACGACTTGAGGCGGCCCAGGACGGGCCAGGGCGGGCCGAAGCGCTGAGAGTTCGCGCAGGTCAGAGCAAAGCCGCAGGTCAGCGCGCCGCAAGGGGCCCACTGTGCGGGGGCTCCGGCCGTTTCTGCTTCCCCCTCCGACCGGCCCGGCCGCAGTTCGCCAGTTGAACGCGCCACTGGAGTGGCTCGCGACCCGATCGGCGTCGGAGGGCTGGTGAGGGCGGCAGGAATCGGGTACATACGGACGAGTAGCACCGGTTGGTATGCCTCGGCAGGCGCGCATGCGCGCTCGGCGCGGACCGGCCGGGTCCGCCCACCGACAACGCGGCGAGGTGAGCTCCTCATGACCGCACCATCCGCTCCAAAGAACACGCCCAAGGTCACCGAGCGTGAAGCGCGTCAAGTGGCCGAAGCCGCACGCGAGCAGGACTGGCGCAAGCCCAGTTTCGCCAAGGAACTCTTCCTCGGCCGCTTCCGGCTGGACCTGATCCATCCGCATCCACTGCCGGCCGCCGACGACGTCCGGCGCGGCGAGGCGTTCCTCGCCCGGTTGCGCGACTTCTGCGAAACCAAGATCGACGGCGCCCTGATCGAGCGTGAGGCGAAGATCCCCGACGAGGTCATCAACGGCCTCAAGGAGCTCGGCGCCCTCGGGATGAAGATCGACCCGAAGTACGGCGGCCTGGGACTGACCCAGGTCTACTACAACAGGGCGCTCTCCCTGGTCGGCTCCGCCAACCCGGCGATCGGCGCGCTGCTCTCCGCCCACCAGTCCATCGGCGTACCGCAGCCGCTGAAGCTCTTCGGCAGCCAGCAGCAGAAGGACACGTTCCTGCCCCGGCTCGCCCGCACCGACATCTCGGCGTTCCTTCTCACCGAGCCCGATGTCGGCTCCGACCCTGCCCGGCTCGCCACTTCGGCCGTTCCGGACGGTTCGGACTACATCCTCGACGGTGTGAAGCTGTGGACGACCAATGGTGTCGTCGCCGACCTGCTGGTCGTCATGGCCCGTGTCCCGAAGTCGGTCGGCCACAAGGGCGGCATCACTGCGTTCGTCGTGGAGGCGGATGCCCCGGGTGTCACCGTGGAGAACCGCAACGCCTTCATGGGGCTGCGCGGGATCGAGAACGGTGTGACCCGCTTCCACCGCGTCCGGGTCCCGGCCGCCAACCGTATCGGCCCCGAAGGTGCCGGCCTCAAGATCGCGCTCACCACCCTCAACACGGGACGGCTGTCCCTGCCCGCCATGTGTGTCGGCGCCGGGAAGTGGTGTCTGAAGATCGCCCGCGAATGGTCGGCGGTCCGCGAACAGTGGGGCAGGCCGGTTGCCCGGCACGAAGCCGTCGGCGCCAAGATCTCCTTCATCGCGGCCACCACCTTCGCCCTGGAGGCCGTCGTCGATCTCGCCTCCCAGATGGCGGACGAGGACCGCAACGACATCCGGATCGAAGCGGCCCTGGCCAAGTTGTACGGCTCCGAGATGGGCTGTCTGATGGCCGATGAACTGGTCCAGATCCGTGGCGGCCGGGGCTTCGAGACCGCCGACTCCCTCGCCGCCCGGGGCGAGCGTGCCGTCCCTGCCGAGCAACTCCTGCGGGACCTGCGGATCAACCGGATCTTCGAGGGCTCCACCGAGATCATGCATCTGTTGATCGCCCGTGAGGCCGTCGACGCCCATCTGAAGGTCGCGGGTGACTTGATCGACCCCGACAAGCCGCTCTCCGCCAAGGCGAAGGCGGGAGCGAACGCGGCCGGCTTCTATGCCCGCTGGCTGCCCAAACTGGTCGCGGGCCCGGGACAACTCCCGCGCACCTACAACGAGTTCCATCCGTCCGGCCACCCGGACCTCTCCACCCATCTGCGTTACGTCGAACGCTCCGCCCGCAAGCTGGCCCGCTCCACCTTCTACGCGATGTCGCGCTGGCAGGGCCGCATGGAGACCAAACAGGGCTTTCTCGGCAGGATCGTCGACATCGGAGCGGAACTCTTCGCGATGAGCTCCGCCTGCGTCCGAGCCGAACATCTGCGTACCACCGGTGAGCACGGCCGGGAGGCCTACCAACTCGCAGACGCCTTCTGCCACCAGTCCCGCATCCGGACCGAGGAACTCTTCAACCGCCTCTGGTCCAACACGGACGACCTCGACCGGCGTGTGGTCGACGCCGTCCTGAACGGTGCGTACACCTGGCTGGAGGAGGGGGTCGTCGACCCCAGCGGCGAAGGCCCCTGGATCGCCGATGCCACCCCCGGCCCGGCCACCAGGGAAAACGTTCACCGCACCATCCGCTGACCGTCGGAAATCCGGGCCGGCCGGGCGGGGCGCGTCCACTCGCTGGACGCACCCCGCCCGGCCGCGAGCCGCACGGCAGGATGGGGACCCGTGACCGTCATCCACATCCCCGGCTCCAAGTCCGTCACCGCACGCGCCCTCTTCCTGGCCGCCGCCGCGGAGGGCACCAGCACCCTCGTACGCCCCCTGTGCTCGGACGACACCGAGGGCTTCGCCGAGGGTCTTGCACGCCTCGGCTACGACGTGGTGAAGGAATCGGACCGCTGGCACATCGAGGGCCGCCCGGCCGGACCCGCCGCCACCGAGGCCGACATCTACTGCCGCGACGGCGCCACCACGGCACGCTTCCTGCCCACCCTCGCAGCGGCCGCCGCCTCCGGCACGTACCGCTTCGACGCCTCCGCGCAGATGCGCCGCCGGCCCCTTGCCCCGCTCACCGAGGCGCTGCGCACGCTCGGCGTCGATCTGCGCCACGAGACAGCCGAGGGCCACCACCCGCTGCGGGTCACCGCATCCGGGATCAAGGGCGGCGAACTCACCCTGGATGCGGGGGAGTCCTCCCAGTACCTCACCGCACTGCTGATGCTCGGACCGCTGACGGCGGAAGGGCTCCGGATCACCGTCACCGACCTGGTCTCCGCTCCGTACATCGAGATCACCCTCGCGATGATGCGCTGCTTCGGCGTCGAGGTGACCCGCGGCGGCCACGACGACAACGTCTTCACCGTGCCGCCCGGGGGCTACCGGGCCACGCCCTACGCCATCGAACCCGACGCATCCACCGCGAGCTACTTCTTCGCCGCGGCAGCCCTCACCGGCCACGAGGTCACCGTCGCCGGTCTCGGCAAGGACGCGCTCCAGGGCGACCTGCGGTTCGTCGACGTACTGCGCCGCATGGGCGCCGAGGTGCGCAGCACCCCGGATTCCACCACCGTCCGATCCGGTGGCACGCTCCGCGGACTCACGGTCAGCATGCGCGACATCTCCGACACCATGCCGACGCTGGCCGCACTCGCGCCCTTCGCCTCGGGTCCGGTACGCATCGAGGACGTCGGCAACACCCGGGTGAAGGAGTGCGACCGGCTGGAGGCCTGTGCGCAGAACCTCCGGAAAATGGGCATCACCGTCGAGACCGGTCCGGACTGGATCCAGATCCACCCCGGCACACCGCACCCCACAGAGATCGTCACCCACGGCGACCACCGCATCGTGATGTCGTTCGCCGTCACGGGCCTGAGGGTTCCCGGTATCACGTACGACGACCCCGGCTGCGTACGGAAGACGTTCCCGCAGTTTCACGAGGCGTTCGCGGAGTTCGCGGAACTCACGAACCGTTAGGGTTCCTGGGCCCACGCCGTTCCCGGGAGTTCTCATGTCAACGCCGCCCCAACACCCGCTTCCTCCTTTCGGATCCGTCGTGTCGTGCCACATCTGCGGTGCGATACCCGCCGTCCACACCGTGGTGCGCGGGCACCAGGGTCTGGTCATCACGCTCCGATTCCTGACCGAGGAAGGCGCCTTCTGCCGTACCTGCGGAACCGCCACCTACCGCAGGATGACGTCCAACACCCTGTGGCAGGGCTGGTGGGGGCTGCTGTCCGTGTTCGCCGCTCCGGTCACCATGCTGATGAACATCGGCGCCCGCTCCCGGATCCGCTCCCTGCCCCATCCGGTGGGGAATCTGCGTCCTCAACTCGCCCCCGGCCGCCGTGTCCTGGCCCGCCCGCCCGCGCTCGCCATCATGACCGTCCTGGTCCTGGCGCTCGCCACTCTCGTCGTACCCGAGCTGATCCCCGACACCCGGCCCACGTTCACGGCCGGAGACTGTGTCCGTAACAACGCGGAGTGGCCCGAGCAGGACCTGGAAGAGGTCGGATGCAGCTCGCCCGAGGCCGAGTTCTGGATCTCGGCCGGAGACAAGTGCTGGGGCAAGGACTGGCTGCTGTACCTGGACTACAGCGCCGAGAACAAGACCCTGTGCGCGCACCCGATGTCGAAGTAGGCGTGCTCGGCAGGACCGGACCTGTGGGCATGCAGGACAATCGGGGGGCGTCGATCAAGAACGACGAACTCCAGCACGACCTGCAGAACCTGCAGAGAGCCGGCATCACCAACAGCGAAATGGGGGCAGGGATGTTCGGGGTGGGTATCCAGCGCGGACGGTGGCGCCGGGCCGCGGCCGTGACGATTGCAGTCGTGATGGCTCTGGGAGCAACCGCGTGCAGCAGTGACAAGGACAGTTCGGGCGGTCCGGGCGGGTCCGGCGGCTCAGGGAAGGACGGCAAGCCCTCGGCGGCGGCCCACGGGCCCAAGGCGCTCAGCGAGGCACAGCTCAAGGCGGCTTCGTTCACCGACGGGCAGACCGTCGGCAAGTACACGGCCTCCGAGTACACCCTCGGCGGCCCACTCGGCGACGCCTACACCGCAGATCCCGCCGGCTGCCAGCCGCTGGTCAGTCTCGCCGCTGACGTCAGCGACCACGACCCCGCCGCTCAGGTCCAACGGAAGGTCGACATCCCCGACGAGATGCTCGGCATCACCGTCGATGTCACCCTCCGGTCGTACCCCGACGGCGATGCGGCCGAGGTCATGAAGGCGCTCGACAAGGCCGGCAAGGACTGCGCCGGGGGATTCACCGAGGAGCGGGCCCTTGCGAGCGCGAAGTATCTGAAGGTCGAGCCCGCCGAGGCACCCGACTTCGCGGCCGAGGCGGACGAGGCCGAGGCCTTCCGCTTCACCATCCTCGACGTGAAGGGGAAGCTGAAGCTGTACGAATACCTCACCGTCGTCCGCTCCGGCTCCACCACCCTCGCCTTCCGCGGCGAGATCCCCGGCACCAAGGACATGGGCGGCATCCCGCAGGACGTCATGACCGCGCAGTGGACCAAGTTCCGCGCGGCATGATCGCCGGGCTCGCCCAGCTGCTCGGGTACGCCCCGTATGCGATCGCCTCCGGCCTGCCGGCCGGGCTCGGGCGGCGGTGCGACGAGCTCCTCGTGGACCGAGCCCGGTGGGCCGTGGCCCGGCGGCTGCCGGCATTCACAGGAACGCTGCCGGAGCTGCTCCTCCCGGAATTCTGCGGGACGCGCTGTCAACCCGCTGGGCCGATGCGGCAACAATGGGGGGCATGAGCGACAGCCCTGCCCCCCTCGCCGACCCGCATCTCGTCTTCGACGCAGCGGAAGGCCGCCGGGATCTCGTCATCCTCGGCTCCACCGGGTCCATCGGCACCCAGGCCATCGACCTGGTGCTGCGCAACCCCGACCGCTTCCGCGTCACCGCGCTCTCCGCCGCAGGCGGCCGGGTTGCCCTCCTCGCCGAGCAGGCGCGGCAACTGAAGGTGCGCACCGTGGCCGTCGCCGCACCGGACGCGGTGCCGGCCCTTCGCGAGGCGCTGCGCGAGCAGTACGGGGCCGGGGAGCCGCTGCCCGAGATCCTGGCGGGTCCCGACGCCGCCACGCAGCTCGCCGGGAGCGACTGCCACACCGTCCTCAACGGAATCACCGGCTCGATCGGCCTCGCCCCCACGCTCGCCGCGCTCGAGGCGGGCCGCACGCTCGCCCTCGCCAACAAGGAGTCGCTGATCGTCGGCGGCCCGCTGGTGAAGGCACTGGCCAAGCCCGGGCAGATCATCCCGGTCGACTCCGAGCATGCCGCGCTCTTCCAGGCGCTCGCCGCCGGCACCCGTGCCGACGTGCGCAAGCTGGTCGTCACCGCCTCCGGCGGCCCCTTCCGGGGACGGACGAAGAGCGAGCTGGCGAACGTCACGCGCGAGCAGGCCCTCGCGCACCCGACCTGGGCCATGGGCCCGGTCATCACGATCAATTCCGCCACCCTCGTCAACAAGGGACTGGAAGTCATCGAGGCCCATCTCCTCTACGACATCCCGTTCGACCGGATCGAGGTCGTCGTCCACCCCCAGTCGTACGTTCACTCCATGGTGGAGTTCACCGACGGCTCCACCCTCGCCCAGGCCACCCCGCCGGACATGCGCGGACCGATCGCCATCGGCCTCGGCTGGCCGGAGCGGGTCCCGGACGCGGCACCGGCATTCGACTGGGCGAAGGCCTCCACCTGGGAGTTCTTCCCGCTCGACAACGACGCCTTCCCGTCCGTGGGACTGGCCAGGCACGTGGGCACGCTCGGCGGCACCGCCCCGGCGGTGTTCAACGCCGCGAACGAGGAGTGCGTGGACGCTTTCCTGGCGGGACAGCTGCCGTTCAACGGAATCATGGATACGGTCACGGCGGTGGTGTCCGAACACGGCACACCGCCGACGGGAACTTCACTCACGGTCGCAGACGTCCTCGAAGCGGAGACCTGGGCGCGGGCCCGGGCTCGGGAACTCTCGGCGAAAGCGACAGCGGAGGCGCGCGCATGAGTATTACGACGGTCCTGTTGACGATTCTGGGCATCGTCGTCTTCGCCATCGGCCTGCTGTTCTCGATCGCCTGGCATGAGCTGGGTCACCTGTCGACCGCGAAGCTCTTCGGTATCCGCGTCCCGCAGTACATGGTCGGCTTCGGACCGACCGTCTGGTCGCGGAAGAAGGGCGACACCGAGTACGGGATCAAGGCGATTCCGGCCGGTGGCTACATCCGCATGATCGGCATGTTCCCGCCCGGTCCGGACGGACGGCTGGAAGCGCGCTCCACCTCGCCGTGGCGCGGCATGATCGAGGACGCCAGAGAGGCCGCCTTCGAGGAACTCGAACCGGGTGACGAGAAGCGTCTCTTCTACACGCGCAAGCCGTGGAAGCGCGTGATCGTGATGTTCGCCGGACCGTTCATGAACCTGATCCTGGCTGTCGCGATCTTCCTCGGGGTCGCGATGAGCTTCGGCTTCCAGACCCAGACCACCGAGGTCGCGGGTGTCCAGAAGTGCGTGATCGCACAGAGCGAGAAGCGCGACGCCTGCAAGAAGGGCGACCCGGTCTCGCCGGCGCAGGCCGCCGGACTGAAGAAGGGCGACAAGATCGTCGCCTTCGACGGCCGGAAGGTCGACGACTGGGCCACCCTCTCCGACCGGATCCGCGAGACCATCGGCCCCGCCACCATCACCGTCCGGCGCGACGGCCAGGAGAAGACCCTCCACGCCGTGCTGCAGAAGAACTCGGTGGCCGAGAAGGACTCCAACGGCGAAGTGGTCCCCGGCAAGTTCGTCCCGGCCGGTTACCTCGGCTTCGCCGCTCGGACGGACATCGTCCCGCTCTCCTTCGGCGACTCGGTCGTCCGCATGGGCGACATGATCGAGAACGGCGTCGACTCGATCATCGCCCTCCCGTCCAAGATCCCGAGCCTGTGGAACGCGGCCTTCGGAGACGGGGAGCGCGCAGCGGATTCCCCGGTCGGCGTGGTCGGTGCGGCCAGGATCGGTGGCGAGGTGATGACGCTGGACGTCCCTGCGACGAACCAGATCGCGATGATGCTGTTCCTGCTCGCGGGGTTCAACCTCTCGCTGTTCCTCTTCAACATGCTGCCCCTGCTGCCGCTCGACGGCGGGCACATCGCCGGGGCGCTCTGGGAGTCCGTGCGACGCAACGTGGCGCGGGTCTTCAAGCGCCCCGACCCCGGCCCCTTCGACGTGGCCAAGCTGATGCCGGTCGCCTACGTCGTCGCCGGTGTCTTCATCTGCTTCACACTGCTGGTCCTGGTGGCCGACATCGTCAACCCGGTCAAGATCTCCTGACCGGCCGGGTGCGCGGTTCGCACCCTGCGCGCCGCCCGTATCGCGTGCACCACAGGCGGCGGCCGGACGTACACCCGGTGTCCGGCCGCCCACGTTTGTGCTCACATGGGGATGCGGTGTGCTCCGGGATCTCACCCGTGGCGTAACCTCGAAGGTCGGAGCCCGCCGATCTCGGGACCTTGATCCACACCTTGGGGATGCTCAGCGCATGACTGCGATTTCTCTCGGAATGCCGTCCGTTCCGACCAAGCTCGCCGACCGGAGGGTCAGCCGCAAGATCCAGGTCGGGTCGGTGGCGGTCGGTGGGGATGCGCCGGTGTCGGTGCAGTCGATGACCACGACCCGGACGTCGGACGTCGGTGCGACGTTGCAGCAGATCGCGGAGCTGACGGCGTCGGGCTGTCAGATCGTGCGGGTTGCGTGTCCGACGCAGGATGATGCGGATGCGCTTGCGACGATTGCGCGTAAGTCGCAGATTCCGGTGATCGCGGATATTCATTTCCAGCCGAAGTATGTGTTCGCGGCGATTGATGCGGGCTGTGCTGCGGTGCGGGTGAATCCGGGGAACATCAAGCAGTTCGATGACAAGGTGAAGGAGATCGCGCGGGCGGCGAACGATGCGGGGACGCCGATCCGGATCGGTGTGAATGCGGGTTCGTTGGATGCGCGGTTGTTGAGGAAGTACGGGAAGGCGACGCCTGAGGCTCTGGTGGAGTCGGCGTTGTGGGAGGCGTCGCTGTTCGAGGAGCACGGGTTCCGGGACATCAAGATCTCGGTGAAGCACAACGATCCGGTGGTGATGGTGAATGCGTACCGTCAGCTGGCGGCTCAGTGTGATTACCCGTTGCATCTGGGGGTGACGGAGGCGGGGCCGACGTTCCAGGGGACGATCAAGTCCGCGGTGGCGTTCGGTGCGTTGTTGAGTGAGGGGATCGGGGACACGATCCGGGTGTCGTTGTCGGCGCCGCCGGCCGAGGAGGTCAAGGTCGGTCTGCAGATTCTGGAGTCGTTGAATCTGAAGCAGCGGCGGTTGGAGATCGTGTCGTGTCCGTCGTGCGGTCGTGCGCAGGTGGATGTGTACAAGCTGGCGGATCAGGTGTCTGCGGGTCTTGAGGGCATGGAGGTGCCGTTGCGGGTTGCCGTGATGGGCTGTGTCGTCAATGGTCCGGGTGAGGCCCGTGAGGCGGATCTGGGTGTGGCGTCGGGGAACGGCAAGGGGCAGATCTTCGTCAAGGGCGAGATCATCAAGACGGTTCCCGAGTCGAAGATCGTCGAGACGCTCATCGAGGAAGCCCTGAAGATCGCCGAGCAGATGGAGAAGGACGGCATCGCCTCCGGCGAGCCCGAGGTCTCCATCAGCTGAGGCCGATCCCCACTTCATGACTGTGCCCCGCCCGGCGAACGAACCGCCCGGCGGGGCACAGTCGTGAGAGACCTCACGGCGGGGCGAAGATACCGGTGACAGCCATGGGGCGGCGTCTCCCAGCCTCTTTGGGTACAGTGCGGAAATCAGCAGACCGCATGGTGAGGCCCCCTCGTGTTGACGCAGACCACCACCCGGGTCCTCGAACCCAGCGACCTCGGCGCAGCGCTCGCCATCCTGGAGAGCGAGCCCGTCGCCAACGCCTTTGTGACGTCCCGGGTTCAGATCGCAGGACTCGACCCATGGCGCCTCGGCGGCGAGATGTGGGGCTGGTACGCCGACGGCCGACTGCGGTCGCTCTGCTACTCCGGCGCCAATCTCGTCCCCATCTGCGCCACCCCCGAGGCCGTCAGGGCCTTCGCCGACCGGGCCCGCCGGGCGGGCCGCCGCTGCTCCTCCATCGTCGGTCCCGCCGAAGCGACCGCGCAGCTGTGGCGGCTCCTCGAACCCGGCTGGGGACCCGCCCGAGAGGTCAGGGCCAACCAGCCGCTCATGGTCACCGAGAGCCCCGCCGCCGATGTGACACCCGACCCTCTTGTACGTCGCATCCGCAAGGACGAGATAGACGTCCTGATGCCGGCCTGTGTCGCGATGTTCACCGAGGAGGTCGGTATCTCCCCGCTGGCCGGTGACGGCGGACTCCTCTACCAGGCACGCGTCGCCGAGCTCATCGGCGCCGGCCGCTCCTTCGCCCGTATCGAGGACGGCAAGGTCGTCTTCAAGGCGGAGATCGGCGCGGCCACCCCGCAGGCCTGCCAGATCCAGGGTGTCTGGGTCGCCCCCGAACACCGTGGCCGCGGCTTGTCCGAGACCGGTATGGCGGCGGTCCTGCGCCACGCACTCGCCGACGTCGCACCGGTCGTCAGCCTGTATGTGAACGACTACAACACCGCGGCCCGCAAGGCCTATACCCGGGTCGGCTTCCGTGAGGTCGGCGCGTTCATGAGTGTGCTCTTCTGAGCTTGCCGGAGGGAGCAGCTCCGGCGGGCCCCCGCGACCGTTCCGGCCGGTCCGAAGGTTCGCCCGGCCGTCCCGGGCGCGTATCCCGCAGACCGGCGTGGACAGTAGGGTTCGGCGCATGGCAGCAGTTTCCGGGGGCGGTGCCCACACTCCGAGTGTCCTGGTCGGGCCGATCGATCTAGCCGCACGCGTGGACGAGGCGCTGGCCGTACAGGCCGTCGCCTTCGGCCTCGGGCGGAACGAGGTCGACGTACGCCGGCACATCGTCCTCAGACACCTGGAGCATCCGTGCGCCCGGGCCCTCGGAGCCACCACCGCGGACGGCCGGCTCATCGGGTTCGTGTACGGCATGCCGAACGAGCGCGGCCACTGGTGGTCCACCGTCGTCGAGCCGTATCTGCGCGCCACCGGCTCCGAGGACTGGCTCGACGACTCGTTCGTGATCACCGAACTGCATGTCCACCCGGAGTTCCAGAACCAGGGCATCGGCCGCTCGCTGATCACCACCATCACGGATGCGGTCGAGCAGCCCCGTTCCATCCTCTCCGCCATCGACACGGAGAGCCCGGCACGTGGCCTGTATCGCACGCTCGGCTACCGGGACCTGGCCCGACAGGTGCTGTTTCCCAGCGCTCCCAAGCCGTACGCGGTGATGGGAGCGCCTCTTCCGCTGCGCCGCCGGGCCTAGGACGGCGCCAATCGATTTCCGCCCGCCCGTACCACCCGGCTAACCTCCTGCACATCACCCTTCCGAGCAGGAGTTCATCATGGCCCAGGTCCAGCGCATGTCCCGATTGATGATCAAGACACTGCGCGACGACCCGGCGGACGCCGAGACGCTCAACCACAAGCTGCTCGTCCGGGCCGGTTACGTACGCCGCACCGCCGCCGGAATCTGGACCTGGCTGCCCCTGGGCAAGAAGGTCCTGGAGAACATCACGCGCGTCGTGCGCGAGGAGATGGACGCCATCGGCGGCCAGGAGGTCCTGCTGCCGGCGCTGCTCCCCAAGGAGTCGTACGACGCGAGCGGCCGTTACGACGAGTACGGCGACCTGCTCTTCAGGCTCAAGGACCGCAAGGGCGCCGAGTACCTCCTCGGCCCCACCCACGAAGAGATCTTCACCCAGGTCGTCAAGGATCAGATCACGTCCTACAAGGACCTGCCCGTGATCCTGTACCAGATCCAGACCAAGTACCGCGACGAGGCCCGCCCCCGCGCCGGTGTGCTGCGCGGCCGCGAGTTCCAGATGAAGGACTCGTACTCCTTCGACACCACCGACGAGGGCCTCATCGAGGCCTACCAGCTGCACCGCGCCGCCTACATCCGCATCTTCGAGCGGCTCGGCCTCGACCACCGCATCGTCTCCGCGGTCTCCGGCGCGATGGGCGGCTCGGCCTCCGAGGAGTTCCTGGCGCCCGCCCCGGCCGGCGAGGACACCTTCGTCGACTGCCCCGCCTGCGACTACGCGGCCAACACGGAGGCCGTGACCTTCAAGGCCACTCCCGTGGACGGCTCGGCGCACGGCCCCGTCGAGGAGCTGGACACCCCGGACACCCCGACCATCGAGACGCTCGCCGCCCACCTCGGGATCCCGGCCTCCGCGACGCTGAAGAACCTTCTGGTCAAGGTCGACGGCGAGATCGTCGCCGTGGGCGTCCCCGGCGACCGCGAGGTCGACCTCGGCAAGCTCGGCGAGCACCTGGCCCCGGCCGTCGTCGAGCTGGTCACCGGCGAGGACTTCGTGGGCCGTCCCGACCTGGTCCGCGGCTACGTCGGCCCGCAGGGCCTGGAGAAGGTCCGCTACATCGCCGACCCGCGCATCGCCCCCGGCACCGCCTGGGTCACCGGCGCCAACAAGCCCGACACCCACGCCAAGAACGTCGTCTGCGGCCGCGACTTCGAGGTCGACGACTACCTCGACGTCGTTGTCGTCGAGGCGGGCGACCCGTGTCCCAAGTGCGGCACCGGCCTCAAGCTGGACCGTGCCATCGAGATCGGCCACATCTTCCAGCTGGGCCGCAAGTTCGCGGACGCCTTCCAGCTCGATGTGCTCGGCCAGAACGGCAAGCCCGTCCGCGTCACCATGGGCTCCTACGGCATCGGCGTCTCCCGCGCCGTCGCCGCACTCGCCGAGCAGACCGCCGACGAGCAGGGCCTGTGCTGGCCGCGCGAGATCGCCCCGGCCGACGTCCACCTCGTCGCCGCGGGCAAGGCGCTCCAGACCGAGCTGGCCCTCGAGGTCGCCGAGAAGCTCGGCGCCGCGGGCGTCCGGGTCCTGGTCGACGACCGCGCCGGTGTCTCGCCCGGTGTGAAGTTCACCGACGCCGAGCTGATCGGTGTGCCGAAGATCCTGGTCGCGGGCCGCCGCTCGGCCGAGGGCGTCCTCGAGCTCAAGGACCGCCGTACGGGCGAGCGCGAGGAGCTGACGGTCGACGAGGCGATCGCCCGTCTCACCGTGCAGGGCTGACGCCCGCTCAGACCGACGAGGGCCCCCGCGCTGTCCGACAGCGCGGGGGCCCTCGCCCGTTCGTGACAGGGCGGCTCCGTCGTGACGGCTACAGCCAGCCGGCGAACTCCAGGGTCAGCTCGCCTTCCTGGCGACGGCCGACCGCCAGCGCCCGGGTGCCCGACTCCACCGCACGGAACAGCGTCCAGCCATGGAGCCGTTCACGGTCCACGTCCAGCGAATCCGCGAGCTTGTTGACCCGGCGACGGGCGGTCGCCGCGCCGCCGGGGGACGCGATCAGGTCCTCCACCCGGTCACGTACCAGTCGCGCCAGATCGTAGGCGCGCTCGCCGACCAGCGGCTCCGGCCCGACCGTCAGCCAGGGCGCCCGTTCGCCGGCCAGCACCTTGCTCTGGCGGAAGTTGCCGTGCAGCAGCAGGACTTCGGGGGAGTGGGCGACCAGCTCCTCGCGAGCCGCCAGGGCCGCTGAGACCAGCGGTTCCAGCATCGGGTCGGCCTTCGCGGCAGCCCGCATCGGTTCCGTTTGGCGGCCGGTCCGCTCCTCGACGGTCTCGAAGGAGTGTCCGGCAGGCGGCTCGACCCACAGCCGCCGCACCGTCCCCGCCGCCTCCAGCAGCGCCTTCGCCTCCGGCAGCGAACGCAGCGAGACCTCGGGATGCAGCCGCTCCAGCAGCAGCACGCCGCCGTCGGAGCCCATGAGCTGCACCGCACCCCAGCCGTTCCAGTGCGCCAGTGCCGCGCTTTCCAGCTCGGGCGCGGCCCCGGACGGAGCGATCTTCAGCGCCGCCGGGGTGCCGTCGGAGCGCCGCACCAGCAGAACCAGGCTGCTGCGCCCACCGGGCGCCGCCACCCGCTCCACGGTCAGCTCCGGTCCGTTCGCGGACAGAGCCTCGGCGGTCAGTGCGGGAAGCCGGGCGAGCCAGTCGGCGGCGGCCGGATCCCCGTACACCTCGCCGAGCGCTCGCACCAGACGCTGCGGCGGTTCGAAACCCATACGTGCTGTGTTCCCTTTCAGAGCCTTCTTCAGTGCGTCGGACCTGCCCCGGCCTTCGCAGTGGTCCCTGCCTTCGCATCGGTCCCGGTCGGCCGGTCCGTCCCGGTGGTTCCGTCGGCGGACCGCTCGGCAAGCCCCGGAAAGGCTACGCCGCTGCCCCGCCAGCGGACCGCACGCACCGCGGCCTCCCGCAGCGCATCCGCGGCCTCTCGTCTGAGCGGCCCTCCGGCAGCGCGTACGAGATCGGAGTAGACGTCCGCGATCCGGTCCTCCAGCAGTGCGGCGAGTTTCACCGCCGCCGCGGAGTCCGGCACCGCGAACGGCAGAGCGTACGCGGAATCCGCAGCGACCGGTTCACCGCCCAGGTCCCGCACGGTCCGCACCAGCGCGTCGCGCCGGGCCCGGTGCGCGTGGTAGGCCGCAGTGGCCTCCGCCCGGCGGCCGTCGGCGACCCGGCCGCCGACCACCCCGTACCCGTACACCGCCGCATGTTCGGCGGCGAGCGATGCCTGCGCCGCCTGCAGCGTCTGCGCGCTCATGACGAGGTCTCCTTGGCCAGCTCGGTCAGCAGGTAGGCATGGGCGGCGCCCGCCGCGGCGATCGACGCCAGCAGCCGGGCCAGCTCCGGAGGGGCTTTCAGGAGTGTCGCCGTATGCGCGGCGGCGGTACGGCGCTCCGCCGCGGCCAGTTCTTCGACGGCGGCCTTGGCGTCGGTGGCGGGCGGGTGCGAGAGGGCGAGCGCCCCGCCCGCGCTCTGCGACAGCGCCGTCGTGTGCGCCCGTACGGCGTCCCGCAGCGGTGTGAGTCCGGCCTCGGTCCCGGGATACGCCTTGACGACCTGGTCGTACTGGACGAGCAGCTTCCGGCTCGTGGTGGCGGCCGTCAGCCGCAAGGTGTTCTCCACCTGGGCCGCAGCGGCCCGCGCGTCGGCGATCGTGGTGTCCTCCCGGCCGTCGCCGCCGTCGCCCCCGCAGCCGGCCAGCGTCGCCCCGAGGGCGATCGCTCCCGTCGCGGTGAGCGCACCCCTGCGCGTCGTCCCCGTGCGCCGCACCTGTTCTCCTTCGGGTGTCGATCTGTCCTGACAGGATCTGTCCTGAAGTGATCACCGCAGGCGAGCGTACCCGCGGCTGAGCGGCCGGCGGACGGCAACACCCCTCGGGACCGGATACCCTTTGACCTGACACGCGACGAACCACACAACAGCACACGCGGCCGAGGAGTCACCCGGATGAGCACCACCCAGAGCGAGAGGCTGCGCGGGCTGCTCGAACCGCTCGTCAGCGCCAAGGAGCTGGATCTCGAGGAGATCGAGGTGTCCCGGGCAGGCCGCCGTCGTGTGCTGCGCATCATCGTGGATTCGGACGAGGGCGTGGAGCTCGACGCCTGCGCCGAGCTGAGCCGCGCGATCTCCGAGAAGCTCGACGAGACCGACGCGATGGGCGAGGACGAGTACGTCCTCGAAGTGAGTTCTCCCGGTGCCGACCGTCCGCTGACGGAGCACCGCCACTACGTACGCGCCACCGGCCGCCTGGTGAAGCTGCAGCTGGCCACCGAGGGAGCCGCCGGCGAACTGGTGGCCCGCATCATCGCGGTCGACGACGACGGGCTGGACCTCGAGGTGCCGGGCGTCAAGGGCCGCAGGCCCACGTCCCGCCGGGTCGCCTTCGACGAGATCGCCAAGGCACGCGTGGAGATCGAATTCAACCGCAAGGACAAGAAGGAAGAGGAGGCGTAGCCGTGGACATCGATGTGAAGCTCTTGAGGGGCTTGGCACAGGACAAGGAGATCCCCTTCGACGTGCTCGTCGAGGCGATCGAGTCGGCCCTCCTCATCGCCTACCACCGCACCGACGGGAGCTACCGCCGCGCGCGCGTGGAGCTCAACGAGCGCGGCCATGTGACGGTGTGGGCGAAGGAGGACCCGGCCGACCTCGAAGAGGGCCAGGAGCCCAAGGAGTTCGACGACACCCCGTCCGGCTTCGGCCGGATCGCCGCGACGACCGCCAAGCAGGTCATCCTGCAGCGGCTGCGTGACGCCGAGGACGACAAGACGTTCGGCGAGTACGCGGGCCACGAGGGCGATGTCGTCACCGGCGTCGTCCAGCAGGGCAAGGACCCGAAGAACGTCCTGGTCGACATCGGCAAGCTGGAAGCGATCCTGCCGGTGCAGGAGCAGGTGCCGGGCGAGGAGTACACGCACGGTCTGCGGCTTCGTTCATATGTCGTACGGGTCGCCAAGGGGGTGCGCGGTCCGTCCGTGACCCTGTCCCGGACCCACCCCAGCCTGGTCAAGAAGCTCTTCGCGCTGGAGGTCCCGGAGATCGCCGACGGTTCCGTCGAGATCTGCGCGATCGCCCGCGAGGCCGGCCACCGCACCAAGATCGCGGTCCGCTCGACCCGCTCGGGCCTGAACGCCAAGGGCGCCTGCATCGGCCCGATGGGCGGCCGTGTCCGCAACGTCATGGCCGAACTGCACGGCGAGAAGATCGACATCGTGGACTGGTCGGACGACCCGGCCGAGATGGTCGCCAACGCCCTGTCGCCCGCCCGGGTGAGCAAGGTCGAGGTCGTGGACCTCGGAGCGCGGTCCGCCCGGGTCACCGTCCCCGACTACCAGCTGTCCCTGGCCATCGGCAAGGAGGGGCAGAACGCCCGCCTCGCCGCCCGTCTCACCGGATGGCGCATCGACATCCGCCCGGACACCGAGACCGACGCCGAGCGGGACATCGCCGACCGGGAGCGGGCCGAGCGCGCCCGCGACCGGTCCGACCGGTACTGATCCGGTACGGAATCGGCCGGCGCCGGTCCGAGGAGTGGACCGGCGCCCGTCCGGACGGCGGACCCGTCCGGTCCGGGAAATGGACCCGGAACGGTCAGGAGCACGGGCCCGACATGGGCCCCGAGGAATAGATCCACGCTCCATGCCGCCGAGAACACGACAACATCCGTTCGATTTTTGCCCCAAAGGGGTGAGGTCGGTGCGGGGAGGTAGACTTAACTGTGTCTGGCCGGACGCACGCCCGCGTTTGCCCTGAGCGAACCTGTGTGGGATGCCGGGAGCGAGCGGCCAAGAGCGAGCTGCTGCGCATCGCGGTGGACGAGGATGCTTGCGTCCCCGATCCTCGCGGTAGGCTGCCCGGCCGGGGTGCATATGTGCACCCCGTCACTGTCTGTCTGGACCTGGCGGTTCGCCGCCGGGCATTCCCCCGGGCCTTCAAGGCCAAGGGGCCGCTCGATTCCGCGGAAGTGCAGCGGTACGTCGAGCGGGTGACACCGTAAGAAACGAGAACGGCACGGGACCCCGTGCGGTCAGGTACCTCGCGAGTTGGAAGTAGGTCGAGATTGCGATGAGCACTCGATGAGTACGCGATGAGTACGCCCATGAAGTAGCGACGGTCCGGCGGTAACCCGGACCTAAAAGGAGCGAAGTGGCTAAGGTCCGGGTATACGAACTCGCCAAGGAGTTCGGCGTCGAGAGCAAGGTCGTCATGGCCAAGCTCCAAGAACTCGGTGAATTCGTCCGTTCGGCGTCCTCGACGATCGAGGCGCCGGTTGTACGCAAGTTGACTGACGCACTGCAGGGGCCCGGCGGCAACGCCGGCAAGTCCGCTGCCAAGCCTGGCGCGCCTCGCAAGGCCGCGCCCGTAAAGCCCGCAGCGCCCTCCCCGGCTGCTGCGGCACGTCCCGCTGCCCCGAAGCCCGGCGCCCCGGCCCCCAAGCCGGCCGCAGCCGAGGCCCCCAGCAGCACCCCTACCGCTGCCGCGCCTTCCGCGCCGTCGGCGGGCCCGCGTCCGGGTCCCAAGCCCGCGCCGAAGCCCGCTCCGGTCACCCCGGTGCCCGCAGCAGAGTTCTCCGCTCCGGCCCCGGCCCAGCCGGCCGCGCCGCAGCAGGCCCCGCGTCCCGCGGGTGCCACCCCCGGTCCTCGCCCCGCCCGTCCGGCTCCGGCCGGCGGTCAGCGTGACGGTGGCCGTGGCGGCGAGCGTGACGGTGGCCGTGGCGGCGACCGTCCGGCCCGTCCCGCAGGCCAGGGCGCCCCGCGCCCCGGCGGCTCCCGTCCGGCGGGTCCCCGTCCGGGCAACAACCCCTTCACCTCCGGTGGCTCGACGGGCATGGCCCGCCCGCAGACACCCCGTCCCGGTGGCGCCCCGCGTCCCGGTGGCGGCCAGGAGCGTCCGGGCGCCTCGCGTCCGCAGGGCGGCCCCGGTGGCGCCCCGCGTCCGCAGGGTCAGGGCGGTGCCCGTCCGACTCCGGGCGGCATGCCCCGTCCGCAGGCTCCGCGTCCGGGCGGTGCGCCCGGTGGTAACCGTCCGAACCCCGGCATGATGCCGCAGCGTCCCGCTGCGAGCCCGCGTCCCGGTGGTGGCCCCGGTGGTGGCCGTGGTCCCGGTGGCGGCGCAGGCCGTCCCGGTGGCGGTGGCGGTGCAGGTCGTCCCGGTGGCGGCGGCTTCGCCGGCCGTCCGGCCGGTCCCGGTGGCGGTGGCGGCGGTTTCGCCGGTCGTCCCGGTGGCGGCGGTGGCGGT
This sequence comes from Streptomyces sp. NBC_01717, assembly GCF_036248255.1. Taxonomy (NCBI): domain Bacteria; kingdom Bacillati; phylum Actinomycetota; class Actinomycetes; order Kitasatosporales; family Streptomycetaceae; genus Streptomyces; species Streptomyces sp. NBC_01717. Next base: position 2,943,892 of record NZ_CP109178.1, on the reverse strand, counting down.
GGCGGTGGCGGCGCAGGCCGTCCCGGTGGTGGCGGCGGTTTCGGCGGTCGTCCCGGCTTCGGTGGACGTCCCGGCGGCCCCGGTGGCCGTGGTGGCACACAGGGTGCGTTCGGCCGTCCCGGCGGTCCCGCGCGTCGTGGTCGCAAGTCGAAGCGGCAGAGGCGCCAGGAGTACGAGGCCATGCAGGCCCCGTCGGTGGGCGGCGTCATGCTGCCTCGCGGCAACGGACAGGCTGTCCGGCTGTCGCGCGGTGCCTCCCTCACCGACTTCGCGGAGAAGATCAACGCCAACCCGGCGTCGCTCGTCGGCGTGATGATGAACCTCGGCGAGATGGTCACTGCCACGCAGTCCGTCTCCGACGAGACGCTGAAGATGCTCGCGGATGAGATGAACTTCGTCCTCGAGATCGTCAGCCCGGAGGAGGAGGACCGCGAGCTGCTCGAGTCCTTCGACATCGAGTTCGGCGAGGACGAGGGCGGCGAAGAGGCTCTGGTCTCGCGTCCGCCGGTCGTGACCGTCATGGGTCACGTCGACCACGGTAAGACCCGACTGCTGGACGCGATCCGCAAGACGAACGTCGTTGCGGGCGAGGCCGGCGGCATCACGCAGCACATCGGTGCGTACCAGGTCTCCTCCGAGGTCAACGGTGAGGACCGCAGGATCACCTTCATCGACACCCCGGGTCACGAGGCGTTCACCGCCATGCGTGCCCGTGGTGCGAAGTCCACCGACATCGCGATCCTCGTGGTGGCGGCGAACGACGGTGTGATGCCCCAGACGATCGAGGCGCTGAACCACGCCAAGGCGGCCGACGTGCCGATCGTGGTCGCGGTCAACAAGATCGACGTCGAGGGTGCCGACCCGACCAAGGTGCGCGGTCAGCTCACCGAGTTCGGTCTGGTGGCCGAGGAGTACGGCGGCGACACGATGTTCGTCGACATCTCCGCCAAGCAGGGCCTCAACATCGAGGCTCTTCTGGAGGCCGTCGTCCTCACCGCCGACGCCTCGCTCGACCTGCGGGCCAACCCCGAGCAGGACGCGCAGGGTATTGCGATCGAGTCCCACCTCGACCGCGGCCGCGGTGCCGTTGCGACCGTCCTGGTCCAGCGAGGCACCCTGCGGGTCGGCGACACGATGGTGGTCGGCGACGCCTACGGCCGAGTCCGCGCGATGCTCGACGACAAGGGTGAGAACGTCGAGGAAGCGGGTCCGTCCACCCCCGTCCTCGTCCTCGGTCTCACCAACGTCCCGGGCGCCGGCGACAACTTCCTGGTGGTCGACGAGGACCGTACGGCCCGTCAGATCGCCGAGAAGCGTGCCGCCCGTGAGCGCAACGCCAACTTCGCCCGCAAGGGTGTCCGGTTCTCCCTGGAGAACCTGGACGAGGCGCTCAAGGCCGGTCTGGTCCAGGAACTCAACCTCATCATCAAGGGCGACGCGTCCGGTTCGGTGGAGGCTCTCGAGTCCTCGCTGCTCCAGCTCGACGTCGGTGAAGAGGTCGACATCCGGGTCCTGCACCGCGGTGTGGGTGCGGTCACCGAGTCGGACATCGACCTGGCGACCGGCTCCGACGCCATCGTGATCGGCTTCAACGTGCGCGCCGCAGGGCGTGCCGCGCAGATGGCCGAGCGCGAAGGCGTGGACGTCCGGTACTACTCGGTCATCTACCAGGCGATCGAAGAGATCGAAGCGGCCCTCAAGGGCATGCTCAAGCCGGAGTACGAAGAGGTCGAGCTCGGTACGGCGGAGATCCGCGAGATCTTCCGCTCGTCCAAGCTGGGCAACATCGCCGGTGTGCTGGTCCGCTCCGGCGAGGTCAAGCGCAACACCAAGGCGCGCCTGCTGCGCGATGGCAAGGTCATCGCGGAGAACCTCAACATCTCCGGTCTGCGCCGCTTCAAGGACGACGTCACTGAGATCCGCGAAGGCTACGAGGGCGGTATCAACCTCGGAAACTTCAACGACATCAAGATCGACGACGTCATCGCGACGTACGAGATGCGCGAGAAGCCGCGAGGCTGACCCGTACCTCAACAGTCGGGGCCGGTCGACGGGTCTTATTTCCGTCGATCGGCCCCGGCCGTTCCGTGTACGGTTCTTGTGTCCCTGCCAAGCACTGGCAGGGCGCGAACCCGAACCGGCGGGACATCCGGACATACATGTATGTGGGGACACTGTCCTTCGATCTGCTCCTCGGCGACGTACGGTCGTTGAAGGAGAAACGCTCCATCGTCCGGCCGATCGTCGCCGAGCTGCAGCGCAAGTACGCGGTGAGTGCGGCGGAGACGGGCGGACAGGATCTCCATCGCAGGGCAGAGATCGGCCTTGCCGTGGTCTCCGGGGACACCGGACACCTCGCAGACGTACTGGACCGGTGCGAGCGGCTGGTCGCCGCCCGGCCCGAGGTGGAGCTGCTGTCGGTTCGACGGCGGCTGCACAGCGACGAAGACTGAACAACGTCAGAACTGTTCGACGCGGCACCGTCCGACGCGCAGGCGTCGGACCCCGGAAGCGTCGGACCGTAAGCAACCCAGAAGGAAGAGTGACGGACCGGTGACCGACAACGCGCGGGCCCGCAAGCTGGCCGATCGCATCCAGGTCGTGGTCGCGGAGACCCTGGACCGGCGTATCAAGGATCCGCGGCTCGGATTCGTGACCATCACGGACGCCCGGGTCACCGGCGACCTGCGGGAGGCCACGGTCTTCTACACGGTCTACGGCGACGACGAGGAGCGGGCGGCCTCCGCCGCCGCGCTGGAGAGCGCCAAGGGCGTGCTCCGCTCCGAGGTCGGCCGGCAGACCGGGGTCCGGTTCACGCCGACCCTGGCCTTCGTCCCGGACGCCCTGCCGGACAACGCCCGCACCATCGAGGACCTCCTCGACAAGGCGCGGGCCAAGGACGCGGAGGTCCGCGAGGTGTCCACCGGTGCGAAGTACGCCGGCGACGCCGACCCGTACCGCAAGCCGGAGGACGAAGCGGACGAGTCCGACGAGAACGAGGGCTCAGCCTCCGAATGACACAGCAGAACAGGACGCCGGACGGCCTTGTCATCGTCGACAAGCCGTCCGGCTTCACTTCGCACGACGTCGTCGCCAAGATGCGCGGTATCGCCCGCACCCGTCGCGTCGGGCACGCCGGCACGCTGGACCCGATGGCGACCGGCGTTCTCGTTCTCGGTGTCGAGAAGGCCACCAAGCTTCTCGGCCATCTCGCACTGACCGAGAAGGAATACCTCGGCACGATCCGGCTCGGCCAGGACACCGTCACGGACGACGCCGAGGGCGAGATCACCTCGTCCACCGATGCGTCGGGCGTCACGCGTGAGGGCATCGACGCCGGTGTCGCGGCGCTGACCGGGGCGATCATGCAGGTGCCGTCCAAGGTCAGCGCCATCAAGATCGACGGCAAGCGGTCGTACGCGCGGGTGCGCGGCGGCGAGGAGTTCGAGATCCCGGCCAGGCCGGTGACGATCTCGTCCTTCAACGTCTACGACGTCCGCGAGGCGGTCGCGGAGGACGGGACCCCGGTCGTCGACCTGGTCGTCTCCGTCGTCTGCTCCTCCGGTACGTACATCCGCGCCCTCGCCCGTGACCTCGGCGCCGGGCTGGGTGTCGGCGGGCATCTGACCGCACTGCGGCGCACCCGCGTCGGTCCGTACGGTCTCGATGCGGCGCGGACGCTGGATCAGCACCAGGAGGAGCTGACCGTGATGCCGGTCGCGGAGGCGGCCGCCGCCGCGTTCCCCCGCTGGGACGTGGACGAGAAGCGGGCCAAGCTGCTGCTGAACGGGGTGCGGCTGGACATGCCCTCGTACCCGCCGGGCCCGGTCGCGGTCTTCGGGCCCGACGGAACCTTCCTGGTACTGGTCGAGGAGCAGAAGGGCAAGGCCAAGAGCCTCGCCGTCTTCGGCTGACGGCGGGCCGTCGGTGGCGGGATCGCCACCGGACGCCGGATCCCCATCGTGGAGCGGGCAGCCCCCCGTACCCGCTCCACGATCCCCCTCGGAGTGTCTGTCCACCGGAACCCACGAATTCACCCCCACGAGCAGGCGCTCGGAGTGAACCAGGGGTGCACTTGGGGGCGCGTTTGCTCCGAGTGGTTCTCGCGCCGATCACTGCCGACCTAACGTCGGACCATGGGAAGCGGGGACCGGTCGACGCTGGTGCGCATCTGCGATCCGGCCGGCCGGCCGCGAGGGACGGGGTTCGTCGCGGACGACCGCGGCACGGTCGTCACCAGCCACGAAGCGGTCGACGGCCTGCTGCGACTCGTCCTGCACGGGACAGGCGACCGCAGCTGCCGCGTCGCGGCCGACGCCATCACCGCGCTCCCGGAGCTGGACCTCGCGCTGGTGCACACCGGGGGACTCGATGTGCTCGGCGTGGAGCCGCTGCCGATCGTCCTGCGGGACCGGATCGAGGCCGGTACGTACGTACGCATCGCCGCCCACGGCTGGCGTGAGGCGCGCGTGCTGGGTGTGGCCCCGGTGACGTACACCGCGACCGACCGCTCCTACCGGGTCGGCACCGCGATGGAGCTGGCGCTCGGCACGGACGGCAGAGACGCCCTGCGGCTGCGCGGGGCGGCGGTCGGCGGGCCCGTGCTCGATCCGGACAGCGGTGCGGTCATCGCCGTGGTGGGCACCGCCTTGCGCGGCGGACACACCGCCGCCGGGTTCGCCGTGCCGCTGGTGGGCGCGAGCACCGTCGAGCCGCTGAGCGCGCTGCTGCGGCGCAATGCGACGACCGTCCCCGGATACGGACGCGACCTCAACCTTGCCGGTGCCCTGCAGCTCGCCGCGATGTCCATCGGGGCCGGAGGCCCGGGCGCCTGGCCCGACCCGGTCGAACGCCCGGACGTCACCGCGGAGTTCACGGCGTTCACGGCCGCCGGGGAAAGCCCCGCGGTCGTGCTCGGCCTCGTCGCGGAGCCCGGCACCGGTCGCACCACCGAACTGGCCGCGCTCGCCGCCCGCCGGGCCCGCGGCTGCGACCCCGCCCTCACCCTCTGGCTGCGCGGCGCCGATCTGCTGGCCGACGATGCCTCGGTCGCCGACGCGATCTCCCGCACGCTCGGGCAGGCCGGGCGGATCGTCACGGCGGCCGGGGCCGGCGGTGACATGGCGACGGCCACCCCCGAGCGGGTGGCCCGGCTCGCTGCCGATTCCGGGCGTCCGCTGCTCGTTCTGCTGGACGGCCCCGAGGAGATGCCGCCCGTCCTCGCTCACCGGCTGGACCGGTGGACGGAACGAACGGCCGACTGGCTGCGGAGCAACCGGGCACGGCTGGTGATCGCCTGCCGGCCCGAACACTGGGAGACGGCCGGTGCGCTCTACCCGCCCGGAGCGCTGCACCGTCCCGCCAGGCCGGCCCGTCGGCTGCCGACCGCCGTCCGGCTCGCCGACCTCACCGCGAGCCAGGCCGAGCGCGCCCGGGAGCGGTATGCCATCCCGGCCGGCGCCCTCGCTCCCGGCCACGACCGGCATCCGCTCACCCTGCGCCTGCTCGCCGAGGTACGCGCGGCGCTCCCCGGAGACGTGGCCGGGCAGCCGGACACGGACGACGTCTTCGCCGCCCACCTGGACCTGATGTGCCTGCGCGTCGCGGTCCGGATCGCCGCGGCGTCCCGTCCGACGCTCAGGGGCACGGCGGTGCGACGGCTGGCCGCCCGGGTGACGGGGCAGGTCCACGAAGCGGCGCGGCGCTGTCTCGGGCCGGGGCAGGGGGAGCTGGACCGCGCGGCGTTCGAGGGGATCTTCCCCTGGCGCACGGGATGGGCGTCGGCGGTCCTCACCGAGGGCCTGCTGGTCCCCGCGGGCGCGGGCTACCGCTTCGTGCACGAGGAGCTGGGGGACTGGGTGCAGGGCGCCCACCTGGACCTGGACAGGGCGCTGCGGTCGCTGGTGCACCGGTGGTACGAGGAGGTTCCGGGCGGTGGGGCCAGGGTGGCGGAGGAATGTGTTCCGGCGCAGCGGAGCCCGCATCCCGGCTGCCGGGCGTCGGCTGCCTCCGAGCGGGGACTTGTACGGGGGCAGGAGCGGCGGGCCGACGCGGCTTCCGGAGCGACGCCCTCGCGCGAGCCTCACACGCTCCCCGTACCGCGGCATCGGATCGGCCCGGTGATCCAGGCCCTCCTGCTCCTGGGTCGCAGGCAAGGTGCTGCCGCGCTGTCCGACCGGCTGGCCGATCTGATCGACGCCATGGACCGGCCGGCCGATCTGGTCGAGGCCTTCGACCTGCTGTCCACAAGGACGGACGACCCGGCCACAGCAGTCCGGCGGCAGGGCACCGTGATCCCGACGGCTGCGGCCGGTCCGGACGAGGGCGCTGCTCGGCCCGGCGGGGCCGGGGACGCCGGCCCGCTCCGCGACGCCTCCTGGTGGGCCGCTCACCTCCTGTCGCAGACACTGCTCCGGGTGCCCGATGCCGGGCCGTATGTGGAGGTGCTGCGGCTTCTCGCCGGTCGCATCGTCCGGCGGTCCGGCGTCGAGGGAGGGACTGGGGGGCCAGAAGGCGCCCGCGATGTCCCGCCCGGCCCGGGACATCGCCGACGCCGCCTGGGGGCGTACGCCGAGTTCGGACCGTGGTTCTGGCGGCGGCTGCGGCTGCCCGAGGCGGACCGGATCGACCTGCTGCGGCGGCTGGTGCCCGCGGACGGCCCGCCGCGCGGAGACGGGTGGGACGGCGACCGCGACGGTCGGCGGGGCCGGGCCGTCGCGTGTCGTGACGAGGGCGGGGACAGCGGCGAGGAGCGGTTCCTGGATGTGGTGGCCAGGCGGCTCGTCGCCAGGCCCCGGATCGTGCAGCCCCTGCTCTGTCGCTGGTTCACCGATGAGCGCCCGCTGCCCGCCGAGGACGGTGTGGCGATGCGGCCCACCGTCGCCGCCGCCGCGCAGGCTCTCCTCCTCGCCCGTCGTGACCTCGCCGTCGACGATCTGACCGACGCCCTCGTCGCGACCGTCCACCCGCGCGCCGACGAGCTGCTCACCGCGCTGGCCGAGGACGATCCGGCCGCGCTGTGCCGGGCTGTCGAGCGCTGGGCCCGCGACGGCGGCCGGCGGGCCCGGCGGGGCGCCGCCGCCACGTACGGGCTTCTCGCCGCACCGCATGCCACCGCCGAAGCCCACCGTGCACTGCTGCGCCGCTCCGCGCTCGCCCTGCTGGCCCACCCCGCCGACGTCGACCTGCACGGAGCCGCGCTGACCCTCCTCGTACGCGATCCGCAGACCCGGGACCGCTATCTGCCGCAGGCTCTGCGGGTCTTCGTGCAGGGCGATCCGCATCTGTCCGCGGCCGAGCTCGTCGTCGCCCTGCCGACCCGTCGCGAGCCGGTGATCGCCGCGTTCCGGGAGGCGCTCACCCGGCCCGGGGACGGTGCGGGCGAGGTGCTGCGCTCACTCGCCGCGATCGACGCCCCGGCGCTGGCCCTGCACGCGGCCGGTCTGGTGCGGGCGTACGTCGACAGCCATCCGGAAGGCGGCGCGCATGTCGCTGAGTACATCGACCACAGGCTGGAGCACGGGCCCGCCGCCCGCGCCCTGCTGCTGCCCCTGATAAGCGGTCTGCTGCGGGACCGTCCGGCCCCCGCACCCGTGCGTGGCGCGCTCGCCGGGGTGCTGGCCGTGCCCGGCACCCCGGCTTCCGGTGCGCTGCGCGCCGAGCTGCTGGAGGTGCTGCTGGAGTTCGAGCAGGGCGCCCACCGTGACCCGGTCGTGCTCGACGCACTGCTCTGTGCAGCGGCGACCGGATCCGCCCGGCGTGCGCCGGTCCGTACCCGAGCGCTGGTCCACCGCACCGGGATGCTGCTCGTCCGCACCCCCGAAGGAGCGGCCCGCTTCGACCGCAGACTGGTCGAACTGGCCCGTGACGTGCCCGGATTCGCCCAGCTGGTCACCGGATGGCTGGCCGATGCGCCGCAGGAGTGGGCGGTCGTCGTCGGCCCCGGCGCGCGGCGGACCGTGGAGACCCTGTCCACCGCGATGACGATGCCGATGCAGGCGCCGGGCCGGGGGCATGGCAGTCTTAGACCTGCATAAGAGGTAAACCCACGTACACAGGTTCGGGCGAGGAGCGGTCACAGTGCAGCGCTGGCGTGGCTTGGAGGACATCCCCCAGGACTGGGGACGCAGCGTCGTCACCATCGGCTCCTACGACGGGGTGCACCGCGGACACCAGCTGATCATCGGCAGGGCCGTGGACCGCGCGCGGGAGCTGGGCGTGCCCTCGGTCGTCGTGACCTTCGACCCGCACCCCAGCGAGGTCGTACGGCCCGGCAGCCATCCGCCGCTGCTGGCCCCGCACCACCGTCGCGCCGAGCTGATGGCCGGGCTGGGAGTGGACGCGCTGCTGATCCTGCCGTTCACGACCGAGTTCTCGAAGCTGGCGCCGGCCGACTTCATCGTGAAGGTGCTGGTCGACAAGTTGCACGCGCAGCTCGTCATCGAGGGTCCCAACTTCCGTTTCGGCCACAAGGCCGCGGGGAACGTGCAGCTTCTCACCGAGTTCGGCGCGACGTACGACTACAGCGTCGAGGTCATCGATCTGCATGTGAGCGGCGAGGCGGGCGGCGGCGAGCCGTTCTCCTCCACCCTCACCCGCCGGCTCGTCGCCGAGGGCGATGTGGCGGGCGCCGCCGAGATCCTGGGCCGTCCGCACCGCGTCGAGGGCATCGTGGTCCGCGGCGCACAGCGCGGTCGCGACATGGGCTTCCCGACGGCGAACGTGGAGACCCTGCCGCACACCGCGATCCCCGCCGACGGCGTGTACGCGGGCTGGCTGAACGCGAACGGCGAGACGATGCCCGCCGCGATCTCGGTCGGCACGAACCCGCAGTTCGACGGCACGGAGCGGACGGTGGAGGCGTACGCGATCGACCGTGTGGGTCTTGATCTGTACGGACTCCATGTCTCCGTCGACTTCCTCGCGTACGTCCGCGGGATGGCGAAGTTCGACTCGCTCGACGACCTGCTGGTGGCGATCGCCGCCGATGTGAAGCGGGCCGGCGAGCTGGTCGCGGCGTACGACCGCGGCTGATCCTTCTCTACCTACGGCTCCGGCCGGGACCGCGCAGAGCGGTCCCGGCCGGAGCCGTAGGTGCATCGGGAGGCGGCTCAGGAGTTGAGCTCCTCCAGCGTCTTCCCCTTGGTCTCCACCGCGAACAGTGCGATCACCGCACCCACCACGGCGATGCAGCCCAGCTGGGTGAAGACCATCGTGAGGCTGCCCCCCGAGCCGATGATGGCGCCCACCACGATCGGTCCGAGGATGACACCGAGCCTGTTCCACACCCCGCCGAACGACGCACCGCGCGCACGGCTGCGGGTCGGGTACAGCTCCGGTGTGTAGAGGTACAGGCTCACATTGGTCGCGAAGACGAAGAGCGTCGCGACCGACGCCCAGACCGCGACCTGCCCGCCGGAGGTGGCACCGGAGACGGCCAGCGAGAGCAGGGCGACCGCCGCGCCGCCGAGCCCGATGGTGAGCGAGATCCGGCGGCCCACCCGGTCGATGATCAGGGCCACGAGGAGACAGCCGATCAGCCCGGTCACATTGCTCAGCAGCGAGTAGTTCAGCGCGGTGCGCAGATCGAGGCCGAACGTCTTGGTGTAGAGCGAGGGCAGCCAGGTCGCGATGCCGTGGTTGACGTAGTACGCGACGAACCACAGACCCGAGACGACCACCGTGCGCCGCAGATAGCGGCCGGTGAACAGGTCGCGCAGCCCGCCGCGGGTCGTCTCGACGGCGGTCGCCGGCCCGGGCTCCGGCAGCTGCGCGCCGATGGACCTCTCGACGTCCTGCTCGATCCGGGCGATGACCTGCTCGGCCTCCTCGACCCGGCCGCGGGAGAGCAGCCAGCGTGGCGACTCGGGGACCTGGCGGCGCAGGACGACCACCAGCAGCACGGGCAGGGCGCCGATCAGGAACATCACACGCCAGCCGAAGCTGGGCACCACCCAGCTGGCCACCAGGGTCGCCGAGGCCAGACCGGCCGGGAAGATGAGCTCGTACAGCAGCACGAACCGGCCGCGGTGGTCGGCGCGCGCTATCTCGTTGATGTACGTGGCCGCGACGGGTACGACTCCGCCGATGCCGAGCCCCTGGACGAACCGGAAGGCGGTGAACAGGGCGAAGCCGGGCGAGACGGCGACGGCGAGGCTGGCCAGTGCGGTCACGGCCACGCCGAGCGCGACGGTACGGACCCGGCCGATGCGGTCGCCGAGCCAGCCGGCGACTAGTGCGCCGAGCAGCATGCCGACCGAACCGCTGGTGACGATCAGCGTGCCCTGGCCGGTGCTCAGCTTCCACTGTTCGGTCAGGACGGGCAGTGCGGAGGCGGTCAGCAGCTGATCGAACGCCTCGAAGAACGTGACGGCGCCGATGAGCGTGCGGACCTTGATGTGCCAGCGAGAGCTCGGCAGGCGTTCGAGCCTGGCCGAGATGGAGCTCACGGTGGGGCCGGTGGCCACGATTGACATGGGGATCCTTCCGCGAACAGAGGAGTTGCGGCGACCCTAGAAAGAAGTGTCTTAGGGGTCAACAACTAAGCGCTTAAATTTCATAACGAAGTGAACCCTGTCTGAACAGGCATTTTGATAGTGGACGAGGTGCAGGCGTGACTCACCGGCCCATGGCGGATGAGCCATGAGCCGGTTGGGGCGGTGCGGGTCAGTGCAGCTGTGTGCGCTCCCGCGGCAGTGCCTGGAGCGCGTCGAAGACCCGCTCGGGGGTGAGCGGCAGGGTGGTCACGCGCGCACCCGTGGCGTCCTGCACCGCATTGGCGACGGCCGCCGCGACCGGGACCATCGCGCCCTCGCCGGCCCCCTTGGCGCCGAACGGGCCGGGCCCGTGCCCCTGCTCCTGGGTGATCGACACGAAACGCTCTGGGAGGTCCTCGGCCATCGGCACCCGGTAGTCCAGCGCCTCACCGTTGAGCAGTGCCCCGTCCTCGTACCGCATCTCCTCGAACATCGCCTGCGCCAGCCCCATCACGGCAGCGCCTTCGTCCTGACCGCGGCAGAGCAGCTTGTTGACGGCCCGGCCGACATCGCCGCTCGCCACCAGCTGCAGGACCGTCACCTTTCCGGTGTCCGGGTCGACCTCGACCTCCGCGCCCGCCCAGCCGATCTCCCAGAAGAGGCAGGGGGACTCCAGCGGGGCGTCGGAGGAGAGCGGCGCCTTGAAGAACCCCTCGCCGTGGAACTCGTACCCCGTACCGCCGAAGACCTTCGCGACCAGGCCCGGCAGCGGAACCGGTGCGTCTTCCCCGCGCCGAACCGTCCAGTCCCGCAGGGTCAGTTCGGCCGGATCGCAGCCGAGCTGCTCAGCCGCGAAGGCGAGCACCTTCGACCTCGCGTCCTGGGCCGCCCTGAGTACCGCGGTGCCCATCACCGTCATCCCGGACGAGGCGTTGGTGCCCTGGTCGTAGGGAGTGACATCGGTGTCGACCGGCGCGTAGCGCACCCGCTCCAGATCCGTGCCGAGCACCTCGGCTGCGACCTGGCACAGCGAGGTGGAGGCGCCCTGGCCGATCTCGACCGTGCCGGAGCTGACATAGACCGAGCCGGTGGCCGTGATCTTCACCCGGGCCTGCGCGGGCTTGTTCACCCCGCCGCCGTCCTTGAAACCGATGGCCAGCCCCATCCCGCGACGGGGTACGCGTTCGCGCCCCTGATAGCCGAGCGCATCGGCGACCGCGTCCAGGCCTTCGGCGAGATCGCTGTCGATCCCGCTCTCGCCCGGCACGAACGGCTCCCCGAGTCGCTTGAGATTCTTCATGCGCAGCTCGTACGGATCCATCCCGAGCCGCTCGGCGATCATGTCGACCTGGCTCTCGGACGCCCAGGTGGCCTGCGTCGCCCCGAAGCCGCGGAACGGCCCCGCCGGGGTGGTCGTCGTCATCACGCACGACGAGGAGGAACGGATGTGCTGCCAGCGGTACGGTCCCGGCATCCGGTAGCAGGCCTTCTCCGCGACGAGCGGGCTGCCGTCGGAGTACGCTCCCGCGTCCAGCAGCACCTCGCTCTCGCGCGCGACGAACGTCCCGTCCGCCATGACGCCCGTCCTCACCTTCAGGACGGCGGCGTGCTGGCTGAGCGTGAGGAAACCTTCCTCCGTCGTCAGGCAGTAGCGCACCGGCCGGCCGGCCGCCCGCGACAGCAGGATGGCGATCGGCTCGGTCTTGCAGTTGTGCTTCGAGCCGAACCCGCCGCCCACATACGGCACATGGACATGGATCCGGCTCTCCGGAGTACGCAGCACCCGCGCCAACTCCTTGCGCAGCGGGAACGGGTTCTGGGTGGAGGCCCAGATCTCGATCTCCTCGCCGCGCACATCCGCGACCGTGACGAACGGCTCCAGATGGAAGTGATTCATCCGGGAGAAGGTGAAGGAGTCCTCGAAGATGTGGTCGCAGTCGTCCCAGACGGAGTCCGGGCCGGTCTCGTACCGGAACTCGTAACAGACGTTGGGCCGCGGCCGGAGCTGACCGGAGGCGCCTGTTCCGTACGGAGGGACGATGCCGGGCGGTGCCTGTTCGAACAGCTCCGGGGCGTCGGGTGCGAGAGCGGCCTCGATGTCGGGGACGGCCGGCAGCGGCTTGTACGTCACCTCGATCAGCTCCAGCGCGTGCAGCGCCACCGCCTCGGACTCGGCGGCGACGGCCGCCACCACATCGCCCGCGTACCGCACCCGGTCCAGGGCGACGATCGGCTGGTCCTTGATGAAGTAGCCGTAGGTGGGGTCGAGTCCGTCGAGCTCGTCGCGGGTCAGCACGGCGTGCACGCCCGGTAGCGCGCGGGCCTTGGCGCTGTCGACCGACACCAGGCGGGCGTGGGCGTGCGGGCTGCGGAGCACCTTGGCGTGCAGCATGCCGGGGAGCCGGACGTCGGCGGTGTACTGCGCGGCGCCGGTGACCTTGAGGGTCGCGTCGGTGCGGCGGTCGTTCGTGCCGATACGGGATCTGCTCATCGGGCGTCCTCGATGTCACGGGCCGGCTCGTCGTCACGGATCAGTTCGGCCGCCCGGCGTACCGAGTCGATGATCATCTGGTAGCCGGTGCAGCGGCACACATTGGAGGAGATCCAGGAGCGGATCGTCTCGTCGTCCGGCTCCCGGTTCTCCCTCAGCAGGGCGGTGGTCAGCATGATCATGCCGGGGGTGCAGTAGCCGCACTGGAAGCCGCCGCACTCTGCGAAGGCGCGCTGCACCGGGCTCAGTTCCCCGCCCGTGGCCTGTCCCGCGACCGTCTCCACCGCGCGGCCGTCGACGCTGAACGCGAAGACGCTGCAGGAGGCGGACGGAGTCCCGTCGATCAGTGTGGTGCAGGCGCCGCAGACGCCGCGCTCGCAGGACGCCTTGACACCGGTCATGCCGTAGCGGTCGCGGAGCAGATCGAGCAGGACGGTGTTGGGTGCGATCCGCTCGCTACGCGGCCGGCCGTCGACGGCGAAGTCGATGGTGAGCCGGGTGCCCGTGTCGCCGGTCATGTCGCTGTTCATCGGGGGGTTCCCTCTCCGGTGGTGCGTCGTTCCAGCAGCCGTCCGAGGAGCACGGCGGCGACATGGCGCCGGTAGCGGGCGCTCCCGGCCGCGTCGCCGATCGCCTCGGGCAGTGCGGCCGCGATCTCGGTGGGGTCGGTGCCCAGCGGGGCGCCGACGGTGTACGGACGGGTGTACTCGGAGCCCACCGCCATCGTGACCGTCCCCGCGCGGACCGCTGCGGCCACCGTCATCAGCGGGCGCATCGAGCGCTCGTACCCGAACCACACCTGACGTACGTCGGTGATCCTGACCGTGCGCAGCAGACCGCCCGGCGGCTCCGCCCGGTCCCACAGTGCGGCCGGCGAGACGGTGACCGTCCCGTCGAGTGTCAGGAAGTCCAGCTCCGCGTCGAGCGCGCCCAGCATCACCGACATCTCGTACCGGGTACGTCGCGCCATCAGATTCCCGCCGAGGGTGGCCCGTCGCCGGATCCGCTGGGTGGCGATGCTGCCCCAGCCCGCGGCCAGGCCCGGCAGGGCGGCCCGCACCCGGGCGTCGTGCGAGCCGGCGTGATGGTCGACCCCGGCGCCGATCTCCAGCGTCGAGCCGTCCCACTCGACCGCACCGAGCTCGGATATGCGCTCCAGCGAAACGAGGGTCCGGCAGTCGAGACCCTCGCGGAACTGCGCGAAGAGGTCGCTGCAGCCCTGTGCATAGACCGCACCGCGGGTCGCCCCCGCCGCCACGGCCTCGGCCGCCGTCACGGGACGTTCCAGGACGAAGTCGGGGATGGTGCGCTGGGTGGGCGCCACCATCCCGGTGGGGAGCAGGAGCATGCGGACCGTGCCTCCTGGGGCGGCGCAGCGGTCGATCGCCGATGTCACCACGGAGAGTTATCTAAGAACTGAAACAGCTAATGCTGAGATTTCTAGCACTTGGTGATAGCCACCACAAGGGTCCGGCTCCGGGCGCCGGTTGTATCGTGGGCGGTCACTACCGCACCGCACGCTCCATTCCCGGAAGGAGGCGCGGGGTCCCGGCGCCGGCGCCGTCCTCCCACCGCACATGACTCGTAGAGCTTCCAGCAGCCCCGACGCGGTCGACCTCATTCTGGAGCAGTGGAAGCGGGAGCTGCCCGGTCTCGACGCCTCTCCGATGGAGGTCCTCGGCCGGCTCCACCGCAGCTTCCTGCGCTACCAGGGGCTGCTGTCCGATCTCTTCGACTGCTTCGACCTGAACATGGCGGCCTTCGATGTGCTCGCGACTCTGCGCAGGTCAGGGCCGCCCTACCGACGGACCGCCGGTGAACTCGCCGACATTTCCCTGGTGACCACCGGCGGCATCACACTGCGTCTGGACCGGCTGGAGAAGGCCGGTCTGGTGACCCGGGAACGCGATCCCGGCGACCGCAGGGTCGTGTACGCGCGGCTCACCGACCGGGGCATCGAGATCGCCGATGTGGTCGCGGTCGCGCACTTTGCCAACGAGGAGCGGATGCTGGCGGAGCTGACGGAGGCCGAGCGACGTCAGCTGGGCCGGCTCCTCGGCAAGCTGGAACGCTCCCTGGAGACGGCGGAACGGACACCGCCCGACCCCGGGACGGCCACCGGGGCGGCCGGGCAGCCGGCCCGGGTCGAAAAGCCGCCGGCAGTCAGTATCTGAGCACTGAGGCATCGCCGGGACGGGGCCGCGTCCGGCCCGGAGCGGTCGGCCGGACGCCCGGCCGACCGGAGGGCCACCGCCCTACGGCTGCGCGCCCACCACCGCGTGCGCCCAGTGGCACGCCACCTGCGTCTCGCCGCCCCCCGCGAGCACCGGAAGATCCTTCGTACGGCACGCGTCCGCCACCCCTGCCCGCTCCGCCTCGCCCGAGGCGAGGATCTGGCAGCGCGCGTGGAAGCGGCAGCCGGACGGTACCTTCGACGGGTCCGGCGGTTCACCCGTGAGGATCACCGGATCGCCCTCGGCCTCCGGCAGCACCGACAGCAGTGCCTGGGTGTAGGGATGCTGCGGGGCCGTCAGGATCTGCTCGACCTCGCCCGTCTCGACGATCCGGCCGAGATACATCACCGCGACCCGGTCGGCGATGTTCCACGCCAGACCGAGGTCGTGCGTGACCACCAGGGCCGACAGGCCCAGTTCGTCCCTCAGCCGCAGCAGCAGGGCCAGGATCTCGCCACGCACCGACGCGTCCAACGAGGCCACCGGCTCGTCGGCCACGATGAGTTCCGGTTCCAGGACGAGGGCGCCCGCGATCACGACGCGCTGGCGCTGGCCGCCCGACAGCTCGTGCGGGTAGCGCAGGAAGAACCGCTCGGGGGGCCGCAGCCCGGCCCGCGACAGGGCCTCCGCGACGGCGGCCCGTTCGTCACCGGCGTACCCGTGGATCCGCAGGCCCTCCGCCACCGCCTCGTACACCGTGTGCCGCGGGTTGAGCGAACCGCTGGGGTCCTGGAGCACCAGCTGCACCCGCTTGCGGTACGCCTTCAGCGCGCGGCCCGCGTAGTTGAGCGGTTTGCCGTCGAAGGTGACCGCCCCGGAGGTCGGGGGCACCAGCCCCAACAGGGAGCGGGCGAGCGTCGTCTTGCCGCACCCGGACTCGCCGACCAGTGCGACGATCTCGCCGGGCCGGATGTCCAGGTCGACGCCGTCCACCGCGCGCGCCGTGGCGGCACCGCGCCGGCCGGGGAAGGTGACCTTCAGTCCCTCCGCGCTGAGCAGAGGAGTGGTGGTGGTCATGATGTGCTCCTTGCTTCCTCGGCGCCCTGCGGGAGCGAGGCGTCGGCCGCCCCCGGCTCCACCAGCACACAGGCCGCCCGCCGTGCCGCGCCGGCGTCCCGCAGCTCCTGGTCCTGCGTGGTGCAGGAGTCCAGTGCCACCGGACAGCGCGGATGGAACGTGCAGCCGGCCGGCAGCGCCGACGGGTCCGGCGGGTCACCGGGCAGCCCGCGGGGCGCGAACCGGGAGGACCGGTCGCCGATCCGCGGGAAGGCGCCCGACAGGGCCTTGCTGTAGGGGTGTTGCGCGTCCTCGAAGACCGCGGCGGAGGGGCCCTCCTCCACGACCCGGCCCGCGTACATCACCGCGAGCCGGTCGCAGGTGTCCGAGAGCACCGCCAGGTCATGGCTGATCATGATCAGACCGAGGTCCTGCTGGGACACCAGCTGCTCGATCAGCCGCAGGATCTGGGCCTGGATCATCACATCGAGGGCCGTCGTCGGCTCGTCCGCGATGATCAGGTCCGGGTCGCAGGCCAGCGCCATCGCGATCATCACGCGCTGCCGCTGACCGCCGGAGAGCTCGTGCGGATACGCGTTCGCGCGTGCGGCCGGCAGCCCCACGTGCTCCAGGAGTTCACCGGCCTTCTTCTTCGCGCCGGCCGGTGTCGCCTTCTTGTGCAACAGGATCGGCTCGGCGATCTGGTCACCGATGCGGTGCACGGCGTTGAGCGAGTGCATCGCCCCCTGGAAGACGATCGAGGCACCCGCCCAGCGCACGGCCCTGACCTGGCCCCACTTCATGGCGAGGACATCCTCGCCGTTCAGCAGGATCTCGCCGGTGACCTTCGTCCGGGCGGGCAGCAGCCGCAGCAGCGCGAGTGCGAGCGTCGACTTGCCGCACCCGGACTCACCGGCGATGCCGAGCTTCCGGCCCGCGTCGACGGTGAGGTTCACGCCCCGGACCGCCTGCGCTCCGCCGGCGTACGTCACCGAGAGGTCGCGTACCTCCAGCAAGGGGGTCTTCTGTGTGCTCGGTGTACTCAACGGGCCACCCCCAGCTTGGGATTGAGGACGGACTCGATGGCACGCCCGCACAGTGTGAACGACAGCGCCACCAGGGCGATGGCGATGCCGGGCGGTGCCAGGTACCACCAGTCGCCGGCGCTCACGGCGCCCGCCTCGCGTGCGTCCTGAAGCATGCCGCCCCAGGAGGTGATGGTCGGGTCGCCGAGGCCGAGGAAGGCGAGCGTGGCCTCGGTGAGAATCGCGCTGGAGATCACGAGCGTGGTCTGCGCGAGCACCAGCGGCATCACGTTCGGCAGGACGTGGCGGGCCATGATGTGCCCGTGGCCGCCGCCCAGGGCCCGGGCGCGCTCGATGTAGGGACGGGACTCGACGGCGAGCGTCTGGGCGCGGACCAGACGGGCCGTGGTCGGCCAGGTCGTCACGCCGATGGCGAGGATGACCGTCCAGATGGAGCGGTCCATCACCGTGGCGAGCGCGATCGCGAGAACGAGGGTCGGCATCACCAGGAACCAGTCGGTGACGCGCATCAGAACCGTCGAGTACCAGCCGTGGAAGTGGCCGGCGACGATCCCGACGACCGTCCCGATCGCCACGCACAGGAATGCGGCGAGCAGCCCCACCGTGAGCGAGACGCGGGCGCCCCACACCAGCAGTGCCAGGACGCTGCGCCCGAACTGGTCCGTACCCAGCGGAAATTCTCCGCTGGGCGATTCGAGCGCGCCCCCCGGTGCATCGGTGACGCTCTGCGAGTCGGCGCCGGCCAGTGTGGGCGCGAACATCGCGATCAGTGCGATCAGGATGAGCCCGGCCAGCCCCCACAGGCCGCCCCGGTGTGTCCGGTACTCCCGCCAGAAGCGGGCCAGCGACTGGCGCTTGCGGGCCCGGGCCAGGGCGCGCGGGGTCTTGGTCACGCCCGCTTCGTTCTGCACGGGCAACGGTTCGGTCGTCATCGGCCCACCCGGGGATCGAGCAGCGGATACAGCACGTCGGCGAGGGTGTTCGCCAGGATCACCGCGGTGGCGAAGACGAAGAACAGCCCTTGGACGAGGGGAAGGTCGGGCACGCTCAGCGCCTGGTAGAAGAGACCGCCGAGTCCCGGCCAGGAGAACACCGTCTCGACCAGGATCTGGCCCGCCACCACATGACCCAGGTTCACGAACATCAGTGTGAACGTCGGCAGCATCGCGTTCGGGACGGCGTGCTTGCGCCGTACGACATCGTCACGGAGCCCCTTCGCACGGGCTGTCGTCAGATAGTCGCTGCCCATCTCGTCGAGGAGCGAGGAACGCATCACGAGGAGTGTCTGCGCATAGCCGACCGCGACCAGCGTGATCACGGGAAGCACCAGGTGATGGGCGACGTCGAGGACGTAGGCGACGCCCGTCTCGCCGCCCGACTCCAGGCCGCCCGTCGGGAACATGCCGGGGATCGGGCCGATGCCCACGGAGAAGACGATGATCAGGAGCAGACCCAGCCAGAACGACGGCACCGAGTAGAGCGTGAGCGCGAACGCGGTATTGAAGCGGTCGCTGCGGGAGCCGTTGCGCCAGGCGGTACGGGTGCCCAGCCAGATGCCGAGCGCCGTGTAGAGGACGTACGCCGTGCCGGTGAGCAGCAGGGTCGCCGGGAGCGCCTCGGTGATCTTGTCGATGACGGGGGTGTGGAACTGGAACGAGGTACCGAAATCCCCGGTCAGTGCGTCACCCACGTAGCTCGTGAACTGCTTCCAGAGCGGCTGGTCGAGGCCGAACTGGTGTCGGAGCGACTGGAGCTGCTCGGCGGAGACGCGGCGGCCGCCGGTCATCTGCTTCACGGGGTCGCTGGGGATGAGGCGGAAGAGGAAGAAGCTGGTGACCAGAACGGCGAACAAGGAGATGACCGCTCCCGCGATCTTTGCCGCCACGTACTGGAGATAGACCTTGATGTTGCGCGCCTGTGCGTCGCGGGCGACCGACGGCCCGGCCGGAGCCCGGCCGTCGGTGTCCGCATCCGCGTTCTGCACGAGCGCCGGAGTGCTGTCAGCTGTCATGGGGGAACTCTCGTTACTCGTGCTGCACTTGGAGGGACCGGCAGGGGGGTTGCGATGTCGTGGCCCCCTGCCGGTCCCTCTCATCCCGTTCGCGTGATTATTCGCGTTCCTCCGCCGTGCTGCGGCGGCGCCGCGCGAGGAGGAACCCGCCACCGGCGACCACCACCACGGCGACGAGGATGCCGATGACGACACCGGTGGAGCTGCCACCGCTGTCCGCGGCCGAACCGTTCTTGCCGTCGGCGGCCGCCGGAACGGCCGACCACCAACTCCAGTACCCGTCCTGGCCGTAGATGTTGCCGGCTGCCTCGGGCATGGTGGTGATGGACTTGATCTGGTCGGTGCGGTACGCCTCGACCGCGTTCGGGTACGCGATGATGTTCATGTACCCGGAGTCGTACATCCACGACTCCATCTGCTTGACGATGTCCGCCCGCTTGGCCGGGTCGTACTCGGCGAGCTGCTTCTTGTACAGCTCGTCGTACGTCTTGTCGCAGATGAAGTTGTCCGTGGCCGCGCTCTCCTTGGCCTTGGCGGGCAGGGCCGAGCAGGTGTGGATACCCAGGACGAAGTCCGGATCCGGGTTGACGGACCAGCCGTCGAAGGCGAGGTCGTACTCACCCGCGTACCAGGGCACCGAGACGTCGTCGCGGCAGTCGACCTTCAGGCCGATGCCGAGCTTGCCCCACCACTCCTTGAGGTACTTGCCGATCGCCTTGTCGTTCGGGTCCGTGGCGTGGCACAGGATGCGCAGGTCGAGCGGCTTGCCGTCCTTGCCGACACGCTGGTCGCCCTTGAGCTTGTACCCCGCCTGATCGAGGAGCTTGGCCGCCCGGTCGGGGTCGTACGACAGCTTCTGGCTGTCGGACGGCTGCCAGAAGTAGTCCGAGAAACGCGGCGGAATGTAACCCTGGCCCTCGACGGCGTGGCCCTGGAAGACCTTGTCGATGATGGTCTTGCGGTCGATCGACAGGAAGAGCGCCTGGCGGACCTGCTGGTCGAGCAGGGCCTTGTTGCCGTCGCCGAACTTCTTGCCGTCCTTGGTCTGCGCGCCCGGGTTGGTGGCCAGCGCGAAGAAGCGGCGACCCGGACCCTCGTTGACCTTGATGTTCTTGTCGCCCTTGAGGGACGCGGCCTGGGCGGGCGTGAGCGCGGGGGCGCCCGCGACGAACGAGACCTCACCCTTGCGCAGGGCGGCGACCGCGGCGTCCTGGTCCTTGTACGTCTTGAAGACCAGCTCGTCGAACTTGGGCGCGCCGCGCCAGAAGCTCTTGTTGGCCTTGAGCTTCACATACTGGTCGACCTTGTAGTCCGTCAGGATGTACGGCCCGTTGCCGACGATCGGGAACTTGGTGTCGTTGTTGAACTTCGAGAAGTCCCCGACCTTCTCCCAGACATGCTTCGGCACGATCGGCACATCGAGTGCGGCCATGGTGGCCTGAGGCTGCTTCAGCTCGATGACCAGCTTTTCCGGGCTGGGCGCCGTCACCTTCTTGAAGTTCGCGACGAAGCTGCCGTTCGCGGTGGCGGCGCCTTCGTCGGTCATCATCTTGTTGAAGGTCCACGCCGCGTCCTCGGCGGTGGTCTGCTGCCCGTCCGACCACTTGGAGTTGGACCGTATGGTGTACGTCCAGGTCAGCTTGTCGGCGGACGGCTCCCACTTGGTGGCGAGACCAGGGACCGTGTGGTTGTCCTTGGGGTCGTAGTTGGTGAGGAAGTCGTACATGAGCCGGTGGACGCTGGTGCTCATCAGCCGCTGAGCGAGGAACGGGCTCAGTGAGTCGACGCTCTGTGCGACCGCGACGGTCAGCGTCGTCTTGCCGTTGTCGGCGGCCTGCGCCTGCTGCGGGGCGGCGCCGAGCGGCATCCCGGGGACGATCGATCCGGCCGCCAACGCGAGGGCCGCGGCACCGGATGCCAGGAGGATACGCATACGTGAGCGTGGCTGAGCGGAGGGTGGTGGGACTCTTGTGACCATGGACAGGGACCTCGCGTCATGACTCGCACGGAGAAGGCGGGTTGATCTCTGGTTCGCCAACTGGTGAAGCGAAGGTCTACCAGCGCTGGTCGAGTCGCGTCAACGGTGCCCCAAACGGCGTGTGGGCTGCAGGAATGCCCAAAGGGCCCGCACCGTCGGGACGGTGCGGGCCCTCATTGGTTCAGACCTCTGATGCCTTACTGCTGAGGCGCTGACGGCGGCTGCGGAGGGTGCTGCTGCCAGCCTGCGGGCGGGACGGGGCCTTGCAGTTCGGGGTGGTCCTGCTGTGCCGGCAAGCCGGGCTGACCACCGTGCTGCTGCGCCGCGGGCAGGCCGGCCGGGCTCGCCGGGGACTGGGCCTGGGACGGCAGCGACTGCTGCCACCCGTTCTGCTGCACACCGGGACCGGGGTGCGGGGGATACGGCTGCTGTCCCCCGTACGGCTGATGGGGCGGGTAGGGCTGCTGGGGCTGCTGAGGCGGATACGGCTGGCCCGTCTGCTGCGGTGCGTAAGGCTGCTGACCGGGCATCTGGTGTCCGGGCATCGGCGGGGCGAACTGCGGCGGCGGGTTGCTGCCGTCCGACGTCCACAGGCCCTGCTGCTGCTGGGCGCGCGGGAAGTCCTCGGCGACCAGCGCGGAGAGATTGAAGTACGCCTCACGGGTCTTCGGGCGCATCATGTCCAGATCGACCTCGGCGCCGGCCGACAGATGCTCGTCGAACGGTACGACGATCACGCCCCGGCAGCGCGTCTCGAAGTGCTGCACGATGTCATCGACCTTGATCATCTTTCCGGTCTCGCGGACCCCGGAGATGACGGTGATCGAGCGCTGCACCAGTTCCGCGTACCCGTGCGCCGACAGCCAGTCCAGCGTCGTGGAGGCGCTGGAGGCACCGTCGACCGACGGCGTCGAGATGATGATCAACTGGTCGGCGAGGTCCAGCACTCCGCGCATCGCGCTGTAGAGCAGACCGGTACCCGAGTCGGTGAGGATGATCGGGTACTGCTTGCCGAGGACATCGATCGCGCGCCGGTAGTCCTCGTCGTTGAAGGTCGTCGAGACCGCCGGGTCCACGTCGTTGGCGATGATCTCCAGACCGGAGGGCGCCTGCGAGGTGAATCGGCGGATGTCCATGTACGAGTTGAGGTACGGGATCGCCTGGACCAGGTCGCGGATGGTGGCCCCGGTCTCGCGACGCACGCGGCGGCCGAGCGTACCGGCGTCCGGGTTGGCGTCGATGGCGAGGATCTTGTCCTGGCGCTCGGTGGCCAGGGTCGCGCCGAGCGCGGTGGTCGTCGTGGTCTTGCCGACCCCGCCCTTGAGGCTGATGACCGCGATCCGGTAGCACGACAGCACGGGTGTACGGATCAGGTCGAGCTTGCGCTGCCGCTCGGCCTCCTCCTTCTTGTTGCCCAGCTTGAAGCGGGACGCGGCGGACGGCGCGCGACTGCTCTTGGCCTTCTGCTTGCCCCGGACCAGGCGGTCGGAGGACAGCTCCACGGCCGCCGTGTAACCGAGGGGCGCGCCGGGCACGGAACGCTCGCGCTGGTCATGGGTGACCGGGGTGGGCCAGGCCGCGCCGGTGCGCGGGTCGACGGGCGGACCCTGCGGCGGCTGCTGTTGCGGGTGCTGCTGCTGGGGTGGCTGGGGCTGTTGCTGGTGGGCGGGCGGCTGGGGCGCGACCGGCGCGGGCAGATTGGGTGCGCCCTGGACCGGCGGCTGGTTGCCCTGGGGCGGCTGCGGGGCGCTCTGTTGTGCGGGCCACTGCGGTGACTGCGGCACCTGAGGCGGTTGCGGGAACCCGTATGCGCCCTGCGCCGGCGGCGCCGGCGGCGCGGGGGGAGCGGGGTGCTGCGGAACCTGCGGCGGCAGCGGCACTCCTTGGGCGGGCGCCTGCGGCTGCGGGGGGAATCCGTAACCGCTCTGCGGCGCCGGGGCGTTCCGCTGGGCGGGCAGCTGAGGTGCCTGCGGTGGCTGAGGCGCTTGCGGAGCCTGCCCGGGGTTCGGGAACCCGTAACCGCCGGGCGCCTGGTTCGTCTGGGCAGGCCCCGTCGCCGGCCACTGCGGCGCCGGCTGGGGCGCGTCGGGCTGCGGCGCGGCGGGCTGGAAGGCGGGCGGCAGCGGCGGCAGCCCGCCCTGCGCGGGCGGTGCCGGGGTCCAAGGGGTCGGCGGCGCAGCAGCCGGCGGGGCGTTCTGCGGCACCGCATCCGAAATGGCGTCCGAGGGCGCAGGGCCGACAGGCTCGTCGGCGTCGGCAGGAACGTCGGCCGGAACTTCGTCCGTAACGGAGTCCCTGACCGCATCGGTCACCGAATCCGCATCGCCGTTGCCGTCGTCGGTCGCCGCGTCGGAAGGCTGCACGGAATCGGATCCGGCGGTAGTGCCCGCATCGGCCGCGCCACCGTCCCGGCCACGATCACCGGTAGCGGCCCCGTCCGCCGTCGGGGCATTTGTCGCAGCCGCGGTCGCGGCCACAGCGGCGTCCGCGGCCTCCGCGGCCGCAGCCTCCCGCTCCGCGATCTCCCGCTTCAGTGCGGCCGGCGAGAACCGCATGGTCGCGCCGCTCTCCAGGTCTCCGCCTCCGAAGGGAGCCGGCGCACCACTCGCCTCCCCCGCCCCGGGTGCGGGGGAGGAGGGATCGGCGACAGCGGCAGCAGCAGGGGGCGTCGGCTCGACCGGTGCCACCGGCGGTGCGGGTGCGGGCGGCGTCGGAGCCCAGGTGGGCTCGAAGCCGCCCCCGGCCGGCAGCCCGGGCACGGACACCGGCGCCCCGTTGGGCGGCGGAGGCGGCGCCAGGTGCGATCCGGCCCCGCCCGAGGAGTCCCCGGACGCGTTCTGCGTGTACCAGGCGGGCGGGGTGTAGTCGATGGTGAACTCACCCGTCATCTCGGCGGGCTCCGCGTCGGACGACTCGTCGACGGGCCTGCTCCAGCCCTCTCGGATTTCGTCCCGATCGCCGTTCACTTTGCCTCCTGGTGTGGTCGAGCACCCTTGTGCCGTGGTGGGTGGGGGCGACCGTTCCCGTATTCCGAACCGCCCGGCTCTCCCCCTTGGGACGCGCATTGCCTGCCCGCAGGTTCTTCTGCCGCGCCCCCACCCACCCTAATCGTCATCGGGCCCCCTCCGGCAGGCCGTAGGGCACCGCAAGAGCTGTCCAGTACGTCACGCGTAGCCCCCAAGTGAACCGAGTACGGCAGAGCGTGAAGAGCGAAGCGGTCAAACTCGTACATCTGCATACGGATATGTGAACATTCCGTGCGCCTTGCCCGGGGTCGGTAGTACCCCGCACGCTTGCGAGGCTCAGTCCATCCGTCGTGCGCCGCCCAGCAGCCCGGTCTCCGCATCGGTGGCCTGCGTCATCACGAACTGCCGGTCCCGTTCCGTGCACCAGAGGGTGACCCCGTCCGCCAGCGTCGACAGCGCCTGCGTCGCGGTCGCCGGCAGATGTGCGATTCGCCCGATCTGTGTGGCTTCATCAGGAGATACCCGCTGAATCCCCACCAGGGACGCCTTCTTCATCAACGCGGGCGCCACCGGACTCAGATACGGAAGCAGCGTCACCACCGACTGCCAGGGCCCGGACACCACTCGCCCGCGCGGCGGCCGCATCCCGCAGTCCCGCACCACGAGCACCGGGCTGCCGGCCGAGGCGCCCTGCGGTGGCACCCGCCCCACGTCGTGCAGCGAAATGCACGGCTGGCCACCCCCGGCCGCCTGTGCGAGTCCCGTCCAGGCGTGGGCCCGGCCGGTCTCCACGACGATCCGGGCACCGATGGCGGCCGCCCGCAGGGCGAGCACCTGCGCCGTCCACAGCCCGCCGATCAGCGTGACGTCGTACGGCGTCGGCCGGTTGATGCCGAGCACGGCGGGCCGCCCCTCGGCGTCCACGCCGATCACCATGCCGTCGTCGCCGACCGGCAGGGCCATCGAGGCCAGTTGCTCGACGGAGACCGTGTGCCGGCTGCGACGCGGTCCGATCAGCCCGAAGCCCAGCCGGGCGCGGGCACTGGTGGGTACGGACATCAGCGGGTACCCCCGAGCGGCAGCGTGGCGAGCACGCCGGGCAGCTGCTCGCGGTCGAGTCGTACCAGCGATGTCTTCACGCCACGCGCGGTGCGCTCCAACTCATGCCGGGCGGTGAGCAGTTCCTCGTCGCTGCGCCCCGTTATCCGGACGTGGCCGGCGATCGAGACCTCCTGCCGGTCGCCGTGTCCCAGCGTCAGGCTGAAGGTCGTGGCGAGCGCCGGGAGCGAGGTGAGCAGCGCGACCAGCTGCGGCATCGACGCCCCGCCGCCGTTCATCGCCCCGCCGAACTGCGGCCAGCGCCCCACCCAGTAGGTGGTGTGCCACCGGTCGTCGCAGCGCCAGGTCCGCGCGGTCTCCTCGGTGCGCCGCGCCGGTGTGTGGGCCCGGCCCGCCTGCTCCATGGCCGACGGGCTGACGCAGGCCGAGGTCGCGATCGCCGACGTCAACTCCTGCTCGGTCAGCACCGTCGCGCGGAAACCGGCCCCCGTCAGTCTGCTGGCCAGCTGATCGGCAGCGCGTACGAGACACTTCTGCGCCCCTTCGACCCCGCCGCCGCGCGCCTGCACGGCCTCCGGGCAGAGTTCCGGGTCCAGCTTGAGCGCGATCCAGGTGATCCGGACCGCGGGCGATCCCGTCCGGGCCTGCAGCGGTGCGTAGTTGCGCGCCGCGACGGACTGCGGGGGCAGATGCGGGGCGGGCGCGGGCTGGGTGTGCTGCACGATCTGCGCCGACTCCAGGCGGATGCCGTCGACGTCGAGCACGTCCCGGACCAGGGTCAGCGGCAGCGGCTGCGCGGACCGGTCGGGCCGCAGCGCCGTGGCGTCCGACTCGATCTGCAGTACGGCGGTGACGAACGTACCGTCACCGATCATCCCGACCGGCCGCCGGTCACGGTCGCTGAACGAGTACGTGCGCAGCGCCGGGTCGCACTCGACGGCGGGCGCGATCCCCGGCTCGGTACCCACGGGCAGCACCAGCGACGCGGCCCTGCGGGTGCGTGCGCGGAGCGCGATCGCGGTGCCCAGCCACTCGGGCAGCGAACGGCGGTGTCTGCGCAGGACGGCGAGCAGCACCAGCGCAGTGGCGACCGCGCCGGCCGGAACCAGCAGCAGCGGCTCGATCACCCAGGCCACGAGCAGCAGCGCAGCCGCGATCTCGATCAGTACGAGTTGTTGCAATCGGAACGAACCGAAGTGTCCGGGGCGTCCGTTCACCCGCCGGAGGGTCTGTTGGCCGGGGCCGGAGGAGCCGCGAGCCGGTCCGCCGGGCCGGTACGGGGAGGACGCCGCTCCGGTGGGTGTGTGGGCTGCGGAGGGCGGTGCGTTCCCGGCCGGACGTGTCCGCGTCGCGGAAGACATCATTCCGGCATTCCCCCGTTCATAAGGCCCCCGTTTCGACCCGATCACCCCTGTCCCGCCGGGGGCTTTGGCGGCTGGATCACCCTACCCGCCCCGCGGCCGCCCGGGGTCAGCAGGCATAGTAGGGGCCTGTCCGGCAGCGCGGTCCGGCATCCGGGGGGCCGGCGCAGGGGTCGGGGGACGCGAACTCCTGGAGCCGCGCGGGGAGACACGGGAGACACGCAGACTCATGGCATCACGGCGGGATGAACTCAACGCGTACACCTTTGCGAAGAAGCGCACGGTGGCGGCATTTCTCCAACCCTCGCCCACCGGCACCGAGGAGGGCGCGCCGCGCCCGTTGCGCGCCGTCCTCCCGAGCATGGTGGCCGGGGCGCTGATCCTCGCGGGCTTCGGTGCCTACGGCATGTTCAAGCCCACCGCACCCAAGGACTGGGACAAGCCCTTCACCAACGTGATCGTCGGCAAGCAGTCCACCACCCGCTATGTCGTGCTCACCACGGGCAAGGGCAAGAAGAAAAAGACCCTGCTGCATCCCGTACTGAACCTCGCCTCCGCCCGACTGCTCCTCACCCCGCAGCAGTACGACGTCATCCAGGTACCCGACGACATCCTCGACGCGGGCAAGCCGCCTCGCGGACCGGTCCTCGGCATCCCGTACGCCCCCGACCGGCTGCCCGAGGCGAACGACGCGGGCACGGCCAAGCGGTGGGCCGTCTGCGAACAGCCCGGAGGCAAGGGCAACACCGTGCAGAAGGCCGCCTTCGTCTTCGCCGAGCGCGACAACAAGCGGACCGAAGGCGCCCATAGGCTCAGCGGCGGCGAGGTCCTGTACGTCAAGGGTCAGACCGGCGCCCGCTATCTCGTCGATGCGAGTGGCACGAAATACCGCATCGACGAGACCGTTGCCGACAACGGCCACCTGACCGGCGCCCTCGTCGGCAGCCGGCAGCCGCAGTCCGTCACCGACGACTGGCTGGCCACCCTGAACGAAGGCAGCCCGATCGTCTTCCCGCAGATCCCCGGCACCGTCGGCGCGGACGCGCACATCGACGGACAGCTCTCCACGGAGGAGAACCGGGTCGGCATGGTTTTGCGGACCCGTACCGGCGAAGGCACCACCCACTACGTGGTCCTCGACGGCAAGGTCCAGCCGGTCTCCGAGTTCACCGCCTGGCTGCTGATCAACTCCCCGCAGACGGCCGTGCTCAACCTGAAGAGCGAGGCGCGCGCCGTCGGACTCCAGAAGTTCGTTCCCGACCCTGCCGCCTTCACCGGCCAGGCGGGGCGCTGGCCCACGCGGAGGACCGGCCAGGTGAACGCCATCGAGGGTGGCAGCGGCGACCGGGACACCATCTGCAGCGTGCTGCGCAAGGTGGACGGCAACGGCCGCCCGACGCTCAGCACCTGGGCGGGCACCGCGTACCCCGCCTCCATCAGCGCAGGTGGCACCAGCACCTACGTCACCCCCGGCAGCGGTCTCCTCTACACCCAGGTACGAGGGCAGCAGACCAGCCCCGACGGCTCACTCTTCCTGGTGACCGACACCGGACTGCGGTACGCCGTTCAGGCGAACGGCGACAGCGATTCCAGGCGTTCCGACATCGGCGCCGGCGAGCAGCAGAGCGGGACGGACGGCCGCCCCGAGCCCAGCCAGGCCCAGATCAGGCTGGGATACGAGAAGGTGACGCCCTCTCTCGTCCCGCTCGCCTGGTCAGAGTTCCTGTCCAAGGGCCCGCGACTCGACACCAACAGCGCTCGCCAGCCCCAGGGCTCCTGACCGGGATATTCGCGAACGGCTCGTAGAACTCGGGGGAGAGGAACAGATGTTGTACCGGAAGACGGCCCTGCTGACGGCGGCCACCGCAGCGCTGGCCGCACTGGCGGCGCCCCAGGCGGCGTACGCCGAGGAGCGCCCGGGCGACCGGAGCGACGTCGGGATAGACGGCAGCGGCGAATGCGCCTTCCCGATGAAGAAGCAGTACGAGGGCCGCCCCTGGTCGCTGCAGCGGGTCCTGCTCGACGAACTGTGGCAGGACACCAAGGGCAAGGGCGTCCGCGTCGCGGTCATCGACACCGGTGTCGACAACACCAACCCGCAGCTCCAGACCGCCGTCGACGCCTCCGCGGGCGCCGACTACCTCAAGGGCGGCAAGAGCGACGGCACCGTGGATGAGGTCGGCCACGGGACCAAGGTCGCCGGCATCATCGCCGCCCGCCCCCGCAAGGGCACCGGCTTCGTCGGCCTGGCGCCCGAGGCCACGATCATCCCGATCCGCCAGAACGACGAGAAGAACAGCGGCAAGGACACCACGATGGCCGCCGCGATCGGCCACGCGATCGCCGAGGGCGCGCAGGTCATCAACATCTCCCAGGACACGACGAAGTCGCTGACCCCGGATTCCACGCTGGGGAAGGCAGTGGCCAGGGCGCTCACCAAGGACGTCGTCGTGGTCGCCTCCGCGGGCAACAACGGCATGGACGGCAAGCTGAGGAACACCTATCCGGCGGCCTTCGGCGGCGTCCTCGCCGTCGCCTCGTCGGACCGCAACAACGAGCGCGCCGCCTTCTCCCAGGCCGGTACGTTCGTCGGCGTCGCCGCACCCGGCGTCGACATCGTCTCCACCGTCCCCGGTAACGGCCAGTGCACCGACAACGGCACCAGTTTCTCCGCTCCGTACGTCGCCGGGGTCGCCGCCCTGATGCGCGCCAAGTACCCGAAATGGACCGCGCCCCAGATCGTCGCCCGGATCGAGCAGACCGCCGAACGCTCCGTCACCGGCCACGACGACTTCGTCGGCTGGGGCGTCGTCGACCCGGTCCGCGCACTCTCCGGCGACGACACCCCGCAGGATGCCCCGCATCCTGACCCGGCCCCGCCCCGGGCCCAGGCTCCCTCGCCCGCGCATCTGTCGCTGTCGGAGACCTCGCAGGAACGCAGCGAGCGGTACGCGACCTACGCCCTGGCCATAGCGGGCGTACTGATCTCCGTGGTCGCCGGCACCGCGACGGTCGTCCGCGATGTCCGGCGGCGACGCGGTTTGCGATGACGGCATCACCCGGTGAAGTGGATCCCTCCCCATAAAGCGCAGTTGGGGAGAGATGACGAAGTGACTAGGGTGGTAGCTGACTTCACGTGTGTGACGGGGGAACGAGAAGTGGTCGCATCCGATTTCGGGGCGTGGGAACACTGCCACGCCCTTCCCCGTCCCCGCACTTCCCCGACTCCGCGACCGGAGCACACGGGGCAGGCAGGAACCCTGGCCGCGATGGGCGGACAGGACCGGGAACTCAGAGATAGGACCTCCGGATGACCAACCCCGCAGGTGGTTTCGGACTCGCCGACGATCCGATCGTCCAGGCGAAGAACAAGATCATCGAAACCGCGGAGCAGGTGTCCAAGCAGTCCAGGGAGCTGGCCGACATCCTCGCGACGGTCAGCGCGGGATGGACGGGTGTCGGCGCCTCGGGATTCACATCCGCACAGATCGTGATCAACGAGGACCACGACGAGATCCGCCGGCTCCTCAACGTGCTCCTCAACGCGGTGGGCCAGACCAAGAACCTCAGCAACGCCAACGACGACGAGGTCCGCGCGGCCTTCAACGCGGTGAAGGAGCCGGCGTCGTCCGGCAACACCTCCGGGCTGAACGGCATCTGAGCCGCGCCGCAGCACCCTTCCGTACACACGCCGAGCACCGAGGAGCAGACAGATGGCGACCGACCCGAACACCAAGGTCAGGTACGAGAGCGTCCAGGAGATGGCGAACCGCATCCGTGTGGTCTCGCAGAACATCATCAAGGACCTCCAGGAGATGGACGCGGCACTGAAGGTCGTCACCGACACCTGGGACGGTGAGGCACACGGGGAGTACGTGCACCTCCAGTCCAAGTACAAGGGCAAGGCGGAGCACATGAAGACCCGCCTGGAGCACGTCGCGAAGATCATCGAGTCCGGCAAGGACAGTTACCGCTCGACGGACGTGAAGGCCTCGCGCCTGTTCACCGAGGCGTACTGACCGCGGCACCGCACACGCAGAAGGGGCACGCTCGTCGCAGCGTGCCCCTTCTCCTGTACGTACGGCGTCCTACGTGAGGTCGAACTCGCCGTCCCGCGCCCCCAGTACGAACGCCCGCCACTCGGCCTCCGTGTACCGCAGCACCGTCTCCGGATCCAGCGAGGACCGCATCGCCACGGCCCCGCCCGGCAGATGCGCGATCTCGACGCGCTCCTCGGCCTCTTCCGTACCGGGCGCACCCAGCCACTCGACCCCCGAGATGTCGAGTGCGTACAGCTCGTCCTTCTCCTGCTGCGTGCCCATCAGATGCCTTTCCTCTCCTGCGGCGGAACATGTTCGTCGCCCGCGTGCAGACTATCCCCGCTCCCGCGCCCCACAGGCCCGGTATGGACAGCTTCCGACCCGCGGTGGTAGAGACCGCGTGCGCCCCACGGCAACCTCGTCGGACCATGCATGCGACGCGGGTGCGGTTGCCCGCGACGTTGCTGAGGCACTGGTCCACCCCGTCGTCGGCGGGGAAGATCTCCCGGTCCCGTCGGTTCAGCGCTGCTCCGGCAGCCGCCCGATCTGCACCAGCGGGTTCCCCCGCCGACGCGAGGCGAAGTACCCGCGTCCCGGCGGCATCGGATGCCCCCGCACCGGCCCGATCAGATCGCCCTCGGACGGATCGCCGGACAGCACCACGCCCTGCGCCCCGAGCTCCTTGATGCGCTGCATGAACGACTCGTACATCGATCGCGAGGCCCCCGCCGAGTTGCGCGCGATGATGAACCGGACACCCGTGTCGCGGGCGAACGGCAGATACTCCGCGAGCGGGGCGAGCGGGTTGCCCGCGTTCGTCGCCACCAGGTCGTAGTCGTCGACGATGATGAAGATCTGCGGACCGGTCCACCAACTGCGGTCGCGCAACTGCTGCGGCGTGACATCCGTCGGCGGCTGCCGGCGCGAGAACACACCGGCCAGCGCCTCCATGTGCATCTGCATGGAGCTCGCCATCGGCGCGTACTCCAGCAGATGGCTCTCCGGCAGCGCACCCAGCAGGGCCCGCCGGTAGTCGCCGACGACGAGCTTCGCCTCGTCGGGGGAGTAGCGCTCCGCGATCTGCTTCGCGATCAGACGCAGCAGATTCGTCTTCCCCGATTCGCTCTCGCCGAAGATCAGGAAGAACGGATCTGTCTCGAAGTCGACGAACACCGGCTCCAGGTCGGTCTCGTCGATACCGATCGCGATCCCGCGCTGCGGGAACTCGAAGCCCTTCGGCAACTGCCCGGCGGGCAGTTTCCGCGGCAGCAGCCGTACGGCGGGCGCCGAAGGGCCCGCCCAGTTGGACTTCACCGTCTCGACGAAGGCCGCCGTGCCGTCGGAGAGATCCGCCGCGCTGCTGGTGGAGTCGATGCGCGGCAGTGCACCCATGAAGTGCAGCTTCTCCGGAACCTGGCCGCGTCCCGGCACTCCCTGCGGCACGTTCACCGCGACCCTGCGGTCGAACTCGGAGTCCATGACGTCGCCGAGCCGCAGTTCGAGGCGCCCGAGGATCTGGTCCTTGAGCGCGGCACGTACCTCCATGTACCGGGCGGCCGTGATCACCACATGGACGCCGTAGCCGAGACCACGCGAGGCGATGTCCGTGACGACCTGCTCCAACATCTCGTACTCGGCCCGGAAGCCGCCCCAGCCGTCGACGACCAGGAACACGTCGCCCCACGGCTCGCCCGGCAGCTCACCGAGAGCGCGCTTGCGCCGGTATGTGGCGACGGAGTCGATGGAGTGGGCGCGGAAGAACTCCTCGCGCCGGTTCAGCACCCCCGCGACCTCGGCGACCGTACGCCGCACCCGCTCCGGATCCAGTCGCGACGCCATCCCGCCCACGTGCGGCAGCTCCGCCAGTGAGACCAGTCCGCCACCACCGAAGTCGAGCCCGTAGAACTGCACTTCGTGCGGGGTGTGGGTGAGCGCGAACGACGAGATCAGCGTCCGCATCATCGTCGACTTGCCGGACTGCGGACCGCCGACCACCATCATGTGACCCGCCGCACCGGAGAAGTCCCGGTACAGCACCTCACGCCGCTGTTCGAACGGCTTGTCGATGAGACCGAGCGGAACGGTCAGCCCGCCCGGCCGCGTGTACTCCGTCGCCGTGAACCCCCGGTCCGCGGTCGGCGCGAGCCCCGGCAGCAGCTGGTCCAGCGTCGGCGCCCGGTCGAGCGGCGGAAGCCACACCTGATGGGCGGGCACCCCCTGCCCCTCGAGGCGCCGCACGATCACATCGAGCACCGTGTCCGAGAGCGCGTCTTCCTCCGCACTCGTCCGCGAGGCGACCACGTGCGCCGGGTCCGGCGCCGCGTACACCACCGGCACCGGCAGTGCGCTGAACACCGCGGGCCGCCGCTCGACCGGCAGCGCGCCGACCGGCAGATCGGGCCCGCCCGTGCGGTACGTCCCCGACACGTACGCCGCCTTGAACCGGGTCATCTCGTCCGTACCGAACTTGAGATAGCCGGAACCCGGCACCGACGGGAGGTGGTAGGCGTCGGGCACCCCCAGCGCCGTACGCGACTCGGCGGCCGAGAAGGTCCGCAGTCCGATCCGGTACGAGAGGTAGGTGTCCAGACCGCGTAGCTTGCCCTCCTCCAGGCGCTGCGAGGCGAGCAGCAGATGCACACCCAGCGAGCGGCCGATGCGACCGATCTGGATGAACATGTCGATGAAGTCCGGCTTGGCGGTCAGCAGTTCGGAGAACTCGTCGATGACCAGGACCAGCGAGGCCAGCGGTTCCAGCGCCGCGCCCGCCGCCCGCGCCTTCTCGTAGTCGTGGATGTTGGCGTAGTTGCCGGCCGACCGCAGCAGCTCCTGCCGCCGCTGCAGCTCGCCGCGGATCGCGTCACCCATGCGGTCGACGAGCGTCAGATCGTCCGCCAGGTTGGTGATGACCGCCGCCACGTGCGGCATGTGCGACATCCCGGCGAACGTCGCACCACCCTTGAAGTCCGCCAGCACGAAGTTGAGCGTCTCCGAGGAGTGCGTGACCGCGAGCCCCAGGACCAGCGTCCGCAGCAGCTCGGACTTGCCGGAACCGGTCGCGCCGACACACAGCCCGTGCGGACCCATGCCCTCCTGCGCGGCCTCCTTGAG
The DNA here is from genome assembly GCF_036248255.1 of Streptomyces sp. NBC_01717. Taxonomy (NCBI): domain Bacteria; kingdom Bacillati; phylum Actinomycetota; class Actinomycetes; order Kitasatosporales; family Streptomycetaceae; genus Streptomyces; species Streptomyces sp. NBC_01717. The sequence goes on along the minus strand of NZ_CP109178.1, from coordinate 2,910,124 downwards.
GTCCAGCATCACCGGCTGTCCGTCCTCGCCGACCCCGATCGGCACCCGCAGCCGCTCGGAGACCGACCGCGGCCGCCAGGTGCGCGCCACATCGACCGCACCCGCATCGCCGAGGTTCAGCAGATCCGTGAAGTCCAGGTTGGCGAGCAGCGGTTCGTCGTCGTCGCCCCCGCCCATGCGCAGCGGTGCGAGCTGCCGGGCCAGCGCCTCGGCCGCGGGCAGCGACAGCCCGTCAGGGACGCCCTCGTACGCCAGCCCCGCCCCCGACTCCAGCCGCAGCAGCCCCGGCCGCACCACCACCGACAGACCGCCGCGCGGCTCGTCGAGCTCACCCGGGACGACCTCGACGATCGTCACGCCCTGCAGCCCCTCGGCCGCCGCGAACAACGAATCCGGCGGCACCATCCCGCCGTCGAGGACCACCACGATGTGCGGCTGGTCCAGCAGCGGCTGGCTCTCCCGCCCGAACCGCGGCCGCCCCTCCAGCCGGCTCGCCAGCAGCTGCTCCAGCTCACCCAGATCGTCGCCGATCAACCGCTTCGTACCGGCCCCGTCGACCTGCCCGGGCACCTGCGCATGCGGAAGCCACTTGGTCCAGTCCCAGCGTGGCACCGCACCGGGCGCCGCCACCACGGCGACCATCAGGTCCTCGGGGGAGTGCAGCGTCACCAGTTGTGCGACCAGCGCCCGCGCCGCCGACTGCGCCGCCTCCGGCTGCCCGGAGACCGTCACGTGATAGAAGGCCCGCATCGACACGGCCATCGGCAGACCGTCCAACGCCCCGTGCACAGCGAGGAATTGCTGCATCGCCCCCGCACACATCGGCTCCAGCTCGTCCACCGGCGCGGTGTCCGGGGCGATCAGCGGAGTCGACAGCTGCTGCGCCCCGAGCCCGACCCGTACCTGTCCGAAGTCGTTGTCCCCGACCCGCCGCTCCCACACCCGGCTGCCCTCGGCGACCACCGACCACAACTGCTCGGGAGCGGGCTGCAGATACAGCTGAACGTCGCGCTGGGCGCGCGCGGTCCGGCGCACCGTACGCCGCGTCTGCGCCAGGTATTTGAGGTAGTCGCGCCGCACATCTGCCATTTGCCCCTGCGTACCGCGGCGGTGCCGGACCAGCTGCGCGACCACCATGCCGACGGTCGAGACAAGCATCAGAACGCCCATGATGCGCATGAACGGAGGAGCCTGCGGCGAGAAGAAGAAGACCACCGACGAACCCATGCCGAGCACCGGCAGGATCTGCATCAGCATGCCCTCCTGCTGCCCGCGCGGCAGTTCGGGAGGGGCCTCCAACGTCAACTCGTCCGTGGGCACTTCGGGCGGCAGGGACCGCGGAGGTCGTTTCACGACGATCTGGCTCACCGGAACATCAATCCCTCGGTACGGACGGGCGGAAGACCGGTCGAACCCGCACCGAAGCCCCCCGTGGCTGCCTTTGCTTGCGGACGTCCCTCCGCGCGACGGTGATCCTACTTGCCGATGACCTTTCCTCCTCCCGGTAGGGTGGCGCGCGCACCGTGCGCAACCGCGAATCAGGGGGACCAGACACGTGAGTACGACTGCAGCGACGGGCTTCTGCCGCGTCACTGTCGTGGCGCCCGACAGCCGGATCGACGTCGCCCTGCCGGAGGACATCGCAGTCGCCGACATCTACCCGGAGATCCTCCGACTCACCGGCCAGACCCAGGCGGCCGGCAACCCCACCGGCTACCACCTGGTGCGCCGCGACGGCACGGTGCTCGACGGCGCGCGCACGCTCGCCGCCCAGCAGGTGCTCGACGGCGAACTGCTCAGCCTGCGCCCGTTCGCGCAGTCACTGCCGCCCGCCGTCTTCGACGACGTGTCGGACGCCGTCGCCTCGGCCGTCACCCGGGACCGCCACCTGTGGAGCGACGAACTGCTGCGCGGCGCCGGTCTGCTGGGTGGCGTACTGCTCCTCGTGCTGATGGGCTTCGTCCTCTGGTTCGCCGACCCCTTCCGGCACGACATGCACAGCCTGCCCGGCATCATCGCGGGCTCCGCCGGACTGCTGCTCACCGCGTTCGCGGGGGTACGCGCCCGGGTCTACGGGGACCGCGCCACCGCGGTCGCGCTCGGCCTCGGCGCGCTGCCCCTCGTACTCATCGCAGGCTCCGGCATCATCGGTCCGGACGCCGGCCAGGGCCCCGGCCGGCTGCAGTTCCTGCTCGGCTGCGTGTCCGTCCTGGTCGCGTCCGTCGTCCTGGTCGCTCTGACCCCGAGCGGCGACGCCCCGTTCGTCGCGGCGACCTTCGTCGCCACCGTCGGCACCCTCGCCACCTTCGTGGCGATCCTCACCGGGGTCTCCGCCACCGGGACCGCTGCGGTCTGCGCCCCGGTCGCCCTCGGCCTCGTCGCCTTCCTGCCCGGCCTCTCCGCCCGCTTCGCCCGGCTGCCCATCGGTTACGCGTCGCCACGCACCGCTCCGGGAGGTTACGACGACAGCTTCGCGGACCCGAACACCTCTCCGGATCCCGAAGGCGTCCCCGTCGACGCCGACCGCATCGCCGCCCAGGCCCGCCGCGGCCACGAGATGCTGCTCGGCCTGGTGGGGGGCTGCGCGGCCGTCGTCGTCGGTTCCGCCGCCGTCCTGGGCTTCTCCGGCAACGTCTGGGGCCGTCTCCTCGCCCTCGCCGCCGGCCTCGCGATGCTGCTGCGTGCCCGTCTTTTCCGCTACACCTCGCAGGTCGCCTGCGTCCTGGTGGCGGGCATCGGCGCGGTCGCACTGCTGATCCTCGGCCTCTCCCTGAACCCGCCGGCCGACCTGGTGAGGGAGCTGGCCCGGTACGGGGACAGCGGCTCCCTGGACATCCGTACGGTCTGGCTCTCCGCGGCCGTGGCCGCCGGCGCCGCACTTCTGACTGCGATCGGCCTGATCATTCCCCGCAAGGGCCTCTCCCCGTTCTGGGGCCGCCTCCTCGATCTCACGGAGAGCGCCCTCCTCCTCTCCCTGGTCCCGCTCTGCCTGGCAGTACTGGACGTCTTCGCCAGAGCGAGAGCCCTCACCAGCTGAACCGACCCCAGCCGGGTACGGTTGAGTCCGTCCGGCGACTGAGGACGAAGCGGTACCCGGATGCCCCGGGCAATCCGGCTCTTCCGGCCTGGTACGCTGTGTGACGGCCGTTTGTGTACGCGCCCCCGGATCATCCTGAGGGCTGCGCTCATCGGACCTTCGTCCTCGAGTAACGGAAGACCCCCTGAGATCAAGACCAGGGGCACTCGTGGGCGCATCGAACACCAAGAGGAGTACCGCGTGCCGCTCGACGCCGCTACGAAGAAGCAGATCATGACCGAGTTCGCGCAGAAGGAGGGCGACACCGGTTCCCCCGAGGTCCAGGTGGCCATGCTCTCCCGTCGCATCTCGGACCTGACGGAGCACCTCAAGACGCACAAGCACGACCACCACTCCCGCCGTGGTCTGCTGATCCTGGTCGGCCAGCGTCGCCGCCTCCTGCAGTACCTGGCCAAGAAGGACATCCAGCGCTTCCGTGCCCTGGTCGACCGCCTCGGCATCCGCCGCGGTGCGGCCGGCGGCGCCAAGTAAGACGCCGTGAAGGGAGCGGTTCCCACGACTGAGGGAACCGCTCCCTTTGTTGTACGTACAGGTGTGCGTGCAACAGCATGTAAGGGACGTGACCGGCTCGCCCGGTCGACCGGAATGCCAAGCTGAGCCGAATCTCAGTAACCTGGTCCCGGAACGTCCCGCAGACGAGCGGAAGAAGCAGCCTCCCCGCCGCCGGTCCTCGGTAGTGGCCCCCGGACAGAGCAACCCGGGTGCTTCGATCGAAGACCGGCCCGCCGATGGAGCGCTTCTCCGCACCGTCCCCCGCCACACGGGCGTGGGGGCGAGAAGACGATATGTATCGGAGAAAACGCTAGTGGAGAACGAGACCCACTACGCCGAGGCCGTTATCGACAACGGAACCTTCGGCACCCGCACCATCCGCTTCGAGACGGGCCGCCTGGCCAAGCAGGCCGCCGGCTCCGCCGTTGCGTACCTGGACGACGACACCATGGTGCTGTCGGCCACCACGGCTTCCAAGAAGCCGAAGGACCAGCTCGACTTCTTCCCCCTCACGGTGGACGTCGAGGAGCGGCAGTACGCCGCGGGCAAGATCCCCGGCTCCTTCTTCCGCCGCGAGGGCCGCCCCTCCGAGGACGCGATCCTCACCTGCCGTCTGATCGACCGGCCGCTGCGCCCCTCCTTCAAGAAGGGCCTGCGCAACGAGATCCAGATCGTCGAGACGATCATGGCGCTCAACCCCGATCACCTGTACGACGTGATCGCGATCAACGCCGCCTCCTGCTCCACGCAGCTGGCCGGCCTGCCCTTCTCGGGCCCGATCGGTGGCACCCGTGTCGCTCTGATCAAGGGCCAGTGGGTCGCCTTCCCGACGCACACCGAGCTCGAGGACGCCGTCTTCGACATGGTCGTCGCCGGTCGCGTCCTGGAGGACGGCGACGTCGCGATCATGATGGTCGAGGCCGAGGCCACCGAGAAGACCATCCAGCTGGTCAAGGACGGCGCCGAGGCCCCGACCGAAGAGGTCGTCGCCGCCGGTCTCGAGGCCGCGAAGCCGTTCATCAAGGCCCTCTGCAAGGCCCAGTCGGAGCTCGCCGCCAAGGCTGCCAAGCCCACCGGCGAGTTCCCGGTCTTCCTCGACTACCAGGACGACGTCCTGGAGGCGCTCACCGCCGCCGTCAGCACCGAGCTCGCCAAGGCGCTCACCATCGCCGGCAAGCAGGAGCGCGAGGCCGAGCTGGATCGCATCAAGGAGATCGCCGGCGAGAAGCTGCTCCCGCAGTTCGAGGGCCGCGAGAAGGAGATCTCCGGTGCCTACCGCGCGCTGACCAAGAAGCTGGTCCGCGAGCGCGTCATCAAGGACAAGGTCCGCATCGACGGCCGTGGCGTCACGGACATCCGTACGCTCGCCGCCGAGGTCGAGGCCATCCCGCGCGTGCACGGCTCGGCGCTGTTCGAGCGTGGCGAGACCCAGATCCTGGGCGTCACCACCCTCAACATGCTCCGCATGGAGCAGCAGCTGGACACCCTCTCCCCGGTGACCCGCAAGCGCTACATGCACAACTACAACTTCCCGCCGTACTCCGTCGGTGAGACCGGCCGCGTGGGCTCGCCCAAGCGCCGCGAGATCGGCCACGGTGCGCTCGCCGAGCGCGCCATCGTGCCGGTGCTGCCGTCGCGCGAGGAGTTCCCCTACGCGATCCGCCAGGTCTCCGAGGCGCTGGGCTCCAACGGCTCGACGTCCATGGGCTCGGTCTGCGCCTCCACCATGTCGCTGCTGAACGCCGGTGTGCCGCTCAAGGCCGCCGTCGCCGGTATCGCCATGGGTCTGATCTCCCAGGAGATCGACGGCAAGACCCACTACGTCGCCCTGACCGACATCCTCGGTGCCGAGGACGCGTTCGGTGACATGGACTTCAAGGTCGCCGGTACGAAGCAGTTCGTCACCGCGCTCCAGCTCGACACCAAGCTCGACGGCATCCCCGCCTCGGTCCTGGCTGCCGCGCTGAAGCAGGCCCGCGACGCCCGCCTCCACATCCTCGATGTGATGAACGAGGCCATCGACGTCCCGGACGAGATGTCCCCGAACGCCCCGCGGATCATCACCGTCAAGATCCCGGTGGACAAGATCGGTGAGGTCATCGGCCCCAAGGGCAAGATGATCAACCAGATCCAGGAGGACACCGGCGCCGACATCACGATCGAGGACGACGGCACCATCTACATCGGTGCCCAGCAGGGCTCGCAGGCCGAGGCCGCGCGCGCCACGATCAACGCGATCGCCAACCCGACCATGCCGGAGGTCGGCGAGCGTTACCTGGGTACGGTCGTCAAGACCACCACCTTCGGTGCGTTCGTCTCGCTCATGCCGGGCAAGGACGGCCTGCTGCACATCTCGCAGATCCGCAAGCTCGCCGGTGGCAAGCGTGTGGAGAACGTCGAGGACGTGGTCGCGGTCGGAGCCAAGGTCCAGGTCGAGATCGCCGAGATCGACTCCCGCGGCAAGCTCTCCCTCATCCCCGTGATCGAGGGCGAAGAGGACGAGAAGAAGGACGACGCTGCCAAGTGACGTCCCGTAGTTCCGTGGCGACGGCCCGCACCTCCTCGGAGGCGCGGGCCGTCGCCCGTACCCAAACGCTTCTCAAGGGCACCAACGGCATCGGCACCGTTCGCCGCACGGTCCTCCCCGGCGGCCTCCGGATCGTCACCGAGACCCTGCCCTCCGTACGCTCCGCCACCTTCGGTATCTGGGCCAACGTCGGATCACGCGACGAAACGCCCAGCCTGAACGGCGCGACGCACTACCTCGAGCACCTCCTCTTCAAGGGCACGGCCAAGCGCAGCGCCCTCGACATCTCGTCCGCGATCGACGCGGTCGGCGGCGAGATGAACGCCTTCACGGCGAAGGAGTACACCTGCTACTACGCGCGGGTCCTCGACACCGACCTGCCGCTGGCCATCGATGTCGTCTGCGACATGCTGACCGGCTCGCTGATCGCCGCCGAGGACGTCGACGCCGAGCGTGGCGTCATCCTCGAAGAGATCGCGATGACCGAGGACGACCCGGGCGACTGCGTGCACGACCTGTTCGCGCACACGATGCTCGGCGACACGCCCCTGGGCCGCCCGGTCCTCGGCACCGTCGACACGATCAACGCGCTGAACCGCGGCCAGATCGCCCGCTTCTACAAGAAGCACTACGACCCCACCCACCTGGTCGTCGCCGCCGCCGGCAACGTCGACCACGCCACGGTCGTACGCCAGGTCCGCAAGGCCTTCGAGCGCGCCGGTGCCCTGTCCCGCACGGAAGCCGTCCCGGTCGCACCCCGCGAAGGCTCCCGCACCCTGCGCACCGCGGGCCGGGTCGAGCTGCTGAACCGCAAGACCGAGCAGGCCCATGTCGTCCTCGGCGTCCCGGGCCTCGCCCGTACCGACGACCGCCGCTGGGCACTCGGCGTACTCAACACCGCCCTGGGCGGTGGAATGAGCTCCCGCCTCTTCCAGGAGGTACGGGAGAAGCGCGGCCTCGCCTACAGCGTGTACTCGTACACCTCGGGCTTCGCCGACTGCGGGCTCTTCGGCGTGTACGCGGGATGCCGGCCCAGCCAGGTCCACGACGTCCTGAAGATCTGCCGCGACGAACTCGACCGGGTAGCGTCCGACGGATTGAGCGACGAAGAGATCGGCCGCGCCATCGGCCAGCTCTCCGGCTCCACCGTCCTCGGCCTGGAGGACACCGGCGCCCTGATGAACCGCATCGGCAAGAGCGAGCTGTGCTGGGGCGAGCAGATGTCGGTCGACGACATGCTGAGCCGGATAGCGCAGGTCACGCCGGACGACGTCCGGGCAGTGGCCGGCGAGGTACTCGGACAGCGCCCCTCGCTCTCCGTCATCGGTCCGCTCAAGGACAAGCAGGCCGGCCGCCTCGACGAAGCGGTCTCCTAATCCACCCGTAAGGAAGCAGAGCAATGAGCAAGCTGCGCGTGGCCGTTCTCGGCGCCAAGGGCCGTATCGGATCCGAAGCGGTACGAGCCGTCGAGGCCGCCGACGACATGGAACTGGTGGCCGCACTCAGCCGCGGCGACAAGCTGGAGACGCTCGCGGAGACCGGCGCCCAGGTCGCGGTCGAACTCACCACACCCGCGTCGGTGATGGGAAACCTCGACTTCTGCATTCGGCACGGAATCAACGCGGTCGTCGGCACCACCGGCTGGACCGACGAACGGCTCGCGCAGCTGAACACCTGGCTCTCCGGCGCGCCGGAGACCGGTGTGCTCATCGCACCGAACTTCTCCATCGGCGCCGTTCTCACCATGAAGTTCGCGGAGCAGGCCGCACGCTACTTCGAGTCCGTCGAAGTCGTCGAACTGCACCACCCCAACAAGGTCGACGCCCCCTCCGGCACCGCCACCCGCACTGCCCAGCTGATCGCCGAAGCCCGGAAGAAGGCCGGCTGCGCCCAGCAGCCCGACGCCACGGCCACGGCGCTCGACGGCGCCCGCGGTGCGAACGTCGACGGCGTCCCGGTCCACGCGATCAGGCTCCGTGGCCTCCTCGCCCACCAGGAGGTGCTGCTCGGCGGCGAGGGCGAGACCCTCACCATCCGCCACGACTCCCTGCACCACAGCAGCTTCATGCCGGGCATCCTGCTGGGTGCACGCCGTGTGGTGACCACTCCGGGCCTCACCTTCGGCCTGGAACACTTCCTCGACCTGAACTGACTGAGCCCACCGCCATGCGCGCAAAGATCACTTACTCCGTCACCGCCGCCGTCCTGGTCTTCTACTTCGCCCTGGTCGGCAGCCGTGGCCTGCTGCTCATCGAGCACGGCACACTGCTCACGGTCACCTTCGGGGTCGCGGTGCTGATCCTGCCGGTGATCGGCATCTGGTTCCTCTGGAAGAACACGCAGTTCGTCCGCAGGGCCAACGCCCTCGCCGCAGAGCTGGACGCCGAGGGCGGCCTGCCCGTCGACGAGCTGGTCCGAACCCCGGCCGGTCGTATCGACCGCGACTCGGCCGACGCCGTCTTCGTGCGGCGCCGCGAGGAGACCGAGGACTCCCCGGACGACTGGCGCTGCTGGTTCCGGCTCGCCGTCGCCTACCAGGACGCCCGGGACACCCCGCGCGCCCGCAAGGCCATGCAGCGCGCCATCGCCCTGCACATGAGCACATCAAACCGGGCGGCCGCATCGGCCCCGTCGGTCACGTCGAGCTCGTCCGGCGACTGAGGACATCCTCCGGGCTCGTCCGGCAACCGCGGACAGAACCGGCCGCCGGGCGGGCTCGGAGCACTAGGGTCTTTCGTTTGGATCGCGCTGGGCTCGCGGGGTCTGGCACGCACATCTGCGGCGTTGTCGTCAGTCTTCCCCGAGCTCTCGGCTTCGCTCGAGCGGGGGAGACCCCATTCGCTCCGCGTGGGGTCCTTCCTCCGCCTTGCAGCTGCGCGCACCGGACCCCGCTCCCTGATCCAGCCTGATCCAAACGAAAGACCCTAGCTGAGCCGGTACTCGTCGTCCCAGGCCTCTATCGTGTCCGCGGCCCGGTCGAAGGCCTCGCTGCGCCCCAGGAAGTCCGCGTTGCTGTCGGTGAGCAGCGGCGGAACGGCCTCGCCACCCAGACGTACGACGATCAGGGCCTGTCCCTGCACCGTGCGCGGGAATCCGAGCCACTTCACCGGCTGCTGCACCGTACGGACAGCGGTGACCCGGTTCCACGGCACGGTCGTCGTTATGAAGAAGCCCACCCGCCGGACTCCGTGCCGGCTCACCCAGGCGCCGACCCGAAGCATCCGCAGGGCACAGAGGATCACCACAAGGGCGAGCCCGAGGCATGCCGCGGCACCGGGCAGCGCCCCTGCGAACGCGATGATCATTCCTGCGATCAGCACGTACGAGGCGAGCAACAACAGGGTGGCCGCCGCGGCGACCCGCCACGGCCCGGGGCGGTAGGGGCGCCGCCAGCTGTCGTGGTCGTCGAACGGCAGCGCGATGTCCTCAGCGCTCGCGTCAAACGCGCGGTCGGCCGTCAGAAAGGGCAGGGGCACGACTGATCCTCACTCACAAGCACGCTCGATTGCTGTGCCCGGTGAGGCTATCTAGCAGGCCACCGCCACTACCACCCCAGGGGCCCCGTACGAGTCAGGGGCCGTGCGCGGCTTCGGTCTGCTGAGTGTGCGAGGGAGCGTCGGCCGGGGCAAGCGCGGGAAGACCGAGGATCAGTGATCCGGCAAGGCCGGCGAGCACCGTCAGTCCTACGAGGGAACGGCCCGCCAGCTGGGCGGCGGTGGCGCGTTCCCGGGGCGGTGGCGTGACGTTGCTACGGAATCGGTCGGCCTCGGCCACGAAGGCGAACGGGACGGCTTCACGCCGGCGGAACATGAGGAAGCTCTCCTTGATCTCTGTTACAGGTGCTGCTACAGAGTCAGACGCACGGCGCGCCCATTCGGTGCCCCGAATCACCTGATTGGCCGAAGAAATCCCCGGACGGGCCTTCCGCGCCTCGATGTCGGTGGCGGCCCGTAGAGTGGGCGCCGCCCGAGCGACGCAATTGGAAGGACCCCGCCGGTGACCGAGACCCCCGAGCCCGCAAAGCCCAGCTTCCGCAACGATGTCACCGTCGAGCTGGTGAAGCACTCCGCGGCCGACTCCGACGTCCTGTTCGCCGCCCGTGTCTCCACGGCCGGAGAGCAGTCCCTGGAGGAGGTCAGCAAGGACCCGGAGCGTTCGAAGGGGCTCATCAATTTCCTGATGCGCGACCGCCACGGGTCCCCGTTCGAGCACAACTCGATGACGTTCTTCATCAGCGCCCCGATCTTTGTGTTCCGCGAGTTCATGCGCCACCGGGTCGGCTGGTCGTACAACGAGGAATCGGGCCGCTACAGGGAGCTGGAGCCGGTCTTCTACGTCCCCGGTGAGGCTCGCAAACTCGTCCAGGAGGGCCGCCCCGGCAAGTACGAGTTCGTCGAGGGCACCGCGGCCCAGCAGGAGCTCACGGGCCGTGTGATGGAGGACTCGTACCGCCAGGCGTACGAGGCCTACCAGGAGATGCTCGCCGCCGGAGTGGCCCGCGAGGTCGCCCGCGCCGTGCTCCCGGTGGGGCTGTTCTCGTCGATGTACGCGACGTGCAATGCCCGCTCGCTGATGCACTTCCTCGGCCTGCGCACCCAGCACGAGCTGGCGAAGGTGCCGTCCTTCCCCCAGCGGGAGATCGAAATGGTCGGTGAACAGATGGAGGAGCAGTGGGCGCAGCTCATGCCGCTCACCCATGCAGCCTTCAACAAAAATGGACGCGTAGCCCCGTAGGCGGTGTCCGTATTGCGGCGTTTCGTGAAGTTCATCTAGGCTGATCAAACGGACCCGGCACTGCTTGAACCCCCGAGCAGGCAGTGCCGGGCTCCTATCCCTTGTCCCCCCGAGGGGACACCGCGCGCTTAGCAACGAGTAGCGTGTTACCCATGGCTCCGATCTCCACTCCGCAGACCCCCTTCGGGCGGGTCCTCACCGCTATGGTCACGCCCTTCACGGCGGACGGCGCACTCGACCTCGACGGCGCCCAGCGGCTCGCCGCCCATCTGGTGGACGCAGGCAATGACGGCCTGATCATCAATGGCACCACCGGCGAGTCCCCGACCACCAGCGACGCGGAGAAAGACCAGCTCGTACGGGCTGTCCTGGAAGCCGTGGGGGACCGGGCCCATGTCGTCGCCGGCATCGGCACGAACGACACCCGCCACAGCGTCGAGCTGGCCCGCACGGCCGAGCGCGCCGGCGCCCACGGCCTTCTCGCGGTGACGCCGTACTACAACAAGCCGCCGCAGGAAGGCCTCTTCCGCCACTTCACGGCCATCGCGGACGCCACCGGTCTGCCGGTGATGCTCTACGACATTCCCGGCCGCAGCGGTGTGCCGATCGACACAGAGACGCTGGTCCGGCTCGCCGAGCACCCGCGCATCGTCGCCAACAAGGACGCCAAGGGCGACCTGGGCCGCGCCAGCTGGGCCATCGCCCGGTCCGGCCTCGCCTGGTACTCCGGCGACGACATGCTCAACCTGCCGCTGCTCTCGGTCGGCGCCATCGGCTTCGTCTCCGTCGTCGGCCACGTCGTCACCCCCGACCTGCGCGCCCTCATCGAGGCGTACCTCGGTGGAGACGTCCAGAAGGCCACGGAGATCCATCAGAAGCTCCTGCCGGTCTTCACCGGCATGTTCCGCACCCAGGGCGTGATCACCACCAAGGCCGCGCTCGCCCTCCAGGGCCTGCCCGCCGGCCCGCTGCGCCTCCCTCTGGTGGAACTCACCGCACAGGAATCGGCGCAGCTCAAGATCGATCTCGCCGCCGGTGGGGTACAGCTGTAACCACAGACTTCACAACTGAATACGCGAAGAAAACTCGCAACAGCGACAACACAGACAACAGCAAGTGCACGAATGACATGCGCGCCACGTGCCTCAGCGGTACGTGGCGTGCGTGGTAAGGAGAGTCTTTTGAGTCATCCGCACCCCGAACTCGGCACCCCGCCGAAGCTCCCGAAGGGTGGCCTCCGCGTCACCCCGTTGGGCGGCCTCGGCGAAATCGGCCGCAACATGACGGTATTCGAGTATGGCGGCCGCCTGCTCATCGTCGACTGCGGAGTGCTCTTCCCTGAGGAGGAGCAGCCCGGAATCGACCTGATCCTGCCGGACTTCACCACGATCCGGGACCGTCTCGACGACGTCGAGGGCATCGTCCTCACGCACGGCCACGAGGACCACATCGGTGGTGTCCCGTATCTGCTGCGGCTGAAGCCGGACATCCCGCTCATCGGCTCCAAGCTGACCCTCGCCCTGATCGAGGCGAAGCTCCAGGAGCACCGCATCCGTCCGTACACCCTCGAAGTCGCCGAGGGCCAGCGCGAGCGCATCGGCGTCTTCGACTGCGAGTTCATCGCGGTCAACCACTCCATCCCGGACGCTCTTGCGGTCGCCATCCGCACGCCCGCGGGCATGGCGGTCGCGACCGGTGACTTCAAGATGGACCAGCTTCCGCTGGACGGTCGTCTCACCGACCTGCACGCTTTCGCCCGACTGAGCGAAGAAGGCATCGACCTTCTCCTCTCCGACTCGACGAACGCAGAGGTCCCCGGCTTCGTACCGCCCGAGCGGGACATCTCCAACGTCCTGCGCACGGTCTTCGCGAACGCCCAGAAGCGCATCATCGTGGCGAGCTTCGCCAGCCACGTGCACCGCATCCAGCAGATCCTCGACGCGGCACACGAGTACGGCCGCCGGGTCGCCTTCGTCGGCCGTTCGATGGTCCGCAACATGGGCATCGCCCGTGACCTCGGTTATCTGAAGGTCCCCGCGGGCCTGGTCGTCGACGTCAAGACCCTCGACGACCTGCCGGACGACGAGGTCGTGCTGGTCTGTACGGGTTCCCAGGGCGAGCCGATGGCCGCACTGTCCCGCATGGCCAACCGCGACCACCAGATCCGGATCGTCCAGGGCGACACGGTGATCCTCGCGTCGTCCCTGATCCCGGGGAACGAGAACGCGGTCTACCGCGTGATCAACGGCCTGACCCGCTGGGGTGCCAACGTCGTCCACAAGGGCAACGCCAAGGTCCACGTCTCGGGCCACGCCTCGGCCGGCGAGCTGCTGTACTTCTACAACATCTGCAAGCCGAAGAACCTGATGCCGGTCCACGGCGAATGGCGTCACCTGCGGGCCAACGCCGAACTGGGTGCGCTCACCGGCGTACCCAAGGACCACATCGTCATCGCTGAGGACGGCGTGGTCGTCGACCTCGTCGACGGCAAGGCCAAGATCGTCGGCAAGGTCCAGGCCGGTTATGTGTACGTCGACGGCCTCTCGGTCGGAGACGTCACGGAGACCTCCCTCAAGGACCGTCGCATCCTCGGTGACGAGGGCATCATCTCGGTCTTCATCGTGGTCGACAGCTCCTCCGGCAAGATCACGGGTGGTCCCTACATCCAGGCCCGGGGCTCCGGTATCGACGATGCGGCATTCACCGCCGTCGTGCCGAAGATCGAGGAAGCGCTCAACAAGTCCGCCCAGGACGGCGTGGTGGAGCCGCACCAGCTCCAGCAACTGGTCCGCCGCTCGATGGGCAAGTGGGTCTCCGACACCTACCGCCGGCGCCCGATGATCCTTCCCGTCGTCGTCGAGGTCTGACGCCCCGACAGGAGCGAACTCCGGAGCGGGGCCCCCGATTTGCATCGGGGCGCCCCGCTCCAGTACGTTTACGGCTCCGCCTGACCGGGAAGCACCCCGCGCACTCGTGCGTGGAGGTCACCCCGCAGGGGGCGGGAATTCCGACTCGGAACTTCTGATAAAGTCGGGTCCGCCGAAAGGCAAAGGCCACTCCAAAGGCCACCGGAATCAAATTCGGACCGGAAACGGAACGAAAAAGAGTCTGGTAAGGTTGGAACCGCCGAAAAGGGAAACGCGAAAGCGAAGAACTGGAAAGCGGAACCCGCTTCGACCGGGAATCGGACACGAAAGAGTCTGATAGAGTCGGAAACGCAAGACCGAAGGGAAAAGCCCGGAGGAAAGCCCGAGAGGGTGAGTACGAAGGAAGCGTCCGTTCCTTGAGAACTCAACAGCGTGCCAAAAGTCAACGCCAGATATGTTGATACCCCGGCCTGTTTCGGCAGGTTGGTGGTTCCTTTGAAAGTCCTGCTGGGCCTTTGTGGTTCCGGTAGGCAATTACACAGCGAGGACGCTGTGGACGGTCGGTCTTATTCCGGCTGATCGTCCCGCTCTCGTGATGTGTCTCCCGATTACGGGAAAACATTCACGGAGAGTTTGATCCTGGCTCAGGACGAACGCTGGCGGCGTGCTTAACACATGCAAGTCGAACGATGAAGCCCTTCGGGGTGGATTAGTGGCGAACGGGTGAGTAACACGTGGGCAATCTGCCCTTCACTCTGGGACAAGCCCTGGAAACGGGGTCTAATACCGGATAACACTCTGTCCCGCATGGGACGGGGTTAAAAGCTCCGGCGGTGAAGGATGAGCCCGCGGCCTATCAGCTTGTTGGTGGGGTGATGGCCTACCAAGGCGACGACGGGTAGCCGGCCTGAGAGGGCGACCGGCCACACTGGGACTGAGACACGGCCCAGACTCCTACGGGAGGCAGCAGTGGGGAATATTGCACAATGGGCGAAAGCCTGATGCAGCGACGCCGCGTGAGGGATGACGGCCTTCGGGTTGTAAACCTCTTTCAGCAGGGAAGAAGCGAGAGTGACGGTACCTGCAGAAGAAGCGCCGGCTAACTACGTGCCAGCAGCCGCGGTAATACGTAGGGCGCAAGCGTTGTCCGGAATTATTGGGCGTAAAGAGCTCGTAGGCGGCTTGTTGCGTCGGTTGTGAAAGCCCGGGGCTTAACCCCGGGTCTGCAGTCGATACGGGCAGGCTAGAGTGTGGTAGGGGAGATCGGAATTCCTGGTGTAGCGGTGAAATGCGCAGATATCAGGAGGAACACCGGTGGCGAAGGCGGATCTCTGGGCCATTACTGACGCTGAGGAGCGAAAGCGTGGGGAGCGAACAGGATTAGATACCCTGGTAGTCCACGCCGTAAACGTTGGGAACTAGGTGTTGGCGACATTCCACGTCGTCGGTGCCGCAGCTAACGCATTAAGTTCCCCGCCTGGGGAGTACGGCCGCAAGGCTAAAACTCAAAGGAATTGACGGGGGCCCGCACAAGCAGCGGAGCATGTGGCTTAATTCGACGCAACGCGAAGAACCTTACCAAGGCTTGACATATACCGGAAAGCATCAGAGATGGTGCCCCCCTTGTGGTCGGTATACAGGTGGTGCATGGCTGTCGTCAGCTCGTGTCGTGAGATGTTGGGTTAAGTCCCGCAACGAGCGCAACCCTTGTTCTGTGTTGCCAGCATGCCCTTCGGGGTGATGGGGACTCACAGGAGACTGCCGGGGTCAACTCGGAGGAAGGTGGGGACGACGTCAAGTCATCATGCCCCTTATGCCTTGGGCTGCACACGTGCTACAATGGCCGGTACAATGAGCTGCGATGCCGCGAGGCGGAGCGAATCTCAAAAAGCCGGTCTCAGTTCGGATTGGGGTCTGCAACTCGACCCCATGAAGTCGGAGTTGCTAGTAATCGCAGATCAGCATTGCTGCGGTGAATACGTTCCCGGGCCTTGTACACACCGCCCGTCACGTCACGAAAGTCGGTAACACCCGAAGCCGGTGGCCCAACCCCTTGTGGGAGGGAGCTGTCGAAGGTGGGACTGGCGATTGGGACGAAGTCGTAACAAGGTAGCCGTACCGGAAGGTGCGGCTGGATCACCTCCTTTCTAAGGAGCATCTAGATTCCGCAAGGAATCCAGAGCCACTACGTCGGCAAATGTTCGACGGTGGTTAGCTCATGGGTGGAACGTTGACTATTCGGCACGACAGGTTGTTTTTCACTAGTACTGCTTCGGCGTGGAACGTGGGGGATGGTCGGTCGTGTCGGGCACGTTGTTGGGTGTCTGAGGGTATGGCCGCAAGGTTGCCTTCAGTTGCCGGCCCCAGTGAACTCGCCCTTAGGGGTGGGGTGATGGGTGGCTGGTCGTTGTTTGAGAACTGCACAGTGGACGCGAGCATCTGTGGCCAAGTTTTTAAGGGCGCACGGTGGATGCCTTGGCACCAGGAACCGATGAAGGACGTGGGAGGCCACGATAGGCCCCGGGGAGCTGTCAACCGAGCTTTGATCCGGGGGTGTCCGAATGGGGAAACCCGGCAGTCGTCATGGGCTGTCACCCGCTGCTGAACACATAGGCAGTGTGGAGGGAACGAGGGGAAGTGAAACATCTCAGTACCCTCAGGAAGAGAAAACAACCGTGATTCCGGGAGTAGTGGCGAGCGAAACTGGATGAGGCCAAACCGTATGCGTGTGATACCCGGCAGGGGTTGCGCATGCGGGGTTGTGGGATCTCTTTTTCACAGTCTGCCGGCTGTGAGGCGAGTCAGAAACCGTTGATGTAGGCGAAGGACATGCGAAAGGTCCGGCGTAGAGGGTAAGACCCCCGTAGCTGAAACATTAACGGCTCGTTTAAGAGACACCCAAGTAGCACGGGGCCCGAGAAATCCCGTGTGAATCTGGCGGGACCACCCGCTAAGCCTAAATATTCCCTGGTGACCGATAGCGGATAGTACCGTGAGGGAATGGTGAAAAGTACCGCGGGAGCGGAGTGAAATAGTACCTGAAACCGTGTGCCTACAAGCCGTGGGAGCGTCGCTGTTGTTCTTCGGAGCGACAGTCGTGACTGCGTGCCTTTTGAAGAATGAGCCTGCGAGTTTGCGGTGTGTTGCGAGGTTAACCCGTGTGGGGAAGCCGTAGCGAAAGCGAGTCCGAATAGGGCGTTTTAGTAGCACGCTCAAGACCCGAAGCGGAGTGATCTAGCCATGGGCAGGTTGAAGCGGAGGTAAGACTTCGTGGAGGACCGAACCCACCAGGGTTGAAAACCTGGGGGATGACCTGTGGTTAGGGGTGAAAGGCCAATCAAACTCCGTGATAGCTGGTTCTCCCCGAAATGCATTTAGGTGCAGCGTCGTGTGTTTCTTGCCGGAGGTAGAGCACTGGATAGGCGATGGGCCCTACCGGGTTACTGACCTTAGCCAAACTCCGAATGCCGGTAAGTGAGAGCACGGCAGTGAGACTGTGGGGGATAAGCTCCATGGTCGAGAGGGAAACAGCCCAGAGCATCGACTAAGGCCCCTAAGCGTACGCTAAGTGGGAAAGGATGTGGAGTCGCAGAGACAACCAGGAGGTTGGCTTAGAAGCAGCCACCCTTGAAAGAGTGCGTAATAGCTCACTGGTCAAGTGATTCCGCGCCGACAATGTAGCGGGGCTCAAGCGTACCGCCGAAGTCGTGTCATTCCAGCATTAAGGGCCAACGCCTGCTGGGATGGGTAGGGGAGCGTCGTGTGCCGGGTGAAGCAGCCGCGGAAGCGAGTTGTGGACGGTTCACGAGTGAGAATGCAGGCATGAGTAGCGATACACACGTGAGAAACGTGTGCGCCGATTGACTAAGGGTTCCTGGGTCAAGCTGATCTGCCCAGGGTAAGTCGGGACCTAAGGCGAGGCCGACAGGCGTAGTCGATGGACAACCGGTTGATATTCCGGTACCCGCTTTGAAACGCCCAATACTGAATCAGGCGATGCTAAGTCCGTGAAGCCGGCCCGATCTCTTCGGAGTTGAGGGTAGTGGTGGAGCCGACGAACCAGACTTGTACTAGGTAAGCGATGGGGTGACGCAGGAAGGTAGTCCAGCCCGGGCGGTGGTAGTCCCGGGGTAAGGGTGTAGGGCGTGTGATAGGCAAATCCGTCACACATGAGCCTGAGACCTGATGCCGAGCCGATTGTGGTGAAGTGGATGATCCTATGCTGTCGAGAAAAGCCTCTAGCGAGTTTCATGGCGGCCCGTACCCTAAACCGACTCAGGTGGTCAGGTAGAGAATACCGAGGCGTTCGGGTGAACTATGGTTAAGGAACTCGGCAAAATGCCCCCGTAACTTCGGGAGAAGGGGGGCCATCACTGGTGATTGGATTTACTCCATGAGCTGGGGGTGGCCGCAGAGACCAGCGAGAAGCGACTGTTTACTAAAAACACAGGTCCGTGCGAAGCCGTAAGGCGATGTATACGGACTGACGCCTGCCCGGTGCTGGAACGTTAAGGGGACCGGTTAGCTGACTTTCGGGTCGGCGAAGCTGAGAACTTAAGCGCCAGTAAACGGCGGTGGTAACTATAACCATCCTAAGGTAGCGAAATTCCTTGTCGGGTAAGTTCCGACCTGCACGAATGGCGTAACGACTTCTCGACTGTCTCAACCATAGGCCCGGTGAAATTGCACTACGAGTAAAGATGCTCGTTTCGCGCAGCAGGACGGAAAGACCCCGGGACCTTTACTACAGTTTGATATTGGTGTTCGGTTCGGCTTGTGTAGGATAGGTGGGAGACTTTGAAGCAGCCACGCCAGTGGTTGTGGAGTCGCCGTTGAAATACCACTCTGGTCGTGCTGGATGTCTAACCTGGGTCCGTGATCCGGATCAGGGACAGTGTCTGATGGGTAGTTTAACTGGGGCGGTTGCCTCCTAAAGAGTAACGGAGGCGCCCAAAGGTTCCCTCAGCCTGGTTGGCAATCAGGTGTTGAGTGTAAGTGCACAAGGGAGCTTGACTGTGAGACCGACGGGTCGAGCAGGGACGAAAGTCGGGACTAGTGATCCGGCAGTGGCTTGTGGAAGCGCTGTCGCTCAACGGATAAAAGGTACCCCGGGGATAACAGGCTGATCTTCCCCAAGAGTCCATATCGACGGGATGGTTTGGCACCTCGATGTCGGCTCGTCGCATCCTGGGGCTGGAGTCGGTCCCAAGGGTTGGGCTGTTCGCCCATTAAAGCGGTACGCGAGCTGGGTTTAGAACGTCGTGAGACAGTTCGGTCCCTATCCGCTGCGCGCGTAGGAATATTGAGAAGGGCTGTCCCTAGTACGAGAGGACCGGGACGGACGAACCTCTGGTGTGCCAGTTGTCCTGCCAAGGGCATGGCTGGTTGGCTACGTTCGGAAAGGATAACCGCTGAAAGCATCTAAGCGGGAAGCCTGCTTCGAGATGAGTGTTCCCACCCCCTTTGAGGGGTTAAGGCTCCCAGTAGACGACTGGGTTGATAGGCCAGATGTGGAAGCCCGGCAACGGGTGGAGCTGACTGGTACTAATAGGCCGAGGGCTTGTCCTCAGTTGCTCGCGTCCACTGTGTTAGTTCTGAAATAACGAACGGCCGTGTTGTTGCCCGGTGTTGGTTAATTTCATAGTGTTTCGGTGGTCATTGCGTTAGGGAAACGCCCGGTTACATTCCGAACCCGGAAGCTAAGCCTTTCAGCGCCGATGGTACTGCAGGGGGGACCCTGTGGGAGAGTAGGACGCCGCCGAACAATTATTCCGGGAAAGCCCCGCACCTCTGGTGCGGGGCTTTTCTGCGTTTATCGTGTGCCAGCACCCCGGTGTGCCGGCACACCGTATCGGACCGTGCGGCAGGCGAAGGCAGGGGTCGACAAGAAGGCTTGGACTTGCGCCGCGCGTGGTTATGAATCTCCCTGAGTTCGGGGTATGCTCTATCCCGTTGCCACCGCGCAACAGGCCCCAATAGCTCAGTCGGTAGAGCGTCTCCATGGTAAGGAGAAGGTCTACGGTTCGATTCCGTATTGGGGCTCAGGTAATGCGAAAGGCCCCCGCCGATGGCGGGGGCCTTTCGCATGTCCGGTGCCTTCAGGCTCACTCTTCTGGAGGTGGTCCGGGTTGCCGGTGCCGGGGGCGGCGAGCAGCTCACCGATGAGTCGCCGTCAGGCCGTGTGCGGTTCCGGGACCCGCATCGCCAGGATGGCCATGTCGTCGGAGGCCGGTTCGGCGGCGAAGCGTTCGACGGCCCGCAGGACACGGGACGCCACCGCTCCGGCCGTGAGGCCCGTGCACGTGGTGAGAACGTCGGCCAGGCCGTCGTCTCCCAGCATGCGGGTACCTTCACGGCGTTCTGTCACGCCATCCGTCACGCAGAGCAGGACATCGCCGGGGCTGAGGGTGACCGTCTGCTCGTACAGTTCGAGGTCCTCGATGACGCCCAGCAGCGGCTGCGGTTCGGCTGCTGCCTCGACCGTCCCGTCCTGGCGCAGGCGTAGTGGCAGGGGATGACCGGCGCACACCACCTTGAGCAGGGCGCTGCCGTCCTTCTGGGGCCACAGCTCTCCGTAGAGGAGGGTGAGGAAGCGGCTGCGGGAACCCTCGTCGAGGATGGCGGCGTTGAGACGTTCCAGGACGGCCGGGCCGCCGAAGCCCTCGCGGGCGAGCAGGCGCAGGGCGTGGCGGGCGAGGCCCGTGACGGCCGCGGCCTCCGGGCCCGTACCGCAGACGTCACCGATGGCGAAGCCGTATGCGCCGTCCCGGATCGGGAAGACGTCGTAGAAGTCGCCGCCGACCTCGTTGCCCTCGCCGGCCGCCCGGTAGATGACCTCGATCTCGACATTGGGCACATCGGGGAGGCCCGGCGGCAGCAGGCTGCGCTGCAGGGACTGACTGATCGCCATGCGCTCCGAGTAGAGCCGGGCGTTGTCGAGGGCGAGGGCGGCACGGCGGGACAGGTCCTCGGCGAGTTCGAGGATCTCCTGGCGGAAGTGGTCGTCGGACGGTTTGCCGAGCGTGAGCATGCCGATGACGCGGTTCCGGGCGACGAGCGGCAGGACCACCGTCTCGCCGCCCACCGCGGCCGCGGTCGCCAGCGTCGTGCGGATGCCGGCGCCGAGAGCGGTGGACTCGCTGAGGCCGAGGCTGCGCATGGAGGTGCGCAGGGCCGCCTCGTGGGCGGCCTCGGAGGGTGCCGTCCAGACCCGGGCGCCGGGTGTCGGCACGGGGTCCGGCGGGGAGATCTTGGAGAGCAGTGCCTTGAGGCCGTCGATGAGCTCCTCGTCCTCGTGCAGCACATACGAGAGGTACGGCTCCGAGGACTGGTCGGCGATCGTGTAGACGGCGCACCAGGTGGCCAGGGTGGGGACCGTCATCTGGGCCATCAGCGCCAGTGTCTGGTCCCGGTCGAGCGTGCCGGCAAGGAGGTCGGAGGCCTCGACGAGGAAGGACAGCGAACCGCGGCGCAGCCGTTCGAGTTCGCCGAGGCGGGCCGATTCGACGGCGAGCGCGATGCGGTCAGCGGCGAACTGGAGGCGCAGGGCTTCCTCGTTGGTGTACCGGCCCGGCGCTTCGGCGGCGACACCGAGTGAGCCGGTGAGCCGGCCTTCGACCTTGAGCGGGACGGTGACGACGGAGCGCATGCCGGTCCCGCCGAGCAGGGGTACGGCCCCGGGCACGGCGGTGAGGTCCTCGTGGACGGCGGGCATCCGGGCGGAACCGTACCGGCCGGTGCCGGCCTCGACAGGGACCCGGGCGAAGCGTTGACGGGCGGACGGGAGGCCGGTCGTGGCCCGTACCTCCAGCTCCGTCTCGTCGTCCGTGGCCAGCAGCAGGAAGGCCGAATCCGCGTCGAGCATGTCGCGGGCCCGCTCGACGGTGCGCTGGAGCAGTCCGTCGAGGTCGTCGGGGGCGGGGGAGCCGATGAAGACCTCGAACGGGTCCGTGGTGCGGCTCTCGGCGCCGACGTCGGAGACGGGGGTGCGGACCGGGGACTGCAGCACGGCGCGTTCGTAGTCGCGGACGAGCAGACAGACTGTCGACGGTTCGCCCTGGGTGTCGCGGACTCTGAGGTGCGAGGCATAGACCGGGATGGTGCGGCCGTCGGCGCCGCGGATCCCGTAACTGCCCTCCCAGCGGGAGAGCTGGAGCGCGTCGGCGATGCCTGTGTTGGTGCCGGGAGTGTGCGGCCACGCCATGAAGTCGGTGAGTTGCTTACCGGTGACCTGATCCGCGCTGTAGCCGAAGAGGTACGTGCAGTCGTCGTTCCAGGCAGCGATGGAACCGGAGCTGTCGATCTGGACGACGGCGACCCGGACGCGTTCGTCGGCGACCGGGAGGAGAGCCGTGGGGAGCAGGGGGCCGGCGGAGCGGATGCCCACCGGACGTTCGGGGAGTTCGAGCTGGAACCAGACGTGTTTGTGGGTCGGGGAGTACTCGACGCCCCACCGGGAAGCGAGCGCCGCGCAGAGCAGCAGACCGCGGCCGCTCTCCCGGTCCGGGCTGCCGAAGTCCAGACCGGTGCTCTGGAGCGGGATCTCCCGTTCCGGATAGTGGTCGGAGACCTCGACCCGGACGCCGTCCTCCGTACGCAGACACAGCACGTCGGCGGCGGTGCCTGCGTGCACCACCGCGTTGGTCACGAGCTCGCTGGTGAGGACGACCGCGTCGTCCACGATGTCCGTGTACCCCCAGCCCTGAAGGGTGTCACGCACGAAGGCGCGAGCGGTCGCGACGGAGCGCCCGACCGGGTCGAAGGTGGCAGCCGCGCGCGCGGTGATCACAGCACTCCCCATATGGTGTCTCGTCGCTTCCCCGAGTCCTGTGCCCGTTTCTCGCCGCTTCGATTCGCTTAGCCAGGCTAGACGCTCGGTGTCGGTCCCGGGTACACGAGGGCCGAGTTCGGACAAGGGCGACCAGGATGTGGTCGGTGAGCGGACAAGTGTGGGCTTCCCAACGGAGGGATGATGGACAACCGTTGGAGGCTCCACCTCGATCCGTTTCGGCCTGGTACGTTTCAACGATTTGACGTCCGCATGGTCACCCGTCAACGGTGGGCAGTGGCGGTGAGCCAATGTGGAACTGGGCAAGCTCCCAGATAAAGGCCCGAGCGATACGGTCAACCCCTGCGGGAGGGACACGGTGGAGTCTGGCGTGGCGGCGCGGGGATCAGGCACGCGCACAAAAGGCGGACAGTCCGTGAAGAAACAGCGCAATGGAACGATCGACGTCGATGCGGCGGCGCTCAACAGACTGCTCGCGGGCCTGGTGGCGATGCGCGACGGGAACTTCCGTCGGCGTCTGACCGTGTCGGGCGACGGCGTGATGACGGAGCTCGCGGCGGTCTTCAACGAGGTCGCCGACCGTAATCTTCATCTCACCGGCGAACTGGCACGTGTACGTCGCGTGGTCGGGCGCGAGGGGAAGCTGACCGAGCGGCTGGAGACGGGGGCCTGCGAGGGCTCCTGGGCCGCTGCCATCGATGCCTCGAACGAGCTGGTCGATGATCTGGCGCGGCCGGTGTCGGAGGTCGGACGGGTCCTCTCGGCGGTCGCCGACGGTGATCTCGAACAGCGGATGGAGCTCCGGTCGCACACGACCGACGAGACCGTGCGACCGCTGCGTGGCGAGTTCCTGAAGGTGGCTCGTACGGTCAACAACCTGGTCGACCAGCTGTCGGCGTTCACCGAGCAGGTGACGCGGGTGGCGGTCGAGGTGGGTACCGAGGGCAAGCTGGGCGGGCAGGCCCAGGTGCGCGGAATGTCCGGTTCCTGGAAGGACCTCACGGACTCCGTCAACACCATGGCGTACCGGCTCACCGCGCAGGTGCGGGACATCGCGCTGGTGACGACGGCGGTCGCCAAGGGTGATCTGTCGCGGAAGGTCACCGTCCATGTGGCCGGCGAGATGCTCCAGCTGAAGAACACCGTCAACACGATGGTCGACCAGCTGTCGTCGTTCTCCTCCGAGGTGACCCGGGTCGCCCGTGAGGTGGGCACGGAGGGCGAGCTGGGTGGTCAGGCGACGGTGCCCGGGGTGGCCGGGGTGTGGAAGGACCTCACCGACTCCGTCAACACGATGGCCGGAAACCTCACCTCGCAGGTGCGCGGCATCGCCGAGGTGACGACGGCGGTCGCCAACGGTGACCTGTCGCAGAAGGTCACGGTCAGTGCGCGCGGCGAGGTGGCGCAGCTCGCCGAGACGATCAACCAGATGACCGAGACGCTGCGGACCTTCGCGGACGAAGTGACGCGGGTGGCGAGCGAGGTCGGTGGCGAGGGTCTGCTCGGCGGTCAGGCGCAGGTTCCGGGTGCGGCGGGTACGTGGAAGGACCTCACCGATTCGGTGAACACGGTCTTCCGGAACCTGACGACGCAGGTGCGGGACATCGCTCAGGTGACCACGGCGGTGGCCAGCGGTGACATGACGCAGAAGGTCACGGTCGATGTGGCCGGCGAGATGCTGGAGCTGAAGAACACCGTCAACACGATGGTGGACCAGCTGCAGTCCTTCGGTTCCGAAGTGACCCGGGTCGCCCGGGAGGTCGGTGTCGAGGGCCGGCTGGGCGGACAGGCCGAGGTACCGGGTGCGGCGGGTACGTGGAAGGACCTCACCGATTCGGTGAACACGGCGTTCCGGAACCTGACGGGTCAGGTGCGGGACATCGCGCAGGTGACGACGGCGGTCGCGAACGGCGATCTGTCGCAGAAGGTCACCGTGGATGTGGCCGGCGAGATGCTGGAGCTGAAGAACACCGTCAACACGATGGTGGCGCAGCTGTCGTCCTTCGCCGACCAGGTGACCCGGATGGCGCGGGACGTGGGCACGGAGGGCCGGCTCGGCGGCCAGGCGCGGGTCGACGGTGTCTCCGGTACGTGGAAGGAGCTCACCGACTCCGTCAACTTCATGGCGGGGAACCTGACCTCGCAGGTGCGTCAGATCGCCCAGGTGACGACTGCGGTCGCGCGGGGTGATCTGTCGCAGAAGATCGACGTGGACGCCCGCGGCGAGATCCTGGAGCTGAAGAACACCATCAACACGATGGTCGACCAGCTCTCCGCCTTCGCCGAGCAGGTGACCCGGGTGGCACGTGAGGTGGGCACGGACGGGCGGCTCGGCGGCCAGGCGCAGGTGCCCGGCGTGGCCGGTGTGTGGCGCGATCTGACCGATTCGGTGAACGGCATGGCGGGGAACCTCACCGCCCAGGTGCGTAACATCGCACAGGTCGCGACCGCGGTGGCGCGCGGTGACCTGTCGCAGAAGATCGACGTGGACGCCCGCGGCGAGATTTTGGAGCTGAAGAACACCCTCAACACGATGGTGGACCAGCTGTCGAACTTCGCGGAGCAGGTGACGCGGGTCGCCCGTGAGGTGGGCACAGCAGGCATTCTGGGCGGCCAGGCCGAGGTACAGGGCGTGTCCGGTACCTGGAAGGACCTCACCCAGTCCGTCAACGGCATGGCGAACAACCTGACCCTGCAGGTCCGCAACATCGCCGAGGTCACCACAGCGGTCGCCAAGGGCGATCTCTCGAAGAAGATCACCGTCGACGCCAAGGGCGAAATCCTCGAGCTGGTGACGACCGTCAACACGATGGTGGACCAGCTGCTCAACTTCGCCGACGAGGTGACGCGAGTCGCGCGCGAGGTGGGTACCGAGGGCATCCTGGGCGGCCAGGCCCGGGTGCGAGGTGCGACGGGCATCTGGAAGGACCTCAGCGACAACGTCAACCTGATGGCCAACAACCTGACCAGCCAGGTGCGGAACATCTCCCGGGTCTCGTCCGCGGTCGCCAACGGCGACCTCACCAAGAAGGTCACCGTCGAGGCCCGTGGCGAGGTCGCCGAGCTCGCCGACACCGTCAACACGATGGTGACGACGCTGTCGTCGTTCGCCGACGAGGTGACGCGAGTCGCCCGTGAGGTGGGCACGGAGGGTGAGCTGGGCGGCCAGGCGCGGGTCCCGGGCGTCTCCGGCACGTGGAAGGACCTGACCGAGTCGGTGAACTCGATGGCGTCCAACCTGACCGGTCAGGTGCGCCAGATCGCCACGGTCACCACCGCCATCGCCAAGGGCGATCTCACCAAGAAGATCGACATCGACGCCCGCGGCGAGATCCTGGAACTGAAGAACACCATCAACACGATGGTCGACCAGCTGTCGTCCTTCGCGGACCAGGTGACCCGGGTGGCCCGCGAGGTGGGCACCGAGGGGCAGCTGGGCGGTCAGGCGCGGGTCCGGGACGTGGACGGCACCTGGCGCGATCTCACCGAGTCCGTGAACGAGATGGCCGGGAACCTGACCCGTCAGGTGCGAGCCATCGCGGCCGTCGCCACCGCGGTGACCCGCGGCGATCTCAACCTCAAGATCGACGTGGACGCGGCCGGCGAGATCCAGGCCCTGCAGGACAACATCAACACGATGATCGCCAACCTGCGCGACACCACGGCCACCAACAAGGAGCAGGACTGGCTCAAGGGCAACCTCGCCCGGATCTCCGGTCTGATGCAGGGGCGTCGCGATCTCGAGGACGTCGCTTCGCTGATCATGAGCGAGCTGACCCCGGTCGTCTCGGCGCAGCACGGGGCGTTCTTCCTGGCCGTGCCGACCGGCGACATCGAGGCGATGGGCGCGGAGGCCGACAAGGAAGGCGCATATGTGCTCCGGATGCGGGGCAGCTACGGCTACTCCGCGGGATCGATGCCGACGTCGTTCCGGCCGGGTGAGACGCTCATCGGCACGGCGGCGGAGGAGAAGCGGACGATCCAGGTGGACAACGTGCCGCCGGGTTATCTGAAGATCTCCTCGGGGCTGGGCGAGGCTCCGCCCGCGCATGTGATCGTGCTGCCGGTGCTCTTCGAGGGGCAGGTCCTCGGTGTGATCGAGCTGGCCTCGTTCCAGCCGTTCACCCACATTCAGCGGGACTTCCTCAACCAGCTCGCCGAGATGATCGCGACGAGCGTCAACACGATCAGTGTCAACACCAAGACGGAGAAGCTCCTGGAGCAGTCGCAGGAGCTGACCGAGCAACTGCGGGATCGTTCGGAGGAGTTGGAGAACCGGCAGAAGGCACTGCAGGCCTCCAACGCCGAACTGGAGGAGAAGGCCGAGCTGCTGGCACAGCAGAACCGCGACATCGAGGTGAAGAACACCGAGATCGAGGAGGCCCGGCAGGTCCTGGAGGAGCGCGCCGAGCAACTCGCCGTCTCGATGCGCTACAAGTCCGAATTCCTGGCGAACATGTCGCACGAGCTGCGTACGCCGCTCAACTCGCTGCTCATCCTGGCCAAGTTGCTCGCGGACAACGCCGAGGGCAATCTCTCGCCGAAGCAGGTGGAGTTCGCCGAGACGATCCACGGGGCCGGTTCCGACCTGCTCCAGCTGATCAACGACATCCTGGATCTGTCGAAGGTCGAGGCGGGCAAGATGGACGTCAGCCCGACCCGGATCGCACTGGTCCAGCTGGTCGACTATGTGGAGGCGACGTTCCGGCCGCTCACCGCGGAGAAGGGGCTCGACTTCTCCGTACGGGTGTCGCCGGAGCTGCCCGCGACGCTGCACACGGACGAACAGCGGCTGCTGCAGGTGCTGCGCAATCTGCTGTCCAACGCGGTGAAGTTCACCGACAGCGGCGCCGTCGAGCTGGTGATCAGGCCTGCCGGCGCCGATGTGCCGAACGCCATCCGTGAACAGCTCCTCGAAGCCGGTTCGCTGCGGGACGCCGACGCCGATCTGATCGCGTTCTCGGTCACCGACACCGGTATCGGGATCGCGTCCAGCAAGATGCTGGTGATCTTCGAAGCGTTCAAGCAGGCGGACGGTACGACGAGCCGCAAGTACGGCGGTACGGGGCTCGGGCTGTCCATCAGCCGGGAGATCGCCCGGCTGCTGGGCGGCGAGATCCATGCGGCGAGCGAGCCGGGCCGTGGCTCGACCTTCACGCTGTATCTGCCGCTGCACCCCAGTGAGCTGCCGCCGCAGGGCTACCCGCAGATCGGTCCCGGTCCCATCGAGGCGCATGGCCAGGCGGTCGAGGAAGGGCTGATTCCGGAGGCGGGGGCGGCCACCCGTCTGTCGGCACCGCACGGTCAGGTCGGTTCCGCAGGGCTGTTCCGGCATCGCCGCAAGGCGCTCGGCGGAAGGGAGCAGAGGCCGGCGCTGTCGGCGAGGAGCACCGCGCCGCCCCAGGAGTCGTGGGCGGCGGCCGGTCAGGAGGAGCCCGAGGCCCGCAAGGTGTTCCGGTTCGATGGCGAGAAGGTGCTGATCGTCGACGACGACATCCGTAACGTCTTCGCGCTGACCAGTGTGCTGGAGCAGCACGGTCTCTCGGTGCTGTATGCGGAGAACGGGCGCGAGGGCATCGAAGTCCTGGAGCAGCACGATGATGTGACGGTTGTGCTGATGGACATCATGATGCCGGAGATGGACGGCTATGCAACGACGACGGCGATCCGCCGGATGCCGCAGTTCGCCGGGCTGCCCATCATCGCGCTGACCGCGAAGGCGATGAAGGGCGACAGGGAGAAGGCGATCGATTCCGGTGCTTCCGACTATGTCACCAAGCCGGTTGATCCCGACCATCTGCTCTCCGTCATGGAGCAGTGGATGCGCGGAGAGTGATCGTCGATTGAGCGGATCACGATAAGTTGCTGATCGACTGTGCTCGAAGGGGTGTGAGAGGGCGGTGGACGGGGAACCTTCTGGTCTCCCACCGCGTTTTTGGTATGTGCACAGTGACATCGCGGTGACAGGGTGTGGTGACGGGCGGGGTGCGGCTACCATGACCGGCACAAGGACGGACGGCGCAAGGGAGTCGTCCCCTGGGGCGGCGCCCGGTGCGATTCCGGGGCGAGGAGGACGGGCCATGGTGCAGAAGGCCAAGATCCTCCTGGTCGATGACCGGCCGGAGAATCTGCTGGCGCTGGAGGCCATCCTCTCTGCGCTCGATCAGACCCTGGTACGGGCATCGTCAGGGGAGGAAGCGCTCAAAGCGCTGCTGACGGACGACTTTGCGGTCATTCTGCTGGACGTCCAGATGCCAGGCATGGACGGTTTCGAAACCGCCGCGCACATCAAGCGACGGGAGCGGACCCGGGACATCCCGATCATCTTCCTCACCGCGATCAATCACGGTCCGCATCACACCTTCCGGGGGTACGCGGCGGGCGCGGTGGACTACATCTCGAAGCCGTTCGATCCCTGGGTGCTGCGCGCCAAGGTCTCGGTCTTCGTCGAGCTCTACATGAAGAACTGCCAACTGCGCGAGCAGGCCGCACTGCTCAGGCTCCAGCTCGAGGGCGGCGGTCGGCCGAGCGCGGACCAGGACAAGGAGCCCGCCGGTCTGCTGGCCGAACTCTCGGCGCGCCTCGCGGCCGTCGAGGAGCAGGCGGAGGCCCTCTCCAAGCAGCTCGACGACGAGTCGGCGGACGCCGCGGCGGTGGCCACTGCCGCCCATCTCGAGCGGAAGCTGACCGGACTGCGGCGTGCGCTCGACGCGCTGGAGCCGGGCACCGGGAGCGGCACGGCCGCGCTTCCTTCGTAACACGCCCTCCGCGGAACTCCCCGACCCCCAAGCCACGTTCGGGGTCGGGACGCTGACGGCCCGTCCACCGTGAGGGCGCGTCAGTTTCCGGCCTCCGTGCGGCGACACGGTCGGGTGAACCCAGAGGCGCACGTGTTCACGGCCGCCGACACCGGTAACCTCGGCACCATGGCCTCACGTACGTCCGGCAAGGGTTCCCAGGGCACGGCGGGCACCGCGAAGCGTCCCGGCCGTACCGCGGGTCCGGCGAAGAAAGCCGCGCCCGCGAAGAAAGCCGCCGCGAAGAAGACGGCGCCCGCGAAGAAGGCACCGGCCAAGAAGGCGTCGGCCAAGAAGGCGGCTGCCCCCAGACCCGCACCGTCACCCACCGGGGGTGTGTACTGGCTGGTGCGCGCCATCTGGCTCGGTGCAGCCCATGCCGTCGGCGCGATGCTCCGGGGCATAGGGCGCGGCGCCAAGGGACTCGATCCCGCACACCGCAAGGACGGCGTCGCCCTTCTGCTGCTCGGGATCGCGCTGATCGTCGCCGCGGGCACCTGGTCGAATCTGCGGGGCCCCGTCGGCGACCTCGTCGAGATGCTCGTCACCGGCGCCTTCGGCCGGCTCGATCTGCTCGTCCCGATACTGCTCGGCGCGATCGCCGTGCGGCTGATCCTCTACCCCGAGAAGCCCGAGGCCAACGGTCGTATCGTCATCGGACTCTCCGCCCTGGTCATCGGGGTACTCGGCCAGGTGCACATCGCGTGCGGATCGCCGGGCCGCGAGGACGGCAGCGAGGCGATGCAGGACGCGGGCGGCCTGATCGGCTGGGCCGCCTCCAAGCCGTTGATCTACACCATGGGCGAGGTCCTCGCCGTACCGCTGCTCCTGCTCCTCACCGTCTTCGGACTGCTCGTCGTCACCGCGACCCCGGTGAACGCCATTCCGCAGCGGCTGCGACTGCTCGGCTCCAAGCTGGGGATCGTCGACCCGGAGTACGACCCCGAGGCGGATGACGAGAGCGACGACGAGCGGTACGACGAGCAGTGGCGCGACGCGCTGCCCGCCCGCTCACGACGCTCCTCCGCGCGCCGCTCCGAGGCGCCCGAGGAGTACGACCCCGAGCAGGCGGAGGCCGAGGCGCTCTCCAAGCGCCGCAGGCCGCGCAGGCCGTCCGTGCAGCCTGCGATGAACCGCACCATGGACGCGGTGGACGTCGCCGCGGCCGCGGCCGCGGCGCTCGACGGGGCGGTTCTCAACGGCATGCCGCCCTCGCCGATCGTCGCCGACCTCACCCAGGGCGTCACCGTCGAGCGGGACCGTGAACGGCCGGGCACCCCGGTGCCCGGCGCCCGGGAGGCGGAGCAGGCCCAGGGGGCGGGGAAGCCGGAGAAGAGTGCAGCGCTCTTCGACGGCGTACCCGATCTGACGAAGCCCGCGCCCGACCGCTCACAGTCCCAGCCGCTGCCGGCCCGCGCCGAGCAGCTGCAGCTCTCCGGGGACATCACGTACGCGCTGCCCTCGCTCGACCTGCTGGAACGCGGCGGCCCGGGCAAGACCCGCAGCGCCGCCAACGACACGATCGTCGCCTCCCTGACGAACGTCTTCACCGAGTTCAAGGTCGATGCCGCGGTCACCGGCTTCACCCGCGGACCGACGGTGACGCGCTACGAGGTGGAGCTCGGCCCTGCTGTGAAGGTCGAGCGGATCACGGCGCTCGCCAAGAACATCGCGTACGCCGTCGCCAGCCCCGACGTCCGGATCATCTCCCCGATCCCGGGGAAGTCCGCCGTCGGCATCGAGATCCCCAACACCGACCGCGAGATGGTCAACCTCGGCGACGTGCTGCGCCTCGCGGACGCGGCCGAGGACGACCACCCGATGCTGGTCGCGCTCGGTAAGGACGTCGAGGGCGGCTACGTGATGGCCAACCTCGCGAAGATGCCGCACGTGCTGGTGGCCGGTGCGACCGGTTCCGGCAAGTCGTCCTGCATCAACTGCCTGATCACCTCGGTCATGGTGCGGGCGACGCCGGAGGACGTACGGATGGTGCTGGTCGACCCCAAGCGCGTCGAGCTGACCGCGTACGAGGGCATCCCGCACCTGATCACGCCGATCATCACCAACCCGAAGCGCGCCGCCGAGGCACTGCAGTGGGTCGTACGGGAGATGGACCTCCGGTACGACGACCTCGCAGCGTTCGGATACCGGCACATCGACGACTTCAACCAGGCCGTGCGCAACGGCAAGGTCAAGCTGCCGGAAGGCAGCGAGCGGGAGCTCTCCCCGTACCCGTATCTGCTGGTCATCGTCGACGAGCTGGCCGACCTGATGATGGTCGCTCCGCGCGACGTCGAGGACTCCATCGTCCGCATCACCCAGCTGGCGCGCGCCGCAGGCATCCATCTCGTGCTCGCCACCCAGCGGCCCTCGGTCGATGTCGTCACCGGTCTGATCAAGGCGAATGTGCCCTCCCGGCTCGCGTTCGCGACCTCTTCGCTCGCCGACAGCCGCGTCATCCTCGACCAGCCCGGCGCCGAGAAGCTGATCGGCAAGGGGGACGGACTGTTCCTGCCGATGGGGGCCAACAAGCCCACCCGCATGCAGGGCGCGTTCGTCACGGAGGGCGAGGTCGCGGCCATCGTCCAACACTGCAAGGATCAGATGGCGCCCGTCTTCCGCGAGGACGTGGTGGTCGGCGGCGCCAAGAAGAAGGAGATCGACGAGGACATCGGCGACGACCTGGATCTGCTCTGCCAGGCCGCCGAGCTGGTCGTCTCCACCCAGTTCGGTTCGACCTCGATGCTCCAGCGCAAACTGCGGGTCGGCTTCGCCAAGGCCGGCCGGCTCATGGACCTCATGGAGTCGCGGAACATCGTCGGACCGAGCGAGGGGTCCAAGGCGCGCGATGTCATGGTGAAACCGGATGAACTGGACGAGGTGTTGGCACAGATCCGCGGGGAAACTGCTTCGTAAGGGTCTGATGGGCAACCGTTTCGCCGGGTCGCACGTCAACTTGAGGGAAGGGGCAGCAGGATGTTCTTCCAGAGGGCGTCCGGCGAATGGGACGGCGTTCGCATCCGATGGTGTTCGAATCCGATGGCGTACAAAGTCCTTGCTCCCGGTTGCCTCACCCTTTCGTACCCCCCCTAGACTGAACACCCAGCAGGTGGCTCACGCTCGAAAGGCGCCCCCGTGTCCATCGGCAACTCCCCCGAAGACGACCGGCCTTCGATCGGTCGAGTGCTTCAGCAGGCTCGTATCGCCGCAGGTCTCACGGTCGAAGAGGTCAGCTCGTCCACCCGGGTGCGCATCCCCATCGTGCACGCGATCGAGGAGGACGACTTCTCCCGCTGCGGCGGCGACGTGTATGCCCGCGGCCATATCCGCACCTTGGCGCGCGCCGTCTCCATCGACCCGGAACCGTTGGTTTCGCAGTACGACGCCGAGCACGGCGGCCGTCCCGCGCCCACGCCGGCGGCGCCGATGTTTGAAGCCGAACGGATCCGCTCCGATCCCCGTCGGCCCAACTGGACCGCGGCCATGGTCGCGGCGATCGTCGCCGTGGTCGGCTTCGTCGGCTTCACCTTCTTCAAGGGTGGTGACGACGGCGGCACGTCCACGCAGGTCGCGGAAGGTTCGACGCCCAACACAACCAGCCCCAAACCCAAGCCCACCAAGACCACCGACCCCAAGCCCGTACCGTCCGACAGCGCCATCGCCGCGGCCCCGCGGGACAAGGTCACGGTCAAGCTCAGCGCCAGTCAGGGCAAGAGCTGGATCTCCGCCAAGGACCACAACGGGCGGCAGCTCTTCGACGGGCTGCTGCTGCAGGGCCAGTCCAAGACCTTCCAGGACAAGGAGCGGATCGACCTCGTCCTCGGTGACGCCGGTTCGATCGAGCTCTTCGTCAACGGCAAGAAGGTCGAGGACAAGTTCCAGCCGGGCCAGGTCGAACGGCTCTCGTACACGAAGGGCGACCCCGAGGTCGGCTGACGGCAATGTGTACACCGCGAGCGCCCGGCAATCCTGCCGGGCGCTCGCGTCATTGTCACTCCCTGTAAGGGCGGAACCCTGCTCGGCGGGGTGAGTGCCAGGACAAAGTAGTCTTGAGCCCATGCCCGAACGCCGTACCGTCGCCCTTGTCACTCTTGGCTGCGCCCGTAACGAGGTGGACTCGGAGGAGCTCGCAGGCCGCTTGGCAGCGGACGGCTGGGAGCTCGTCGAGGATGCCTCCGACGCGGATGTCGCCGTCGTCAACACCTGTGGATTCGTCGAGGCCGCCAAGAAGGACTCCGTCGATGCTCTTCTCGAAGCCAACGATCTGAAGGACCACGGCCGGACCCAGGCCGTGGTCGCGGTCGGCTGCATGGCCGAGCGCTACGGCAAGGATCTTGCCGAAGCCCTGCCGGAAGCCGACGGGGTCCTCGGTTTCGACGACTACGCCGACATCTCCGACCGCCTCCAGACCATCCTCAACGGGGGCATCCACGCCTCGCACACCCCGCGTGACCGGCGCAAGCTGCTGCCGATCAGCCCGGCGGAGCGGCAGGACGCCGCGGTCGCGCTGCCCGGGCACGCCCAGGAGGCCGCCCCGGCCCCTGCGGACCTCCCGGACGGGGTGGCGCCGGTCTCCGGGCCGCGCGCCCCGCTGCGCCGCCGGCTGGGCACCAGCCCGGTCGCCTCGGTGAAGCTCGCCTCCGGCTGCGACCGCCGCTGCTCCTTCTGCGCCATCCCGTCCTTCCGCGGCTCCTTCATTTCGCGCCGCCCCTCGGACGTTCTGCAGGAGACCCGCTGGCTCGCCGAGCAGGGCGTCAAGGAGGTCATGCTGGTCTCCGAGAACAACACCTCGTACGGCAAGGACCTCGGCGACATCCGGCTGCTGGAGACGCTGCTGCCGGAGCTCGCCGACGTCGACGGGATCGAGCGGATCCGGGTCAGCTACCTGCAGCCGGCCGAGATGCGACCCGGTCTGATCGACGTGCTGACGTCGACGCCGAAGGTCGCCCCGTACTTCGATCTCTCCTTCCAGCACTCCGCCCCCGGGGTGCTGCGCGCGATGCGCCGCTTCGGGGACACCGACCGCTTCCTGGAGCTCCTGGACACCATCCGCGGCAAGGCGCCGCAGGCCGGTGCACGGTCGAACTTCATCGTGGGCTTCCCCGGGGAGACCGAGGCCGACCTCGCGGAGCTGGAACGCTTCCTCACAGGTGCGCGGCTCGATGCCATCGGCGTCTTCGGGTACTCCGACGAGGAGGGCACGGAGGCGGTCGGCTACGAGAACAAGCTCGGTGCCGACGTCATCGCGGAGCGGCTCGCGCACATCTCGCAGCTGGCCGAGGAGCTGACAACCCAGCGCGCGGAGGAGCGGCTCGGAGAGTCCCTCCACGTGCTGGTCGAGTCGGTCGACCCCACGGACGACGAGCCGCGCGCCGTGGGGCGTGCGGCGCATCAGGCCCCCGAAACGGACGGCCAGGTGCTCTTCACCGGGCGCGAGGGCCTCGTGCCGGGCCGTATGGTCGAGGCAAAGGTGGTGGGCACCGAGGGAGTGGACCTGGTGGCCGAGTGTTCCGAGCTTGCGGAGGCAGCCAGATGACCGGAGTCCCGGCATCCGCGGCAGGCGGATCCGGCACGAAGCCGGTCCGCGGCGGCAAGCTGGGCACTGCGGCCGTCAATCAGGCCAGCCTGTGGAACATCGCCAACATCCTGACCATGGTGCGGCTGCTGCTGGTGCCCGGCTTCGTCATGCTGCTCCTGCACAACGGCGGCTACGACCCGGCCTGGCGCTCGTTCGCCTGGGCCGCGTTCGCCGTCGCCATGATCACCGACCTCTTCGACGGTCACCTGGCGCGCACGTACAACCTGGTCACCGACTTCGGGAAGATCGCGGACCCGATCGCCGACAAGGCGATCATGGGTGCGGCGCTGATCTGTCTGTCGTACCTCGGCGATCTGCCGTGGTGGGTCACGGGCGTGATCCTCTTCCGCGAGATCGGCATCACCTTGATGCGGTTCTGGGTGATACGGCATGCGGTGATTCCGGCCAGTCGCGGCGGGAAGATGAAGACACTGGCGCAGGGGACGGCCGTCGGGATGTATGTCCTGGCGCTGACCGGCCCGCTGGCCACGATGCGCTTCTGGGTGATGGCGGTGGCCGTCGTGTTGACGGTCGTCACCGGGCTCGACTATGTACGTCAGGCGGTTGTGCTGCGGCGCAAGGGGCTGGCGGCTGAGCGGGCTGCTGCGGCCGACCGGGCTTCCGGGGCATCCGCGTCCGCCGGTGCTTCGGATTCCGCGGAGGCCGAGCGGTGACTTCCGCGGCCCGGGTGCTGCAGCGGCTCGTGGAGCGTGGTGAGACTCTCGCCGTCGCCGAGTCGCTGACCGGCGGCCTGGTCGCGGCGGAGCTGACCTCCGTACCCGGTGCCTCGCAATCCTTCCGTGGGTCCGTGACGGCGTACGCCACGCCCCTGAAGCGGGACGTGCTGGCTGTGGACGGGGCCCTGCTGGCAGCGCACGGTGCGGTGGATCCCGAGGTCGCGCGGCAGATGGCGACAGGTGTGCGACGCGTTCTCGGTGCAGACTGGGGTTTGTCGACCACCGGCGTCGCGGGACCGGAGCCACAGGACGGCAAGCCCGTCGGAACGGTCTACGTGGCGGTCGCGGGGCCGGACGGCGCGGAGAAAGTGGCCGCGCTGCGGTTGAACGGCGACCGGACGGACATCCGTAGAGAGAGTGTACGGAGCGTGCTCGAATTGCTCTCCGGCGAACTCGGCGAGAATGCGAGCGCACAGGATACGGAACACAACGGGGGGAATTGATGTTTGCAGCCCTGAGTGAACACGACATCGCTCCCCGCACGGCCGCAGCGCAAGGCGGTACGGTGGGGCGTGAAGGATGCGGCTACGCGGTCCGAGGAGGGAGCCACCGATGATTCTGCTCCGTCGCCTGCTTGGTGACGTGCTGCGTCGGCAGCGCCAGCGCCAAGGCCGTACTCTGCGCGAAGTCTCCTCGTCCGCCCGAGTCTCGCTCGGCTATCTCTCCGAGGTGGAGCGGGGGCAGAAGGAGGCATCCTCCGAGCTGCTCTCCGCCATTTGCGACGCGCTTGACGTACGGATGTCCGAGCTCATGCGTGAAGTGAGCGATGAGCTGTCGCTGGCTGAGCTGGCCGAGTCGGCAGCAGCCGGCGATCCGGTACCTGTACCGGTGCGCCCCATGCTCAATTCCGTCTCCGTGACGTCGGTGGCAGGTGTGCCGACGGGACGGGTGACAATCAAGGCACCCGCGGAAGCGGTGGATGTCGTCGCCGCCTGACCCGCGCACTCGGTGTGCACCGGAGCCCCGGTCGGCCCCTTCTGGGGTCGGTCGGGGCTTCTGTGTGTGCGGAGGCTCGGACGGGCGATGTGCGGGATGAGGCGCTCGAGAGGTCTGCCTATTAGCTGAATTTCCCGAATTACGGTTTCAACTCATATGTGCCATCGTGGGTGAGGCGTCGATGACTGTGAGGTCATGAGGCCCTACGAATGGAGGCTCGTCCGCGCCGCGCGCGCCGGTACTGCACCGGTGCGCTCTCCCGCCGGGTGATCGGGCCGGACTAGGTTCGGTCGGAGGAGGCAGCCATGGTACGTCGATGGGTGCCCGCGCTCGTTCTCGGCGGGGTGTGGTGGTGGGCTGTGCTGCGGCTGCTGCTGGAGCCGGAACGCGTAGGGCTGGTCGAGGGCGCGGTGGCAGCGGGCGGTTGGGGGCTGAGTCTCCTGCCTGTCCATGTGGCCGCGAGCGCCGGTCCGACCGCAGCGGCCGGGGCTGACGGCGACACGGCCGGGTGGTTCGCGGTCGGGATACGTCGTGCCGGCAGCGCGTGGCGTACTGCCGGAGTGTGGGGCGCCACCGGGGCGCGGCTCGCTGCCGAGGTGTGGCGTACTGCCGGAGTGTGGGGCACCGCCGGGGCGCGGCTCGCTGCCGAGGTGTGGCGTACTGCCGGAGTGTGGGGCACCGCCGGAACGCGGCTCGCTGCCGAGGCGTGGCGTACTACCAGGGCATGGCGACGCCGCCGTTCGGGCGGAGGATCTGGCCGGTCATGAAGGCCGACGCGTCGGACGCCAGGTGCAGGACCGTGTGGGCGACATCTTCTGCCTCACCCACCCGGCCGAGCGGAGAGATCCGGACCATCGCGGTCTCTGTCCGATGCTGCACTTCCGCGTCGTGCTTGGCGGTCATCGGGGTACGGATCCAGCCCGGCGCGACAGCATTGACGCGGATGGAACGAGGCCCGAGCTCGGTCGCCAGGGTCCTGGTCAGCTGGACGACCGCCGCCTTGGCGGCGCTGTAGCAGAGCAGGCCCGGGCTTGCGGCGTCGACCGCGCCCGAGGCCATGGTGATCAGTGAGCCGGGTGCGCCGCGCGCGATCATGCTGCGGGCCACCTCCTGGCAGGCGTACAGAACGCCTTTGAAATTGACGGCGAGGACGCGGTCGAGGTCCTCGTCCGCCGTCTCCAGGACGCTGCTCGTGTGCATGATTCCGGCGACGGCGGCCAGGATGTCGAGGCCGCCCGCTGCGGCCACCGCGTCCCGGAGCTGACTGCGGTCGGTGACATCGAGCTGATGGGTGTGGGCTGCGCCACCCGCTTTGGTGATCATCTCCTGCGTTTCCAGGAGGCCTGTCCCGTCGCGGTCCGCGCAGTGGACGGTTGCTCCCGCCTCCGCGAGCAGGACGGCACTGGCGCGGCCGATGCCGCCGGCTGCGCCGGTGATGAACGCGGAGCGGCCGGTGAGGTCGTACGCGGTGAGAGGCATGTCCGGACCGTACGACCGCATCTGACGGTGCGTCAACTATGGTGTGGGGCCCGATTGGCAGCGCGGGCACCAATACGTGGGACGGGTGTCCTGCTCCGCCGCACGGATGGGGGCACCGCACCTCAGGCAGGGGCGGTGGGTCCGGCCGTACACCCACAGCCGCTCAGTCGGGACGTACCCGCGGGCCCGGGAACCGGTGGTCGTGCGGACCGGTCGGTCCCGATTCGCTTCGAGGAGCTGCTTGGCCGTGGCGACCAGGCGCACGGCGGTGGTGGCGGGCAGGTCACCGACGGGGAGCCAGGGGGTGGCGCGGGCGAGGAAACAGAGTTCGGCCTTGTAGATGTTGCCGATGCCGGCCAGGTTGCGCTGGTCCAGGAGGGCTTCACCGAGGGGGCGGGCGGGGGCGGCGAGCAGGTTGTGCAGCGCGGTGTCGGGGTCCCAGTCGGGGCCCAGCAGATCGGGGCCGAGATGGCCGACCGCCTTCTCCTCGTCGACTGTGCGGAGGAGTTCCAGGACGGGCAGCCGGTAACCGACCGCTGTGTGGTCCGCGGTGGAGAGAATCGCGCGGATCTGATGGGCCGGGCCGCCGCGCCAGCGCTCACCCGGGGCGTAGACGCGCCAGGAACCGTCCATCCGCAGATGGCTGTGGAGAGTGAGGCCGCCCTCGATCCGGGTGAGGAGATGCTTGCCACGCGAAAGGGTGCCGAGGACGGTCCGGCCGGTGAGGTCGGCGGTCGCGAACCGGGGGACGCGCAGGTCGGAGCGGGTGAGGACCTGGTCCGCCAGTGCAGTGTGCAGACGCTTGGCGGTCTGCAGGACGGTATCTCCTTCGGGCATGTCTCCATGATGCGTGGTGGGGGCGGGGGGGGGCGGGGTGCGGGGTGCGAGGGGCCGTGGGCGGGCGCGGGGATGCGGGGGCCGGTGGGGTGGAGGCGTGTGGGGCCGGGCGAGGCGTGGGGTCAGGCCCGCAGACGGAGACCTCTTGGGGTGGCGAGGAAGCCGGCCGCCTCCAGCGTGCGGCCCAACGGCGAGGTCAGGGACGAGGCGCCATTGGTGCGCTCCACCGTGACCGTGCCGAGCGCCCCCGCGCGGGCTGCGGTGGCCAGCGCCTCGGCCGCCGCCCGGAGTGAGGGGTCCTCCGGATCCGTCGGCCAGGCGAGCAGGGTCTTGCCGCCGCGCTCCATGTACAGCGTCAGTTCGCCGTCGACCAGGACCACCAGGGCGCCGGCCTTGCGCCCCGGTCTGTGTCCGGCCCCGTCCGGGGGCTCGGGCCAGGACAGGGCAGCGCCGTACGCGTTGGCCGGGTCGGCGGCGGCGAGGACCAGGGCGCGGAGCGCCGCTCCCGGTTCCGTGCGGTCGCGGGCGGTGGACGCCGCACGGAGCCGGTCGACCGCTCCGTCCATGGCGAACTGGGCCGCTCCCAGGCCCTCGACCACGTAGCCGCGGCGGGCCTGCCCGTTGTCCTCGAAGGCGGAGAGAATGCGGTACGTCGCGGAGAAGCCGCCCTCGACGCCTTCGGCCTGGACCGCGCCGCGGGTCACGACGCCGTGACGGTCCAGGAGCGTGCGCGCCAGGGCGTGCGCGCGGTGCGTGGGATCGGGCTCGGCGGTCGGCAGCAGGGACCAGCGGCCCGAGACAGTGGGCGGACCGGTGCGTGACGCGGGACGGGCGGCGGCGGTGAGCGAGCCGTAACGGCCTCGGGGGATGCTGCGCTTGGCGCGGTGGGCGGTCGATCCTGCCGTACGTCCGGAGCCGAGGAGCGAACGAAGTGGCGCCAGCGTGTCGTTGGTCAGCCGGCCGGACCAGGTCAACTCCCAGATGGCGTCGGCCAGTTGAGGATCGGTGCAGTCCGGGTGGGTGGTGGCGCGGACCTGATCGGCGATCTGCCGGAAGAACAGTCCGTACCCGCCGGTCAGGGTGGTCAGAACGGATTCGTGCAGCGCGCTGAGTTCGAGTGGGTGCGGGGGCGGGAGGAGCAGAGGCGCGCTGTCGGCGAGGTAGAGGGACAGCCAGCCGTCCTTGCCGGGTAGGGCGCCCGCGCCGGCCCAGATCACCTCGCCGGTGGTGGTGAGTTCGTCGAGCAGGGCGGGGACGTACCCCGTGACCCGGCCGGGCAGGATCAGCTTCTCCAGCGCCGATGCGGGGACGGGGGCACCCTGCAACTGTTCGATGGCGCGGGCCAGTCCGTCGATGCCGCGCAGGCTGTTGTTGCCGAGATGCTGCCACTGCGGAAGGAAGCCGGCGAGGGCGGCGGGCGGGACCGGCTCCAGCTCGTGCCGGAGCGCGGCGAGGGACCGGCGGCGCAGCCGACGCAGCACCGTGGCGTCGCACCATTCCTGGCCGATGCCTGCAGGGTGGAACTCGCCCTGGACGATCCGGCCGGACGCGGCGAGCCGCTGCAGCGCACCGTCCGTGACCGCGGTGCCCAGGCCGAAGCGGGCGGCGGCGCCGGTGGAGGTGAACGGGCCGTGCGTACGGGCGTAGCGGGCGAGGAGATCGCCGAGCGGGTCCTTCACCGGTTCGGTGAACGCCTCGGGGACGCCGACGGGGAGGGCCGTGCCCAACGCGTCACGCAGTCGGCCCGCGTCCTCGATCGCCGCCCAGTGGTCGGCTCCGCCTATCCGGACCCGGATGGCCCGGCGGGCCGATGCCAGCTCCGGGGCCCACGGCTGCTCGGCACCGCGCTCGGCCAACTCGGCGTCGGTGAGCGGGCCGAGGACGCGGAGCAGGTCGGCGACGCCTTCGACGTCCTTGATCCGGCGGTCCTCGGTCAGCCACTGGAGCTCCTGCTCCAGCTCGCCCAGCACCTCGGCGTCGAGCAGCTCGCGCAGTTCGGCCTGGCCCAGGAGCTCGGCGAGGAGACGGGAGTCGAGGGAGAGCGCGGCCGCCCGGCGTTCGGCGAGCGGAGAGTCGCCCTCGTACAGGAACTGCGCCACATAGCCGAAGAGGAGCGAGCGGGCGAAGGGCGAGGGCTCCTGGGTGGTCACCTCGACCAGGCGGACGCGGCGCGCTTCGAGATCGCCCATCAGTTCCGTGAGGCCGGGAACGTCGAAGACGTCCTGCAGGCATTCGCGGACCGCTTCGAGGACGATCGGGAAGGAACCGAACTCCGAGGCCACCTGGAGGAGCTGGGCGGCGCGCTGACGCTGCTGCCAGAGCGGGGTGCGCTTGCCCGGGCTGCGGCGGGGCAGCAGCAGGGCGCGCGCCGCGCACTCGCGGAAACGGGAGGCGAACAGGGCGGATCCGCCGACCTGATCGGTGACGATCTGGTTGATCTCGCCCTGGTCGAAGACGACATCGGCGGCGCCGACGGGCGGCTGATCGCTGTCGTACGCCGCTGCGGCCGACGGGGCCGGCTCCCGTGGCGAGTTCTGTGACGAGTTCTGCGACGGGTCAAGGGTGAGGTCCTGGGCCGGATCGAAGTCCAGGAGGTCCAGGCCCATCATGTCGGCGTCGGGCAGCCGCAGCACGATGCCGTCGTCGGCATGCATCACCTGGGCATCCATGCCGTACCGCTCGGCGAGACGGGCTCCCAGCGCCAGCGCCCACGGAGCGTGGACCTGCGCGCCGAACGGGGAGTGCACGACAACCCGCCAGTCGCCCAGCTCGTCGCGGAATCGCTCGACGAGGATGGTCCGGTCGTCGGGGACATGGCCGCAGGCGGCGCGCTGTTCGCCGATGTACGACAGGACGTTGTCGGCGGCCCAGGTGTCGAGACCGGCGGCGAGCAGCCGCGACCTGGCGTCCTCGGACGACATTCCGCCGATCTCGCGGAGGAACGCGCCCAGGGCACGGCCCAGTTCCAGCGGGCGGCCCAGCTGGTCGCCCTTCCAGAACGGCAGCCGTCCCGGAACCCCGGGGGCCGGTGACACGAGGACCCGGTCGCGGGTGATGTCCTCGATCCGCCAGGACGTGGTGCCCAGCGTGAAGACATCGCCGACCCGGGACTCGTACACCATCTCCTCGTCCAGCTCGCCGACCCGGCCGCCGCCCTTCTTGGGGTCGGCCCCGGCGAGGAAGACCCCGAAGAGCCCGCGGTCGGGGATCGTGCCGCCGGAGGTGACCGCGAGCCGCTGGGCGCCGGGGCGGCCCGTGACCGTACCGGCGACGCGGTCCCAGACCACGCGCGGGCGCAACTCGGCGAAGGCATCGGACGGATAGCGGCCGGCCAGCATGTCCAGCACGGCCGTGAACGCCGACTCCGGCAGCGAGGCGAAAGGGGCGGCACGTCGGGTCACGGCCAGCAGATCGTCCACCTGCCAGGTGTCCAGGGCGACCATGGCGACGAGCTGCTGGGCCAGCACGTCCAGCGGATTGGACGGGATCCGGAGTGCCTCGATCGAGCCCGTGCGCATCCGCTCGGTGACCACTGCCGCCTGGACCAGGTCGCCGCGGTACTTCGGGAAGACCACTCCGGTGGAGACCGCACCGACCTGGTGCCCGGCACGGCCGACCCGCTGCAGTCCGGAGGCGACCGACGGCGGCGACTCCACCTGGACCACCAGGTCGACCGCACCCATGTCGATGCCCAGCTCCAGACTGGAGGTGGCGACCACGGCAGGCAGCCGGCCTGCCTTCAGGTCCTCCTCGACCTGGGCGCGCTGCTCCTTGGAGACCGAACCGTGGTGTGCGCGGGCGAGCAGCGCCGGGGCGCCCTTCGCCGCACCGGACTGGGCCATGATCTCGGCGGGGGAGTGGGCCTCCGACAGCGTCTCGCCGGTGGCCCGCTCGTACGCGATCTCGTTGAGCCGGTTGCACAGTCTCTCGGCGAGACGGCGGGAGTTGGCGAAGACGATGGTGGAGCGGTGCGCCTGGA
This sequence comes from Streptomyces sp. NBC_01717, assembly GCF_036248255.1. Classification (NCBI taxonomy): domain Bacteria; kingdom Bacillati; phylum Actinomycetota; class Actinomycetes; order Kitasatosporales; family Streptomycetaceae; genus Streptomyces; species Streptomyces sp. NBC_01717. The sequence continues at coordinate 2,867,276 of NZ_CP109178.1, read as the reverse complement.
CGAGGTCGGTGATCCGCTCCTCGACGTGTGGCCAGATCGACGGCTTTTCCGCCTGGCCCCCTTGATCCGGGTCGGTGGCGGGCGAACCGCCGAGCTCGCCCAGATCCTCCACCGGCACGACCACCGACAGATCGAACCGCTTGGTGGACGGCGGCTGGACGATCTCCACCTTCCGCTGCGGCGAGAGGAACCGCGCCACTTCGTCGACCGGACGGACCGTCGCCGACAGGCCGATCCGCCGTGCCGGACGCGGCAGCAGCTCGTCGAGACGCTCCAGCGACACGGCGAGATGGGCGCCCCGCTTCGTACCGGCCACTGCATGCACCTCGTCGAGAATCACCGTCTCGATCCCGGACAGGGCCTCCCGAGCCGAGGAGGTCAGCATCAGGAACAGCGACTCGGGGGTGGTGATCAAGATGTCCGGCGGCCGGGTCGCCATCGAGCGGCGCTCGGCGGGCGGCGTGTCCCCCGAGCGGATGCCCACCCGCACGTCGGGCTCGGGCAGCCCGAGCCGCACCGATTCCTGGCGGATCCCGGTCAGCGGTGAGCGCAGATTGCGCTCCACGTCGACCGCGAGGGCCTTCAGGGGCGATACGTAGAGCACGCGGCAGCGCTTCCTGGCCTCGGCGGGCGGCGGGACCGCGGCCAGCCGGTCCAGCGCGGCGAGGAACGCGGCGAGCGTCTTGCCCGATCCGGTGGGCGCGACGACCAGCACGTCCGAACCCTCGCCGATGGCGCGCCAGGCACCTTCCTGCGCGGATGTCGGCGCGCTGAAGGCACCCGAGAACCAGCCGCGGGTGGCGGGGGAGAACGAATCGAGCGCAGAGCCGGCCATGTCCCCCATCGTGCACCCGACCACTGACAACGGACGGTGACAGCGGTCGGTACCTGCGAGAATTCGGGAATGGCGGCAGGATCAGGCTCGGGCTTCGGCTCGGCCTCGGGAGAGTGGGCGAGGTACTGGCAGTACGCGGAACTGCCCGACCTCGATCTTCTGCGCGCCCGGTACGTGCGCCACACCTTCCCGCGCCACAGCCACGAGGGCTACGTCTTCGGCACCATCACGCGGGGGGTCGAGGACGTCGGACTGCCCGGCGGCACCGTGCACGCAGGCCCGGGTGTCGTCGTCATGATCAATCCGGAGGTTCCGCACACCGCGCGGGCCGGTGTCCCCGAGGGTTGGGTGTACGCCACGCTGTACCCGTCCGCACAGGTGATCAACGACATCGCCGCCGATACGACGCGCCTGCGCGGCACTGTCGGTTTCGCCGAGACCAGTGTCGTCGACCCGGAATCGGCCCGGCTCATCGGCGAGGTGCACCGGGCGGCCGAGGAGGGCAACGCGCTCGCCGCCGACAGCGTCCTGCGGATCCTGGTGACGCGGCTGCTCAGCAGCCATGGCAGCGTGCTGCCCACCCGCTCGCCCCGGTCGGCGGGCGCCCGTGACGCGGCGCGGGCGCGTGCGGTGCTGGAGAGCAGGATGGCCGAGCCGCCGACTCTGGAGGTGCTGGCCGTCGAACTCGGAACCAGCCCGTTCGCCCTGCTGAGGGCGTTCAAGAAGCAGTACGGGATGCCGCCGCACACCTGGCTCACCGATGCCCGGGTGAGGCTGGCGCGGCGGATGCTGGATGCGGGTGTGGCGCCCGCGGTCGCCGCGACCGAGGTCGGCTTCACCGATCAGCCGCACCTGAACCGCCATTTCACCCGGATTGTGGGGGTGCCGCCGGGCGCCTACCAGCGCGAACGCGCAAGAACGTACAAGACCGGTCCCGATCTCTCCCCGTAGCGTTCCGTCTGTGCCAGAACAGACAACATCCCCAGAGATAACCGGTGAACCGGCCGAGACAGCCGCCGGTGAGGTGAAGTCCGATGCGGCCGTCGTGCGCGACGCCCTGGGCGTCGGTATCGCCGTGGGGCTGTCCGGCTTCGCCTTCGGAGTCACCTCGGCAGGCTCGGGCCTCAGCCTGCTCCAGACCTGCCTGCTCAGCCTCCTCGTCTTCACAGGCGCCTCGCAGTTCGCGCTGGTAGGCGCGCTCGCGGCGGGCGGCAATCCGTACACGGCGGCTGCCGGGGCGTTCTTCCTCGGCGTACGCAACGCGTTCTACGGCCTGCGGCTGTCGCAACTGCTGGCGCTCCCGCGCGCGCTGCGACCCCTCGCCGCGCAGTGGGTGATCGATGAGACGACCGCTGTGACGCTGGCCCAGCCCACCCGGCGGGCCGCGCGGATCGGCTTCACCGTCACCGGAATCACGCTGTACGTGCTGTGGAACCTGACCACACTGCTGGGAGCCCTTGGCGCGGAGGCGCTCGGCGACACCGACAGCTGGGGACTGGACGCCGCGAGCCCCGCCGTCTTTCTCGCCCTGCTCGCACCCATGCTGAGGAGCACGACGGAGCGCATCACCGCCGCGCTCGCCGTCCTGCTCGCTCTCGGTCTGCTGCCCGTGCTGCCCGCGGGTGTACCGGTACTGCTCTCCGCGCTGGCCGCGCCTGCCGTTCTCTTCCTGATGGGGCGCAGGAACGGTTCGCCCGATGACACCCCCGCCATGGCGGCGACCCCGACGGAGGACGGCCGATGAACGTCTGGACAGCGATCGCACTCACTGCCGTCGGCTGCTATCTCGCGAAGTTGCTGGGACTGCTGGTGCCCGCAGGCGCACTGGAACGCCCACTCGTCCAGCGTCTTTCCGCACTCCTGCCGGTGGCGCTCCTGGCGGCCCTCACGGCGCAGCAGACCTTCGGAGACGGACAGCAGCTGGTGCTGGATGCCAGGGGCGCGGGACTGGCCGCCGCGGCACTCGCCCTGGTCCTGCGTGCTCCCTTCCTGGTGGTCGTGGGAGCTGCCGTGGTCGTCACGGCAGGGGTGCGTGCGCTCGGGTAGAGGTCCGTGCGGAGCAGGACAGGGCCGCCCGTAGAGGTGTGGTGTGTAAGGGGCTCGGCCCCTGGGACCGAGCCCCTTGCACCGGCCACCATCGACGGCTCAGTGCACAGGAATGCCCACCGCCGGTGTTTCCGGCACGCCGAGCCGCATCGCGTCCTTCTCCGGCCGCAGAAAGCAGACGGCGAGCACACCGGCCGCCGCCACCAGCCCCGCCATCAGCAGGTACGCCGAGTGGTAGCCCGTCGGCACGGACGACGCCGCATCCACCATCCGGCCGGTGACCAGCGGCGAAAGGATGCCGGCGAGTGCGTAGACGAAGGCCAGGGCGCCCAGGGCCACCCCGCGCTGCCCGGACGGTGCGATCCGCGCGACGGCTGTCTGCGACATCGTGAGGATCACATTCGTCAGTGCCATCGGGCCGACCATCAGTGCGATCTTCACGGCCACCGCGTCCACTTCGGCGAACGTCGCGATCGACAGAGCGGCCACACACATCACCACACCACCGCCGAGCCCCACGGGCAGCTTCGGCGCAGTCTCCTTCCGGGACGCCCGCCGCGCCAGCAGTCCGTGTCCCAGCAGTACCACGGCGTTGCCGATGGCCGTTGCCGTCACCACCGCCCCTGACTGCTTCAGGCTCAGCCCCGACACCTCGTGCAGATAGTCCGGCGCCCAGGTCAGGCCGGCGGAGAGCAGCCAGTAGGCGGCGAACGCCCCGAAGGCTGCCGTCAGCCAGGTACCGGAGAGCAGCAGACCCCGGTACGGAACGGAAGCACTGCTTCCGCGGTCCGAGGCGGCCCGCCCTCGAGCAGGGGCGAGCGGCCCCTCCTCGCCACGTACGTACCAGCAGAGCGCCCACACCAGGCCGACCAGCCCCACGATGCCGAAGGCCCAGTGCCATCCCCACCCATCGATCACCACGGTGAGCAACGGAGCGGACACCGCCACCCCGCCTGCCGCGCCGACCATCAGCACGGCGGTCGGCAGGGTCCGCTCCTTCTGCCCGAACCAGCCGTGCAGATGATGCACCGCCACCGGTGCCGCGGGCCCCTCGGCCGCACCGAGCAGCACCCGGGTCGCCAGCAGTGTCCCGAACCCGGCGGCGCCGAGCAGCATCGGAAGCTGCGCCACGGACCAGAGCAACGCCATCCCGAGCAGCAGCACGGTGGTACGGATCCGGCGGGTCAGGAACGACACCCCGAGCGCGGCCAGGCTGAACAGGGCGAAAAAGGCGGACTGCGCCGTACCGAACTCACCCCGCGTCAGTCCGAGTTCGTCGCGGATCGGGTCGGCGGCCAGGCCCATGACGGTCTTGTCGGCGAAGTTCACCAGCATGAAGGTGAGCAACAGCCAGGTGGTGCCCCAGGCCCCCCGGCGCAGCCGCTCCGGGCCCTCCACCCCGATGCCTGACTGCAGCGGTGCGGCGGCTCCCGCCGGGGCGGTCACCCGTGCTCCCCCGGCGCCTCGCCGCAGCCGCAGGCATCCTCGTCCGCAACTCCGACGCTGATCATTCCGGCGGCCCGCTTCCGGCCGTCCGGAGAGCGCGTCAGCTCGGTCTCCAGGTCGGTGCCCTCCACCACCGCCGCCGACTCCGCGGCCGCCCAGTTGAACACCCCGCGGGCCATGGTGGATGTCTCGGACGCCGCCCTCTTCGCGTACACCTGCGCCCGTATCCGCGCCACTTCCACATCAGCCGGGGCCGCAAGGGCGGCGGTCTCCGCAAGGTGCGACGCGAGCCGCAGCTCACCCCCTCCAACAGCTTCACCGCCCGCTGTGCCAGTGCGGACGCGCCGCCTGCGGCGTTCGCGAACTCGGTGGCGACTGCGGCGTCCGGGGCCGGCTTGAGATGAGCCGGGTTCTGGTCGTACCAGCCACCCCACAGCCGCCACAGGTTGCGTACGACGAACTCCGGCTCGTCGTAGGCGGGGTGCAGATAGGGCTTCTGCAGCAGCTCATGCGGCACCTGTACGCCGTGCACTACGGCATCGAGGCGGTGGCCCGCGTTCATCAGATCCCTGGTCTGCTCGCAGAGCGACTCCAGGAGCCGCGCCGTGTCGTCGAGCGCCCGATGGATCCGGTCCTTGCCGACGATCGGCACTCCGTGGCCGGGGAGCAGGAGTTCGGCGCCGAGCTCCTGCATGGCGCGCAGCGCCCGCGCCCAGTCCTCCGGGTACCGCTGCACTTTCTGGGGGTTGCCCGCGTTCGGGGTGTTCCAGATGAAGAGGTCACCGGTGCACAGGGTCTTGAGCTCGGGGACCCACACATAGGTGCTGTCGTCCGTCTCACCCTTGGCGTGCACCAGCTCGAAGGTCAGATCGCCGCGCTCGACAGTCAGCCGGCTGCGATAGGTGGTGTCGGGATAGCGGTAGGTGGACGGCCAGTTCAACGACGGTACGCCGAACTGCCTGCGGTTGATCCAGGTGTTGTAGCCCGCCGTACTGATGTAGCGGTCGAAGCGAGCGGTGACCGCCTCGTGCGCGATCACCTCAGGCCGCTCGCGCCCCTCACTGTCCGCCTGCGCGTCGAACGGTGCGACACCGAGGACATGGTCGACATGACCGTGGGTGTAGACGACGGTGCCGACCCGCTGCTCGCTGAAGGCCCCGACCGCCTCGTGCAGTGGCCCTGCCGTACGGAAGTCCCCGGAGTCCACGAGCACCAGCCCGGCACCCGTGTCGAAGACCGCCACATTGGCGAAGGCGGGCAGAAAGCCGACCCGTTCGCGAACGGTCACCAGGCCCGCGCCCGAGTACGCACCGGACAGATGCGGCAGCAGTGTGTCCTCCCCCTGCCACACCCGGTCGATATAGCTGAGATAGTCCGTCGGCTTGTGCTCGGTCATACCTGCGGCTCCTTCGATGCTGTACGGCAGATCGCCCGGAACCCGAGTCTCGGGCTCCGAAGTGACCTCCGACACCCGCCCTCGTCACACCGCTTCGCCCTGCGTACTGTGACGCGTCACTAAGGCCACTCGGGTGCAGGGAGAACAGCCATGCCACTGTCCGATGCGGCCAGGGCCCTCGCCCTGCGCTGCGAGCCCCGGGTCAACGAGCTGGCGCGGCACATGGCCCGTGATTCCTTCGAGCAGCTCCCCGGTTACACCGGGCTCCCGGACGATGTGAAGGACCTCGAGATCGCCGCGACCGCCCGGCACGGCGTACGTCTCTTCCTGCGCCGGGCCACCGAACCGCACCCCAGCCCCGGCGGGCTCCGGCTTTTCCGCGAGCGTGCCGCGCAGCGCGCCGAGGAGGGGATGCCGTTGCACCTGCTGCTGCGTAGTCACGCACTCGGTATGTACGTCCTGTGGCAGGCGCTGCGCGAGGCAGCACAACCCGGTGAGGAGGGTGCGCTCATCGAGCTCGTCGATCTGCTGCTCCAGTCGCACCACTCGCTGGTCGGTGCGGTGGCCGAGACCTACATGGATGAGCGCTCGGCGCTGGAGGCGGAACAGCGGGAGCAGCGCCGCTCCCTGGTGCGAGGGTTCCTCGACGGGACTCTGGAACCCGGTCACTCCCTGTCGGCGCAGCTCGGCCTCGACGGGCCCGCGCTCGTGCTCGCCGTCGTGCTGGAACCGTCGGAACCCGGTGCGGGGCCCGGGAGCACGGGGCCGGGCGGTGCGGATACCGGGAACGCGGGGTCCGGCAGATCCGGCACCGGCAGCCCGGTGACCGTAAGGCGCCGGATGCGGCGCATCCAGACGGTGCTCGACCAGACATTCGGTACAGAGCTGCTCTTCCTGTTCGACGCGGGCGCAGGCCGTGCTGTCGTACCGCAGGAGTGCGAACCACCCGGCGATCTGGCCCGGCGGCTGACTCGTGCCTGCGGCGCCGACGTCCGGGTCGCCGCAGTTCCGGCCGAAGCACCCGGGGCGGTCCCCGAGGCGTCCCGTACGGCTGTGGAAATCATCCGGGTCGCCCGGGCGTGCGGGCTGCCGCCGGGACTGCACGGCCTCGACGACGTGCTCCTCGAATTCCAGCTGTCGCGCCCCGGTCCGGGCAGCCGCCGGATAGCCGCCCTGCTGGACCCCGCCGCCGCCCGCCCCGAGTTGCTGCGGACCCTGCGGACCCACCTGGCACACCAGCAGGACAGGCGCCTCACCGCGGCGCTGCTGGGGTTGCATCCCAACACCGTGGACAACCGGCTGGCGAGGCTCGCCGAGCTGACCGGGCTCGATCTGGTGTCGCCGCGCGGCACCGCGCTCGCCATCGCGGCCCTGCTGCTCCACGACAGCGGCCACGGCACCGACGGCACACACGGCGCAGGATGAGCGACCCGGCGGCGGCCGTCCGGCCGACGACCGACGGCCCGCGTCGGACGGCGTGGTCACGGCCGTCCGTGGGCCCGCTCAAGGACGGTTGGCGGTGTGTCTCCGCCCCGGCGCTCAGCCGAGGCTGCGGCCGTGGGCCCGCAGCGTCAGCAGCGCCTTGAGCGTCACCAGCGGCCGACCCTCCAGAGCTGTGCCCGGCGCCCACTGCCGCCAGTTCAACGGCCAGCCGCCGTCCGCCTGCTGCTCCGACGCCAGATGGTCGAGGGAGCGTTCCAGCTCCTCGTCGGTGAACCAGCGACGGGCGAGCGAATCGGGTGTGCGGGCGTAGTCGTACGGGAAGTGCTGCTCACCCGGCGCATATCCGGCCGCCACGGGGTACTCCGCGCGCCGCTCCGGATCCAGTACGGCCAGCCGCTGTTCCCGCACCAGCCGTCCGAGGCGGTCCGCCGCGGCCTCCGCCCGCGCCCGGTCCGGTGCACCGTCCAGGAAGGCGACCGCCGCCTCGATCTCGTACGGATGCGAGTGCTCCAGTGCGTCGACCGCCGCCCAGCAGAAGTCGGTGGCCCGGAAGAGCCAGGCGTGCCAGACCGCATTACGGTGCAACAGCCCGACGACAGGACCGGTGGCGAGCAGCTCCGCCGGCGGGTCGTCGACGAGCGGGATGAACGGCGCGGCCGGATAGCCTCGCTGCGAGGGCAGGAGGGCGGGCAGCGCACCTTCCTTGGTCGACACATCGGTCAGGAAGCGGCAGATCCGTTCCACCCGCAGACCGCTGCAGCGCCCGATGGAATCGAGAACGTTCAGCGCATGGGCCGTGTGCAGCGGCTGGCTGACGGGGCCCCGCAGATCGGGTTCGAGTGCGTGACCGTATCCGCCGTCCTCGTTGAGATAGGCGGTGAGCGCGGTCTCCACGGCGTCGGCACCACCTGCCAGGAAGTGGTGGGCGAACCGCCGCTGTTCGAGGACACGGGCCGTGAGCCAGATGAACTGCTCGGCGCGGTTGAGGGGGCTTGCTCCTGTTCCAGCCATGGACCGACCGTAGGCCGGTAAGCGCTCTCGACATGTCGTACCGGCACGGCAGCACTCTCAGGAGCGGGATACTGAAGTCATGCGGTTGACGATTTTCTGGGAACGGATGGAAGACCACTTCGGCGCGGGGTACGCCGACTCCTTTGCGCACGACCATGTGATGGCCGAGCTCGGCGGGCGGACGGTGCACCAGGCGCTGGCCGCCGGCTGGGAGGCGAAGGACGTCTGGCGCGGCGTCTGCACGGCGGTCGGCATCCCCGCCGACAAGCGCTGACGAACTGCTCGTCCCCGCGGGACCGCACCCGCTCTCCGGGGCGGGCGGCCGGCTGTCACAGCCGTGGGCGAGACTGGGTCCGTGGCACTGACAGACGAGACCGCCCAGACCCCGCCCGTCCCGACTCCGCCCGTCCCGCCGGCCGCGCCACCGACCCAGCCGTCCGGCGTCGGGTCGGCCCGAATGCCTGCGTGGCTGCCGCGCGCCATGGTCCTCGCCCTGGCGCTCTATGCCTGCTTCCGGCTCGGCAGCTGGGCGTTCGACCAGCTCATCGGGCTGTTGATCAATGTGCTGATCGCCTTCTTCCTGGCGCTCGCCATAGAACCCGCGGTAGGCCGGATGTCGGCGCGCGGCATGCGTCGCGGCCTGGCGACCTTCCTGGTGTTCCTGGTGATCCTGATCGCCGGGGCCGGGTTCGTCGTACTGCTCGGATCAATGCTCGCGGGCCAGATCGTCGAGATGGTCGAGGAGTTCCCCAAGTACTTGGACTCGGTGATCAACTGGGTCAACCAGAACTTTCACACCGACCTCTCCCGGGTCGAGGTGCAGGACAGCCTGCTGCACTCCGACTGGTTGCAGAAGTACGTCCAGAACAGTGCGACCGGTGTGCTCGATGTCTCCACCACTGTGCTCGGCGGGCTGTTCCGACTGCTGACGATCTCCCTGTTCTCGTTCTACTTCGCGGCCGACGGTCCCCGGCTGCGCCGCGGTCTGTGCTCCGTGCTGCCGCCGGCTCGGCAGGCCGAAGTCCTGCGGGCCTGGGAGATCGCGGTCGACAAGACCGGTGGCTATCTCTACTCGCGCGGGCTGATGGCTCTCATCTCCGGGATCGCGCACTACATCCTGCTGGTGTTCCTCGATGTGCCCTACGCGCCGGCCCTCGCGGTCTGGGTCGGTCTCGTCTCGCAGTTCATCCCCACGATCGGTACGTATCTGGCGGGCGCCCTGCCGATGCTGATCGCGTTCACCATCGACCCCTGGTACGCCCTGTGGGTGCTCGGATTCGTGGTGATCTACCAGCAGTTCGAGAACTATGTGCTGCAGCCCAAGCTCACCTCCAGGACCGTCGACATCCATCCGGCGGTCGCCTTCGGTTCGGTCATCGCCGGTACGGCGCTGATGGGCGCCGTGGGCGCGCTGATCGCGATCCCGGCCGTTGCGACGCTGCAGGCGTTCCTGGGTGCCTATGTGAAGCGCTACGACGTGACGGACGACCCACGGGTGCACGGCCGTCACCAGCGGCGGCGCGGTGAGTCGGTGTTCTCGCGGCTGCGCAGCGCGACCCGGGCTCCCGGGAACAACGACGAAGAGGATGCGGAGCGACCGGAAGCCCCGGGTCCGCGGCCGCGGGTCTGAGCGACGGCGCGACGCGGGAGCTCCGGCGCCGTGCGGGAGCGCCGACGGGGCGCGCGAGTCCGGGGGGTGCGGAGGTCTCGCAGTGCTCAGCGATAGCCCGTCACGTCGGCCGGCCGGCCCGCGTCCTGGACTTCGGGGACGTACCTCCAGGCATCGGGCCGACTGCCGTCCAGATCGGTGAAGCCGTAGATCCGCGCCAGCTGCCCGCTGGACAGCGACTGCCCGTTCCAGCGCGCCACCCCGGGGTCCTGCGCGAGCGCGGCCACGGCGCGGCCGACGAAGGCCGGACTTTCGGAGATCGCGAAGTGGGGTGCGTGGGCGATCGCGTCGCGCCAGTTCGCTTCGGTGACGCCATGGGCGTCCAGCATCGCCTCGGACCGCAGCCAGCCGGGCGTGAGCGACACCGCGGTCGCGCCGTGGGGCTTCAGCTCGTGCGCGAGGGCGAACGCCATCCGGTTCACCGACGCCTTGGCCAGGTCGTAGAAGAAGGAGACCCGGTAGTGGGCGGCGTTGTACTCATCGGTGCCGTCGGTCACCTCGACGACCAGGCCCCCTGGCTGCTCGATGAGGAGCGGAAGCGCGTAATGGCTGGTGATGGCGTGTGTGTCGACGGCCAGACGCAGGGTGTGCAGACCCGTCTCCAGGCAGGATTCCCAGACCGACTTGTCCCACTCGATCTCGGCTCCCCAGATGTCGTTCACGAGGACGTGCAGGTGGCCCTGGTCGCGCCGGATGCGCGTCACGAGCGAGCTGACTTCCGAGGGCACGAGGTGGTCCACCCGGACCGGGATCCCGTGGCCGCCCGCCTCGTCCACGAGAGCTGCGGTCTCCTCGATGGTCTCCGGGCGGTTCATCTCCGACCGCTGGGTCGTGGTCGTCCGCCCGGTGACATAGACGGTCGCTCCGGCCGCTCCCAGCTGAACGGCGATCCCACGGCCCGCACCTCGCGTGGCGCCGGCTACCAGGGCCACTTTCCCTGCCAGCGATGTCCCCATACGGCCGGAATCTAGCATGATGTTGACCACTTGATCTTGACTCGTCAAGTGTAGAGTGCTAGAGCGCTATCCTGGGGGCGGGTCGGTCCGGCGCGGTGTGCTTGACACCAAAATCGAACATCCATTCTCATGGGATTCCGGCCGGGTTTTCCCGGGCCCGACCGTGGAGTTGTCCACAGGCCGGGAGGACGTCGAGGCCCATTGTCAGTGGCAGGGGTTAGCGTCTTTGACGTGAAGCGATCGACTCAAGCAAATCGGGTGGAACCCATGGCAGGAACCGACCGCGAGAAGGCGTTGGACGCCGCACTCGCACAGATTGAACGGCAATTCGGCAAGGGCGCGGTGATGCGCCTCGGTGAGCGGCCGAACGAGCCCATCGAGGTGATCCCCACCGGGTCGACCGCACTCGACGTCGCCCTCGGCGTCGGCGGACTGCCGCGCGGCCGTGTGGTGGAGGTGTACGGGCCGGAGTCCTCCGGTAAGACGACGCTGACGCTGCACGCGGTGGCGAACGCACAGCGGCTCGGCGGCTCGGTGGCCTTCATCGACGCGGAGCACGCCCTGGACCCCGAGTACGCGAAGAAGCTCGGTGTCGACATCGACAACCTCATCCTGTCCCAGCCGGACAACGGTGAGCAGGCGCTCGAGATCGTGGACATGCTGGTCCGCTCGGGCGCTCTCGACCTGATCGTCATCGACTCGGTCGCGGCACTCGTGCCCCGTGCGGAGATCGAGGGTGAGATGGGCGACTCGCACGTGGGTCTGCAGGCCCGACTGATGAGCCAGGCACTCCGCAAGATCACCAGCGCGCTCAATCAGTCCAAGACCACCGCGATCTTCATCAACCAGCTCCGCGAGAAGATCGGTGTGATGTTCGGCTCCCCGGAGACCACGACCGGTGGCCGGGCGCTGAAGTTCTACGCATCGGTGCGCCTCGACATCCGTCGTATCGAGACGCTGAAGGACGGCACCGACGCCGTCGGCAACCGCACCCGCGTCAAGGTCGTCAAGAACAAGGTTGCGCCGCCCTTCAAGCAGGCCGAGTTCGACATCCTCTACGGCCAGGGCATCAGTCGTGAGGGCGGCCTGATCGACATGGGCGTGGAGCACGGCTTCGTACGCAAGGCGGGCGCCTGGTACACGTACGAGGGCGACCAGCTCGGCCAGGGCAAGGAGAACGCCCGCAACTTCCTCAAGGACAACCCTGACCTCGCCAACGAGATCGAGAAGAAGATCCTCGAGAAGCTGGGCATCGGTGTCAGGCCGGAGGCGGCTCTGTCCGCCGAACCGGGGGCGGACGCGGCGGGCGGCGCGGCGGCTGCGGCCGACAGTGCGGCGAAGTCGGTGCCCGCTCCGGCGGGCAAGGCGAAGCCGGCCAAGACTGCGGCGGCCAAGAGCTAGACCGTGACACGTCGTACGGAGTGGCCGGGCAGCGATGCCGAGCCCGCCCCCGACCCCGGCGCCGGTCCCGATTACGGCACCGGCTCGGGCGCAGGGTTCGGCGAAGGCGCGGGCCGTCGGGCCCGCTCCCGCTCCAGGAGCAGCGGCTCCCCTTCCTCGTCGAGGGCCGAGAAGGGGGAGCCGCGAGACCCGGTCGAGCAGGCGCGCAACGTCTGTCTGCGTTTGCTCACCGGGACCCCACGCACCCGCAAGCAACTTGCGGACGCACTGCGCAAGCGGGAGATCCCGGACGAGGCGGCCGAAGAGGTGCTGTCGCGCTTCGAGGACGTCGGGCTCATCGACGACGCGGCGTTCGCGGATGCCTGGGTGGAATCCCGACACCATGGCCGGGGCCTGGCCCGCCGTGCTCTTGTGCGGGAACTGCGCACCAAGGGGGTGGACTCGGCGGTGATCGACGAGGCGATCGGGCAGCTCGACTCCGAGCAGGAGGAGGAGACCGCCCGGGAGCTCGTCGCGCGCAAGCTGCGCTCCACCCGCGGCCTGGACCGTGACAGGCGTCTGCGCCGCCTGGCGGGCATGCTGGCGCGCAAGGGGTACGGGGAGGGGATGGCCCTGCGTGTGGTGCGTCAGGCACTCGAAGAAGAGGGTGAGGACACGGAAGGTCTCGAAGAGCCGTTCTGACGGTGGGCGCATCGCTGACGGTGGGCGCACCGGGGGGTGCGCGCAGAGATGCGGCGGGGGACGGAAGCCGGGCGCGGGAGGCGGGGCCGTTGCGCGGTGGGTGGCGCGCCAGGTGTCAGTGTCCGGCGAACGAGGCGCGACGGATGGTGGCGTCCAGCAGGGCCAGGGCATCCGATGTGGTGCGGCTGGGGTGGCGGTTCCAGGGGCCGATGAGATCGGTCCAGCCCTGCGAGCGGAGTTCCGCGATGAGCCAGGCGCCGGCCCGGTCCACGGTGTCGAGAGAGCCGTAGCCCAGGCGGTGCGCGGTGAGGAGGGCGCCGCAGATGCAGCGGGCGCCGCGGGCGTTCCGCAGCCGGTACGGGGTGTTCTGCCAGCCCCACTCGGTCAGGATCTGCCGTGCGTAGGCGAGGTGGGTGGAAGGCCGCAGTTCAGGCTGCCCGATGCGACGCCAGGCATGGAGCCGGTCCGGGAGGATCGCGCCGATTCGTCCGGGGAGTGGACGCTCGCGCGGCGGGGCCGGGGGCAGGGCGCGCACCGAGTCGGCGATCAGCTGGTCGACGGGCACGGACAGCAGATCGCGCCAGTCGGCCGGGTGCCGGTCCGGCGGGTGCGGCGCGCTGCCGGGTGAGACAGGACGCACGGGTTCGGGGGTGGTGATGTCCCAGCCCGCGACGATCTGCTGCCAGGCCTCCGTGTCGTGGAGACGTGCGGCCTGACGGTCGAGCTGGTCGGGGGTGAGGGTGGTGGTCGGCATGGGTGCGACGTCTCCGTCATGTCAGTCCTAGGTATTGGGGCAAATGTCCGCCTTATGGCGAATTTGCTCCACTGGGGTGAGGCGTTCGGGTGTGTCGGGGCGGATTCGGGGGACATGGGAGCCGCCGACAGGGGGCCAGCCCCCGCACGAAGACGCGGGCATGCTCCAGTGCACAGGCATCTGTGCACAGAGCAGTGTGTGACACATGGCAGAGAAGCCCGGCGGTACCGAAATCACGGAGCTGGCCGCTCTCAAGGCCCTCGCTCAGCCGCGACGCCAGCAGATCCTTCAGCGCCTCACCCTGCACGGCCCGGCGACATCCGCGATCCTTGCCCGCGCCCTGGCTCTGAACACCGGGGCCACCAGCTATCACCTGCGTGAACTCGCCAGGTACGGCTTCGTGGAGGACGCCGCCGCCGAGGAACCGGGCGGCCGGCGGGCGAGGTGGTGGCGGGCCGTTCCCGGCGACCGGCGCTTCCCGCCCCGTTCCCGTCAGAGCCCCGAGGTGCGGCTCGTCATGGACGAGCTGAACCGCCATGCATACGCCGCCGACCTCGCCCTCTTCGAGCGCCTCCAGCGCGACAGTGGCGAGTCGGGGGGCGAACTGGGCGAGTGGGCCGATGCGTTCCCGTACTCGCGGGGTTCCATCCAGCTCACGCTCCCCGAACTCCGCGCGTTCTTCGAGGAGTTCATCGCCCTCATGAACCGCTACAAGCGGCCCGACGCCGACATCCCGCCGGGCGCCCGCACGGTCCACACCCGGCTGCTTGCCTTTCCGGCCCTGCTCCAGCCCCCTGCGAACGACGACGCGGACGACAACAGAAGAGAGACGGACGCATCATGATGCTGCGCTATGCCCTGCGGACAATTCGGGACCGCAAGGGCGGGTTCCTGGGCGCCCTGCTGGCGCTGATGTGCGCCGCCGCCCTCATCACCGCCTGCGGCACCCTCCTGGAGACCGGACTGCGCGGAAGGATCGCCACCGAGCGCTATGCCGCGGCTCCGCTCGTCGTCTCCGCCGACCAGAACGTCCACCGGACCACCGTCAAGCACAAGGGCAACGGAGAGACGAAGGCCAAGCACAAGGCGAAACCCGTCGCCGAGCGCGCATGGCTCCCCGCGGCCACCGCCGACCGGATCCGGCCCCTGGAAGGCGTGCGCAAGGTGATTCCCGAGCTCACCTTCCTTGCCGAGCCCGTTACCGAGCCCGTTGACCGGCCTTCGTACGGACACTCCTGGGCGTCTGCCTCCATCACCCCGTTCACGCTCACCACAGGCCGAGCTCCCGCCACCGCAGACGACATCGTGATCGACCGAGGGTTCGCCGAGCGGGCCGGCCTGAAGCCAGGGGACCGGCTCACTGTGCAGTCCACCGGTGCCCCCCGGCGGTACCGCATCAGCGGCATCGCGGCCCCGGCCGGCCGCGGTGAGCTCCAGCAGCAGACCTCCCTGTTCTTCTTCGCCGCCGAGGCCGAGCGACTCGCTGCCCGCCCCGGCCAGGTCACCGCCCTCGGCGTGCTGCCCGCGCCCGGCACGGACCTCACCGAGCTGAAGCGGCGTGTTCAGCGAGCACTCAAGGGCACCACCGCACAGGTGACCATGGGTGGCGACCGCGGTCCGGTCGAGTTCCTGGACGCCGGGGGCGCCCGTACCAAGCTCGTTTCGATGGGTGGCGCGATGGGCGGTACCTCACTCCTCGTCGCGATCCTCGTGGTCGTAGGCACCTTTGCGCTCTCCATCCAGCAGCGCCACCGAGAACTGGCACTGCTGCGCGCCATCGCCGCCACATCGCGCCAGATACGCCGTCTCCTCGGCCGTGAGGCGCTGATCGTCGGAGCGGCGGCCGGTGTACTGGGCTCGCTGGCCGGACTGCCGCTCGCCACCTGGCTGCACAGCCGGTTCATCGACATGGGGGCGATCCCCGCGAACCTGGAACGCACCGCGGGCATCTTCCCGGCCTTCGCCGCCGTCGCTGTCACCCTCCTCGGAGCCTGGGCAGCCGCCAGGATCTCCGGCCGCCGGATCGCCCGTATCCGCCCGGCCGAAGCCATGGCCGAGTCCGCGGTCGAGCGCGACCGGCCGGTCCGGGGCCGCATCGCCGCAGGTCTGGTGCTGCTCGCGGGCGGCGGAGTCCTCGTCGCCGTACTCAGCAGCCTCCATACCGAGGCGGCCTCGACCCCCGTCACCTTCCTGTCCGTCGTGGTGCTGGCCACGGCAGTGTCGCTGCTCGGCCCGCTCCTCATCAGGATGGCGTCGGCGCTGCTCGCGGGACCGCTCCGACTGGCTGGGTTCGGCGGCACTCTCGCCACCGCGAACATCCGCGGAAACTCAACCCGGATGGCCGCCGTCGTCACCCCGCTCACCCTGCTCATCGGGATGACCTGCACGGTTCTTTTCGTCCAGCCGACCCTCGGCAGTGCCGCCCGCACCCAGGCCCGAGAAGGCACCCGTGCCACCTGGGTCCTGGCCGCGCAGGGCCCCGGAATCCCGTCCGTCGCCGCTGAGACCGTCCGTACGACCCAGGGCGTCACGGCCGCCACCGAGGTCGTACGGACCACCGTCCGGGTCGGACTCGACAAGTACCAGGCCCAGGGCGTCACGCAGGCCGGTCTGAGCCGCACCTGGGATCCTGAAGTGACCGGCGGTTCGCTCGCGGACTTCGCGGCGGATCCCGGCACCGCCGCGGTCAGTGAACTCGCCGCAGAGCGGCTGGGACTGCACCCCGGCAGCACACTGGAACTGCACCTCGGCGACGGGACGCCCGCCACCCTCACCGTCGCCGCCGTCTACGCCCGCGGCCTGGGCTTCGGCGACCTGACCCTGCCCCACGACCTGGTCGCCCGTCATATGGACAACCCCCTCGCTGCCACGGTTCTGGTCGCCGGGGACAGCGACCGCGGCCGACTCGCTGCCGCGCTGAAGAAGTGGCCCGGCATCGCCGTGCTCGCCCCTGCCACTGCCGACCGGCTCCAGGCCGACCGGCAGCAGGAGAACGCCGAGGTCAACTATCTCGCCATGGGTCTGATCCTGGCCTTCACCGCGATCGCGGTCGTCAACACCCTTGCCATGTCGGTGTCCGAACGGATCAAGGAGTTCGCCATGCTCCGCCTGGCGGGTGCCACCCGGCGCCAGGTCCTGCGAATGCTCCGTATCGAGGCCCTGTCGGTCCTGCTGATCGCCGCCGTCCTCGGCACCGGCATCGCACTCGCCGTACTCACCGCCTTCAGCATCGGCATGACCGGCAGCGCGGCGCCCACCGTCATGCCGGTGGTGTACGCGACGGTGGTGGGCGCAGCCGCGCTGCTGGTCCTGGTCGCCTCCGCGCTGCCCGGCCGGGTGGCACTGAAGGCCGGCCCGGTGGAGGTGGCTGCTTCCCAGCAATGACACGACGGAGGCGCAGTGCGGCCGGTGTCCCGAGCGGGCACGGCAGCCGCGACTGTCACCCGTCAGACGTCGACCGGGAGCCCCGCCGCCCGCCACGCCTGGAACCCGCCGATCAGATCGGTCGCCCGGTGCAGCCCCAACTGCTGCAGGGACGCGACCGCGAGACTCGACGCGTAGCCCTCGTTGCACACCACCACCACCCGCAGGTCATGGCTGACCGCCTCCGGTGCGCGATGGCTGCCCTGCGGGTCGAGCCGCCACTCCAGCTCATTGCGCTCGACGACCAGCGCCCCCGGAATCAGTCCGTCCCGGTCGCGCAGCTCCGCATAGCGGATATCCACCAGCAGGGCCCCGTCGTCGGCGGCGGCGGCCGCCTCGTGCGGACCGATCCGGTCGAATCCGGCCCGGACCCGCTCCAGCAGCTCGTCGATTCCCACCCGCTCCGTACCGCCGTTCCGGTCGCCGCTCACTGCCAGTCCTCCGGGTGCTCGACGTGCTCAAGACGGAGTACCGCGCCCGTGCGGCTGTAGCGCCGGATCTGTGGCAGCGGCGGATAGTACGCATGGACGGAGACGGCGTGATCGGTGTCGGACTCGTTCAGCACCTCGTGCACATGGTGCCGGCCGAACGCCCTGCCCTGACCGGTCGGCAGCTGCCGGGACCGATCGACGCCTTCGGCCAGTTCAAGTGTCTTCCAGCCGTCCGTGGGCAGCCGCACCGCGAGCGACTGCTCCTTCAGGGCGCCGGCCGCCGTGCTGAAGGCACCGAGCGATTCGGCGTGGTCGTGCCAGCCGGTGCCGGTGCCCGGCGGCCATCCGATCAGCCAGGCCTCACTGCCACCGGGCCCGTCGAGCCGGATCCAGGTGCGGCCTTCGGGATCGAGGGGGAGTGCGGCGATGAGATCGGTGTCCGCGGCCGTGCGGCGGACGTATTCGAGCAGTTCCGCGGCTGTCGGGCCAGGTCCGGCACCGGAGTGTGGACCGGAGACAGGCGTGCGCAGGGAAGGCGAAGGAGGGGGAGAGGAAGACACAGGGACCGTCCTGAGAGTTCGCGTGTGATGCCCGGGGTGCGACAGGGCGCACACCGCAGCAGGAAGAGGCGCTTCAGCAGGACGGACGACACACGCAGCCCGCGTAGCGGACGAGGTCCATATGGACCCTCCGCCACAGGCGCACATCGGTGTCGGTCACGTTTCGGAGTACACCATGTGCCGCCGCGGGGGTCAATTGATGTCTGCGGTCCGGTCGGCGCGAACGGACGCACGTGGCTCACCGCCGCGCGCCGCGTCCGCCGCCGCGAAAAGTTCAGTCGGCCGGACCCCGCCGAACGACGCCACCAGGTGTCCGTCCGGCCGGACCAGCAGCACGGTGTGGGCCGATGCCCCGGGGTAGGCCTCGGTCACCAGGAGCTCGCCCCTTACCGGCAAGGCGTCGACCGCCTCGACAAGCCGGGGCATCACGCCCGCCATCAGCCAGTGCCGTCGGTCCCACACCCCGGTCCCCGGAGCGACCAGCAGCACCAGCAGATGCCCCTGCCCCAGCCGCTCGCGCAGTCGTACGGTCGTGCCGTCGGGCGCCGTCACCCGCACGTCGGCAACCGGCGCACCGGGGGGCGTACCGACCGTTGTGTGCGCCTCGGCGCGTGGAGGTGCAAGGGGGGAGTGCGTGTACGAGGGGGGCGCACCGAGCGGGCCGCAGCCCAGATGACCGTCGGCGAGCAGCGAATCGTGCCCGCGTGCGCCCCCCGGAACCAATGTCCGCAGACCTCCGCCACCACGCAGTATCGGCAGCGACTGGTCCGCGGCGCGTAGCCGCGAGGCGACCGCGGCCCGGCGCTCCGTCTGGTAGCTGTCGAGCAGTACGTCTGAGGCGCCGTGATGCCAGGCCTGTGCCAGCTTCCAGGCCAGGTTCTCGGCGTCCCGCAGCCCCTCGTCGAGCCCCTGCGTACCCAGGGCGCCCAGCAGATGTGCGGCGTCCCCGGCCAGGAAGGCCCGCCGGACGCGCCAGCGCCGGGCCAGCCGGTGGTGCAGCGTGTAGACGCCCGTGTCCAGGAGTTCGTACGGCGGGGTCTCACCACCGCACCAGCCGGCGAGGGTGTCCCGCACGCGGGTGATCAGGGCGTCGGGCGTGACGAGCTCGCCGCGCGGCGGAAGCAGCCAGTCCAGCCGCCACACGCCGTCCGGCAGCGGCCGCGCGGTCACCTCGGCGCCGCCGCTGCGCCACGGCGGCAGCCGGTGCAGCACGGCCTGGCCGGGCCAGGGCAGTTCGGTGCGCAGCGCGGCGACGGCATGCCGCTCCACCGCCGTGCGTCCGGGGAACCTGATGTCCAGGAGCTTGCGCACGGTGGACCTGGCGCCGTCGCAGCCGACCAGGTAACTCCCGCGCCACCACGTCGAGTCGGGCTCCCTGGTGTGCACCGTGACGCCGGCCGGGTCCTGCTCCAGTGTGTCGATCCGGCTGAACGGCACCATCTGCACCAGATCCTGTATGGCGATCGCGTCCCGCAGCCCGCGCATCAGTGCGTGCTGCGGCACATGGACCGGGGCCGGCAGCTGATCACCGTACGGGGAATCGTCGCCGAGCGGCAGTTCGCGTACCAGCTGCTTGCGCCGCATGGACCGCCAGCCGGACCACCGGACGCCCTCGTCCCGGAGCGTCGTGCACCCGAGCCGTTCCACCAGCGCCGCGGTGTCCTCACGCAGAACCACGGTCCGGGCGGGACGTGTCTCCTCCTTCCCCGCATCCTCGTCGAGAAGTACGGAGGGGACGCCCTGCGCGGCGAGGGCGAGCGACAGCACCAGGCCGACGGGCCCGGCACCGGCGACGATCACCGGGTCCACGGTGCGACTCCCTGGGCCCGTGCGGTCGTAAGGATGGTGTCGGATGTGGAAGCGAGCGTTCGGTCGGCGATCACAGAACGTATGCAACCCACTGCCGGTGCTTGCGTCAAGTGACACCGGAACGCGGCGAGGGGCGCCGGTGGATGCACCGGCGCCCCTCGCGGGGAGATTATCGACGAGTCGTCAGACGCCGCGTCCGTCGTCGATGTTGAGCGTCGGCGCACCGATGGTCTCCAGACCGCCGCCAGGTCCGGCACCGACCACGGCACCCGTGCTCTTCTTCCTGCGCCGCAGCCGGCCCTCCAGCCAGCTCGCGAACGAGGTGAGCGCGAAGTTCACCACGATGTAGATCAGGGCGACGATCGTGAAGCACGCGATGGTGTTCGCGCCGTAGTTCGCACTCATGGGGCGGACCGACGCCAGCAGCTCAGGGAAGGTCAGCACCCAGCCGCCGAGGGCGGTGTCCTTCACGATGACGACGAGCTGGCTGACGATCGCGGGCAGCATGGCCGTCACCGACTGCGGAAGCAGCACGTACAGCATGGTCTGGCCCTTGCGCATACCGATCGCCTTGGCCGCGTCCGTCTGTCCGCTGGGGAGGGACTGGATCCCGGCCCGTACGATCTCGGCGAGCACCGAGGCGTTGTACAGCACCAGACCCGTGACCACGGCGTACAGCGGGCGGGACTCGCTGCTGATCGTCGTGTACTCGGAGTACGCCTGGTTCGCGGTGATCATGAGGATCAGCACCGGGATGGCGCGGAAGAACTCCACGACGACGCCGGCCGGCATCCGCACCCACCGGTGGTCCGAGAGCCGCCCGATACCGAAGAGGGCACCCAGTGGCAGAGCGATGACCAGGGCGAACGCCGCTGCCTTCAGGGTGTTCTGCAGTCCCGGCCAGATGTAGGTCTGCCAGGGCTGGGAGCTGGTGAAGAACGGCTTCCATTTGATCCAGTCGAGCTGGTGCTTGGAGGCCAGGCTGTCGTACAGCCACCACACCGCGGCAGCGGCGACGAGCAGGAAGAGGACCGTGTACAGGATGTTGCGCTGCTTGGCGCGCGGCCCCTGGGCGTCGTAGAGGACGGAAGTCATCGCTTCACCGCCACCTTCTTGCTCACCCAGCCGAGTATCAGGCCGGTCGGGAGGGTCAGACAGACGAATCCGAACGCGAAGACGGCGGCGATCAGGATCAGCTGCGCCTCGGCCTCGATCATTTCCTTCATCAGGTATGCCGCTTCGGCCACGCCGATTGCGGTGGCGACCGTGGTGTTCTTCGTCAGCGCGATCAGCACGTTGGCCAGCGGATTGACGACCGAGCGGAAGGCCTGCGGAAGGACGATCAGACGGAGCACCTGCGTGAAGCTCAGACCGAGCGCACGCGCTGCTTCCGCCTGGCCGACCGGCACGGTGTTGATGCCCGACCGGAGCGCCTCACAGACGAAGGCCGAGGTGTAGACGATCAGCGCGAGGACCGCGAGCCGGAAGTTGATGTCCGTGAAATCGCTGGCCCCGAGCTTGATGCTGAGCGTCTGGAAGAGACCCAGCGACGAGAAGACCATGATGACGGTCAGAGGAATGTTCCGGACGACGTTCACATAGGCGGTGGCGAATCCGCGCATCAAGGGGACCGGGCCGACCTTCATGCCGGCCAGCAGCGTTCCCCATATGAGGGAGCCGAGGGCGGAGTAGACGGTGAGCTGCACCGTCACCCAGAAGGCTCCCAACAGGTCGTAACCTTCAAGAAAGTCGAACACGATCTCCCGCGCTTCCGCGTGTAGGAGGGCATGGCGCGCCGCCGTTCACGGACGGCGCGCCGGGTCAGCCCTGCTTCACTTGACGATGTTGCCGATCTTCGGGGCCTGCTCGTTCTTGTAGTTCGCCGGACCGAAGTTGGCCTTCACCGCCTCGTCCCAGGAACCGTCCGAGACCATCTTGGTGAGCGCGTCGTCGATCTTCTTCTTGAGGTCGGCGTCGCCCTTCTTCAGGCCGATGCCGTAGTTCTCGTTGCTCATCTTGAAGCCGGCCAGCTTGAACTTCCCCTGGAAGTCCTTCTGCGAGGCGAAACCGGCCAGGATGCTGTCGTCGGTGGTCAGTGCGTCGACGACCTTGTTCTCCAGGCCGGTGAGGCACTCGGAGTAGCCGCCGTACTCCTGCAGCTGGGCCTTCGGCGCCAGCTTCTCCTTGACGTTCTGAGCCGAGGTGGAGCCGGTCACCGAGCACAGCTTCTTGCTGTTCAGGTCGGCCGGGGACTTGATCGAGGAGTCGTCGGCGCGGACGAGGATGTCCTGGTGCGCCAGCAGGTACGGGCCCGCGAAGTCGACCTTCTGCAGCCGCTCGTCGTTGATCGAGTAGGAGGCGGCGATGAACTTGACGTCACCGCGCTCGATCGCCGTCTCGCGGTCGGCGCTCTTGGTCTCCTTGAAGTTGATGTCCTTGGCGTCGTAGCCGAGTTCCTTGGCGATGTACGTGGCGACATCGACATCGAAACCGGTGTACTTGCCGTCGGGCGTCTTCAGACCGATACCGGGCTGGTCGATCTTGATGCCGATCGTGATCTTCTTGCCGCCGCCCGCCGAGTCGCCGCCCTCGTCGTCGGAGGAGCCACAGGCGGTGGCGGTGAGAGCGAGCGCGAGCACGGCGGCCGATGCGGCGGTGACCTTACGAAGCTGCATGGTGAACTTCCCTAGAGTTGACGCGATGTGAGTGAACAGCTGATCCGGAGATCAGTGGTGAAGGATCTTCGAGAGGAAGTCCTTGGCCCGGTCACTGCGCGGGTTGCTGAAGAACTGGTCGGGCGTCGCCTCTTCGACGATCTTCCCGTCCGCCATGAAGACGACACGGTTGGCCGCCGAGCGCGCGAAGCCCATCTCATGGGTGACGACGACCATGGTCATGCCGTCCCGGGCGAGCTGCTGCATGACCTCCAGCACCTCATTGATCATTTCCGGGTCGAGTGCCGAGGTCGGCTCGTCGAAGAGCATGACCTTGGGGTCCATCGCCAACGCCCGTGCGATGGCCACTCGTTGCTGCTGACCGCCGGAGAGCTGGGCGGGGTACTTGTCGGCCTGCGTCGCCACGCCCACCCGGTCGAGCAGCGACCGCGCCTTGTCCTCGGCAGCCTTCTTGTCCGCCTTGCGGACCTTGAGCTGCCCCAGCATCACGTTCTCGAGCACCGTCTTGTGCGCGAAGAGATTGAACGACTGGAAGACCATGCCGACATCGGCACGCAGCCTGGCCAGCTCCTTGCCCTCCTGGGGCAGCGGCTTGCCGTCGATAGAGATCGCGCCCGAGTCGATCGTCTCCAAGCGGTTGATCGTGCGGCACAGCGTGGACTTCCCGGACCCGGAAGGCCCGATGACGACCACGACCTCGCCCCGGGCGATGGTCAGGTCGATGTCCTGGAGCACATGCAGCGCGCCGAAGTGCTTGTTGACGTTGCTCAGTACGACAAGGTCGTTCGCCGCAGGTACGGCATCCTCGGCGGCCTTGGTCACTGAAACTCCGCTCATCGGCTTCTTGCTCCGTCCTCCTCGGTTGGGAAGGACCCTAATGACGCAGTGCGACCACCGTCATTACATCTGAGCGGAAATTGAGCATAACGATCCGGCGGCAACCGGACACACCGCGTGAACGGGACGGCGGAAGAGGTAGCGGGGGCGTACCGGGTGCATAACGGAAACCTCGATGTAATGGGCGGGCTCTTGACTGACCTACCGGTCATCGGCGTGGATGCCCTGATAGACCATGACGTGAAACACCCCGGTACGGGGAAGTACCGGGAAGTATGGACAAGCGCACGGAAGCGCTTGAAGACAGCGCCGCGGGAGATGGACCGCATCGCGGAGAGGAAGGGGGGCCATGAGGCTGCTGCTCGTCGAGGACGACAACCATGTGGCGGCCGCCCTGTCCGCGGTGCTCGCCCGGCACGGTTTCCAGGTCGTGCACGCGCGCAGTGGCGAGGAGGCCCTGAAGGCCCTTCTGCCCACGGACACGGAACCCTTCGGGGTCGTGCTCCTCGACCTCGGACTGCCCGACCAGGACGGCTACGAGGTGTGCGGGAAGATCCGCAAGCGCACCTCCACGCCGGTGATCATGGTGACCGCGCGGGCCGATGTCCGGTCGCGGATCCACGGCCTCAACCTCGGAGCGGACGACTACGTCGTCAAGCCGTACGACACCGGCGAACTGCTCGCCCGCATCCACGCGGTCAGCAGGCGCAAGTCGGCCGGGGAGGACACGGTGCCGACGCCCGTCGCCGCCCTGCAGCTGGGCCATGTCCACATTGAGCTCCCGACCCGCCGGGTCAGCGTCGACGGCACCGAAGTCCAGCTCACCCGCAAGGAGTTCGATCTGCTCGCGCTGCTCGCCCAGCGACCGGGTGTGGTGTTCCGCCGCGAGCAGATCATCAGCGAGGTGTGGCGCACCAGCTGGGAGGGAACGGGCCGCACGCTCGAAGTGCACGTCGCGTCCCTGCGTTCCAAACTGCGGCTGCCCGCACTGATCGAGACCGTGCGGGGGGTCGGCTACCGGCTCGTCGCCCCGTCCGCGTAAGGGCGTACGTCCCAGGTGCGTACCCGTCTCCTTCCCCTGCTCATCATCCTGATGGCGGGCGTGCTGCTCGCCCTCGGCTTCCCGCTGGCCGTCAGCGTGGCCGCCGCTCAGCAGCAGCGCGTCGTGATCGATCGCATCGACGACACCGCACGCTTCGCCGCGCTGGCCCAGTTCGTCGCCGAACAGACCAGCGGCACCGATGAACGGCGTCGCACGCTCCAGGCCGAACTCGAGACGTACGACTCCGTGTACGGGATCCGGGCCGGCGTCTTCTATCGCGACCGCAGCGCCATGGCGGTGGCTCCGGCAACCTGGCGGCTCCCGGTCGAGGGCGAGGGGCGCGAGGCGTTCAGCGAGGCGCTGCTCGGGCGCCGCAGCCACGATCCGCCACAGGTCTGGCCCTGGCAGCGTGGCCGGGTCGTCGTCGCCTCGCCCGTCGTGCGGGACGGCGATGTGGTCGCCGTCGTGGTCCTCGACTCGCCCACCAGCGAAATGCGCTCCCGGACGATACGTGGCTGGCTGCTGATCGCGGTCGGCGAAGTGGTCGCGATGCTGGTGGCCGTCGGTGCCGCGATCCGGCTCACCGGCTGGGTCCTGCTGCCCGTGCAGACCCTGGACACGGCGGCGCACGACATAGCCAGCGGCCGGATGAGATCCCGGGTGGCGGCCTCCGGAGGACCCCCGGAACTCAGACGCCTGGCCCGGTCGTTCAACGAGATGGCGGACAACGTCGAAGAAGTGCTGGAGCAGCAGCGCGCCTTCGTCGCCGACGCCTCGCACCAGCTGCGCAACCCCCTTGCCGCGCTACTGCTGCGCATCGAGCTCCTCGCGCTCGAACTTCCTGAGGGAAACGAGGAGATCGCCTCCGTCCGTACGGAGGGCAAGCGGCTCGGTCAGGTTCTGGACGACCTGTTGGACCTGGCACTGGCCGAGCACGCCGCGGCCGATCTCCAGCTCACGGACATCGGCGCGCTCACCGCCGAACGGGTCGCCTCGTGGCGTCCGTTCGCGGAGGAGAACGGGGTACGGCTGACAGCGGACGGGGCATCCGCCGTGACCGCCTGGGCGGACCCCATTGCGCTGTCGAGCGCCCTCGACGCCGTCATCGACAACGCGTGCAAGTTCACCCCCGCCGGTGAGGAGGTCCGTGTGACGGTCGCCTCCGGGCGGGAGGACGTCACAGTGGTCGTCGCGGACCGCGGGCCGGGCCTGACCGACCAGGAACTGGAGCGGATCGGTGACCGTTTCTGGCGCAGTACCCGGCATCAGAACGTGCGGGGATCCGGCCTCGGGCTCTCCATCTCGCGCGCCCTGCTCGCTGCGGGCGGCGGCTCCCTCACGTACGCGCCGCACGAGCCTCACGGATTGCGGGTGACGGTGACGGTCCCGCGCAACGGCCCGCACGGCTGACGGCGCGCGGGGGACCGCTGACAGTACGCGGGGGACCGCCTTCGAGCGGCCGAGCGGAGAGCACGGGAGACGCGGAGAGCACGGGGGTACGGGGACGCCACTCCGTACTGGGAGGCTCGACCGGGCCGAGGTGCGCGGGACGCCACCTCCCCTGTGTCAGGGTTTGACCGAGCGGTAGTAGCGCCTCGCCCCGTCGTGCAGCTGCAGTGGATTCGTGTAGATCGCCGTCCGCAGGTCCACCAGCTGCGCCGCGTGCACCTCGCGTCCGATGCGGTCCCGGCTGTCGATCACGGTCCGGGTGAACGCCTCGGTCATCGCGGCGTCCGTACGGTCCGTGGTGACCACCACATTGGCGACCGCCACCGTCGGCACGGCCTGCCCCTGCTGCGCGTTGCGATAGGCGTCGGCAGGCATCATGGCCGAGCGGTAGTAGCGGGTCGACCCGCCGCCGGCCTGAAGCTGCTTGATCAGTGGGTCCTCCAAGGGCACAAGCCTGATCGCGAACCGGTCCGACAACTCCTGAACCGCGGTGGTCGGCAGCCCGCCGGACCAGAAGAACGCGTCGAGCAGGCCGTTCTCCAGCCGCTTCGGCATCGTGTCGATACCGGCCGGAACCGGAGTGATGTCATGCGTCGGATCAAGACCCGCAGCCGTCATCAGACGGTCGGCGACCAGCCGCACGCCCGAACCCGGCTGCCCCACCCCGACCTGCTTGCCCATGAGATCCGAGACCTGCTGCACGTCGGAGTCCCGGGGCACGACCAGCTGGATGTAGTCGTCGTACAGCCGCACGCAGCCGCGCAGTCGTTCGGCACCCGGCTTGTCGTCCCGCAGATACGTGGCCAGGGCGTCGGCCGTGGCGATGGTGAAGTCGGCCTTCCCCGTGGCCACCCGCTCGATGTTCTGCTGGGAGCCCTCCGAGGTCTGCAGCCGTATCGACACCTCTGGCATGTCCTTGGCGAGCGCCCCTCTGAGCCGCTCGCCGTAGCGCTGGTAGACCCCGCTGCGCACCCCGGTGCTGAAGGTCAGCGACCCGCTCGGGGTGGGTTCCCCGAGCGGCAGCACCCACCACAGCAGCAGCCCGAGAACGACGACAGTCGCGGCGCCCCCCTGGAGGGCTCGCCGCCGGCCGGTACGGGACAGTGCATCGAGCATGGCGCGATCCTGCCAGGTCACTGAGCGCGATGGCCAGAGCCGGGCCTGTGGAGGGGGCGGCGAGAGGGCCGTGGGACCTCGTACCCTGGTGGACGAGATGAGCGAGGTAGAGGGTTTGAAAACGTACGAGGTGCGCACCTACGGGTGCCAGATGAACGTCCACGACTCCGAGCGGCTGTCGGGGCTGCTGGAGGGCGCTGGTTACGTACGTGCGCCCGAGGGCGCCGACGGTGACGCCGATGTCGTCGTCTTCAACACCTGCGCGGTGCGGGAGAACGCCGACAACAAGCTCTACGGCAATCTCGGCCGGCTCGCCCCGATGAAGACGAAGCGGCCCGGGATGCAGATCGCGGTCGGCGGCTGTCTCGCGCAGAAGGACCGCGACACGATCGTCAAGCGGGCCCCGTGGGTCGACGTCGTCTTCGGCACACACAACATCGGCAAGCTGCCGGTGCTCCTGGAGCGCGCCCGTATCCAGGAGGAGGCGCAGATCGAGATCGCCGAGTCCCTGGAGGCGTTCCCCTCCACCCTCCCCACCCGCCGCGAGTCCGCCTACGCGGCGTGGGTCTCCATCTCCGTCGGCTGCAACAACACCTGCACCTTCTGCATCGTCCCGGCGCTGCGCGGCAAGGAGAAGGACCGCCGGACCGGCGACATCCTGGCCGAGATCGAGGCGCTGGTCGCCGAGGGTGTCTCCGAGATCACCCTGCTCGGTCAGAACGTGAACGCGTACGGCTCCGACATCGGGGACCGAGAGGCCTTCTCCAAGCTGCTGCGGGCCTGCGGGAAGATCGAGGGCCTGGAGCGGGTCCGCTTCACCTCGCCGCACCCCCGCGACTTCACGGACGACGTGATCGCGGCGATGGCCGAGACACCGAACGTGATGCCGCAGCTGCACATGCCGATGCAGTCGGGATCGGACACGATCCTGAAGGCGATGCGACGCTCCTACCGGCAGGAGCGGTTCCTCGGCATCATCGAGAAGGTGCGCGCCGCGATGCCGGACGCCGCCATCTCCACCGACATCATCGTGGGCTTCCCCGGCGAGACCGAGGAGGACTTCCAGCAGACCATGCACGCGGTCCGCCAGGCGCGCTTCGCGAACGCCTTCACCTTCCAGTACTCCAAGCGCCCCGGAACCCCGGCTGCCGAGATGGAGGGGCAGATCCCGAAGGAGGTCGTCCAGGAGCGGTACATGCGCCTGTCCGCCCTCCAGGAGGAGATCTCCTGGGACGAGAACAAGAAGCAGGTCGGCCGGACCCTGGAGGTCATGGTCGCGGAGGGCGAGGGCCGCAAGGACGGCGCCACCCACCGGCTCTCCGGCCGCGCTCCCGACAACCGTCTGGTCCACTTCACCAAGCCGGACGAGGACGTGCGGCCGGGCGATGTGGTGACAGTCGAGATCACCTACGCCGCCCCGCACCACCTGCTCGCCGAGGGTGCGCCGCTGAGCGTACGACGCACCCGTTCCGGTGACGCGTGGGAGAAGCGCACCGCCGCCGAGGCGGCCAAGCCGGCCGGGGTGATGCTGGGGCTGCCCGGCATCGGCGCCCTGGCCCCGCTGCCGGCCGCGTCGGCTCCCGGCTGCGGGTGCGACTGACCAGCATCAGAAGGCGGCGACCCGCGGGCTGCAGGAGCTCGCGGGCGACGCGAATCCGCGGGCAGCAGGAATCCTCAGGCCGTATGACCAGGGGAAACAGTCGACGCAGTACGCTGCCCAGCATGCTTGTCGCCGCAGCTGTCTGCCCCTGTCCGCCCCTGCTGGTACCCGAGGTCGCCGCCGGTGCCGCCTCCGAGCTCGACGCCGCGAGGACCGCGTGCATCGACGCCCTGGGCGTGCTCGCCGCGGCCCGCCCCGACCTGCTGATAGTGATCGGGCCCGCGGACGTCGACGGGCGTGGTCCGCATCCCGAGGGGACCCAGGGCTCCTTCAAGGGTTTCGGCGTCGATCTCGATGTACGGCTGGGGCTCGGGGGAGACCCTGCCGACGCTCGGGTGGAGCGTCCGCTTCCACCGTCCCTCGCCGTCGGCGCGTGGCTGCTTGCCCGTGCGGACTGGGCCGACGCCCCGGTCGAGGGTCTCGGGGTGGGGGAGGCGCTCGAAGCCGAGCGCTGCGCGAACGCCGGGCGGGAGCTGGCGGCCAGGGCCGACCGGGTGGCTCTGCTGGTCATGGGTGACGGCAGCGCCTGCCGCACGCTCAAGGCGCCCGGCTACCTGGACGAGCGCGCCGTTTCGTTCGACACCGAGGCGTCACGGGCTCTCGCGGCCGCGGACCTCGCCACGCTGAACGCGCTGGACGAGTCGCTGGCGTACGAACTGAAGGCGGTGGGCCGGGCGCCGTGGCAGGTGCTGGCGGGCGCAGCGGAGGGGGCCGGTCTGAGCGGTCGGCTGCTCTACGAGGACGCCCCGTACGGTGTGGGATACATGGTCGCCACCTGGTTCTGAGACCGCGTCACACGGAGCCGGTGCCGGACACCCGACGGCCGTGGAGCGACGCGGCTCCACGGGCGTCAGGTGCGTGACATGACGTGAGGGTGTCGAGATCAGGGAGTGGGCGGCATACCGCCCTCGCTCTTGTGGGACAGCCGTTCGACCGCATCCTTGGCCTTTCGTGTGCCGGACTCGATCTTGTCGGTGTATTTGCCCTTGGTCTTTTGATCGACCGTCCGAGCAGCCTTGTCGAGTCCTTGGTCGATCTTGTCCTCATGCTGCTGCGCGAAATCGCCGACCTTGTCCCTTGCCGGGCTGAGCTTGGCCTTCAGACTGTCCATGAGGCCCATCGGACACCTTCTCTGCTGGGGGGCTGAGTGCGGGCGTCCTCTCCGTCTCGTCCAGTCGTTGTGATGGCGGCTGTGGCTTCCCTGACCGTCCGTGAGGACGACCGGCGAAACGGTTGAACAACGCCCATATCTACTCAATATTTTACTCGGGCGAGCGTGATCCCGCGCCGACCGGGAGCCCCATTGCGCCACTCGCGGCTCGTGTGTGCGCCGCGGCGGCGAACGCCTCCGGCCTCGCACCATCACGTAGCCCGCTCGGGAAGCCCGCACGTAGCTGGTTCGGGAAGGAGGCCGGAGGTTTGCGAGACTGGGGCGGTGAGAAGTCCATCTCCCGCACCGCGGGTCATCGCCGTCGTCGGTCCCACCGCAGCCGGAAAGTCCGATCTGGGCGTATTTCTCGCCCAGCAGCTCGGTGGCGAAGTGGTCAACGCCGACTCCATGCAGCTCTACCGGGGGATGGATATCGGCACGGCCAAGCTGACGCTCGCAGAGCGCGGATCCGTACCCCACCGGCTGCTGGACATCTGGGACGTCACCGAGACCGCCAGCGTGGCCGAATACCAGCGACTGGCCCGCCTCGAGATCGACCGGCTGCTCGCCGAGGGCCGCACCCCCGTCCTCGTCGGCGGCTCCGGGCTGTACGTGAAGGGTGCCATCGACGCCCTGGAGTTCCCCGGTACGGACCCCGGCGTACGCGCCGGGCTGGAGCGGGAACTGGCGGAGCACGGCTCCGGTGCGCTGCACGACCGGCTCGCCGCCGCGGACCCCGAGGCGGGCCGGGCCATCCTGCCGAGCAACGGGCGGCGCATCGTCCGGGCCCTCGAAGTCATCGAGATCACCGGCAAGCCGTTCACCGCCAATCTTCCGGGCGGCGAAGCGGTCTACGATGCCGTTCAGATCGGGGTCGACGTGGCCCGCCCCGAACTCGACGAACGCATCGCCCTCCGGGTCGACAGGATGTGGGAGGCCGGGCTCGTGGACGAGGTGCGCGCCCTGGAGGCGCAGGGGCTGCGCGAAGGGCGAACCGCCTCCCGTGCGCTGGGCTATCAGCAGGTGCTTGCCGCACTGGCGCAGGAGTGCACCGAGGACGAGGCGCGCGCCGAGACGGTACGCGCCACCAAACGCTTCGCGCGCCGTCAGGACTCCTGGTTCCGCCGCGACCCGCGTGTCCGGTGGCTGAATGGTGCCGCCGACCACCGCCGGGAACTCCCGCACGAGGCGCTGGCGTTGGTCGAACGAGCGGTTACAGCCTGATCACGTGATGGCATCGGGAAGCCCTGCCCGTCATTTCGGTGACCGGGAGCGTGCCATCATCGAGCATCGATCGACCAGTGGAGTCCGAGTTGGGAGGGCGCGTGGCGATGGAGGCCGGCCCTCGCGACACAGAACAAGACGCACCGGACACGCAGCACGAGGCGGGACGTCTGAGCCCTGACGGGCCCGACGAGCTCGAGGTGACCCCCGAGGTGGAGGTCGAGCTGCGGCCCGCTCGCCGTCTGCGGATCTGGCAGCTCGCCCCGATCGTCATGCTCGCGGCAGTCGGCTCGCTGATGTTCGCCTTCCCGCTCGCCTTCGAGTTCGGCGACGGCGGTGCGGTCGTCGCCATGCTGGGACTGCTGATCAGCTGCTGCGCCGCCGGCTGGGGCATGATGGCCGCCCGCAGGGTCGGGCACACCTGGCCGGGCCTGCCCGCCAGGGGCATGGGCGAGCGCCCCGACTGGCGCGTGATCGCGCTGTACGTGGCCGTGTGCGGGGTGCTGGTGGCGCTGGCCGTGTGGCGCGTGGCCCGACTGCGCTGACGCGGATCCCGGGCGCGGCGGCTCACCTGCCGGCCCGTCTCGTCCCTGCCGTCCGCCCTGCCCGTCGACTGGTGGCCCGCCTTCGCCCGCTGTCGGTGCGGCCTCGTACAGTTGCCCTGTGAGCACCTCGCAGATCGCCTTCCTCAAGGGCCACGGCACCGAGAACGACTTCGTGATCGTTCCCGACCCGGACGACGCCATCGACCTGCCCGCATCCGTCGTCGCCCGGCTCTGCGACCGCCGGGCCGGTATCGGAGGTGACGGTCTGCTGCACGTCGTGCGGTCTGCCGCGCATCCCGAGGCGCGAGCCATGGCGGGCGAGGCCGAGTGGTTCATGGACTACCGCAATGCCGACGGTTCCATCGCCGAGATGTGCGGCAACGGTGTGCGGGTCTTCGCCCGCTATCTGCAGCACGCCGGGCTCGTCGAGGAGGGCGATCTCGCGGTCGCGACCCGGGGTGGCGTGAAGAAGGTCCACATCGCCAAGGGCGGCGACATCACGGTCTCCATGGGGTGCGCCCTGCTCCCCGGCGCGGGCGTCACCGTCACGGTGGACGGCCGCAGCTGGGACGCCCGGAACGTCAATATGGGCAACCCCCACGCGGTCGCCTTCGTCGACGACCTGGCGCACGCCGGGGAGCTGCGCTCCGTACCGCCGTTCACCCCCGCAGCCGTCTACCCCGACGGCGTCAACATCGAGTTCGTCGTGGACCGCGGACCGCGCCACGTCGCCATGCGGGTTCACGAGCGCGGTTCCGGCGAGACCCGCTCCTGCGGCACCGGCGCCTGCGCGGTGGCCGTCGCCGCAGCCCGCAGGGACGGCGCCGACCCCGCGCAGACGGGCACTCCGGTCACGTACAGGGTCGATCTGCCCGGCGGGACCCTGCTGATCACCGAGCAGCCGGACGGTGAGATCGAGATGACCGGGGCCGCTGTCATCGTCGCCGAAGGCATGATCGATCCGGCCTGGCTCGAAACGGTGACCGGCTGAAGCTTCGCTCGAATGGGTGATCCGTTTCACGCTGAGCGAGAGCCGGACTCCGCCACGTGGTGGGGTCGGTAGCATCAAGCACCGGCCCGGAGGCGCGTCCGCACCTTCCCACCGCCGGTCGACGTTTGCCGGAGGTGCCCCCATGAGCGCAGAGGCCACCGACCCAGGTGCTCCCATCCGCAGACGAGGCCGTCCCCGGATCGATCTTCGCAGACTCGGCCGGGTCGCCCTGCTCGGACCCGTCTCCCGCGACCGGCTGCCCGACGCGATCGGCCATGTCGCCGAGGCCCACCGGGCCCATCATCCGGACGCCGACCTGACCGTCCTGCACAAGGCCTACGTCCTGGCAGAGTCCTCCCACCGGGGGCAGATGCGCAAGAGCGGTGAGCCGTACATCACGCACCCGCTCGCGGTCACGCTGATCCTCGCCGAACTCGGCGCCGAGACGACGACGCTCACCGCGTCCCTCCTCCATGACACCGTCGAGGACACCGAGGTAACCCTTGATCAGGTGCGGGAGCAGTTCGGCGAAGAGGTCTGCTACCTCGTCGACGGCGTCACCAAACTCGAGAAGGTCGACTACGGTGCGGCGGCCGAGCCCGAGACATTCCGCAAGATGCTCGTCGCCACCGGGGACGACGTCCGGGTGATGTCGATCAAGCTCGCCGACCGGTTGCACAACATGCGCACCCTCGGGGTGATGCGCCCCGAGAAACAGGCGAGGATCGCGAAGGTCACCCGCGATGTGCTGATCCCGCTCGCCGAACGGCTCGGGGTACAGGCGCTCAAGACCGAGCTGGAGGACCTTGTCTTCGCGATCCTCCACCCCGAGGAGTACGAACACACCCGGGCACTGATCGCCGCAGCGTCACCAGGTTCGGCCGCCTCGGGTGAAGCGGGCGCCACGGTCACCGACGACCCTCTCTCCGCCATCGCCGAGAACGTCAGAGCCGTGCTGCGGGACGCCGGCATTCCCGCCGAAGTCCTGATCAGGCCACGGCACTACGTCTCGGTGCACCGCGTCCGGATCAAACGCGGCGAACTGCGTGGCACCGACTTCGGCCGCCTGCTGGTGCTTGTCGGCGAGGACGCCGACTGCTACGGCGTCCTCGGCGAACTCCACACCTGTTTCACCCCGGTGATCTCCGAGTTCAAGGACTTCATCGCGGCCCCCAAGTTCAACCTGTACCAGTCGCTGCACACCGCTGTCGTCGGCCCGGGGGGCGCGGTCGCCGAAGTCCTCATCCGTACGCATCGGATGCACAAGGTCGCCGAAGCGGGCGTGATCGCGCTCGGCAACCCCTACACCGCGGACAGCACCTCCGCGCCGCAGACGGCCGAACCCGCGGACGGCGAGCGCGCCGACCCGACCCGGCCCGGCTGGCTCTCCCGGCTCCTCGCATGGCAGCAGTCCGCCCCCGACCCGGACACCTTCTGGACCACACTCCGCGCCGACCTCGCCGAGGACCGCGAGATCACGGTCTTCCGCACCGACGGCGGCACCCTCGGCCTCCCCGCCGGGGCCAGTTGCGTCGATGCCGCCTACGCGCAGTACGGCGACGAGGCGCACAGCTGCATCGGAGCCAGGGTCAACGGCCGGCTCGCCAGGCTCTCCACCGTGCTCAGCGACGGAGACACCGTGCAGCTGCTGCTGGCCGAGGACGCGACGTCCGGTCCCTCACCCGACTGGCTCGACCACGCCCGTACGCCCGCCGCGCGCATCGCGATCACCGGCTGGCTCGGCGCCCACCCGCAGGCCCCCCAGGGTTCCTACGGCAGCCGGCCCGCAGGCCGCAGACCCGACCCGCAACCCATGGCCTCGGCACCTTCCGGAAGCGACCGGTCCGCCGACCGCGCGGCGACCGTGGTCGTGGGCCGGCCGGACGCCACCGTACGTCTGGCGGGCTGCTGCACCCCCGTACCGCCCGATGCCGTCACCGGATTCACCGTGCGCGGCGGCGCCGTCACCGTGCACCGGCAGGAGTGTCCCGCGGTGGCCAGGATGCTGGCCGCCGGCCGGACGCCCGTCGCGGTCGGCTGGGGCGATGCGGCGGCCTGCCGGGTCACCCTCGTCGCCGAGTCCTTCGGACGCCCGCGGCTGCTCGCCGATCTCACCGAGGCCATCGCGGCAGCGGACGCGGCGATCATCGCCGCCACCGTCGAGCCACCCAGCGAGCAGCGCGTCCGGCACACCTACACCCTTCAGCTCCCGGACGCCGCCGGACTGCCCGCGCTGATGCGCGCGATGCGTGACGTGCCGGGGGTGTACGACGTGAGCCGTGCCCAGCACCCGGCCGCCGCCGTCTGAACCACCGCCTCGCAGCGCCCGGCCGCCGCACCGGCCCCTCGTTCGAGTGGCGCGGCGCGCGCCGCACCCGGACCCGGCGGTCGTCGCTGGTAGCCGTAGTCCATGCCGTTCATCCCCCGCCGCCTGCGGGCCGCCCTGCTTGCCATTGCCTCGGCCACCCTCGTTGCCGCCACCCTGCCCGCACCCGTGCCGCTCGGCATCGGAGACTCGCTCTTCCCTCACCTCGGCAACCCGGGCTACGACGTCCTCTCGTACGACGTCGGGTTCACCTATCACGGCAACAACAAGCCACTGGACGCCGTCACCACGATCGACGCGCTGACCACCGAGCCGCTCGACCGGATCAACCTCGACTTCGACCGCGGCACTGTCCGCACTGTCGACATCAACGGTCTGCGGGCCGACTTCGCCACCGCGGACGAGGACCTCGTAGTGGAAGCCCCCGGCAGGCTTCCGGCCGGAGTGCCGCTCCACATCACCGTCCGGCACACCAGCGACCCGAGCGGCGACCAGAACAGCGGCGGCTGGGTGCGCACCTCCGACGGCCTCGCCATGGCCAACCAGGCCGACGCCGCCCACCGGGTCTTCCCCAGCAACGACCACCCGGCCGACAAGGCGTACTTCACCTTCCGGGTCACCGCACCCAAGGAACTGACGGTGGTCGCCAACGGCCTGCCCGCAGGCAAGGTCCGACACGGCTCCTCGACCACCTGGACCTACCGGACCGCACACCCCATGGCCACCGAGCTGGCCCAGGTCTCCATCGGCCGCTCCACTGTCCTTGAGCGGACCGGCCCCCACGGACTGCCGGTTCGGGACGTGGTGCCGGCCGCCGATGCCAAGGTCCTCGAACGGTGGCTGAAGAAGACGCCGGGGCAGCTGGAGTGGATGGAGCGGCAGGTCGGCCCCTACCCCTTCGAGACATACGGACTGCTGGTCGCCGACACGAAGACCGGCTTCGAGCTGGAGACCCAGACGCTCACGCTCTTCGAACGGTCCGTGTTCACCTCAGGCATCTACCCCGAGTGGTACGTCGAGTCGCTCATGGTGCACGAGCTGGCACACCAGTGGTTCGGCGACAGCGTCTCCCCGCAGTCGTGGTCGGATCTCTGGCTCAATGAAGGACATGCCAGCTGGTACGAGGCCCGCTACGCCGAGGAACACGCCAAGCGGCCGCTGGAACGCCGGATGCGCGACGCGTACACCAGGTCCGACAGCTGGCGCGCCGCCGGAGGCCCGCCCGCCCGCCCCGCCGCCCCGGCGCCCGGCGAGAAGATCAGCATCTTCCGGCCGGCCGTGTACGACGGCAGCGCACTGGTCCTCTACGCGCTGCGCCAGGAGATCGGCGAGCCCGCGTTCGACCAGCTGGAACGCCGTTGGGTCAGCACCCATCGCGATTCCACCGCGACCACGAAGGACTTCGTCCGGCTGGCGTCGCAGATCGCGGGGCGCGACCTGACCGCGTTCTTCCACGGCTGGCTGTACGGGACGAAGACTCCGCCGATGCCGGGGCACCCGGACTGGCACAGCACACAGCCCGCCGGACGGGGGTAAACCCGGGTGACGGGTCCGGCCGGGCCATGCCACTATCGACGGGTCGCCGCGGCGGCCGGACCGGAGATTCTCCCCCGAGGGAATCATCCAGGAAGGTCACACGTTGTGACTGATGTAACGGACTTCTATCGACGTAAGGATCCAATGACCTCCTCTTCTTCCCTTCCCCAGGACGCGCAGAACGCGCAGAGTGCCACGGAGAACGTCACCGAGAGCCTCACCGAGAGCCTTCGGGCCGACGCCCTGATGGAAGAGGACGTCGCCTGGAGCCACGAGATCGACGGAGAGCGGGACGGCGAACAGTTCGACCGTTCCGAGCGTGCCGCGCTGCGGCGTGTGGCGGGCCTCTCCACCGAGCTCGAGGACGTCACCGAGGTCGAGTACCGACAGCTGCGCCTGGAGCGCGTGGTGCTGGTCGGCGTCTGGACTTCGGGGACCGTGCAGGACGCGGAGAATTCGCTCGCGGAGCTTGCCGCGCTTGCGGAGACGGCGGGCGCCCAGGTGCTCGATGCCGTCTTCCAGCGTCGCGACAAGCCCGACCCCGCTACGTATATCGGCTCCGGCAAGGCGCTGGAACTGCGTGACATCGTCCTCGAATCAGGGGCCGACACCGTCGTCTGCGACGGTGAGCTCAGCCCCGGCCAGCTGATCCATCTCGAGGACGTCGTCAAGGTCAAGGTGGTCGACCGGACCGCCCTGATCCTCGACATCTTCGCCCAGCACGCCAAGTCCCGAGAGGGCAAGGCGCAGGTCTCGCTCGCTCAGATGCAGTACATGCTGCCGCGACTGCGCGGTTGGGGTCAGTCGCTGTCCCGGCAGATGGGCGGTGGCGGGTCCAGCGGCGGTGGCGGCATGGCGACCCGTGGTCCCGGTGAGACCAAGATCGAGACGGACCGGCGTCGGATCCGCGAGAAGATGGCGAAGATGCGCCGGGAGATCGCGGAGATGAAGACCGGCCGCGAGATCAAGCGTCAGGAGCGCAAGCGCAACAAGGTGCCCTCGGTCGCCATCGCGGGCTACACCAACGCCGGCAAGTCCTCGCTGCTCAACCGGCTGACCGGCGCGGGCGTCCTTGTGGAGAATGCACTGTTCGCCACGCTGGACCCGACCGTCCGCCGGG
This sequence comes from Streptomyces sp. NBC_01717, assembly GCF_036248255.1. NCBI lineage: Bacteria > Bacillati > Actinomycetota > Actinomycetes > Kitasatosporales > Streptomycetaceae > Streptomyces > Streptomyces sp. NBC_01717. The sequence goes on along the minus strand of NZ_CP109178.1, from coordinate 2,829,744 downwards.
CCGAGACGCCGAGCGGCCGGACCTACACCCTGGCCGACACGGTCGGGTTCGTACGGCATCTGCCGCACCACCTCGTCGAGGCGTTCCGCTCCACCATGGAGGAGGTCGGCGAATCCGACCTGATCCTGCATGTGGTGGACGGCTCCCACCCGGTGCCGGAGGAGCAGCTCGCCGCGGTGCGCGAAGTGATCCGCGATGTGGGTGCGCTGGACGTGCCCGAGATCGTCGTGATCAACAAGGCCGATGCGGCCGACCCGCTGGTCCTGCAGCGCCTGCTGCGGATCGAGAAGCACGCCATCGCCGTCTCGGCGCGCACCGGTGCCGGTATGGCGGAGCTGCTCGCGCTCATCGACACCGAACTGCCGCGGCCGTCGGTCGAGATCGAGGCGCTCGTGCCGTACACCCAGGGCGGACTTGTCTCCCGGGTGCACGCCGACGGCGAAGTGATCTCCGAGGAGCACACCTCGGAGGGCACGCTGCTCAAGGCGCGGGTGCATGAGCAACTGGCCGCGGACCTCGCAACGTTCGCGCTCGCGGCGCACTGACAGCACGACTCCGCACGGACCGAAGGCCCGCTCCCTCGAGATGAGGGAGCGGGCCTTCGAGCGTGAACGGGGATCCTGCTACTGACCGGCGAACTTGACGCTCATCATCGTGAAGATCTGCTGCGCGCCCTCGCCCAGGTGGGGTCCTGCGAGCCAGCCCGAAGTCACCGGGCCGATAGAGGTGTTGGACACCAGAGCCAGCTTGCCGTCGGCGCCCTCGCTGAACCAGCCGCCGCCGGAGGAACCGCCGGTCATGGTGCAGCCGATGCGGTACATCGTCGGGGTGCTGGGGCTGATGGAGAGTCGGCCGGGACGGTCGACGCACTTATGCATGATCAGACCGTCGTACGGGGGAGCGGCCGGGTAGCCCCAGGCGCCCATGGCGCTGATCTGCGAGATCTCGGGGGCGTCGAAGTTGACCGGCAGGGCGTTGCCCACGGTCTCCTCCAGGGACTTCGTGCCGTTCTCCGGCTTCACGTGCAGCACCGCGTAGTCGTACGGAGCACCCTCGCCGCCGGTGGGACCGCCACGGGCGATCCACTCGCCGGAGGACGTGGCCCAGTCGGCCCAGAACGCACCGTACGGGGCGATCTCCTCCGGCCGGGCGTTCTCCAGTGCGGCGGCGGACTTTCCCTTGTCGTTGTACGCGGGCACGAAGACGATGTTGCGGTACCAGCCGCCCTTCGCACCGGCGTGGACACAGTGTCCGGCCGTCCACACCAGGTTGGACCTGCCCGGGTTCTTCGGGTCCTTGACGACCGTGCCCGAACAGACCATGGAGCCCTCGGGGGAGTCGAAGAACACCTTGCCGACCGGGGCCGCGTGGTCGTGGTAGGGAAGGTCCTCGGGCCGGGCCTTGACCGGTGCGGGCTCCGGGTCGGTGACGCCTTGGTCGCCGGAGAAGTCACCGGCCGCCATCGTCTTCGCCGGGTCCTTGGCGGACTTCATCCGCTCGGGCTTCCACAGCCCGTCGATCACCGGGTTGACGAAGTCCTTGGCCTCACGTAGCCACTTGTTCTTGTCCCAGTTCTTCCACTCGCCGTTCCTCCACTTCTCCGGGTCGACGCCGTGCTTCTTCAGCGTCTCGGCCAGATCGGCGGGGATGCCGCCGCTGCCGTCGTTGCCACCGGCGGATTCGGTGGCGGCCGGCTTGTCGGCTGCCTCGTCCTCGCTCGGACCACAGGCTGTGGCCGACAGCGCGAGCACGATGACGAGGCCGGTCGCGGCCAGCAGCGGACGTATGGATCGCATGGAAAAGATTCCCCCTGAAATCTCTGAGAATTGCCATGAACGTGTCATGCGAAGAGGTGGTCGGATGGGCGACCACCGAATGTGCAGAGACACCCTATGACGGTCCGGTGCACGGCTTTCGCCACCGGGGTACCGGATGCCAGGGTCCTCTGCGAGCCGGACGACTGCCCGGTCCGCAGGGGCCTCCGGTGGACTGTCGTCGCACCGAGGGCCCCTGGTTGGCCGTCACCCACAAGTCGGCGGCGGCCAGTTCGTACGGGTCACTGCCCGGCGTACTTCCTGCTGACCGCGTCGTAGACGCCCTTCGCTTCCTTGCCGAGACGCGGCCCGGCCAGCCAACCCGCCGTCACCGGGCCGATGGACGTGTTCGATACGAGGGCGGGCTTGCCGTCCTGGCCTGCCGCGACCCAGCCGCCACCGGAGGCGCCGCCGGTCATGGTGCACCCGACGCGGTACATCGTCGGGTCCTCCCTCGTGAGCGAGAGCCGGCCCGGCTTGTCCTTGCACTGCAGCAGCTTCTGACCGTCGTACGGCGGCGCGGCCGGGAAGCCGGTTGCCGTCATGCTGTCGATCCTGGGCACGGCCGGAGCGTTGAAGTCGACGGGCAGCGCCGCACCGACCGTCTCCTCCAGCGACTTTCCGGTCGCCCCCTTCTCCGGGGCGACATGCAGTACCGCGAAGTCGTACGGAGCGCCCTGGCCACCGGTCGGGCCGCCGTCGGCGATCCACTGGTCGGACGTCTGCGCCCACTGGCCCCACCACACGCCGTAGGGGGCTATCTGCTCCTTGGGCGCGTTCTGCAGCTCGGCGATCGACAGACCGCTGTTGTTGTAGGACGGCACGAAGGCGATGTTGCGGTACCAGCCGCCCTTCTTGCCCGCGTGCACACAGTGCCCGGCCGTCCACACCATGTTGGACTTCCCGGGGTGCGCCGGGTCCTTCACCACGGTCGCGGAGCAGACCATGGAGCCCTCGGGGCCGTCGAAGAAGAGCTTCCCGGACTCCGCGGCGCTGTCGTGGTACGGAGTCTGCGCGTTCGTGGCCCGCACCGGTGCCGGTGTCGGATCCGTCACGCCGGCGTCGCCCGAGATGTCGTTGTCGACCGGCTGCTCGGGCGCCTTGTCGGCATCCCGCATGCGCTCCGGGTCCCAGAGGTCCTCGATGATCGGGTTGACGAAGTCCTTGGCCTCACGCAGCCACTTGTCCTTGTCCCAGTTCTTCCACTCGCCGTTCCTCCACTGGTCGAGGTCGATCCCGTGCTCCTTGAGCCGGTCCTTCAGATCGTCCGGAATGACGATCTTGTTGTCGGAGGACTGGTCGGCGGAGCTGCTGGGTTCGGCACTCGCCTTCTCCTCACTCGGCCCGCAGGCGGTGGCGGTGAGTGCGAGAACGGCCGTGACCGCGGCCACGGCGAGCAGCGAGGAGGGCGCGCGACGCGCTCCCCGCCCCTGACGTGCCGTAAGAACTGGTCGAATGAGTCGCATGTGGTGATCCCCCTGGGACTTCGTAACTCAATACTTCTGTACTGCACTCGGACAGTGCGCTGAGGTGCTGCCCCGGACGCCGCTCCGAACGCTTCGTTGCCAACGCACCAAGGAATCCGAAAAGTTGCCCGAAGTCCCGGCGCGGTCCCCCACTATGCCGGTGCCGGTGGGGACGGATCGCGGCAGGGCCACGGTTCCGTCTCCGCCAGGATCTTCCGATTTACCCGTGATCCCCTGCGTCCGGCGTCGTTGGTACGTACGCGGGGCTTGCGGACAGCGTTCAACTCAGCAGTCCGTCCTTGCGGAAACGTACTGACGTGCAACGCAACTGTTACAGCGGGAGGACCAACAGCCGTGGCCGTGACCGAACCTGCACCGTTGGCACCACCCTCGGTGCACGAGGGGATCCTGCGCCGGCAGTCGCTGCGCGAGTCGGCCGCCCGTACCTATGCGCGGTCACTGCCGATCGTGCCGGTACGGGCCCGCGGGCTGACCATCGAAGGCGCGGACGGACGACGCTATCTCGACTGTCTCTCCGGAGCGGGCACGCTGGCCCTCGGGCACAACCATCCGGTCGTTCTGGAAGCGATCAAGAACGTCATCGACTCGGGTGCGCCCCTGCACGTCCTCGACCTGGCAACCCCGGTCAAGGACGCCTTCACCACGGAGCTGTTCGCCACACTCCCGCCGCAGTTCGCCGACAACGCCCGGATCCAGTTCTGCGGGCCGGCCGGCACGGACGCGGTCGAAGCTGCCTTCAAGCTGGTGCGTGCCGCGACCGGGCGCAGCGGGCTTCTGGCCTTCACCGGTGCGTACCACGGGATGACGGCGGGAGCCCTCGCGGCCTCGGGCGGCGCCGAGGACGTCCGGGTCACCCGGCTTCCCTTTCCGCAGGACTACCGCTGCCCGTTCGGTATCGGCGGCGAACGGGGGGCCGAGGTCGCCGCGCGGTGGACCGAGAGTCTCCTGGACGATCCCAAGGGCGGAGCGCCGGCGCCGGCCGGAATGATCCTCGAACCGGTACAGGGCGAGGGCGGCGTGAACCCCGCCCCCGACGGCTGGATGCGCCGGATGCGCCGGATCACCGCAGCCCGGTCCATCCCCCTGATCGCCGACGAGGTACAGACGGGCGTCGGCCGGACCGGCGCCTTCTGGGCAGTCCAGCACAGCGGGATCGTCCCCGACGTGATGGTGCTGTCCAAGGCCATCGGCGGCTCCCTTCCGCTCGCTGTGATCGTCTACCGCTCCGAACTCGACACCTGGCATCCAGGCGCCCACGCAGGCACCTTCCGCGGCAACCAACTCGCGATGGCCGCCGGTACGGCCACCCTCGCCTACGTTCGTGAGAACCGGCTCGCCGAGCGTGCCGCGACGCTGGGCGCCCGCATGCTCGCCCGCCTCCAGGCACTGGCGATCGACCACCCGTGCATCGGAGACGTCCGCGGACGGGGCCTGATGATCGGTGTGGAGCTCGTCGACCCCGAGGCCGACATCCCCGCCGGGGGTACCGGCGGCGGCCTTGAAGCCCCGCCCGACCCGGTCCTCGCCTCCGCAGTGCAGCAGGAATGCCTGCGCCGCGGTCTCATCGTCGAACTCGGCGGACGCCACTCCGCCGTCGTACGCCTGCTCCCTCCCCTGACGCTCACCGACGAACAGGCAACCGCGGTCCTCGACCGCCTCGCCGATGCCCTGGCAGCAGCCGAGCGTTTGCCGCACCGCCGAACCATGACCGGGTCGGCTCGCTGACCCCGGACACCCTCACAAGGAAGACCGCCGTGAACCCCACCCCCGCGCCCGAGGCCGACGGCCTTCCCGACGGCCAGCAGCGAGGACAGGCCGGGCTCGTCGGCCGACTCGCAGTCGAGCAGACGATCGTGCCGCGTCAGAAGGCCGCGCCTCGCGGCGGTCGGTGCACCCCACAGGTACAGGTACCACCGACCGGCACCGGAACTGCCGATCTGCTCGATCACCCGGACCCGCTCATGGCCGCAGATACGGCAGGTGTCGAGAACCTGCTGCGCTGCTGGGTCCGGGAGAACGACCTGCCCCGACCGGACCGGGACACCCTTCGCATCCCGTTGCCCGCCAGCGGGACGGCTCTGCTCGTCCCCGTTCTCTACTGGTCCGCCACGGGATGGCACCGCTTCGGCCGGCCCGTCCTGGAGGAGGCACGCGACGGTGCGCCGACCACCGATGCCGTCACGGTCGCGGTCCTCCTGGGCCGCGAGGCGGACCGGAACGAGGGCGCCGACATGGTGGCCAGAGTCGCCGACTCGGTACGCCGCACGGCCGGATTCATCGCTGAGCGGCGCCGTACACCCACGGCTCCCGCCGACGCCGACCTCTTCCTCACCGCCGAGCAGTCACTTCTGCTCGGACACCCCCTGCACCCCAGCCCCAAGAGCCGCGAAGGCCTCTCCGAGGCCGAATCCCGCCTCTACTCACCCGAGTTGCACGGCTCCTTCCCGTTGCACTGGATGGCTGTCGATCGCTCCGTGCTGGCCACCGAGTCCTCCTGGACGGAGGGGGGGCGCCCCGTACCGGCGGAGGACCTGGTCGCCCAGCACGCGGAGGGACTGCAACTACCCCGGAACACCACACCGATTCCGCTCCACCCCTGGCAGGCCCGCGAACTGAGCCACCGGCCCGAAGTCGCAGCGCTGCTCGATGCGAAGCTCCTCCACGACCTGGGACCGCACGGCAAGCGCTGGTACCCCACCTCCTCCGTCCGGACCGTTCACCAGCCCGGTGCCGACGTCATGCTCAAGCTCTCCCTCGGCGTACGCATCACCAACTCCCGTCGTGAGAACCTCCGCAAGGAACTCCACCGAGGGGTGGAGGTCCACCGGCTGCTCCGCAGCGGGCTCGCCACGCAGTGGCACGCCGTCCACCCCGGCTTCGACATCGTCCGTGACCCCGCATGGCTCGCCGTCGACGCGCCGGACGGCGAACCCGTCTCCGGTCTGGATGTTATGGTGCGCCACAACCCGTTCCACCCGCTCGACGATGCGGTGTGCATCGCCGGCCTCACGGCCCCGCGCCCCTGGCCCGACCAGCCAGGCGTGCACTCACGCCTCGCCGATGTCGTCGTCCGCCTCGCCGCGGCCACCGGCAGAAGCAAGGGAGCCGTCGCTGCCGAGTGGTTCCTGCGCTACCTCGACCGCGTCGTACGCCCCGTGCTCTGGCTCGACGCCACAGCAGGCGTCGCCCTCGAAGCCCACCAGCAGAACACACTGGTGCTGCTCGACGCCGACGGCTGGCCTGTCGGTGGCCGCTACCGGGACAACCAGGGCTACTACTTCCGCGAGTCCCATCGCGCGGACCTCGAGCACAGGCTCCCGGGCATCGGAGCCGTCAGCGACACCTTCGTCTCCGACTCGGTCACCGATGAGCGCTTCGCCTACTACCTAGGCATCAACAACCTCTTCGGTCTCATCGGAGCCTTCGGTTCCCAGCGCCTCGCCGATGAGCAGGTGCTGATCGCCGCGCTCCGCCGCTTCCTCGGCGGAGTCACCGGCCTCGGCACCCCGCTTCCCGCGCAACTGCTGGAGAAGCCGAACCTACGGTGCAAGGCCAACCTGCTGACCCGGCTGCACGGCCTCGATGAACTCGTCGGCCCGGTCGACACCCAGTCCGTCTACGTCACCATCGCCAACCCCCTCTGCGCCTGAAGGAACATGACCCCCGCCTGAACTGCTGAGAGGAGAGGCATCACCGTGCCTCCCGCCGATGAGCACACCGGCGCCGGAACCGGCCCTGCCTCCCGAGCCGGTACCGGCGCCGAGGACACCCTGGACCTGCAACTCCCCGACGAATTCCTCGCCTTGTTCGGGGAAGACAAACCGGCAACGGTAACGCCGAAGCCGATCCCCGCTTCTTTCGACGGACCCCTGTCCCTGAAGGAGTCCCTGGCTCGGGGCGGATCCACGTCGACCGAGGGGGAGGACGTGAGCACAGGCACGGTTGCGGACGCGCACCCGAACCAAGGCCCTGGCACGCCTGGTGTCACGAGCAGGCTGGAGTCTTCCGACCTGCTCGACAACCCGGCCGAGTGGAGGCCGGTCACCACGCCGGCCGGAGTGTTTCAGCTCGTCCCCGTACGGCTGGAACGCGATCTCGCGGTGATCAGCCGGTGGATGAACGACCCCGCAGTCGCCGCGTTCTGGGAACTGGGCGGGGAAGAAGCCGTCACTGCCGCCCATCTGCGCCCCCAACTCGACGGCGACGGACGCAGCGTCCCCTGCCTGGGTGTGTTGTCCGGCGTCCCCATGAGCTACTGGGAGATCTACCGCGCGGACCTCGACCCGCTGGCGCGTCACTACCCTGCCCGACCGAATGACACCGGAGTCCACCTCCTCATCGGTGGCGTGACGAACCGCGGGCGCGGCATCGGTACCACCCTTCTCCGGGCCGTCTCCGACCTTGTACTCGACAACCGTCCGCAGTGCGCGCGCGTCGTGGCGGAACCCGACCTGCGCAACACCCCCTCCGTCTCGGCGTTTCTGAGCGCCGGCTTCCGGTTCTCCGCGGAAGTCGAACTCCCCGACAAGCAAGCCGCTCTGATGATCCGCGACCGAGCCCACCGAGCCCAGCTGTGATCGGCCTGCTGCATTACATACACCGCTCGAACCCCATCGGTTCCGTCCCGAGGAGTCCCCGTGCCGCCATATCCTGCGAACCATGAGTCAGCGGAGTCGCCCGAGCTGCTCAGTACTCCAGAGTTGAACCGGACGGTCTGGGACCGAGTCGCCACCCGGCTGCTCGCGAAAATGCTCGGCGAGTTCGCGTACGAGGAAGTCATCGAGCCGGCCCTTCAGCCCGGCGGGAGCGACACATACACCCTCGCGCTGGACGACGGCGCAACGCTGAGCTTCCGAGCCGGACGGGGCGTCTACGGCAGCTGGCACGTCGCCGCCGACTCGATGCGCGCAAGCGATCGGAACGCTCCTGGCGAGACCGGCAAGGACGGCAGGACCCGGACCGTCCCCTTCCGTGATCCGCTGCAGTTCCTCGCCCGCGCACGGCGCCTGCTCCACCTCGACGGAGCCACCCTCGGCCACCTCATCCGAGAGATCACCACCACGCTCGCCGCCGATGCCCGGCTGGACCACACCACCTTCACCGCCGCCCGACTCGCCGAGCTCGACTATGCGGAGCTCGAAGGACACCAGACCGGCCACCCCTGGCTCGTCGCCAACAAGGGACGGCTGGGGTTCTCCGCCGCCGACGCCTCCCGCTTCACCCCGGAAGCCCGCAGACCGGTCAAGCTGCCGTGGATCGCTGTCAGTACCCGGATCGGCGGCTACCGGGGTGTGACCGGCCTCGCGACTCCCGAGCAGCTCTACGCACAGGAACTGGACGCCTCGGTACTCACATCCTTCGCCGCCGAGCTCCGCGCCCGCGATCTCGACCCCAGCGCCTACCTCTTTCTTCCCGTGCACCCCTGGCAGTGGGACGAGTGGATCGTTCCGCTGTTCGCACCGGCCATCGCCGCCGGAGACATCGTCCCCTTGCACACCGACGACGACCTCCGGCTGCCGCAGCAGTCCATCCGTACGTTCACCAATCTGGGGCGCCCCGACCGGCACACCGTCAAACTGCCTCTGTCGATCCTCAACACGCTGGTCTGGCGAGGCCTCCCGACCGAGCGCACGCTCGCGGCCCCCGCCGTCACCGCTTGGGTCCAGGGCCTGCGAGACCGTGACCCGTTCCTGCGCGACACCTGCCGTGTCGTTCTGCTCGGCGAGGTGGCCTCCGTGACCGTCGAGCATCCGCTCTACGACCATCTCCCTGAGGCGCCGTACCAGTTCAAGGAGATCCTCGGTGCGATCTGGCGCGAGCCGCTCCATCCCCGGCTCATGCCCGGCGAGCGCGCCCGTACCCTTGCCTCGCTGCTCCACACGGATGCGCAGGGCCGCGCCTTCACCGCCGAGCTCGTGACCCGCTCGGGTCTGACCCCCACCGCATGGCTGACCCGGCTCTTCGCAGCGCTGCTCCCACCCCTGCTGCACTTCCTCTACCAGTACGGAACGGTCTTCTCCCCGCACGGCGAGAACGCCATCGTCGTCTTCGACGACCAGGACGTGCCCGTACGGCTGGCGATCAAGGACTTCGTCGACGATGTGAACATCAGCGCCCAGCCGCTGCCCGAGCACGCGACGATGCCGGAAGACGTGCGTGGCATCCTGCTCACCGAGGAGCCCGGCTTCCTCACGCAGTTCATCCACTCGGGGCTCTTCGTCGGCGTCTTCCGCTTCCTGTCCCGCCTCTGCGAGGAACAGCTGGGGGTCCCGGAGGCCGAATTCTGGTCACTCGTGCGGGCCGAAATCCTGCGACACCACGCCCGCTTTCCCGAGCTGAAGGAGAGGTTCGAGATGTTCGACATGCTGACGCCACGCATCGAGCGCCTCTGCCTGAACCGCAACCGCCTGTACCGGGACGGTTACCGTGACCGGTCCGAGCGCCCGCACGCCGCGGTTCACGGCACCGTTCCGAACCCGCTCCATCCCTCCGCATGAGTCCGGGAGTGACCGTCGTTGTCAGTGGTGCCCCGTAGGCTGGTCGCGCTATGACGAAGCCATCCCTCCCCGAGCTCCTGCACGCCGCCGTGACCGCCGTCGGCGGTACCGAGCGGCCTGGCCAGGCCGCCATGGCCGAGGCAGTCGCCGAGGCCGTCGACGACAATTCCCACCTGCTCGTCCAGGCCGGCACAGGGACAGGCAAGTCCCTCGGCTACCTGGTGCCCGCACTGGCACACGGGGAGCGGGTCGTGGTCGCCACGGCGACCCTGGCGCTGCAGCGCCAGCTCGTGGAGCGCGACCTCCCGCGTACGGTCGACGCACTGCACCCCCTACTGCGCCGCCGGCCCCAGTTCGCGATGCTCAAGGGGCGCTCGAACTATCTCTGTCTGCACCGGCTTCACGAAGGCGTGCCGCAGGAAGAGGAAGAGGGGCTCTTCGACCAGTTCGAAGCTGCGGCTCCGTCGAGCAAGCTCGGCCAGGATCTGCTGCGGCTGCGGGACTGGTCGGACGAGACCGAGAGCGGCGACCGCGACGACCTCACCCCAGGCGTTTCCGACCGGGCCTGGGCGCAGATCTCCGTCTCATCCCGGGAATGCCTGGGTGCCAGCAAGTGCGCTTACGGTGCGGAGTGCTTTGCGGAGATGGCCCGCGAGCGCGCCAAGCTCGCCGATGTCGTCGTCACGAATCACGCACTGCTCGCCATCGACGCGATCGAGGGTGCTCCGGTGCTCCCGCAGCACGAGGTGCTGATCGTCGACGAGGCCCATGAGCTGGTCTCCAGGGTCACCGGAGTGGCCACCGGAGAGCTCACCCCCGGCCAGGTGAACAGGGCGGTGCGGCGCGCGGCGAAGCTGGTCAACGAGAAGGCTGCCGACGCCCTGCAGACCGCGTCGGAGGGGTTCGAGCGGGTGATGGAGCTGGCGCTCCCCGGCCGCCTGGAAGAGGTTCCCGAAGACCTCGGTTACGCACTGATGGCGCTCCGGGACGCCGCTCGTACGGTGATCTCGGCGCTGGGTTCCACCCGGGACAAGTCCGTCCAGGACGAGGACGCCGTCCGCAAGCAGGCGCTGGCGTCGGTGGAGACGATCCACGGTGTTGCCGAGCGGATCACCCAGGGGTCCGAGTACGACGTCGTCTGGTACGAGCGCCACGACCGCTTCGGCGCATCCGTCCGCGTTGCCCCGCTCTCCGTTTCCGGCCTGCTGCGCGAGAAGCTCTTCGCCGACCGCTCGGTCGTGCTCACCTCGGCCACGCTCAAGCTCGGCGGGGACTTCAACGGGGTGGGAGCTTCCCTGGGACTGGCCCCCGAGGGCACCGCGGGGGACGACATCCCGCAGTGGAAGGGCCTCGACGTCGGATCGCCCTTCGACTACCCACGGCAGGGCATTCTGTACGTCGCCCGGCACCTGGCCACGCCCGGCCGGGAGAGTTCCCGTACCGACATGCTGGACGAGCTGTCCGAACTGGTGGAGGCTGCCGGCGGGCGCACGCTCGGGCTCTTCTCCTCCATGCGGGCCGCGCAGGCGGCCGCCGAGGAGCTGCGTGGCCGGCTCGACAAGCCGATCCTGCTGCAGGGCGAGGAAACACTCGGGGAGCTGATCAAGAATTTCGCCGCCGACCCCGAGACCTGCCTCTTCGGCACGCTCTCGCTCTGGCAGGGCGTCGATGTCCCCGGGGCCAGCTGCCAGCTGGTGATCATGGACCGGATCCCGTTCCCCCGACCCGACGACCCGCTGATGAGCGCGCGGCAGAAGGCGGTCGAGGAGGCGGGCGGCAACGGGTTCATGGCCGTCGCGGCGACCCATGCCGCGCTGCTGATGGCCCAGGGTGCCGGCCGTCTCGTGCGGGCCACGGGAGACAAGGGAGTGGTCGCGGTACTGGACCCGAGGCTGGCCAATGCCCGATACGGGAGCTACCTCCGGGCCTCGCTGCCCGACTTCTGGTACACGACGGACCGCAACCAGGCGCGCCGCTCACTCGCTGCGATCGACGCCGCCGCCAAGGCCGACGAGCAGTGATTCCGAACGAGCCGAAGGCCCCTGCTCGTTCTTGGTGACCACCACTGCTCCCGGAAGCGTTTCGACCGCCCGGACGCACAAGCAGGCCCCGGGATCGGCGCAGTGGATCCCGGGGCCCGGTCGGAACCGGCGAGCTTCACACCCGCCGCAACACCGCCACGACCTTGCCGAGGATGGTCGCCTCGTCGCCAGGGATCGGCTGGTACGCGGAGTTGTGCGGGAGCAGCCATACATGGCCGTCCTCCCGCTTGAAGCGCTTGACCGTCGCCTCGCCGTCCAGCATGGCGGCCACGATGTCGCCGTTCTCCGCGACGGGCTGACGGCGCACCGTGACCCAGTCGCCGTCGCAGATCGCCGCCTCGATCATCGAGTCACCGACGACCTTCAGGACGAACAGCTCGCCGTCCCCGACCAGCTGGCGGGGGAGCGGAAAGACGTCCTCGACCGATTCCTCGGCGAGGATCGGTCCGCCGGCTGCGATCCGGCCGACCAGTGGTACGTACGATGCGGCGGGCTTGCCGCTCGTGTCGGTCGGCTGCGTGCTGGGCTGGTCCGAACCGCGGACCTCGTACGCCCGGGGACGGTGAGGGTCGCGGCGGAGGAAGCCCTTGCGCTCCAGAGCCATCAGCTGATGGGCGACGGAGGACGTGCTGGACAGCCCCACCGCCTGGCCGATCTCTCGCATCGAGGGTGGGTACCCCCGGCGTTGCACCGAGTCGCGGATGACCTCGATCACTCGCCGCTGCCGGTCCGTGAGCCCCGAGCTGTCCGCTCGGATTCCTGGAGGTCGGCCGGGGAGCGAGCGCGCTGGGCGCGCCGGCTCAGGCCCCTCCGTGTTCCTGACTGAGTCATTCATGGCATGCACCGGCTCGAGTCGGCTCTGGGAGCGGTCCTGGGCAGTGATGGTGGCACTGTCTGCGGTGGTGGTCACGTCGGCCCCTCTCGAATGTTCTCCCTAGCTGGACAACGGTAGTAGCTTTCGAAAGGTTGCGCCAAACACACGTTCGAGTGAAAAACGAATAAAAGTCTGTGCCGTGTTCATTGCTAGGTGTATGAGCGAAGCGCGGGCCGGATTCCCACCCGGCGCGGGCGGGTCCGACGCGTGCCGTGCACGACCGGCAATTCGGCTCATCACGCTAGCGTCCGCGGCTGCGGCGCTGCCACGCGGGGTGGTCTCCCGGCCGCCGTTCCGGTCCGGCGTCGGGCGCCCCGCGATCCGGTCGGTCGAGCGTGTCCCGTAACCTCGTAGTCGGTCGTACGCTGCCTGTGCCGCCCGGGACGCGCGACACGCGCTAGGGCCGAATGCGCGACCAAACCCAAGATCTAGTGGTTGGATTGTTCCAGCCACCCAGAAGTTGTGGTCCCTGGTCGATCGAGACCGTGACCATCGCCTATGCTTATGGCTGCTTCGAGGGCCCCTGGCGGGGCCTGAAGAGGCCATTCAGTCGTGCTGTGAAGGAGGGTTGGGAGCCATGCACTGCCCCTTCTGCAGGCACCCCGACAGCCGGGTCGTCGACAGTCGCACCACCGATGACGGCACGTCGATCCGCCGTCGCCGTCAGTGCCCCGACTGCTCCCGCCGTTTCACGACGGTGGAGACCTGCTCGCTGATGGTGGTGAAGCGCAGCGGAGTCACCGAACCCTTCAGTCGTACCAAGGTCATTTCCGGCGTGCGCAAGGCATGCCAGGGGCGACCCGTCACCGAGGACGCCCTCGCCAAACTCGGCCAGCGGGTCGAGGAGGCGGTGCGCGCCACCGGAAGCGCCGAGCTGACCACCCACGACGTGGGTCTGGCCATACTCGGCCCCTTGCAGGAACTCGACCTCGTCGCATACCTGCGCTTCGCGTCCGTGTACCGGGCGTTCGACACACTCGAAGACTTCGAGGCCGCCATCGTGCAACTTCGCGAGCGGCGGCCTCCCGTGGAGGGATGCGGGACCGGCGAGACCCTGGAGGTCCCCGTTCCCGCCGTCGCCGCCGACTGAGCGACACCGGCTGACCGACACAGGTGTATCGATCAGCGGCAGGGCGGCTACATAGATCTGCTCCGGGTGCTGCGCGCGGCGTCCGAAGCATCAGACACAGATTGTGCCCCGGGAAGTTCTGGGCACTGCAGGGCGTTTTTGCCCACATATGGGAGGCGGCATGACAGAGACGGCGAGCGGCCCGGCACGAGGTTCCCGAGCCAAGGGATCCAAGTCGACTGCGACCAAGCAGGGCCTGCGTATCGAGCGAATCCACACCACCCCCGGCGTGCATCCGTACGACGAGGTGGCGTGGGAGCGCCGTGACGTCGTCATGACCAACTGGCGCGACGGCTCGATCAACTTCGAGCAGCGTGGCGTCGAGTTCCCCGACTTCTGGTCGGTGAACGCGGTCAACATCGTCACCAGCAAGTACTTCCGCGGAGCTGTCGGCACGCCGCAGCGCGAGACCGGACTGCGACAGCTGATCGACCGGATCGTGAAGACGTACCGGAAGGCGGGCGCGGACTACAACTACTTCGCCTCTCCGGCCGACGCCGAGATCTTCGAGCACGAGCTGGCGTACGCCCTCCTGCACCAGATCTTCAGCTTCAACTCGCCGGTCTGGTTCAACGTCGGCACGCCCCAGCCGCAGCAGGTCTCCGCCTGCTTCATCCTGGCCGTCGACGACTCCATGGAGTCGATCCTCGACTGGTACAAGGAAGAGGGAATGATCTTCAAGGGCGGCTCCGGCGCCGGCCTGAACCTCTCCCGTATCCGCTCCTCCAAGGAGCTGCTGTCCTCCGGTGGCAACGCCTCCGGTCCTGTCTCCTTCATGCGCGGCGCCGACGCGTCCGCCGGAACGATCAAGTCCGGTGGCGCCACCCGTCGCGCGGCCAAGATGGTCATTCTCGACGTCGACCACCCCGACATCGAGAACTTCATCGAGACCAAGGTCAAGGAGGAGGAGAAGATCCGCGCCCTGCGCGACGCGGGCTTCGACATGGACCTGGGCGGCGACGACATCACGTCCGTCCAGTACCAGAACGCCAACAACTCGGTCCGTGTGAACGACGAGTTCATGAAGGCCGTGGAGTCCGGCGGCAAGTTCGGGCTGCGCGCCCGGATGACCGGTGACGTCATCGAAGAGGTGGAGGCCAAGTCCCTCTTCCGCAAGATGGCCGAGGCCGCCTGGGCCTGCGCCGACCCCGGCATCCAGTACGACGACACGATCAACCAGTGGCACACCTGCCCCGAGTCCGGCCGGATCAACGGCTCGAACCCGTGCAGCGAGTACATGCACCTGGACAACACGTCGTGCAACCTGGCCTCGCTGAACCTGATGAAGTTCCTCAAGGACGACGGCAAGGGCAGCCAGTCCTTCGAGTCCGAGCGCTTCGCCAAGGTCGTCGAGCTGGTCATCACCGCGATGGACATCTCCATCTGCTTCGCCGACTTCCCGACCCAGAAGATCGGCGAGAACACCCGCGCCTTCCGTCAGCTCGGCATCGGTTACGCCAACCTCGGCGCCCTGCTGATGGCGACCGGCCACGCGTACGACAGCGAGGGCGGCCGCGCCCTCGCGGGTGCCATCACGTCGCTGATGACCGGCACCTCGTACAAGCGCTCCGCGGAGCTTGCCGCGGTCGTCGGCCCGTACGACGGCTACGCTCGCAACGCCGAGCCGCACCAGCGCGTCATGAAGCAGCACGCCGACGCCAACGCCGCGGCCGTCCACATGGACGACCTGGACAACCCGATCTGGGCCGCCGCCACGGAGGCCTGGCAGGACGTCATCCGCCTCGGCGCGAAGAATGGTTTCCGCAACGCGCAGGCCTCGGTCATCGCGCCCACCGGAACCATCGGTCTCGCGATGTCCTGCGACACCACCGGCCTCGAGCCGGACCTCGCCCTGGTCAAGTTCAAGAAGCTGGTCGGCGGCGGCTCGATGCAGATCGTCAACGGCACCGTCCCGCAGGCCCTGCGCCGCCTGGGTTACCAGGAGGAGCAGATCGAGGCGATCGTCGCCCACATCGCCGAGCACGGCAATGTGATCGACGCTCCCGGTCTGAAGGCCGAGCACTACGAGGTCTTCGACTGCGCGATGGGCGAGCGCTCCATCTCCGCGATGGGCCACGTGCGCATGATGGCGGCCATCCAGCCGTGGATCTCCGGCGCACTCTCCAAGACGGTGAACCTGCCGGAGACGGCCACGGTCGAGGACGTCGAAGAGGTCTACTTCGAGGCGTGGAAGATGGGCGTGAAGGCGCTCGCCATCTACCGCGACAACTGCAAGGTCGGTCAGCCCCTCTCCGCCAAGACCAAGGAGAAGAAGAAGGCCGAGGTCACCGCCAAGGCGGAAGACACCATCCGTGCCGCGGTCGAGAAGGTCGTCGAGTACCGCCCGGTCCGCAAGCGTCTCCCCAAGGGCCGTCCCGGCATCACCACCTCGTTCACGGTGGGCGGCGCCGAGGGCTACATGACCGCCAACTCCTACCCGGACGACGGTCTCGGTGAGGTCTTCCTGAAGATGTCCAAGCAGGGCTCCACCCTCGCGGGCATGATGGACGCCTTCTCCATCGCCGTCTCGGTCGGTCTGCAGTACGGCGTCCCGCTGGAGACGTACGTCTCGAAGTTCACCAACATGCGCTTCGAGCCGGCCGGCATGACGGACGACCCGGACGTGCGGATGGCGCAGTCGATCGTCGACTACATCTTCCGCCGCCTGGCGCTGGACTTCCTTCCCTTCGAGACCCGCTCGGCGCTCGGAATCCACTCGGCCGAGGAGCGTCAGCGTCACCTCGACACGGGTTCGTACGAGCCGTCCCTCGAGGACGACGAGATGGACGTCGAGGGCCTGGCCCAGTCCGCCCCGATCCGGACGGAGCCGCTGAAGGCGGTCGCTCCTCCGAAGGAGACGGAGATGCCTGCCCCGAGGACGGCGCACACCTCGGCGGAGCTCGTCGAGATGCAGTTGGGCATCAGCGCGGACGCGCCGCTCTGCTTCTCCTGCGGCACGAAGATGCAGCGCGCCGGATCCTGCTACATCTGCGAGGGCTGCGGCTCTACCAGCGGTTGCAGCTGATATTCGGGACCTGCTGGGCATGAACTAGCTGGTCAGGGCGGTGGAGTCGATACCGGGCTCCACCGCCCTCGGCGTCTGATCCCCAGGGCTGTGGTGTCTGATGCATCGGATCGCGCGGAAAGGGCGCGGGTCTGTGCGTGCTGCGGTGTGATGCTCTTGGACCTGCTCGACGAGTCGGCTCCCTGCCCCTGTTGCCTGCCGAGGCGTCATGTTCCGGGCGTGCGGCTTCCCATCGTCGCGGCGAACGAACCGGGGTCGCCGTCGAAGCCCCGGATCGTCTCGTGGAACTCCCAGCCGCCCGAACCGTCCCGGACGAACTCGGCGACCGTTGCCGCGGTGGCGCCGCCGACCGAGGAGAAGTCGTCCTCCGCCAGACTTGTGTATCCCTCACGAATCTGCACGCCGGTGCTCGCTATGTCGTCGAAGATCCTTCGGCCGTCCCGCTGCTGAATGGCGACCCCGACGACGACGCGGGCGTGCGCGGCCGACAGCCGGTTCAGTTCCAGTGTCATCACCTCGTCGAAGCCGAGCCCCTGGCCGGTCCTGCTGTCGCGGTTCAGTGTGATGGTGCCGTCCGGCGAACGGCTGTCGAAGTGCACCAGATACGAGGGGCTGCCGTACGGCTCGTCCGCCGGGTAGGTCGCGGCGATGATGTCGAGGTCATGGGCGGGGGCACCCGGAGGACTTGGGTCCCATTTGAGCCTGACTTCGACCTTCGCGAGGTCCTTGTTGGGCGTGCTCATCGGACTTCCCTCCTTGCCGCTGGGCCGTCGGACCGGTCGTACCACCCGATCATGTCCGCAACCGTCCGTGGATCCAACCGGCTTGGTATCGGGCGACGGAATCGCGCCAATGTCGATTCCTGTGCAGTTCAGTGCGGTATACGGCGCGGCGGACGCCGGCTGATCTCCTCGCGGAAGAGCTCGATCGCGCTGCTGACCTGGCGCATCAGGTGGGTGTGCTCGATGCGGTCGAGATACAGGCAGTTGCGGGCCAGCCCCTCCAGTTCGAAGGCGAAGCAGAGCGACATCAGCGGGTTGATGAACAGCTCGCTGCCCCGGGTGCGCGAGGTGAAATGGACGTCCCCGAAAGCGCCCTGGACCGCTGCGGCGATCGATCCGTTGACGATGCTCGGGTGGTCGGGGGTGTGTTTCTGGGCATGGGCGACCGCGTCGACGAAGAGAGCGCCCTCGCGGGTCGTACGGGAGACCGAGAAGGCGCCCAGGAAGGCGCCATCGCGCTCCAGGGCTGCGATGTTCTCCAGGACGAGTCCGTGACTCACTCCGTGATGGGCGTCGATTCCGAAGCCGATGGAGACAACGAGGCGCTCCGGTACGTCGATTCCGGCGAGCGCCGCGACGCTGGTGAGGTCCTCCTCCGGGGTGCCGAGTCCGGATTCGTCGCCACGCATCAGGATGTCCGTACCGCCGTCGACGAGGACGACCGCGTCGATGTCGTACCGCTCGATCAGCGCTCGGTAGGCGGCCCGCAGTGGCTGCACTCCCACCCGGGCGAAGGCGTGCACGGTGCTCGGGTAGTGGTGCAGTTCGAGCCACTGGGCGAGCGTGCGTTCCGGGAAGTACGGCTGGTGGAGCGACGTTTCGGGGGTGATCACCGCGACATCGGGCGCGAGCCAGGCATCGACGGGAAGCCCTTCGAGAGCGCTGAACGAGAGATTGGCGAGCCGGACGTCCTTGCCCTGATGCAGCAGGGAGAGTGCCACCGGAAGCCCCGCGTAGATGTCGAAGCCGCCGCCCGCCCCGGCCACGAGGATGCGTTCCGCGGAGTCGAGGCGGGCGAACAGGGTGTTGGCGAACAGAGGGTTGGCGGGCGGGGGCGTCATGGAGATCATTCTGTGATTCGCGGCGCCTGGTTCGGACGTACTCCGTCAGAGCGTGACCCACGCCACGTTCGGCGCCGTACGATGGCGCGGTGCTGGTCAAGTGGATTCGCTGCACCGTGATGGACCGTCGCGGTTTCGAGCGGGGGCAGCGAAAGTGGGCGGGGCTGCTCGGTGAGCCGGGGTTCAGAGGACAGGGGGGTGGCTGGAGCCGGGGGCGACCGGAGGTTGCCCATGTGTTCGCGTTCTGGGAGAACCGGGCCTTCTACGACTCGTTCATGGCGCGTGCGCACGACCGGCTGGCTGCCGCACAGTCCGGAACGTACAGCGACATCCAGGTCAAACTGTTCAACTACCGCTTCGATGTGAAGACCGGCTTCGAGCCGCGCTTCACCGATGCGGATGTGGTCAGAGTGGCGCACAGCAGGGTGCACGAGGACCGGGTCGAACACTTCGCCCTGATGCAGGAGAGGGTGTGGAATCCGGCGATGGCCGGCTCTCCCGGCATGCTGCGTGGGGTGTTCGGCGAGGCGCCGGGACACGAGTTCCTGGTGCTGTCGATGTGGCAGTCGAGTGCCGAGCGCGGCAAGTACCGGCCGGGGAGCCTCGAAAGGCTCTCGCTGCGGGCAGGGACCGAGGACGATGTGGCGGCGCTGGCGGGGGACGTCGTGCAGCTCGACCCGTCCTGGACGGTGTGATCCTCCGGTACCTCGGCCGGCCCCCGACCGGCGGGTTCCAGGCGGGGCGGGGGGCGTGCCGGATGCCCTGGGGTCCCGCTTCGCCGGCAACATGCGTCGGCTGAATTCCGGACAACTGCTCGAATGGACCGGACTCGATCTAGGGTCGTTACATGGCACGACCGCAACGCATTGTCCTCGTCCGGCACGGCGAGTCCGAGGGCAATGACGACGACACGGTGTACGAGCGTGAACCCGACCATGCATTGAGGCTGACCGCGACGGGGTTGCGGCAGGCCAGGGAGACGGGGGTACGGCTGCGCGATCTCTTCGGCGGGGAGCGGGTCAGCGTGTACGTGTCGCCCTACCGCCGCACGCACGAGACCTTCAGATCCCTCGGGCTCGACCTGGAGCGGGTGCGGGTGCGCGAGGAGCCGCGGCTGCGCGAACAGGACTGGGGGAACTGGCAGGACCGGGACGACGTGAGACTGCAGAAGTCCTACCGGGACGCGTACGGACACTTCTTCTACCGCTTCGCGCAGGGGGAGTCCGGCGCCGATGTGTACGACCGGGTCGGGGCATTTCTGGAGAGTTTGCACCGGAGCTTCGAGGACCCCGACCATCCGCCCAACGTTCTGCTGGTCACTCATGGACTGACGATGAGGTTGTTCTGCATGCGGTGGTTCCACTGGTCGGTGGCCGAATTCGAGTCTCTGTCCAACCCCGGCAACGGGGAGACACGAATGCTGATGCTCGGCGAGGACGGGCGGTACACGCTTGACCAGCCGTTCGAGCGGTGGCGTACCCCTGAGCCGTACGGCATCACCGGATAGAGTGGGGACGCGATGACCGTTGACTCCGCTACCGCCCAACGCTTCGAACGCGCCCTGGCCAGCCTGCGGGGGCTGTCCGTGGGGGACGCTCTGGGCTCCCAGTTCTTTGTGCCCGCCAACTATCCGCTGCTGAAGCAGTGCGCACTGCCGCTCGGCCCCTGGCAATGGACCGATGACACGGAGATGGCCTGTTCCGTCCTGGCCGTGCTCGCCGGGCACAACCGCATCGACCAGGACGCGCTGGCCCACTCGTTCGCCGACCACCACGACTTCGACCGGGGATACGGCCCTGCTGTGAACCGGCTGCTGCGGCTGGTCCGGGAGGGCGGCGACTGGCGCGAGCTGGCGTCCGCGCTCTTCCAGGGCCAGGGCTCCTGGGGCAATGGCTCGGCCATGCGTATCGCACCCCTCGGCGCCTGGTACGCGGACGACCCCGAGCAGGCAACGCATCAGGCCGAGATCTCCTCGTACACCACGCATCAGCACCGCGAGGCCGTCGTGGGGGCGATGGCTGTCGCGGCGGCCGCCTCGCTCGCCGCCGCGCCCGGCGGCCCGCCGACGCCGACCGATCTCCTCGACGGGGTCATCGCCCTGGTGCCGCGCAGTGCGGTCGGCGCCGGGCTGCGCCGGGCGCGCGACATGCTCGACTACAGCGATGCCGGAACCGTCGCGGCGGTCCTCGGAAACGGCCGTCGTACAAGTGCACATGACACAGTGCCGTTCGCTCTCTGGTCGGCGGCCCGGAGCCTCGGCGACTTCGAGCAGGCCTTCTGGGTGACCGCTCAGGCCGGTGGCGACGTCGACACGACCTGCGCAATCGTCGGCGGGGTCATCGCGGCAAGCAAGGCGGGGGCTCCGCCTGCCGCCTGGTCGGCACAGACGGAAGAGCTGCCGGGCTGGCTTCCCCGGCCGGGGCGCAGCTGACACGTCTCGACTGTCACGGTACTGCCACATCCCTGCCGCGCATGTCTGCGAGCGGTACCGGGGGGCTACCCTTTCGGCCACGCCGCCGTCAATGATCATCATGACGATCGTGCGCCGAATGAGAGCCGAGGTGCTCGCGCTGCTCAGCAGCTGTGTGAGCGGAACTCGGTGGGAGGGGGTCCCATGCCCGATCACACGTCAGAGTCGTCCCGGAAGCCGGAGGCGCCCGAGCCGTCTCGCCCGCAGGAGCCGTCGGCGCCGCCGGAGACTTCGAAGTCGCCGGAGCCGTCGGTGGATGCGGTGCCGTCCGAGTCGCCCGGTAGCTCCGGAGCGCCGAGCGTGCCCGATTCCGGCGAAGCCGTCCCGGAGCCGCCGAGGAGCCCGGCGTACGCACAGCAAGGATGGCAATCGCATCCGCCGCCCAACCCCTGGCAGAGCCGCCAGCAGCAGGTCGGCACGGTTGCGCGGCTGCGCCCGGACCCGCCGGTCGCCATCCGTAACGCCACACTCTGGTCTGTCGTGGCCACCGCGCTCCTCAGTGGTCTGTTGCTGGGGGACGGTCTCGGCCTGAACCTGCTGATTGTCGCGATTCCCGCCGCGCTCGCGGCCTTCTTCGCCGCAGAGGCCGCGGGTCGCCGGCTCCGCCCCTGGTCCGCTGTCTGGGCGCTGGGCGGTCTGTCACTGCTCATCGTCCCGGCGCTCCGGGACGCGGGCTGGCCCACCTTCCTCGCAGTGGTGTCAGCCGCCGCGCTGGGCTCGCTCGCCCTGCACGGCAGCCGCAGCTGGCTCGGGGTGTTCCTCGGTTCGGTGGGCCTGTTCTCCTCCGCCGTCGAGGGAGTGAGATGGGGAGGACTGGGCATTCGCGACCGGATGGCTGGTTCTCGCGGTCGATGGGGTGTCGCCTTCCGGTCCACCGCGGTGGCCGTTGTCCTGCTCATCGTCTTCGGAGCGCTGTTCGCAAGCGCGGATGCCGCGTTCGCCGATGTGCTCGGCAATTTGATGCCGGACGTGTCGCTGGGCGACACCCCCTGGCGGTTCTTCCTCTTCGTGGTCGGTCTGGTCGGTGCGCTCACTGCCGCGTACACCGCCGCCGCCCCCATCCACTGGGACCGCATCACCGTGCGGGCGGGCAAGGCCCGAGGCCGGCTGGAGTGGGCGCTTCCGCTCATCGTGCTGAATCTGCTCTTCGCCGTCTTCATCGCCATCCAGCTCACCGTGTTGCTCGGCGGATACGACAAGGTGATGGCCGAGACCGATCTCAGCTACTCGGCATACGCCCGCCAGGGCTTCTGGCAGTTGTTGTGGGCAACGCTGCTCACGCTCCTCGTGATCGCACTCGCCCTGCGCTGGGCCCCTCGTGGTGAAGCGCGCGACCGCACTCTCGTGCGGATCGTCCTCGGCGCGCTGTGCCTGCTCACCCTTGTGGTGGTGGCCTCCGCACTGCGGCGTATGGAGCTGTACGTCGATGCGTACGGTCTGACCCGTCTGCGGATATCCGTGGCCGCGGTGGAGCTGTGGCTGGGCGTGGTGCTGATCCTGATCATGGCGGCGGGCGTGTTCGGCGCCCGGCTGCTGCCGCGCGCCGTGGCGGCGAGCGCGGCCGTCGGTGTGCTCGTGTTCGGTCTGGTCTCGCCCGACGGGCTGATCGCGGAACAGAATGTTCAGCGCTACCGCAACGATCACGCGATCGACATCGACTACCTCCGTGGCCTCTCGGCCGACGCCGTACCGGCCCTCGACACACTGCCCGAACCGCTGCGGTCCTGTGCTCTCGGCGAGATCCAGCGCACGCTGCGCGTGTCCGACGCTCCTTGGTACGCCACCAGCTGGGGCGAGGCGCGGGCACGCGACATTCTGGAGAACCGGAGCGCGAACGCTCTCGTGACGGACTGCGAGGGTCTTGGAAGCGGTGAGGACGGCGGTGATCGAGGCGGTTACGAAGACGATACGTACGACCCGTACTGATTACGCCGCCTACGGATGACGCCCCTACGACCCGTACTGATCCGGATTGCTGAGCCGTACCCGGCGATCCGGGCAGGTGCAGGCCGCACCCCGTGGACGGCCTGCACCTGCGCCGACGCGCGTGCTTCACCTGCGCGCCGCCCGGTTAACCGGTGCCCGCACCGGCCTGCGACGCTAGGCTCCAGGACCACCCGCGGACGCCTTGCCGCTCAACGCATCCAAATCGCTCCTGCGTACCCGGATCACCAACACCGCAGTCAGCAGGGCGAGTGCGGCCATCGCCACCGCTGCCGTGAACGCCGTCGAAATGCCTTGTGTGAGCACCTCGTGTCCCCAGGGTGCGGGCAACTCGTGCGTCTCGGCGAATTTCGCCTTCTGTTCCGGCGTCGCCTGCGCCATGAACGACGGAAGTTGCTTCTCCGCCTCGTTGCGGCTCGCCGTGCCGAAGACCGTCACCAGGATGGACAGCCCCAGCGAACCACCCACCTGCTGGCTGGCATTGAGCAGTCCGGACGCCGCACCGGCCTCGTGCTGCGCGACCCCGGAGACAGCGGTCAGGGTCAGCGTGACGAAGTTGAGGCCCATACCGAAGCCGAACAGGAGCATCGGCCCCAGCACCCCGCTCACATAGGAGCTGTCGGACGAGATGAATGTCTGCCAGAAGAGGCCGATTCCGGTGAGTGTCGAACCGGTGATCATGAACGGCTTGGGGCCCAGCACCGGGAGCAGTCGCTGCGACAGGCCTGCGCCCGTGATGATGGCCACGGTCACAGGCAGGAAGGCCAGACCCGACTCGATGGGGCTGTAGCCCAGCACGTTCTGTACGAACAGGACGATGAAGAAGAACATGCCGACCATGGCGGCGGCCAGGCTGAGCATGATGAGGTACGTCCCCGACCGGTTGCGGTCGGCGAACATCCGCAGTGGGGTGATCGGTTCCTTCGCCCGCATCTCGATGAGTACGAATGCGGCGAGGAGTACCACCGCGGCGCCGAAGGACCCCACGGTGAGGGAGTCCCGCCAGCCCTCCTCGGAAGCCCGGATGAATCCGTACACCAGCGAGGCCATGCCGAGGGTCGAGGTCAGTGCGCCCGAGACGTCGAAGCGGCCGGGATGCCTCTCGGACTCGTTGATGTACATGGGTGCCAGGACCGCGATCAGCACACCGATCGGTACGTTGACGAAGAAGACCCATCGCCAGTCGAGCCATTCGGTGAGCATTCCGCCGGTCAGCAGGCCGATCGCGCCGCCGCCCGCCGAAACTGCGGCAAAGACTCCGAACGCGCGGTTCCGCTCGGGACCTTCGGGAAACGTGGTGGTGATCAGGGCGAGTGATGTCGGTGAGGCGATGGCTCCACCCACGCCCTGGAGGGCCCGGGCCGCGAGCAATTGCCAGGGCTCCTGGGCCAGTCCACCCAGCAGGGAAGCAAGGGTGAAGACCAGGATTCCGGCTATGAAGACCCGGCGTCGGCCGAGGATGTCACCGGCCCTGCCGCCGAGGAGAAGCAGTCCGCCGAAGGTGAGCGTGTAGGCGCTGAGGACCCAGGACAGATCGGTGGTGGAGAAGCTGAGCGCGTCCTGGACGTGCGGAAGCGCGATGTTGACGATCGTGGCATCGAGCACAACCATCAATTGACATGCGGCGATGACCGCGAGGGCGATCCCTCGTCGCCCCTGCCGTCGGGCCGCGCCCGGCGGACTCTGTGCTTCTAACTGAGAGGTTGTCACTATGGATCCCCCACAAGTGAATTAGTGAACGGAAGCGTTCACTGTCTCGTCAACGGTAGTGAGTCCCCGTCAGTGAACGCAAGCGTTCACTGAAGCTGCCGTTGCCGGGATGCCGGCGGAATCGCTCGGTCCGGGTCTGCTCGGTCTGGCGACGATCGGTTCCGATGTGTCTTGGTCCGCCCCGACGTCTGGATCCGCCTCACCGTCCCGACGGGCCCCACCGTCCGACCTGTTTCGATGGAGAAAAGCTGATGGTTACTTCGCGCTCGGCGGCCGCCGCTCGGCCGTCGATGGCATCACCGCGCCGCCGCGGGCCCGTACTGGAACGCGCGATCCTCGATGCCGCGCTGGAACAGCTGAGCACGGTGGGCTGGAACGGGCTGACGATGGAGGGCATCGCCGCCAGGGCCCAGACAGGGAAGGCGGCGGTCTACCGGCGATGGCCCTCGAAGGAGGACCTGGTGGTCGACGCACTGCAGACGGCACTGCCGGCCCTCGGCGAGGCGCCCGACTTCGGCAGCGTTCGCGAAGATCTCTACCAGCTCTGCCGACGGCTGCGCGACGCAATGCTTTCCAAGCCCGGATGCGCGCTGCGTTCCGTACTTCACGAGTGCGACGCAAGCTCCGCCGAGCGGTTCCAGTCGGTGATCCTCAAAGGGGTGATCCAGCCCTCGACCGAGCTCCTACGGGAAGTGGTAGGCCGAGGGATCGCGCGCGGCGACGTCCGCTCCGATGCCACGAGCGAGCTGTCCTTCGAGGTGATCCCCGCGATGATGATGTACCGCAGCAAGGTGTGCGGCAGCGAATGGACGGACAGGGAGCTCGCCGAAATGATCGATCAGGTCGTGGTGCCGCTGTTCCGCTCCTCCGGCAACTGAACGCGACGGCCGGCGGCCGGGCCGTGAGCATCCCGGTGGAGGCGTCGCGGACGGCACAACGGTCCGGCGCCCCGGGGTGTTCTCGGACTTCTCGTCGGCGTACGCTGGCTGGCGCCATGCCGTACGAACCACCCACGCACACTGTCGAGCGCTCACTGCGCGCTACCACCGGTGCCAAGACCGTCGCCGGTGTCGACGAGGTCGGACGCGGAGCGTGGGCGGGACCGGTCACCGTATGTGCGGCCGTCACCGGCCTCCGCAAGCCTCCTGCCGGACTCACCGACTCCAAGCTGATCAGCCCCAAGCGCCGCGCCGAGCTGGCGCCGCTGCTCGAGGGCTGGGTCACCGCCTACGGTCTCGGAGACGCCTCGCCGCAGGAGATCGACGACCTCGGGATGACCGCGGCCCTGCGCCTCGCCGCTGTCCGCGCCCTCGAAGCGCTGCCTGTGCGCCCCGACGCGGTGATACTCGATGGCAAACACGACTACCTGGGCGAGCCCTGGACGGTCCGAACCGTCATCAAGGGCGACCAGTCCTGTGTCGCGGTCGCGGCCGCCTCGGTGATCGCGAAGGTCCACAGGGACGCGATGATGGCCGAACTGGGTGCGGAAACCGGGGAGTACGCCCCCTTCGCCTTCGGTGCCAACGCCGGCTACCCGTCTCCCGTGCACAGGGCCGCTCTGGAGGCGCTGGGACCCACGCCCCACCACCGCCTCTCGTGGTCCTACCTCGACGCGCTGCCCAAGTGGCAGCACCTGAAGAAGGTCCGCTTCTCCGCCGAGGCGGCCGCACTGGAAAGCGGGGGCCAGCTCGGCTTCGACTTCTGATCGCGCATTTGTGCCCACCCGCTGATGCTCATCGCGTCGGCATTTGATAGACAACCACCCATGCCTCTCATCCCCGAGGAGCCTCAGATTCACGAGAGCGCCCAGGGTCCCCGCGTCACTTCGGCCACAGGCCGTACCGCGCCGACCCCCCGTCCCGTACCCGGTCCGCGTTCCGCGGCCACGCCGCGCCCCGGTCGTCCGGGGCCCGGTCCCGCGAGGCCCGCGCCCCCGGCGCAGCGCCCGCACCCCACCGCCGGTCAGTCCCCGGCGGCCCGCTCGGAGAACCGTTCGGTGCCGCAGATCCAGCTGATCCCGGCCTCGGCCGGCGGTGCGCTCGACGCCGCCGACGAGGCAGTCGATCTGCTGCTCGACTCCGGACGCGCACCGGGCGACATCCTGGTGCTCACCACCGGCGAACATCACCCGTGGGCCGCGCACGAGCTGTCCTTCGGAGAGGCCGCCTACTGGGCCCAGCACGAGGCCGGTGAGGATGTCTTCTTCGCCGGTGCCGAGGGCGCGGACCGGGTGCAGGCCCGTCCCGTGGTGATCGTCGCGGTCAACGGAGCAGCCGATGACGCCGCCGCCCGTGCGCTGCTCCTCGCGCAGAAGCGCGCCGGGGCGCTGCTGATCGTCTGCGGTGACCCGCAGCAGATCAACACCGTGCTCGGCGTCGGCGTCTGAGCCGTTAGGCACGTACGACCGTGGTGACCCGGCTGCCCGACGGGGCGGCCGGGCCGACGGCTCGGGTCAGCGGGCCGCGGTACGGCGCAGTGCCTCCGTCGCCCCGCCACCGGTGCGCAGCGGGAACGGGTCGCGATCACCCACCGTGTCGGCGAGAGACGAAGGCGCTGACGTGGAGTTGGGCCGACGGCCACCGCGGCCCTCGCCCAGCACCTGCCACCCGCCATGGGTCAGCGTGATGTACGCGCCGCACCGAAGGCCGTGCAGCGTGCAGGCGTCTCGCAGACCCCACATCCACGCCCCGTCCTCCTCCGTCCATCGCTCGTCCCCCTCGCGGCAGTAGAGCAGTACCGCAGTCCGGACGGGCGTGCGGCGTCGCAGATCGTGCGGGATGACCCGGCGCAGATGCGCCAGCAGCGCGTTACGGAACTCCCAGCCGTCCGCGGCTACGGAGCGGCGGGTGAACGACGCGCTGGCCGTGAGGCGTTCCTCATGGTCGAGTACGGCGACGACGGCAGTTGTTGGAGTCGGCCGGTGCCGGGCGTGCAGTCCGCTGACGACCTCGCGCGGGCTGCGCAGCAACGGTATGCCCGCAGCGGCCCATTCGGCCGGTTCGAGCATTCTGGCAAGGCGGTTGGCGGAGTCGGCGGACACCGAAGTGGCTGCGGACGGAGCGAATCCGAAGGTCACGGTCCTCCCTTCGCATACGCGCCCACGGTGCGGGCAGGGTCGGGTGGGGGCGCACCGCGGCACAGCCCTTCCGGGCCGCGAAAGGACCGTGCGGGGAGCGAGTTCAATTCTCGCTGGCGTATCGGCAGGCGGCAACGAGCAATTGGCGAGGCTGACGGGAATCAGCCGGAATGACACGGATATCCCTGCCCAGATCGTGGACGGGTGACGCCCCGTCTCACGCCTGAACAGCGAGGACCAGCGGAAACACTCCCTCCGCCCCTGCCCGGCGCAGCAGCCGGGATGCCACGGCAAGCGTCCAGCCGGTGTCCGAGAGATCGTCCACGAGCAGTACCGGGCCCCCCGCCGACGCCAACGCCTCGGCCAGCTCCGGCTCCACGACGAGCGCCTCGTGCAGAGCCCGCACCCGCTGCGCACTGTTGGTCCGGGAGATCCGTACCTCGGCCGCTCCTGGCGCGTAGGTGACGCTGCCGAGCAGTGGCATCCGGCCGACCTCGGCGATACGGCTGCCGAGTGACTGGATGAGCTGTGGCCTGCTGTGCGAGGCGACCGTGACGACGCCGACGGGCCGGGGTGCGGCATCGGCGGTGCCGGATGCCCAGCCACCCGGCGCCTTGGCCCAGTCGACCAGTACTGTCACCACCGCGCTCGCCACATCGTCGGGTACCGGGGCGTCCTGCGTCTGCGCCGCGAGCATCGGACGCAGCCGGTTGCCCCAGCCGATGTCGGAGAGCCGGCCGAGGGCGCGCCCCGAGAAGGACAGTTCGCCCGCCGGGATACGGCCCTTGAGATCGACGCCCACCGCGGCGAGACCGGTCGGCCACATCTTGCGGGGCTCCACCTCCACACCGGGCCTGCCGAGCTCGCCTCGGGCGGTGTCCAGAGCGGCCGTCGACACCTGGTCGTCGAAGCGCGCGCCCGCGCAGTTGTCACAGCGTCCGCAGGCCGCCGCTTCCTCGTCGTCCAGCTGGCGACGGAGGAACTCCATCCGGCACCCGGTCGTCGTTGCGTAGTCGCGCATCGCCTGCTGCTCGGCGGACCGTTGGCGTGCCACCCAGGCATAGCGCTCGGAGTCGTAGACCCAGGGCTCTCCCGTGGCGATCCAGCCGCCCTTCACCCGCTTGACCGCACCGTCGACGTCGAGGACCTTGAGCATCGTCTCCAGGCGGGTGCGCCGCAGCTCGACCAGCGGCTCCAGAGCAGGCAGCGAGAGCGGCCGGCCGGCCTGGGCGAGCACATCGATCGTCCGCCGGACCTGCTCCTCCGGGGGGAAGGCAACCGATGCGAAGTACTGCCAGATCGCCTCGTCCTCCCTGCCCGGGAGCAGTAGCACCTCGGCATGCTCGACGCCTCGGCCCGCGCGACCCACCTGCTGGTAGTAGGCGATGGGGGAGGAGGGGGAGCCGAGGTGCACGACGAAGCCGAGGTCGGGCTTGTCGAATCCCATACCGAGCGCGGACGTTGCGACCAGGGCCTTGACCCGGTTGGCCAGGAGATCGTCCTCCGCCTGCTGCCGGTCTGCGTTCTCGGTGCGGCCGGTGTAGGAGGCCACGGTGTGCCCGCACTGGCGCAGATACGCCGTGATCTCCTCGGCGGCCGCGACGGTGAGCGTGTAGATGATCCCGGAGCCGGGGAGCTCCTTGAGATGATCACCCAGCCAGGCCAGCCGGTGTGCGGCGTTCGGCAGTTGGAGCACGCCGAGGCTGAGACTCTCGCGGTCGAGAGGCCCGCGCAGCACCAGCGCGTCCGTGCCCGCGCCCGTACCGAGCTGCTCGGCGACATCCGCGGTCACCCGTGCGTTCGCAGTGGCGGTCGTCGCGAGCACGGGTACGCCCGCCGGTAGATCGGCGAGCATGGTCCGCAGCCGGCGGTAATCCGGCCGGAAGTCGTGGCCCCAGTCGGAGATGCAGTGCGCCTCGTCGACCACGAGCAGCCCGGTTGCGGCAGCGAGCCGGGGCAGGACCTGGTCCCGGAAGTCGGGGTTGTTGAGCCGCTCGGGGCTGACGAGCAGCACATCCACCTCCCCTGCTGCCACCTCGGCCTGGACGGTGTCCCACTCCTCGGTGTTGGACGAGTTGATCGTGCGGGCGGTGATCCCGGCCCGGGCCGCGGCCGCCACCTGGTTACGCATCAGTGCGAGCAACGGCGAGACGATCACCGTCGGGCCGCTGCCCTGCGCCCGCAGCAGTGAGGTCGCGACGAAATACACGGCGGACTTGCCCCAGCCGGTCCGCTGGACGACCAGCGCTCTGCGTCTGTCCGCGACCAGCGCCTCGATGGCCCGCCACTGGTCCTCGCGCAGCCGAGCGGTGTCGGTGGTGTCCCCGACGAGTCGGGCGAGTACGGAATCGGCCGAAGCCCTGAGCTCTGCGCGGTCTGCGTTGGTCATGCCCCCATGCAACCCGATGGCTGTGACAAACCGCGAACGACCCCGCGGCCCTGTGGATAACTTATCCACAGGGGGTCGCGGAATTCTGCCGCTCGCGGGACGGTCGTGCCATGAACAAGCACCACGAATCCACCGGGCCGGCCGACGAGCAGCAGATCACTCTGCGAGGGCCTGCCGAACTCGCCGATGCCCTCCCGTATCTCATGGGGTTCTATCCGAACGACAGTGTGGTCATGGTCGCCCTGCACGGCGGCCGCGGCCGCTTCGGCGGGCGGCTCAGGCTCGGAATTCCGCAGTCACCGCAAGAATGGCCGTCCACCGCTGAGCAACTCGCCGAGTGCCTGGTCAAGGGCAGCGAGCGGCGCGGGGAGCGTCCCGATGCGATCGTCATCTTTCTCTGTCAGGACCCTGCCGACGGGGAGATCCCGGGGCAGGTGATGGAGCGGCTGCGGCCGCTGGCCCAACGTCTGCGCACGGCCTGCGGAGCACTGGACGTACCCGTACTCGAAGCGCTCTGCATCTCCGACGGCCGCTACTGGTCCTACTGCTGCCCCGACCCGCGCTGCTGTCCGGCCGAGGGGAAGTCGCTTTCCCTTCCCGGCACCTCGGTGATGGCGGCCGCCGCCACCTATGCGGGCATTCAAGTGCGTGGATCTCTGCGGGAGATGGAAGCCAGGCTCATGCCCCTGAAGACCCCGTCCGTGGCGGATCAGCCACAGGCTCTGGACGCGGCGGGCGCCGCACTGGTTCCGAGGATCCTCGACGAGGAGGGACGCAAGGAGGTGGCTCGGGAGACGCTGGTGCTCGCCCGTGCTCTGATGAAACGCCTTCGGGAGGCGCCGACGACGGCGCCCTCCGCTGCGGACATCCAGGACGACTCACTGATCAGCCATGACGAGGCCGCCGCGGTGATCCTCGGCCTTCAGGACCGGGAGACCCGGGACAAGGCCGCCGAATGGATGGAGGGGCCCGAAGCGGAATCTGCGTTGCGGTTGTGGCGGGCGCTCTCGCGTCGTTGCGTCGGACCGTACGGGGAGCATGCCGCGGCGCCGCTCACCCTGACGGGCTGGGTCGCCTGGTCCACCGGCGACGAACCGGGTGCGCGGGTCGCCCTGGGCCTGGCCATGCAGGCGGACCCCGAGTACACCTTTGCCCAACTTCTCCACCAGGCGTGCAACCAGGGACTCGACCCGGAGACCCTGCGTCGTTGTCTGCGTGGAGAGCGCAGTGACCGGACGGGCCGGAGCACTCACCGTACGGAGCGGAGCGCGGCGCCCCGCGCGGTACGCCCGCGGGCCGTGACGCGGAAGCGGGCGCAGCCCGGCTCCGTCCGTCCCGGAACGAGGGTTGCGCGAAGGCGTGCCCGGGGGGAGTCGCGGGCGGATGGCCGGGGCGGGACCAAGAGCGGTCGACAGCCGTGACCGGGCGCGCGGCCTTGCGCCTGACGTCAGGAGCAAGGCGTGTGGAGGGAATGGGCAGCGCGGCACTTGGTCCGGAACGAATGAAGAGCATGACGAAGGGAGTGTTTATCGTCAGGCAGACGACTATGATCACGGCATGCCGCCCTACGACCCGTCGACCTTCCCGCCCTTCGCTGTCACCGTCGACCTCGTTGTGCTCACCGTGCGCCGCCATGCGTTGTGCGCGCTGGTGGTTCGCCGTGGCGAGTCGCCGTTCCAGGGCCGATGGGCGCTGCCCGGGGGCTTCGTCAAGGCCGATGAGGACCTCGGGGCCGCGGCGGCACGCGAGCTGGCTGAGGAAACCGGGCTGTGCGCCCACGACCCGGCAGCCCCGGCCGTCGGGAACGGTGCCCATCTCGAACAGCTGGCCACCTACGGCGACCCGAAGCGGGACCCGCGGATGCGGGTCGTCAGCGTCGCCCACCTCGCACTGGCGCCCGACCTGCCCGCCCCCCGTGCGGGCGGTGATGCGAACAGTGCGCGGTGGGCGCCTGTCGACGACCTGCTCGGACCGGAGGGTGGCTACGGTCGCGAGGGCGAGCAGCAGGCCCCGCTGGCCTTCGACCATGCGCAGATCCTCGCCGACGGTGTCGAGCGGGCCCGTTCCAAGATCGAGTACTCCTCGTTGGCCACCGCCTTCTGTCCGCCGGCGTTTACGGTCGGCGAACTCCGTCGGGTGTACGAGGCGGTGTGGGGCGTGGTCCTCGATCCGCGGAACTTCCACCGCAAGGTAACGGGCACGCCCGGATTCCTGGTGCCCTCCGGCGGAACCACCACCCGCCAGGGCGGGCGTCCGGCCCAGCTTTTCCGGGCCGGTGCGGCCACGGTGCTCAATCCGCCGATGCTGAGGCCCGAAGTCTGACCTGCGGAACGCCCGCGAGTCCGGCGCTGCGCTAAAAGTCCTAAATGTCGCGTTATCTTGCTGCGGTAATCACCCTGCCGCCGAGCGGTCTCACCTTCCGCGAGAGAAGCGATGCTCCAGGCCATCGGACTCACCAGTGCTCCCCACCGCGGCCGTCCGCCCGCCGTGGACGACCTCACTTTCGAAGCCACGCCGGGCGCCGTCACCGCACTCCTCGGTGCCCCCGGCTCCGGCAAGACCATGGCCCTTCGTCTGATGCTCGACATCGAATCGGGGCGGGGGGTCACCTACTTCCGCGGCAGACCCCTGCACCGCATCCCGCACCCCGCCCGTGAGGTGGGGGTGCTTCTCGGAGACGTACCCGGTCATCCCGCTCGAACCGCCCGTGGCCAGCTCCGCATGCTCTGCGCCGCCGCGGGGGTGCCCGCCTCCCGGGCCGACGAGCTGCTCGAGACGGTCGGCCTCGCCGCGCTCCGTGACCAGCGCATCGGCGCGATGTCGGTCGGCATGGACCGGAGGCTCGGCCTTGCTGCGGCGCTGCTCGGCGACCCTCATGCACTGATCCTCGACGATCCCGGAGAGGGGCTCTCCCCACACGAGAAGAACTGGTTGCACGGGCTGCTCCGTGCCCATGCCGCCCGGGGCGGGACGGTTCTCTACACCACCCGCGACCCCAAGGAGGCCGCGCGTGCGGCCGACCACGTGGTCACGCTCGACGCCGGACGTCTCGTCGCCGACCAGGGAAGCGCCGCCTTCTCCCGTACCCGGCTGCGCCCCCGCGTCGTTGTCCGTACTCCGCACGCTGCCCGGCTCGCCACGGTGGTCAGCCGTGAGGCGGGCGCGGCGCAGCGCTCCGTCGAGGTGGTCGCCGAAGCGAGTAGTTGTCTGTCGGTGTACGGCAGCAGTTGCGCGGAGATCGGCGACACGGCATTCCGTCACGGCGTACCCGTTCATCAACTGGCCGACGAGGTCGGTGACACCGGCCCGGTCACCACCGGCCCTTCCGGACCAGAGGCTGTACCTCGTCCGGAGTCGCCGGCCACCGATCCGGATGCCGGACCGGGGCCCGCGTCACGCGGATCCGCGTCGGAACTGCCGCCGCCGGTCCGACGGCGTCCGGCCCGTGGGCCGCTCCAACCGCTGCGCTACGAACTGCGCCGACTCTTCGGCGTCAGAACAACGACGGTGATCATGGTTGTCGTTCTGGTCGTCTCGGTCGCGCTCTCGGTCCTGCTCTCCCGCGGCGGCCATGCCCGGCTCCCCGATGTGCTCGCCGCCTGGCCGTCGACGCTGCCGTTGCCGCCCGTCGCGTTCGGCGCCGGGCTGCTCGGAGCGCTCTCGTTCGGTGACGAGTTCCGCTACCCCGCGCTCGCGGCGGGTCGAGGTACTGTTCCCCGCCGCATCGGCCTGCTGCTGGCCAAGCTGCTTGTTTCGGCGGGCGTCGCGGTGCTGCTCGCACTGCTGACCGTTCTGGCATCCGAGGGAGCCCTCCATCTCTTGTACGGAGGCGACTTGATCCGTGTCCCGCCGAATGCGACGTATCTTGGGGCGAGTTGGGCGGCCGTGAACGTGGGGTGCGCCTGGGCCGGTCTGCTGGCCGCCGGAATCTTCAGGGTGACGTCCGCCGGACTTGCCGCGGTACTCGCCGTTCCCGTGCTCGTCGTCCCACTCATGGAGAAGGTGCCGGCGGGGCCGGCCGCACATTCGATGCTCGGACTTCCGGCCAGGCTCCGCGAGCTGGCCTGGGTGCAGTGGCCGCACGTGGTGGATCGATGGATGACGGGTGTCGTGCGCATGGTGGTGCACCCGGTGGGGGTGGCGCTGTCATTGTCGCTCTCGGTCCTGATCTGCGCGTATTTGTTCACCAGTCTTCGCGGCAGGGTTCGTTGGTGATCGCGGAACATGGCCAGACTGTCGAGGGGCGCGAAATTCCTTGAGAAGTGCCCGTTTTGTGTAGATAAGGCGTCAATTGGGGGGCTGGCGCTGATCACCCTTTCGTGTGCTTTTCACCAAAGACCTCAAGGGGTGGCTGGGCCGCGCCGACAAAGGATGCGTGAGTACCCTTGCGCACACCATGATGACCGCCGCCCGCTCCGTCGACTCCGGCCTCGCCGGCTCGGGTGATCTCGATCGCTACCCCTATACGGAGGCGCCGGCCGGCGAGCATGCAGCCGTCCGTTCATGGGACGGCGCCGACGCCGAGCTGGGCCGGGTGGGCCGACGGGGCTCGGCGAGCCGCGGCCGCGGCCTCCACGGCCAACTCGTTCAGCAGCTGGGTCAGATGATCGTCTCCGGTGATCTGGGCGCCGACCGACCGCTCGTGCCGGAGGAGATCGGCCAGCGTTTCGAGGTCTCCCGCACCGTCGTACGCGAGTCACTGCGCGTTCTTGAGGCCAAAGGTCTGGTCAGTGCCCGGCCGAACGTGGGTACCCGGGTCCGCCCGGTCAGTGACTGGAATCTGCTGGACCCCGACATCATCGAGTGGCGAGCTTTCGGTCCGCAGCGCGACGACCAGCGTCGTGAGCTCGGTGAGCTCCGATGGACGATCGAGCCGCTCGCCGCTCGCCTGGCCGCCGGTCACGGTCGCGAGGACATCCAGCAGCGCCTCGGTGACATGGTCGAGATCATGGGGCACGCGGTCGCCCAGGGTGACGGGATCACCTGCTCCCGGGCCGATGCCGAGTTCCACTCCCTGCTCATCCAGGCGGCCGGCAATCGCATGCTTGAACACCTCTCCGGCATCGTTTCCGCCGCCCTGCAGGTCTCGGGCGGTCCGATCACGGCCTGCGACCGTCCCGGCGAGGCGTCCCTCGGCCACCATGCCCGGATCGTCGAGGCCCTCGCCACCGGAGACGCGACGGGTGCCGAGGCGGCCATGCGCCAACTTCTTGTCGTCCACCCGGAGGTGGAGCGAGTGGTGCCGGCGCCGCGCGAGCACTGAGCGCAACGCGGCCAGGGTCACGGACAACGTGTCGCCGGATCCTCGCGGTCCGGCGGCACAATTGTGGAGAGATGTCGTTCCTGGTCATGTTCGTCGCAAATGAGGTGTGACTCGGGCCACGCGGATTGGGCGTAACACTCCTCGAGACAGTGCGATGACTTAAGAGGTGACCGCCGCGGAAGGAATACAGCAGCCATTGGGCGCGCTGTGCAGTTCTGAGGCCAAGCCCGCGCCGTCGGTATATTCCCAGCCCGGCGGTCGTCGGTTCCAGCCCTCTCCCGGGCCGGGCCGGAAGCCGTTTCCATCGTTCCGAGAGGTTGTTCGTGTCGGCCAGCACATCCCGTACGCTCCCGCCGGAGATCGCCGAGTCAGAGTCTGTGATGGCGCTCATCGAGCGGGGAAAGGCTGATGGGCAGATCGCCGGCGATGACGTGCGTCGGGCCTTCGAGGCTGACCAGATTCCGCCAACCCAGTGGAAGAATGTTCTGCGCAGCCTCAACCAGATCCTCGAGGAAGAGGGTGTGACGCTGATGGTCAGTGCCGCGGAGTCGCCGAAACGCGCCCGCAAGAGCGTCGCAGCGAAGAGCCCGGTCAAGCGCACCGCCACCAAGACTGTCGCGGCCAAGACGACCGTGACGAGGACCGTCGCGGCCACCGCCGCCCCGTCGGCCGAGACCGTGGACGTGGTGGCCGACGACGCCGCCGCGGCCAGCCCTGCGAAGAAGGTGGCAGCCAAGAAGACGGCTGCCAAGAAGACCGCCGTGAAGAAGACGGCGGCCAAGAAGACAGCAACGAAGAAGTCCGGCAAGAAGGACGCCGACGAGCTGCTCGACGGCGACGAGGCGACCGAGGAAGTACAGGTCGGCAAGGGCGACGAAGAGGAGGGCGAGGGCGAGACCAAGGGCTTCGTCCTCTCCGACGACGACGAGGACGACGCTCCTGCGCAGCAGGTCGCCGTCGCCGGCGCCACGGCCGACCCGGTCAAGGACTACCTGAAGCAGATCGGCAAGGTTCCCCTCCTCAACGCCGAGCAGGAGGTCGAGCTCGCCAAGCGCATCGAGGCGGGTCTGTTCGCCGAGGACAAGCTGGCGAACTCCGACAAGCTCGCGCCGAAGCTCAAGCGCGAGCTGGAGATCATCGCCGAGGACGGCCGTCGAGCCAAGAACCACCTGCTGGAGGCCAACCTCCGTCTCGTGGTCTCGCTGGCCAAGCGCTACACCGGCCGCGGCATGCTCTTCCTGGACCTGATCCAGGAGGGCAACCTCGGTCTGATCCGCGCGGTCGAGAAGTTCGACTACACCAAGGGCTACAAGTTCTCCACGTATGCCACCTGGTGGATCCGTCAGGCGATCACCCGCGCCATGGCCGACCAGGCCCGCACCATCCGTATCCCGGTGCACATGGTCGAGGTCATCAACAAGCTCGCGCGCGTGCAGCGCCAGATGCTCCAGGACCTGGGCCGCGAGCCCACCCCGGAGGAGCTGGCCAAGGAACTCGACATGACCCCTGAGAAGGTCATCGAGGTCCAGAAGTACGGTCGTGAGCCGATCTCCCTCCACACCCCGCTGGGTGAGGACGGGGACAGTGAGTTCGGTGACCTGATCGAGGACTCCGAGGCGGTCGTCCCGGCCGACGCGGTCAGCTTCACGCTCCTCCAGGAGCAGCTGCACTCGGTGCTCGACACGCTCTCCGAGCGTGAGGCGGGCGTGGTCTCGATGCGCTTCGGTCTCACCGACGGTCAGCCGAAGACCCTCGACGAGATCGGCAAGGTCTACGGCGTGACGCGTGAGCGCATTCGCCAGATCGAGTCGAAGACCATGTCGAAGCTGCGCCACCCGTCGCGTTCGCAGGTGCTGCGCGACTACCTCGACTAGGTCGCAGGAGTACATAGGCCAAGGGCCCGGTTCCGATGGGAACCGGGCCCTTGGCCTATGTGCAGGTGCGGTCGCCGACGGGCTGAATGACTCTGAGTGGGCATGATCCATCACAGAGTCAGGAGTACGCATGTTCCGCACCGTCGCCCACGCCATGACCGGGGCCCTTGCCCTGACTGCCTGCGCGGTCGTGATACCGCTCGGCTCCCCGGTTCCGGCGGCTGCGGACAGCATTGTCATCGGTGGGCAGCCCGCTCACGTCAAGGACAGTCCCTGGGTCGTCGCGCTGTCCAGCCGTGACCGTTTCGGAGGTACCCGCGCGGGCCAGTTCTGCGGCGCCGTGATGGTGACTCCCACGAAGGCGCTGACTGCCGCGCACTGCCTGAACCAGGAGGAGCTCGGCACCGACGTGAGCCAGGCGAGCGATCTGCGGATCATCGCCGGGCGGGACGAGCTGAATGGGACCGGAGGTCATGAGATCGCGGTGAAAGGGACCTGGATCAACCCGGGATACGACCGCACGACCAATGTCGGCGATCTGGCGGTGCTCACCCTGGCCAACGCGCTTCCCGAGCAGAGCGTGATCCCGATGGCCCAGACCGGCGACCAGGCCTATGAGCCGGCTGCCGGCGCCTTGGTCTATGGATGGGGTGACACGACAGGTCGCGGTGACTTTGCGTCGTCTCTCCGATCCACCCAGGTGAGCATCCTTCCGGACAGCACGTGCGAGCGGGCCTACCCCGGGGGCAGAGCGGGGAAGTACAAGGCCTCGGCGATGCTCTGTGCGGGCGACCCGCTGGGCGGGCACGATGCGTGCCA
Organism: Streptomyces sp. NBC_01717; assembly: GCF_036248255.1. Taxonomy (NCBI): domain Bacteria; kingdom Bacillati; phylum Actinomycetota; class Actinomycetes; order Kitasatosporales; family Streptomycetaceae; genus Streptomyces; species Streptomyces sp. NBC_01717. The sequence goes on along the minus strand of NZ_CP109178.1, from coordinate 2,791,488 downwards.
GGGAGACAGCGGAGGGCCGCTGGTCGCCCGCGGGCGACTCGTCGGACTGGTCTCCTGGGGGAACGGCTGCGGGCTCCCGGGCACTCCCGGCGTCTACACGCGCATTTCCGCCGCCATCGGGTGGATGGCGGGCAGTAGCTGACCGGCACCGCTCCGCGGGTATGAGAACGGGCGCCTCCCCCTCGCAGGGGAAGGCGCCCGTCGTCCGTAAGGAACCGGACCCTGGCTCGTCGTGGATGCGAGGTGTCAGTGTTGTTCCTCTTCGGCGGCATTGGCCTGCACGGCCGTCAGCCGGTCCGTCTCATCCTGTATTTCCGCGGCGATCTTCTTGAGTTCCGGCTCGAACTTGCGACCGTGGTGGGCGCAGAAGAGCAGTTCACCGCCGCTGATCAGGACGACGCGCAGATATGCCTGGGCGCCGCAACGGTCACAGCGGTCTGCTGCGGTCAGCGGGCTCGCGGGGGTCAGAACAGTAGTCACGTCGCCTCTTCTCTAGCTCGACGAGCTGTCGTACCAGGGTCAACATCCAACCAGGCCGAAAACGTTCCCGCTCGTGGCTTTTCTTCGAAACTTCTTCTCAAAATGGCTGTCTGTTGCCGGTTGGCGGCGAATGTGCCGTATTGCGTAGCGCTACGGTTTCGCGTTGCTTGTCTTGGTCGGTAGTCCGTCCGGCCGGCTTGCCGGTTTGTTCATGAGGACGTGCCCGGAGCCTAAATGGTTCATGCCTCGAAGGGAACGTGATGTGCGCGTCACTCCAACGAGGGATCGAACGCGTATGCGAGGCTGGACTACTGTGAGCATTCCCCCGAGGGTGGCGTTACAACCGCTCTACCAGGCCTCGGTACGCTCTCAGCGGCTACCGAAGCCGAGCCCGTTACCCACTCGGGCCCCAAATGAAATTCAGCGAGGAGCGAACCGCGTGACCGCCGATACGTCCGTGCCGTCCACTGCGCTGCTGACCGGAGCAGACCAAGACGGCTCCAACTACACCGCGCGGCACCTTCTCGTACTCGAGGGGCTCGAAGCGGTGCGTAAGCGCCCCGGGATGTACATCGGGTCGACTGACAGCCGCGGCCTCATGCACTGCCTCTGGGAGATCATCGACAACTCGGTCGACGAGGCTCTCGGCGGCCACTGCGATCACATCGAGGTCATCCTTCACGACGACAACTCCGTCGAGGTCCGGGACAACGGCCGCGGCATCCCGGTCGACGTGGAGCCCAAGACCGGCCTGTCCGGTATCGAAGTCGTGATGACCAAGCTGCACGCCGGCGGCAAGTTCGGTGGCGGCTCGTACGCCGCGTCGGGCGGTCTGCACGGCGTCGGCGCTTCCGTCGTCAACGCGCTCTCGGCCCGGCTCGACGTCGAGGTCGACCGCAACAGCGCGACCCACTCGATCAGCTTCCGGCGCGGCGTTCCGGGTATCTTCACCGAGCAGGGGCCGGACAGCCCGTTCGACCCGGCCAACGGTCTCCGCAAGGGGAAGCGGGTACCGAAGACGCGTACCGGCACCAGGGTGCGCTACTGGGCGGACCGGCAGATCTTCCTCAAGGACGCCAAGCTCGGTCTGGAGACGCTGCACCAGCGGGCGCGGCAGACGGCCTTCCTCGTCCCCGGCCTCACGATCGTCGTGCGCGACGAGCGCGGTCTCGACGGTGAGGGCAAGACCGAGGAGACGTTCCGCTTCGACGGCGGGATCAGCGAATTCTGCGAGTACCTCGCGCAGGACAAGGCCGTCTGCGACGTTCTGCGCCTGACCGGTCAGGGCACCTTCAAGGAGACCGTGCCGGTCCTGGACGAGCGCGGGCACATGACGGCGACCGAGGTCACCCGTGAGCTCGTCGTCGACATCGCCATGCGCTGGGGCACCGGGTACGACACCAACCTCAAGTCCTTCGTCAACATCATCGCCACCCCCAAGGGCGGCACCCATGTGACCGGCTTCGAACGCTCCGTGACCAAGACGGTCAACGAGGTGCTCCGCTCCGCGAAGCTGCTGCGCGTCGCCGAGGACGACATCGTCAAGGACGACGCCTTGGAGGGCCTCACCGCGGTCGTCACCGTACGGCTGGCGGAACCGCAGTTCGAGGGTCAGACCAAGGAGGTGCTCGGCACCTCGGCCGCCAACCGGATCGTCGCCAATGTCGTGGCCAAGGAACTCAAGGCGTTCCTGACCTCCACCAAGCGTGATGCCAAGGCGCAGGCCAGGGCGGTCCTGGACAAGGCGGTGGCCGCCGCGCGGACCCGCATCGCGGCCCGTCAGCACAAGGACGCGCAGCGCCGGAAGACGGCCCTGGAGTCCTCCTCGCTGCCGGCCAAGCTTGCCGACTGCCGCAGTGACGACGTGGAGCGCAGTGAGCTGTTCATCGTCGAGGGAGACTCGGCGCTGGGTACTGCCAAGCTCGCCCGGAACTCCGAGTTCCAGGCACTGCTGCCGATTCGCGGCAAGATTCTCAACGTCCAGAAGGCGTCCGTCACGGACATGCTCAAGAACGCTGAGTGCGGCGCGATCATCCAGGTCATAGGAGCGGGGTCAGGCCGGACCTTCGACATCGACGCGGCTCGCTACGGGAAGATCATCCTTCTCGTCGACGCCGATGTCGACGGCGCGCACATCCGCATTCTGCTGCTCACTCTCTTCCAGCGCTACATGCGGCCCATGGTCGAGGCGGGCCGGGTCTTCGCGGCGGTGCCGCCGCTGCACCGGATCGAGCTCAGTCAGCCGAAGAAGGGCCAGGACAAGTACATCTACACGTACTCGGACCGCGAGCTGCGGGATACGCTCCTGGAGCTGCAGCGGAAGAACGTGCGCTACAAGGACTCGATCCAGCGGTACAAGGGTCTCGGCGAGATGGATGCCGATCAGCTGGCGGAGACCACGATGGATCCGCGTCACCGCACGCTGCGGCGGATCAACATCGGCGACCTGGAATCGTCCGAGCAGGTCTTCGATCTGCTGATGGGCAACGAGGTCGCGCCCCGCAAGGAGTTCATCTCCAACTCGGCAGCCACGCTGGACCGCTCGCGCATCGACGCATGACCGGCAGTCGTAGTCTCTCCACCCCTGGGTGGAGACTACGACTCCACCCACGATCAACCCCTGGGCCGATCCCCTGACCTGGGCCTTTCCGTAGCGTCGAAGGCGAAGACCTTTCCCGCACTTCGGAGGCCGCCATGTCCGGGCTCGTCAATGCCCTGCTGATCATTGCCGTCGTGGCTGTCGTCGTGGTCCGCCAGTGCTCGGCACGGCGGATCTCCGACGACCGGCGCTGGTGGATCCTGCCGGGCATCCTGCTCGTCTTGTCTTTGCGCGAACCCGGGCTGATGGACGCACACCACGAGGCGTTGTCCGTCGTGGTCCTTGGCGCCGAACTGGCGGTGGGGCTGGTCACCGGCGCCGGCTGGGGCTGGACGGCCAGGCTGTGGCGTGAACCGGACGGCTCGCTGTGGAGCAAGGGCACCAAGGCCACCGTCTTCGTCTGGACGGGAGGTCTGGTGCTGCGAGCCGCTCTGTACGGGGCTGCCGCGCTGATGGGTATACATCAAGGCAGTGCCGCTCTGATGACGGCTCTTGCGGTGACGCTGCTGATGCGCAGCGGCGTGCTGATGTGGCGGGCCCGCCAGATGCGTCCGGCGTACGGTGGCGCTGCGGACGGCATGCCGTCGCGGCCGGCGTGGAAGGACAGTGTGTGACAAGCGCTACCTGGACGAGCTGGCCGTCCCGGGAGGCTCTCTCGAGAAGGGGCCGCACCCGCCCCCGGGCGGCCATCGCCTGGTCCGTCCGGGTTCTGTTGCTGACCCTCATGCTCTGGGGCACCTTCTCCGACGGCAGGTTCGGGCCCTGGGAAGTCGTGGTCGGCCTGCTGGGCGTCATCGGCTGCGTCTGGGCCGGGTGGGCATTCTTCCGGACCAGCCTGGAGCATCGGCTCTGGCCGTCCCTGGGGCTCATGGCGCTGCTGATGGCGGCGGCCTTCGGGGCGCAGCAAGCCGGTGCGGGTGTGCCGGCCGTGATCTTGTGGTGCGGCTGCGCGGTCACGGCTCTGGAGCGGTTGCCGCTCTCGGCGGGCGTTCCCGCCACGGCCGTCGCGCTGGCCGCGTACGCCGCCGTCAACACCGACGGCTGGATGACGACGGCGGTGACCACAGCGGGTCTCTGCCTTGCGGGATACGTGCTCCGGCTGGATGCCGAGGCCCGCGGCAGCGCCCAGCGGCTCCTCGAGCAGGAGCGGGCTGCCAGGGTGGCCGAAGCCGAGTCGGCGGCGCTGGACGAGCGCTCCAGGATCGCCCGCGAGATCCACGATGTGCTCGCGCACAGTCTCTCCGCGCAGTTGGTGCACCTGGAGGCGGCGCGGCTGCTCATCGAGAGAGAACCTTCGGGGGAGTTCCGGGACCAGGTGCTGGAGCGGGTGGTGGCGGCCCGCTCGATGGCGCGCGATGGGCTGGCCGAGACCCGGCAGGCGCTCTCCGCCCTGCGGGGGGAGGTCTCCCCGGTCGAGGACTACCTGCGACATCTGGTGGCCGCGGTGGAGCCGGGCGAGGTGACGGTGGCCGGGGAGCAGCGGCCGCTGACGGCCGAGGCCTCGCAAGCGGTCAGGCGGGTGGCACAGGAGGCGCTGACCAATGTGCGCAAGCACGCGCCGGGGGCCGACGTGCTCGTACGGCTCGAGTATCTGCCGGGCGAGGTCGCCCTGGAGGTCAGGGACCGGGGTGGCCGCCTGCCCGTGGAGGAGCTCGCTGTCAGTGGCTCCGGTTACGGTCTGCTGGGAATGAGGGAACGTGCCGAGCTGCTCGGCGGGACACTGGAGGCCGGTCCGGGCGAGGAGGGGTTCGTGGTGAGACTGCGGGTGCCCGCGTGACCGCGCGTGTCGTGGTTGCCGACGACCAGTCGGTGGTGCGCGAAGGAATCGTGATGCTGCTGGGGCTGCTGCCAGGGATCGAGGTGGTGGGATCGGCCAGGGACGGGGTAGAGGCCGTCGCGCTCGTCGCGGAGCGGGCTCCGGATGTGGTTCTGATGGACCTCCGCATGCCGCGTTGCGACGGGGTGGAGGCGACGCGGCGCATCCGCAAGGAGTACCCGAACACTCAGGTGGTGGTGCTCACGACGTTCGCGGAGGACGAGTCGCTCTTCCCCGCACTGCAGGCGGGGGCTCGCGGATATCTCACCAAGGACGCCGGGGGCGACGAGATCGTGCGGGCCATCCACGCTGTGCTGTCGGGCGAGGCCGGATTCTCGCCTGCGGTGCAGCGGCGGCTGCTGGAGCGGGTCACCACGGCACCCGCGTCGGCCGGTCCGCCCGCCGCCGAGCCGCAACTGCCCGACGGCCTCACGCCCCGCGAGGCGGAAGTGCTCGTCCTGATCGCCGAGGGACTGTCCAACCCGGAGATCGCCCGCAAGCTGCACATCTCGCAGGCCACCGTGAAGAGCCACATCAACAATCTCTTCGCCAAGACCGGAGTGCGCGACAGGGCGCAGGCCGTGCGCTATGCGTATGTTCGCGGGCTCGCACACCCGCCCGGGACATCCTTCACCTGAAGAGGTGAAGTGCGGCAAATGACCTGCCCGGGAACTTCCCGATCTGTCCATTCTTGGGTACGCGGCCGAAGTGGTCCGTGGACCAGGGGAGTTGTTCGGTGGAGAAGGAAGCAGGGAGCGAGGCCGCAGCGATGCGACTCGACGACCCGTGGTACGACGCGCTGGCTTCCGGATGGGGCGAGCTGGACGGTACGGGAGGCTTCGTGCCGGCCGGGCCACCCGGTTCCGTGCCCCCGCGGCGTGGCCACAGCGCGGCCGACATCTATCTGGAGGTGCAACGCAGCGAGGCCTTCCAGGAAGTGCGCCGCAGGTACCGGCGGTTCGTCGTCCCCGCCACCCTCGCGTTCCTCGTCTGGTACCTCGCCTATGTCGTCACAGCGATCACCGCACCCGGGCTGATGGCCCGGCCGGTGGCCGGCGCGGTCAATGTGGCGATGATCGCGGGGCTCGGACAGTTCCTCACGACGTTCCTGCTCACCGGGGCGTACGCACGGCATGCGCGGCTGCGCAGGGACCGGGCCGCGCTCGATCTGCGCTGGGACACTCAGGAAATGACGCGGGGGATCGGGCGTTGATCGGGAACCACCAGACCCTGGCGCTGCTGCTGTTCAGCGCGTTCGTTGCAGTGACGCTCGCCATCACCACGTGGGTGAGCCGCAACCGGCATGGATCGGCGGAGGAGTTCTATGCGGGCGGCCGGCTGTTCTCCCCCATGGAGAACGGTTTTGCCATCGCCGGCGACTACATGTCGGCCGCGTCCTTCCTCGGCATCTCCGGCCTGATCGCCCTGTTCGGTTACGACGGCATGCTCTACTCGGTCGGATTCCTCGTCGCCTGGCTCGTCGTCCTGCTGCTCGTCGCGGAACTCGTCCGCAACTGCGGCCGGTTCACCCTCGCCGATGTGGTGGCGGCCAGGATGGCGGAACGTCCGGTCCGGATCGCGGCGGGTACCTCCTCCGTCGCCGTCTCCGTGCTCTATCTGGTGGCGCAGATGGTGGGTGCGGGCAGTCTGGTCGCTCTGCTTCTCGGCGGCACCAGTGGTGCTGCCCGCTCCTGGACCGTCATCGGGGTCGGAGCGCTCATGGTGATCTATGTGTCCTTCGGCGGGATGCGCGCCACGACCTGGATCCAGATCGTCAAGGCCGTCATGCTGATGGTGGGCGCGAGCGTGCTGACCGTGCTCGTACTTGTCCACTTCCACGGCAATGTCAACACGCTGCTCAATTCCGCCGCCGAACGGAGCGGGCACGGGCTGGAGTTCCTCTCTCCTGGCCTCAAGTACGGCGGGAGCTGGACCGCGCGCTTCGACTTCGTCAGTCTGGGTCTTGCCCTGGTGCTCGGTACGGCGGGGCTGCCGCACATCCTGTCGCGCTTCTACACGGTGCCCACCGCCCGCGCCGCCCGCCGCTCGGTCGTCTGGTCGATCGGCCTCATCGGCAGCTTCTATCTGATGACGATCGTGCTCGGGTTCGGCGCGGCGGCGCTGGTCGGTTCGGCGGACGTCCGGGCGTCGAATCCCGCCGGGAACACGGCAGTTCCGCTGCTGGCGCTGGTGCTCGGCGGCGGCGAAGGTTCCACCGGGGGGACGATTCTGTTCGCCGTGGTCGCCGCCGTGGCCTTCGCGACCATCCTCGCCGTCGTCGCCGGGATCACGCTCGCCTCGTCGGCCTCCGTGGCCCACGACCTCTACGCCTCACTCAGACGTCCGGGCTGGAAGCAGCACAGTGAGGTCACCGTGGCCCGGGTCGCAGCTGCCGGGATCGGGGTGGCCGCCATTGCGCTCGGTCTGGTCGCGCAGGATCTGAACGTCGCGTTCCTGGTGGCGCTCGCCTTCGCCGTCGCCGCTTCGGCCAATCTGCCCGTGCTGCTGTACTCGCTGTTCTGGCGGAACTTCACCACGCGCGGGGCGGTCTGGTCGGTCTACGGAGGGCTGTTCCCCGCGGTTCTGCTCGTACTGTTCTCACCGGTCGTCTCCGGCAGTCCCACCGCTCTCTTCCCCGGAGTGGATTTCCAGCTCTTCCCGCTGGAGAACCCCGGCCTGGTCTCCATCCCGCTCGGCTTCCTGGCGGGCTGGATCGGCACGGTCACCTCGGCCGAGCCACCGGATGCCGCCAAGCACGCGGAGACCGAGGTCCGGGCGCTGACCGGGGCCGGTGCCGTGTAGCCGACGGCGTCTCAGGAACCGGTGCCGTGGTGGCCGGACGTGCTTCGGCAGCCGCTGGCCCCTCAGGAGCCGGTGGCCCAGGTGTAGCGGTGCTCCGGGCGGCCCGTCTCGCCGTACCGCAGTGTCAGTCGTACCCGGCCCGTCCGCTCCAGCAGCTTCAGATACCGCTGCGCCGTCTGCCGGCTCATCCCGGCGCTCTCCGCGATCTCCTGCGCGGAGAGCGGACCGTCGGCGCCACGGAGCGCCTGGCGGACCAGCTCCGCCGTCGTCGGCGAGTGCCCCTTGGGCAGACCGGGTTCGCCCCCGGCCCACAGGGCACCGAAGAGCCGGTCCACGTCACCCTGTTCGGCCTCGCCGCCGCCCTCCAGGGTGTGGTGCAGCGCCGCGTAGGCCTCCAGCTTGGTCCGCAGCCCCGCGTAGGTGAACGGCTTCACCAGGTACTGGAGCGCACCGTGGCGCATGGCCTCCTGGACGGTCGCGACGTCGCGCGCCGCCGTCACCATGATCACGTCGGTGCGGTGGCCGAGCCTGCGCAGCTCCCGCACCACGGTCAGGCCGTTGCGGTCGGGCATGTAGTGGTCCAGCAGGACGAGATCCACGCGCTGTGACTCGACCGCGGCGAGGGCCGCTGCGGCGCTGTGCGCCTGAGCGGCCACCCGGAATCCGGGCACCCTGGAGACGTAGGCCGCGTTGATCTGCGTAACCCGGATGTCGTCGTCGACGATCAGGACCTCGATCACTGAACTTCTCCTGCGGTGCTCGGCTCCGGATGGGCTGTCGCCGTCAGCCCCGGTTCGGGGAGGGCCTCCGGCAGTACGACGGTGAACTCGGCGCCGCCCTCCGGCGCCGAGCCGACGGTGACGCTGCCGCCCTGTCGTTCGGCCAGCCGCCGTACCAGTGCGAGACCCAGACCGCGTTTGCCGTGCGCCGGGAGCTCCTTGGTCGACCAGCCCTCGGTAAAGATCGATTCGTGCTGCTCGGGAGGGACGCCCGGGCCGCTGTCGCGGACCTGCAGCACCACCGTACGGCCGTCCGCCCGAAGGCCCACCTCGATCACGGCGCCGTCCGACCCGGCCGCCGCGTCCAGGGCGTTGTCGACGAGATTGCCGACGGCGGTGACGAGCCCGCGCGAATCCACCAGCCGGTCCGGGAGCAGCGTGCCGGGCGCCATCCGAAGGGAGACGCCGCGCTCCGCCGCGACCGTCGCCTTGCCGACCAGCAGGGCCGCCAGCAGCGGGTCGTGAACCTTCTCGGTGACCTGCTCGGCGGTGGCCCGGTGGCCGCCGACGACCTCCGTGACGAACTCAATCGCGTCGTCGTGCATCTCCAGCTCCAGCAGCCCCAGGAGCGTGTGCAGCCGGTTGGCGTGTTCGTGGTCCTGCGCGCGCAGGGCGTCGATCAGACCGCGGGTGGAGTCGAGTTCTCGGCCGAGATGCTCGAGTTCGGTGCGGTCGCGGAGGGTGGCGACCGCACCCCCGTCGTCGGTCGGCATCCGGTTGGCGAGCAGCACCCGGTTGCCCCGTACGGTCAGCAGATCGTCGCCGACCACTCGGCCGGCCAGCACGTCGGCCGTCCGCCCGAGGCCGAGCGCCTCGTCGAGCGGGCGGCCCGCGGCATCGGGGCCGAGCCCGAGCAGCCGCTGCGCCTCGTCGTTCAGGAGCCGGATACGTCCCGTCCGGTCGAGCGCGACCACCCCTTCCCGGATGCTGTGCAGCATTGCCTCGCGTTCGGTCAGCAGCGCGGAGATGTCGGAAAAGGCAAGGTCCTGGGTCTGCCGCTGGATACGACGGGAGACGAGATAGGCGGCGAGCGCCCCGACGGCCAGCGCCCCGCCCGCGTAGGCGAGCAGCCCGGGGATCGCCGCCAGGAGGTGGGCGCGGACGCTGTCGTACGCGATACCGACCGAGACCGCCCCGACGATGTGGCCCGACTCGTCGCGGAGCGGCACCTTGCCACGGGCCGAGCGGCCGAGCGTGCCGCTGTCGATCTCCATGACCTGGTCGCCCGCGAGCGCCTCACCGGGGTCGGTGGAGACGACCTTTCCGATCCGGCCGGCGTCGGGGTGCGACCAGCGCACCCCGCGCCGGTCCATGACGACGACGTACTCGGCGCCGGTGGACCGCCTGACCCGCTCGGCCGCCGACTGCACGGGCCCGCCGGGGGCCGGGGCGGTGGCGAGCAGCGCCTCGGTGATCTGCGGCTGGGCCGCCGTGCTCTGCGCGATGGCGAGCGCACGGTGCATCGCCTCGTCGTCGAGCTGTGCGCTGAGGGGTGCCAGAAAGAGGCCGGTGGCGAGTACGGTGACGCCGGTGGCGATGGCGAGTTGTATCAGCAGCACCTGGGAGAAGACCCGCTGCGGCCAACCGAGCCGTCGCGGCCTCCGGGGGGTGGGCGGTGGGGCGCTCATCGTACGAAGGTAAAGGGCATACCGGCGCTTTCCGAAATTTTTGTTGTTTCCAACTCCACGCAACCCACTTGCGTTTCTTGCGCTAATCTTGCGTGTATGACGCGACGACTTGCTCAAGTGGCACAGAAGGTGGGAGTCAGCGAGGCCACGGTCAGCCGGGTGCTCAACGGTAAGCCAGGCGTCTCCGATGCCACCCGGAAGGCCGTGCTCTCCGCGCTCGACGTCCTCGGTTACGAGCGTCCGACCCAGCTGCGGGGCGAACGGGCAAGACTGGTCGGTCTGGTCCTGCCCGAGCTGCAGAACCCGATCTTCCCTGCCTTCGCCGAAGTCGTCGGCGGTGCGTTGGCGCAGCAGGGCCTGACCCCTGTGCTGTGTACCCAGACCAAGGGCGGCGTCTCCGAGGCCGACTACGTGGAGCTGCTCCTGCAGCAGCAGGTGTCCGGGGTGGTCTTCGCGGGCGGGCTCTACCACCAGGCCGACGCCGCACACGATCACTACAAGGTGCTGGCCGACCGCAAGATCCCGGTGGTCCTGATCAATGCGGCCATTGCCCATCTCGGCTTCCCCGGTGTCTCCTGCGACGACTCCGTCGCCGTCGAGCAAGCCTGGCGCCATCTCGTCTCGCTCGGTCACGAGCGCATCGGCCTGGTGCTCGGCCCCGCCGACCATGTGCCCTCACAGCGCAAGCTGACCGCCGCCCGGGCGCTGGCGGAGGAGGCCGGCAGTACTGTGCCGGACGAGTGGGTGGCCCGGGCCATGTTCTCGCTGGAGGGCGGACAGGCCGCCGCCATGCGCCTGCTGGACCGGGGCGTCACCGGCATCATCTGCGCGAGCGACCCGCTCGCTCTCGGGGCGGTCCGTGCGGCCCGCCGGCGCGGTCTCTCCGTGCCCGCCGACGTCTCGGTCGTGGGCTACGACGACTCCGCCTTCATGAACTGCACCGAGCCGCCGCTGACCACGGTCCGTCAGCCGATCGAGGCCATGGGGCGTGCCGCCGTCGAACTGCTCACCCTTCAGATCGGGGGTCGTACGGTGCCGTCGGACGAGCTCCTCTTCGAACCGGAGCTGGTGGTGCGGGGGTCCACCGCGCAGCCTCCGCGGGACATTTCCGGCTGATCATCGATATTTTGCGCGCTATGGCCCATCTATTGCGAGTGAGCCCCGTGTGTGGCGACCGATCCCGGGGCAGGCAGTGACTGAGGCGGGCGGGGACCTCCGTACTGGCCGCTGGGGCGCATCCGCAACGGACGTTCCCCGTACTCCTCCAGCGCATGGGCGATCCAGCCCGCTGTACGGGACACCGCGAACACCGTCTCACCCGCCTCCGCCGACATGCCGGAGGCGACGGAGAGCACGGCCAGCGCCAGGTCGACGTTGGCGTGCAGCGGGGTGTGGCGCGCGGTCGTGGTGACCACGTCGCGTGCAGCGGCCAGCGCGGGTGCCGCCTGCGGGACCTCCGCGAGCCTGGCGAACAGCGTCCGTGCGCGCGGATCCTCGGTGGTGTAGAGCCGGTGTCCGAGCCCCGGCACCTGACGGCCGGTGCGGAGATGGTCCGCGACCACCGGGGTCGCACTGCCCCGCTCCAGGACCTCGGTCAGCATCCTGTGGGCCAGGCTGCTCGCGGCGCCGTGCAGGGGGCCCTCCAGGACCCCGAGGCCCGCGGAGACCACCGCGTACGGATGGGCGCGGGCGGATGCGGCGACCCGCGCGGCCAGTGTCGAGGCGGCCAGATCGTGGTCGAGCAGCAGGCCGAGAGCCGTGTCAAGCGCGGCAAGTGAAGGCGCGTCGGCCGGCCGGGCGGTGAGTTTCGGCCACAGACGGTGCGCCAGGCCGGGCGGGTGCGAAGCGGCTTCGCCGTCGGCCGTCGCGGGTGCACCGACAGCCGTGGGCAACGCGCCGACCAGGGTCGGGATCAGGCTCCGCGCGCTGCCGAGCACGGCCTCGCGCGAGAGGTCGAAGCGCAGCGGATCGGCGGCCGCCGCGGCGACCACGGCAACCCGCAGTCGGTCCGTCGACCCGCTGTGCGCGGGCAGCGCACCGACGGCCCGGCGCGCCGCGGTCAGGGCCTCGGCAGGCGCGGTGAAGCGGATGCCGGGCCGGAGATCACCGGTCCACAGCCATTCGGCGATCTCCTCGTAGGAGTAGTGCGTGGCCAGCTCGGTCGCGTCGACACCCCGGAAGTAGTACCGGTCGGTCTCGATCAGCGTGATGCCGGTACGGAACACCAGGTCACCGCCGGCCGGGGCGGGTTCCCTCCGTCCCGTACGCCGTACCAGTGCATCGACCTCCGTGGCGTCGAACGTACTGCCGCGACCGCCGGGGGCGCGCCTGCTGCTCAGCTGACCCCGGCTGACGTACGCGTACACCGTCTCGGGCTTCACGCCCAGGCGCTCGGCAGTCTCGCGCGTCGTGAGCCGCTCCGCGCGCGCGTCGGCGCGGTCGTCGGGTGCTGCTTGATCGCTCATGCTGCTCACCGTATCCATATTGATTCAATCAACATTGACAGGATTGAAGTCAAGCATAGACAGTCGAATCAATATTGATGGTCCTGCACAGTGAAGCTCGCGGAGGAAGAGATGCCGACCATGACCAACGGAACCCCGCTCGACGTACCCCGAGGCCTCGCGGGTGTCGTCGTCACGGACACCGCCCTCGGAGACGTCCGGGGACGCGAGGGCTTCTACCACTACCGGCAGTACTCGGCGATCGAGCTCGCTCAGACCCGCAGCTTCGAGGACGTCTGGTACCTGATGTTCCACGGCGAGCTGCCCGGTCCGGCCGCCCGCGCCGACTTCGCCGCGCGCACCGCCGCCATGCGCCGACTGCCCCCGGAGGTACGGGGCGCCCTGCCGGCGATAGCCCGTGCGGGCGCGGTCTCCGGCCCCCTCGCCGGGCTGCGCACCGCACTGTCGCTGCTCGGCGCCTCGGCCGGCTTCCGTCCGGTGTACGACATCGACGGCGACCGGCGCCGCAGCGACGCGCTGGCTGCCTGCGCGGCCGTCCCCACCGTGCTGACCGCCCTGTACCGGCTCGGCCAGGGCCTGGAACCGGTCGAGCCGCGCGACGATCTGCCGTACGCCGCCAACTACCTCTACATGCTCACCGGATCCGAGGCGGACGCCGCCCGCGTGAGGGCCGTCGAGCAGTATCTGATCTCCACCGTCGACCACGGCTTCAACGCCTCGACCTTCACCGGCCGGGTCGTCGCCTCCACCGGCGCGGACATCGCCGCCTGCCTGGTGGCGGCCGTCGGCGCACTCTCCGGCCCGCTGCACGGCGGAGCTCCCAGCCGCGCGCTCGCCACGCTGGACGCGATCGGCACCCCCGACCGCATCGACAGCTGGATCCGCGAGCGCGTGCTCGCGGGCGAGCGGATCATGGGCTTCGGCCACCCCGTGTACCGCACCGAGGACCCGCGCTCACGCATGCTGCGCGGGATCGCCCAGGGTTTCGGCAGCCCGCTGGTCGACTTCGCGGTCGAGGTGGAGCGCCAGGTCGAGGCGATCCTCGCCGAGCTCAAGCCGGGGCGTGAGCTGCACACCAACGTGGAGTTCTACGCCGGGGTCGTCATGGAGCTGTGCGGGCTGCCGCGCGAGATGTTCACTCCGACCTTCTGTGCGGCGCGGGTGGTCGGCTGGAGCGCCAATATCCTGGAGCAGGCGGAGGACTCCAAGATCATCCGCCCGGCGGCCCGCTACATCGGTCCGACCCCGCCCCAGCCGGTCCCGGCGCCCTGACGTTTCCCGAGGAAGGCCCCCGTTGAACCCGTCGTCCCCGCCCCGTAAGCAGCAGATCCCGGTCATCGTCCTGGCCGGGTTCCTGGGATCCGGCAAGACGACTCTGCTCAACCATCTCCTGCGCCACCGTGCGGGGAGCAGGATCGGCGTGATCGTCAACGATTTCGGCTCCATCGAGATCGATGCCATGACGGTCTCGGGCCAGGTCGGCTCGACCGTCTCGCTGGGCAACGGCTGCCTGTGCTGTGCCGTCGACGCGAGCGAACTCGACACCTTCCTGGAGACGCTCACCAGGCCCGCCGCCCGCCTCGATGTGATCGTCATCGAGGCGAGCGGACTCGCCGAACCCCAGGAGCTTGTAAGGATGCTGCTGGCCAGCGACAACCCGCACATCGTGTACGGGGGACTGGTCGAGGTCGTCGACGCCGCCGAATTCGACGCCACCCGGGGGCGTCATCCGGAGATCGACCGCCATCTCGGCGTCGCCGATCTCGTCGTACTGAACAAGACCGACCGGATCGAGGACGAGGAACAGATCCGTATCCGCAAGGCCATCGCGGCGACCGGCAGCGGGGCGGCCGTCATCTCCGCCACGTACGGACGTATCGATCCGGAGCTTCTCTTCGACCCGGCGCTGCGGCCGGACGGTGAGGAGAGGATGCGTCAGCTCACCTTCGAGGACCTCCTGCTGGAGGAGGGTGCGGAAGGGAGCGAGGCACACGCGGGGCATCTGCACGCCGCGTACGAGAGTGTCTCCTTCACCTCCGACGTGCCCATGAACCCCCGCCGACTGATGGGGTTTCTCGACTCCCGGCCCGAGGGCCTCTACCGGATCAAGGGGTTCGTCGACTTCGGCGCGGGTGACCGCGGGAACACATATGCGCTGCATGCCGTCGGCAGATTCCTGCGGTTCGGCCCCCGGCCCTGGAAGCGCGACGAACCACGTCTCACCCAGCTCGTGCTGATCGGCTCCGGCATCGCCCCGGACACCCTGCACAAGGAGCTGGCCGCCTGTCGCGAGAACGCCGCACCTGACACGCCGGACACCGCTCCGCACGCGGCAACGTCCCCGGACGCGCCGCAGGACGCCGCACATGAGCAGAGCATGTGGGGCGTCCTGCGGTACGTACAACAGCCGGTCGACGACGCGTAGCCCGTCGGCCCGACACCGACCGGCCGCCGCGGGTCGGGCGGTGGCTACGCCGGTCCGGCGATCACCGCGACCGGCTTGGCCAGCGGCGTACCCGAACCGTCGCGGCGCGGATCCGGCTCCGGCAGCTCGGTCGGCGTGCCGTTCTTCTGCGCCGCCCGCGCAGGCGTCGCGCCCGCCCAGGCGAACACCAGGACGTCCTCGCCCTTGAGGAACCGCTGACAGCGCACCCCGCCGGTCGCCCTGCCCTTGCGCGGATACTGGTCGAACGGCGTGAGCTTCGCCGTCAGCACCGAGTCGTCCAGCGTGCCGTGCGAGCCCGCCACCGTGAACACCATCGCGTCCACCGCCGGATCCACCGCACCGAACGAGAGCACCTCGGCGCCTGCGGTCAGCTTCACCCCCGCCATACCGCCGGCCGGCCGGCCCTGCGGCCGCACCTGCGCCGCCGGGTAACGCAGCAGCTGCGCGTCGGACGTGATGAAGACCAGATCCTCCTCGCCGGTACGCAGTTCGGCGGCGCCGACGATCCGGTCACCCTCCTTGAGGGTGATGACCTCCAACTCGTCCTTGTTGGCCGGGTAGTCCGGCACCACCCGCTTGACGACCCCCTGCAGGGTGCCGATCGCCAGGCCGGGGGAGGACTCGTCGAGAGTGGTGAGGCAGACGACTTCCTCGTCGTTCTCCAGCGTGAGGAACTCCGAAACCATCGCGCCGCCCGAGAGATTGGGCGCCGCGTGCGTGTCCGGAAGCTGCGGCAGATCGATTACCGCGAGCCGCAGCAACCGCCCGGTGGACGTCACCGCACCCACATCGCCGCGCGCCGTCGCCGGCACGGCCGACACGATCACATCGTGCTTGGCCCGCTTGGCGTCCTCGTCGAACGCGATCGGGTCGCCGGTTGCCGTACGGGCCAGCAGACCGGTCGAGGAGAGCAGCACCCGGCACGGGTCGTCCGCGACCTCCAGCGGCACCGCAGCGACCTGCGCACCGGCCGACTCCAGCAGCACCGTACGCCGGTCGGTGCCGAACTTCTTGGCGACCGCGGCCAGTTCGGTGGAGACCAGCTTGCGCAGCTCGGCGTCCGATTCGAGGATCGCGGTCAGCTCGTCGATCTCGGTGTTGAGCCGGTCCCGCTCGCTCTCCAGCTCGATCCGGTCGAACCGGGTGAGCCGGCGCAGCGGGGTGTCCAGGATGTACTGCGTCTGGATCTCGCTCAGCGAGAAGTGCTCGATGAGCCGCTCCTTCGCCTGCGCCGAATTGTCACTGGACCGGATGAGCCGGATGACCTCGTCGATGTCGATCAGCGCGACGAGCAGGCCCTCGACCAGATGGAGCCGGTCGCGACGCTTGGTCCGGCGGAACTCACTGCGGCGGCGCACCACGTCGAAGCGGTGGTCGAGATAGACCTCGAGGAGCTCCTTGAGGCCCAGCGTGAGCGGCTGCCCGTCGACCAGCGCCACATTGTTGATGCCGAAGGACTCCTCCATCGGCGTCAGCTTGTAGAGCTGCTCCAGCACGGCCTCGGGCACGAAGCCGTTCTTGACCTCGATGACCAGGCGCAGACCGTGCTCGCGGTCGGTGAGATCCTTGACGTCCGCGATGCCCTGGAGCTTCTTCGCCGAGACCAGGTCCTTGATCTTGGCGATCACCTTCTCCGGGCCGACGGTGAACGGCAGTTCGGTGACGACCAGACCCTTGCGGCGCGCCGTGGCGTTCTCCACGGAGACGGTCGCACGGATCTTGAACGTGCCGCGGCCGGCGGCGTAGGCGTCCTTGATGCCGCCGAGGCCCACGATCCGGCCGCCGGTCGGCAGGTCCGGACCGGGAACGAACCGCATCAGGGTGTCCAGGTCCGCACCCGGATGCTTGATCAGGTGGCGGGCGGCGGCGATGACCTCGCCCAGGTTGTGCGGCGGCATGTTGGTCGCCATGCCGACCGCGATCCCGGACGAGCCGTTGACCAGGAGGTTCGGATACGCGGCCGGGAGGACGACCGGCTCCTGCTCCTGACCGTCGTAGTTCGACTGGAATCCGACGGTGTCCTCGTCGATCGACTCCGTCATCAGCGACGTGGCGTCGGCCATCCGGCACTCGGTGTACCGCATGGCGGCCGGCGGGTCGTCGTTGCCGAGCGAGCCGAAGTTGCCGTGTCCGTCGACGAGCGGGAGCCGCATCGAGAACGGCTGCGCCATCCGCACCAGCGCGTCGTAGATCGACGCGTCGCCGTGCGGGTGCAACTTGCCCATGACCTCGCCGACGACGCGGGCACACTTCACGTAGCCGCGGTCGGGGCGCAGCCCCATTTCGTTCATCTGGTACACGATGCGGCGGTGCACCGGCTTCATGCCGTCGCGGGCGTCCGGCAGGGCCCGTGAGTAGATCACCGAGTACGCGTACTCGAGGAAGGAGCCCTGCATTTCGTCGACGACGTCGATGTCGAGGATCTTCTCCTCGAAGTCGTCCGGCGGCGGGGTCTTCGTACTGCGGCGGGCCATCGCTGCTGCGACTCCTTCACAGATCTGTTCGGGCAACCTCTGGTTCTGACGCGGACCATTGTGGACCGCCGCACTGACAACCCCGACCTCGACCCGTCTCTAGGGGCCGTCCGGCGCTCTTTCACGCGAACTTCCACGGCACGGGAACTTCGCCAGGTGTCGGTCCGCTTGCTTACAGTGGCAGGTCTCGCAGGAAATCCAGTATCGCGATCGAAGGGACGTACATGCCCATGGGTCACACGGCCACAGCCCAGGCCGGCTCCGGCGGCTTGACAGCGACCGAGCACCGTCTGGCCAACGGCCTGCGCGTGGTGCTCTCCGAGGACCATCTGACCCCGGTCGCCGCGGTGTGCCTCTGGTACGACGTCGGTTCGCGCCACGAGGTCAAGGGGCGCACGGGTCTGGCTCACCTCTTCGAGCACCTGATGTTCCAGGGTTCCGGACAGGTCAAGGGGAACGGACACTTCGAACTGGTGCAGGGGGCCGGCGGCTCCCTCAACGGGACCACCAGCTTCGAACGCACCAACTACTTCGAGACGATGCCCACGCACCAGCTGGAGCTGGCCCTCTGGCTCGAGGCCGACCGGATGGGCTCACTGCTCGCCGCGCTCGACGACGAGTCCATGGAGAATCAGCGGGACGTCGTCAAGAACGAGCGCCGCCAGCGCTACGACAACGTGCCGTACGGCACGGCGTTCGAGAAGCTGACCGCCCTCGTCTACCCGGAGGGCCACCCGTACCACCACACCCCGATCGGCTCGATGGCCGACCTGGACGCTGCGACGCTCGAGGACGCACGCACCTTCTTCCGTACGTACTACGCGCCCAACAACGCGGTGCTGTCCGTCGTCGGCGACATCGACTCCGAGCAGACGCTCGCCTGGATCGAGAAGTACTTCGGCTCCATCCCGTCCCACGACGGCAAGCAGCCGCCGCGCGACGGCGCGCTCCCCGAGGTGATCGGCGAGCAGCTGCGCGAAGAGGTCCGTGAGGAGGTCCCGGCGCGGGCGCTGATGGCCGCCTACCGGCTGCCGCACGACGGCACCCGGGAGTGCGACGCCGCCGACCTCGCGCTGACCGTGCTGGGCGGTGGCGAGTCCTCCCGGCTGCACAACCGCCTGGTCCGCCGCGACCGGACGGCCGTGGCGGCCGGATTCGGGCTGCTGCGGCTCGCCGGTGCGCCCTCGCTCGGCTGGCTGGACGTGAAGACGTCCGGCGGGGTCGAGGTGGCGCAGATCGAGACCGCGGTCGACGAGGAGCTGGCCCGGTTCGCGGCCGAGGGTCCGACGCCCGAGGAAATGGAGCGCGCCCAGGCCCAGTTGGAGCGCGAGTGGCTGGACCGGCTGGGTACGGTCGCGGGCCGCGCCGACGAACTGTGCCGGTTCGCCGTGCTGTTCGGTGACCCGCAGCTCGCCCTGACCGCCGTACAGCGGGTGCTCGACGTCACGGGGGAGGAGGTCCAGGCGGCCGCCAGGGCCCAGCTTCACCCCGACAACCGGGCGGTGCTCGTCTACGAGCCGGTCGAGCCGGCCGAGTCCACCGAGGGGGCGGCCGCCGACGAGGCGGACGCCGACACCGACGCGCACGAAGGGGCGGACAAGTGACCGACGCTGCCGCGACTGGAGTATCGATGGAGTACCACCCGCAGCCGACCCCGGGCACGGCCAGGCCCTGGGCCTTCCCCGCCCCCGAGCGCGGCGCCCTGCCCAACGGGCTCACGGTGCTGCGCTGCCACCGCCCCGGCCAGCAGGTCGTCGCGGTCGAGATCTACCTCGACGCCCCTCTGGACGCCGAGCCCGAGGGCCTCGACGGCGTGGCCACGATCATGGCGCGGGCGCTGTCCGAAGGCACGGACAAGCACTCCGCGGAGGAGTTCGCAGCCGAGCTGGAGCGCTGCGGGGCCACCCTCGACGCGCACGCCGACCACCCCGGCGTCCGGGTCTCCCTCGAGGTCCCGGCCTCCCGGCTGGCCAAGGCGCTCGGTCTGGTCGCCGAGGCGCTGCGGGCACCCGCGTTCTCCGACAGCGAGATCGAGCGGCTGGTACGCAACCGGCTCGACGAGATCCCGCACGAGCAGGCCAACCCGGCCCGCCGCGCCGCCAAGCAGCTCTCCAAGGAGCTCTTCCCGGCCACCGCGCGGATGTCGCGCCCGCGCCAGGGCACCGAGGAGACGGTGGAGCGGATCGACTCCGCGGCCGTCCGCAGCTTCTACGAGGCCCATGTCCGGCCCTCCACCGCGACCGCCGTGGTCGTCGGTGACCTCACGGGCATCGACCTGGAGGCGTTGCTCGCCGACACCGTCGGCGACTGGGCCGGGAACAGTGCCGAGTCCCGGCCGGTCCCGCCGATCACCGCCGACGACACCGGCCGGGTGGTCATCGTCGACCGTCCCGGAGCCGTGCAGACCCAGCTGCTGATCGGCCGTATCGGCGCCGACCGGCACGACAGCGTCTGGCCGGCCCAGGTCCTCGGCACGTACTGCCTGGGCGGCACGCTCACCTCCCGGCTGGACCGGGTGCTGCGTGAGGAGAAGGGCTACACCTACGGCGTGCGGGCCTTCGCGCAGGTCCTGCGGTCGTCGGCACCGGACTCCGCCTCCGGGGCGACGGGCGCCGCGATGCTGGCCATCAGCGGTTCGGTGGACACGGAGTCCACCGGACCGGCGCTCGGCGACCTGTGGACGGTCCTGCGGACGCTGGCGGCCGAGGGCCTGACCGACGCCGAGCGCGAGACGGCCGTGCAGAACCTCGTGGGCGTCGCCCCGCTGAAGTTCGAGACGGCGGCCTCGGTCGCGGGCACGCTCGCCGACCAAGTCGAGCAGCACCTCCCGGACGACTACCAGGCGCAGCTTTACGCCCGCCTCGCCGAGACCGGCACCGTCGAGGCGACCGCGGCGGTGGTCAGCGCCTTCCCGGTGGACCGTCTGGTCACGATCCTCGTCGGCGACGCCGCCCAGATCGAGGAGCCGGTCCGGGCGCTGGGCATCGGAGAGGTGTCGGTCGTCACCGGCTGACGTATCAGATCACCGCATATCGGTACAGAGGGAGACCCCGCGAGTCACTTCTCGCCGGGGTCTCCCCTTTTGTCCTATTTGCCGGATAACCGACCATGTGCCCTGTGGGATGCGCTACAAAGCGCCCTGTCCGTTTGGTGAATGAAAGTCCCCCCGCTTAGCGTCGGCAGCGCTGTCCGACCCGTATGCCGCATCCGCGGCGCCGGGCAGCTATCGCCGAGTCCCCGTCAGGCGCGAGCCTGGGGAGCCGGGGACCCACGCAGTCCCTGGGGTGAATCGGATGCCTGCGCGCCTCTTGTGGGGCCCGCGGATCCGTAGGAGACCTTCCTGCTCCGAACCCGTCAGCTAACCCGGTAGGCGAGAAGGAAGGAAAGGACCAGCCACCTCATGGCGTTCACCCGCCCCACCGGGAAGCACCGTGCCCCGAACCGTCTGACGCGCAAGAGCGCGCAGATAGCCGGCATCGCAGCTCTGGCCACCACCGGCGTCATCGGTGGGCTGGCCTCTCCGGCGGTCGCCGCCGACACCGAAGCCCCCTCCGTCAGCGAGACCGGCCTGAACCAGGTCATCGCCATCGAGGGCACCCTCGCCGACCAGGTGGCCACCCAGGCCGACGTGCAGAAGCGCCAGGCCGAGGTCGCCGCCAAGGCGAAGGCGGCCGCCAAGGCCAAGGCCGCTGCCAAGGCGAAGGCCGAAGCGAACGCCAAGGCGGCAGCCAAGGCCAAGGCCGAAGCCCGCGCCAAGGCGGCCCGCGACGTGAAGGCGCGCGCCGCCCGTTCCGCCGAGCGCACCCGCCTCGGTGCCTTCCAGCTCCCGGTCGCCGGTTCGTACGTCACCACCGGCTACAAGTCCAGCGGCTCCCTCTGGTCCTCCGGCCGCCACTCGGGCATCGACTTCCACGCCGCCTCCGGCAGCTCCGTCGTCGCCGTCGGCGCCGGCACGGTCGTCGAGGCCGGCTGGGGCGGCGCGTACGGCAACAACATCGTGCTCCGGATGACGGACGGCACGTACACCCAGTACGGCCACCTCTCGTCGATCGGCGTGTCTGTCGGCCAGAGCGTCGGCGCGGGTCAGCGGATCGGTTTCTCAGGCTCGACCGGCAACTCCACCGGACCGCACCTCCACTTCGAGGCCCGGACCACGCCGTCGTACGGCTCCGACATGGACCCCGTCGCGTACCTGCGCGCCCACGGCGTCAACGTCTGACCGACGCGGCATCCCCGAAGGCCCCGGCTCCCGCCGGGGCCTTCGGCGTACCCGGAGCGGCCCCCGCCGGAGGCGCTTGCCGAACCGTCTTCGGACCAAAAGATATTCATGGATTTCGACCCGGCGTCGGAAATGCAGCCGCATTGCAATAGAGTCACAGAACAGGCGTCGATCGGCCGCGTTTCGCGGGGATTAAGGCGGAGGTTCGGACATGCGCATTCCGGCGCATTCGGTATGCACGGCAATCCGTGACGACATCGTCTCCGGTGTCTTCGAACGCGGCAGCAGACTCACCGAGGAACTGCTCGCACGCCGTTACGGGGTGTCCCGTGTCCCGGTACGCGAAGCGCTGCGCACCCTGGAGTCCGAGGGTTTCGTGGTCACCCGCCGGCACGCCGGCGCCTGTGTCGCCGAGCCCACCGAGCAGGAGGCCGCCGACCTGCTGGAGGTCCGGATGCTGCTGGAGCCACTGGGTGCGGCCCGCGCCGCGCAGCGCCGCACCGAGGCACACCTCAAAGTCCTCCGCGGCCTGGTCAGGCTCGGTCAGGAGCGGGCCAGGCGGGGCGAGGGCGAGGATCTGCGCTCGCTGGGCGGCTGGTTCCACGAGACGCTCGCCCAGGCCTCCGGCAGTCCCGGACTCATCGCGCTGCTCACTCAGCTCCGGCACAAGATCGCCTGGATGTACGCGGTCGAGCAGCCGGCCCGCCCCACCGATTCCTGGGCCGAGCACGGGGCCATCGTGGACGCCGTCGCGCGCGGTGACGCGGAACGGGCCAGGGTGCTGGCCGCGCAGCACGCCGAGCGCGCCACCGCCGCGCACCGGCTGCGGCGCGCGGACCGCATCCCGGGCCGTGAACCCACCCCGCCGCGGCCCGGCCGGGTGAGAACTTCGCAACATGCCGTAAACACCGCGAGCGGCCGTCATTAACACATGCGCCGTATACAAAGAGATGTAATTCTGCGGGGCTTTGTTTCGGCTGCCCGAATTTACTCCGGAAGCCTCGGAAACCGACTCGGGACTGGGCCCGGAGATCGGTCCTGAGGTCTATACGGCTTGCGAAAACGAAAGAGCCGCGGCCCCGGTCAAAGGTGCCGCGGCTCTGCCGCAGAAATGCGTCCGGCCGGAACGGGCCGGGGAAGTCCGGAATCAGACGGTCTCCGGGAGCTCGTCGAGCCCCTCCGCGACCAGCCTCGCCAGTCGGTCGAGCGCGGCCTCGGAGTCGTCCGCCTCGGACGAGAGCACGATCTCCTCGCCGCCCTGCGCGCCGAGGCCGAGCACCGCGAGCATGGAAGCGGCATTCACCGGGCTGCCGTCGGCCTTGGAGACCGTCACGGGGACGCCCGACGCCGTGGCGGCACGGACGAAGATGGAAGCGGGGCGGGCGTGCAGGCCCTCGGTCCAACCGACATTGACGCGGCGCTCAGCCATGGTTCTGCCCTTCACGAATCAATGGTTGTCTAGACCAGTCTCTCATGTGGTGCGCGATGTTCCGCCCGACCCGCGACCCGCGACCCGGTGCCGCAGCCCGTGCCGCAAGGCCGTTCGGCCCTCTCAGACTGCCCCGGCCCCGAGCCGTACGCGACCGCTGACCGAGCCGTAGGCTTTGCCCATGCAGCCCACGCCGGAGCAGAGTCCGCATCACGCGTACCCCGACCACTGGGAAGCGGACGTCGTGCTCCGCGACGGTGGCACGGCCCGGATCAGGCCCATCACCACGGACGACGCCGAGCGGCTGGTCAGCTTCTACGAGCAGGTTTCTGACGAGTCGAAGTACTACCGGTTCTTCGCCCCTTATCCGCGGCTCTCCGCCAAGGACGTGCACCGCTTCACCCATCACGACTACGTCGACCGGGTGGGTCTCGCCGTCACGGTCGGCGGCGAGTTCATCGCCACCGTCCGCTACGACCGGATCGACGCGACCGGCCGGCCCGCCTCCGCCCCCGCCGACGAGGCCGAGGTCGCCTTCCTCGTCCAGGACGCCCACCAGGGCCGCGGCGTGGCGTCGGCGCTGCTGGAACACATCGCCGCAGTGGCCCGCGAGCGCGGCATCCGGCGGTTCGCCGCCGAGGTGCTGCCCGCCAACAACAAGATGATCAAGGTGTTCCGGGACGCCGGTTACACCCAGCAGCGCAGCTTCGAGGACGGCGCCGTCCACCTCACCCTCGACCTCGAACCGACCGCCGAGTCCCTCGCCGTCCAGCGCGCCCGTGAGCAGCGGGCGGAGGCGCGGTCGGTGCAGCGGCTGATCGCGCCGGGTTCCGTCGCCGTCATCGGCACCGGCCGCAACCCCGGCGGGGTGGGCCGTACGGTCCTGCGCAACCTCCTCGCTGCCGGATTCACCGGCCGGACGTACGCGGTGAACAGCGCGTTCGCCGCGGACCAGGCCACGATCGACGGCGTCCCCGCCCACCGCTCCATCGGCGAGATCGGCGAACCGGTCGACCTCGCGGTCGTCGCCGTGCCTGCCGACCGGGTCCCGGAGGCCGTCACCGACTGCGGCGAGCACGGCGTCCAGGGACTCGTCGTCCTCTCCGCCGGATACGCCGAGTGGGGGGCCGAGGGCAGGGAACGGCAGCGCGAACTGGTGCGCCAGGCCCGCTCGTACGGCATGCGCATCATCGGCCCGAACGCCTTCGGCGTCATCAACAACTCCGACGCCGTACGGCTGAACGCCTCCCTCGCCCCCGAATCGCCCGCGCCCGGACGCATCGGCCTGTTCACCCAGTCCGGCGCCATCGGCATCGCGCTGCTCTCCGGGCTCTACCGGCGCGGCGCGGGCCTGTCCACGTTCATCTCCGCGGGCAACCGCGCCGACATCTCCGGCAACGACTTCCTGCAGTACTGGTACGAGGACCCGGACACCGACGTCGCCCTGCTGTACCTCGAATCGCTCGGCAACCCGCGCAAGTTCACCCGCCTCGCCCGACGCACCGCGGCGGTGAAGCCCGTGGTCGTGGTGAAGGGCGCCCGGCACAGCGGCAGCACCCCACCCGGCCATGCGGTACCGGTCAGCCGGATCCCGGACGCGACGGTCTCCGCGCTCATGCGGCAGGCGGGCGTGATCCGCGTCGACACGGTGACGGAGATGGTCGACGCGGGCCTGCTCCTCGCCGACCAGCCCCTCCCGGCGGGCCCGAGGATCGCCATTCTCGGCAACTCCGAGTCCCTCGGCCTCCTCACGTACGACGCCTGCCTCGCCGAGGGGCTGCGCCCGCGCCCGCCCCGCGACCTCACCACGGCAGCCACCCCGCAGAACTTCCGGGACGCGCTGGCCGAGGCCCTCGCCGACAGTAACTGCGACGCGGTGGTCGTGACGGCGATCCCCTGGGTGGGGGAGAACGGCGAAGCGGAATCGGGTGACGGCGAGGTCCTGGCGGCCGCCCTGCGCACCGCCGCGGCCACCGGCCCGGCCAAGCCGGTGGCCGTGGTCCATGTGGAGATCGGCGGTCTGGCCGAGGCGCTCGCCGCCGCCACGAGCACGGCCGCGGTGCCACCGGTGGCGCGTGCGTCCGCGCCGGCCGCCCCGGACGCTGCGACTGCGCCGGCCGATCGAGCCGTCCCGCCCACTGCCCAGGCCACGCCGTCGACCGCCCCGGCCGGGCCGTCCACGCCGACCGCCCCCGGCGATCACCTCACTCAGCAGCGGCCCGACACGGGCCCGGGCGACACCCCCGCCGTCCCCACCCTCGGCCGCATCCCCGCCTACCCCGCCGCCGAGCGTGCCGTGCGGGCTCTGGCCGAGGCCGTGAAGTACGCCCAGTGGCGGCGGCAGGCCGCCGTGCCCGGGAAGGTGCCCGAGTTCCTCGACGACACCATCGACGAGGCCGGCGCTGCCGCGCGCATCGACGCGCTCCTCGGGCCCGACCCCGATCCGCGCGGCCGCTCGCTCGGTCACGACGAGGCGTGCGAGCTGCTGGGCCGCTACGGCATCACCGTACGACCGACGCTCCCGGCCCCCGACCCGGACGCCGCCGTCGCTGCGGCGGCCCGGCTCGGCTATCCGGTCGCGCTCAAGACCACCGCACCCCACCTGCGTCACCGCGCCGACCTCGGCGGCGTCCGGCTGGACCTTGCCAACGAGGCCGCGCTGCGCCGGGCCTACGGCGAGCTGACCGACCTGCTCGGCAAGCCCAGCGAGCTTCAGCCCGTCGTCCAGTCCATGGCACCGCGCGGGGTGGACACCGTCGTACGGGCCACGATCGACCCGGCCGCGGGCGCCGTCCTCTCCTTCGGGCTGGCCGGTGCGCCCTCCGAACTCCTCGGCGACACCGCCCACCGCCTCGTACCGGCCACCGACCGCGACGCCGCCGAGCTGATCAGGTCCATCCGGGCGGCCCCGGTCCTCTTCGGCTGGCGCGGCTCGGCGCCCGTGGACTCCGCGGCGCTCGAAGAGCTGCTGCTGCGGGTGTCCCGGCTCGTCGACGACCACCCCGAGGTGGTCTCTGTCGCACTGGAACCGGTCGTCGTCGCCACCCAGGGCCTGACCGTGCTCGGTGCGAGCGTCCGGCTGGCGCCGCCCCCTGCCCGCACCGACCTGGGCCCTCGTCGCCTTTCCAACTACTGAAGCCACTGGCCGGCCCGCCCCTGGCCCTTTCGCACAGCGTCCCCGGCAGCCATCCACCCCCCGTAGGATGGTGCGTATGGCGAAGACCGGTACGACGACCCAGGGGCTGCGCGCGGCGATCGAGCGCAGCGGCTACTACCCGGCCCTTGTGGCCGAGGCGGTGGAGGCCGCCGTCGGCGGCGAGCCGGTCGCGTCGTACCTGGTGCACCAGGAGACCACTTTCGACTCCAACGAGGTGCGCAGGCACGTCACGGTCCTGGTGCTGACCGACAACCGCTTCATCGTCAGCCACACCGACGAGCAGAACGCCGACACCAGCTCCCCGTCGCCGTACGCCACCACCTCCACCGAGTCGGTCAAGCTCGACCGGATCTCGTCGGTCGTGGTCAGCCGTGTCGTGGCCGACCCCGAGAAGTACGTGCCGGGAACGCTGCCCCGCGAGGTCGTCCTCACCATCGGCTGGGGTGCGGTCTCCCGGATCGACCTGGAGCCCGCCGCCTGCGGCGACCCCAACTGCGAGGCGGACCACGGCTACACCGGCAGCTCCACCGCCGACGACCTGAGCCTGCGTGTCAGCGAGGCCGGCGACGGCCCCGACACGGTGCGCCAGACCCTCGCCTTCGCCCAGTCGCTCTCCGAGGCGACGGCCGCGGCTCCGACCGCGGCGACCGGCCGCTGATGGCCCATCCGGCCTGGCAGGACCCCGTCCTGCTCCCCCTCGACACGGCGCCCGTCCCGGAGTACGGCAGTGGCTCGCTCGCAGATCTGCTGCCGACGCTCGTCGCCGGACAGGGCGTGCCCGGCTTCACGGCGGCGATCCCCGAGCTCACCCCCGCCGACCGGAACTGCGTCTTCCTGATAGACGGTCTCGGCTGGGAGCAGATCAAGTCCCACCCGGACGAGGCCCCGTATCTGCACTCGCTGCTCCCCACCTCGCGCGGGGGCACCGGCCGTCCGATCACGGCGGGCTTCCCGGCCACCACGGCGACCTCGCTGGCCTCGGTCGGTACGGGGCTGCCGCCCGGCGCACACGGTCTTCCCGGCTACACCGCCCGCAATCCGGAGACCGGCGAGCTGATGAACCAGCTCCGCTGGAAGCCCTGGACCCCGCCGGAGACCTGGCAGCCGTACCCCACCGTCTTCCGGCTCGCGGACGAGGCGGGCGTGCAGACAGCGCAGGTCTCCGCCCCGACCTTCCAGCACACTCCGCTCACCAAGATCGCGCTCAGCGGTGGCACGTTCCACGGCAGGCTCACCGGCGAGGAGCGGATGGATCTGGCCGCGGACCGGCTCGCCGCCGGTGACCGGTCGCTCGTCTACACGTACTACAGCGAGATCGACGGCAAGGGGCACCGCTTCGGCGTCGACTCCGACGCCTGGCGCGGGCAGCTGATGTATGTGGACGGTCTCGTGCGGCGCCTCGCCGAACAGCTGCCGCCCCGCTCCGCCCTGTACATCACCGCGGACCACGGCATGATCGACATTCCGTTCGACGAGCAGTCCCGGATCGACTTCGACGAGGACTGGGAGCTGCGCGCGGGCGTCGCCCTGCTCGGCGGCGAGGGCCGGGCCCGTCACGTGTACGCCGTCCCGGGCGCCGAAGCCGATGTGCTGACCGTCTGGCAGGAAGTGCTCGGCGAACAGTTCTGGGTGGCGAGTCGGGACGAGGCGATCGCGGCCGGCTGGTTCGGCCCGCAGGTCGACGAGCGGGTGTACGGCCGGATCGGCGATGTGGTCGCGGCCGCCCACGACGACGTCGTGGTCACCGCCTCCGTCCAGGAGCCGCACGAGTCCGCGATGGTCGGCATGCACGGCTCGATGACCCCCGTCGAACAGCTCGTTCCGCTCCTCGAAGTGCGTTCCTGACCTGCTCCTGCTGCTCGCCCACCCCCGTTCGAATCGAAAGGTGCTCAACCCCTCATGCCCGAGCTTGTGTTCTTCTCCGGAACGATGGACTGCGGAAAGAGCACGCTGGCGCTGCAGATCGGCCACAACCGGTCGGCCCGTGGTCTGCAAGGTGTGATCTTCACCCGTGACGACCGGGCGGGGGAGGGCAAGCTCTCGTCGCGGCTGGGGCTGGTCACGGAGGCCGTCGAGGCCGATGAGGACATGGATGTGTACGCACACCTCGTCGACCACATCACCCGCGGCGGCAGGGCGGACTACGTGATCGTGGACGAGGCCCAGTTCCTCGCCCCCGTACAGATCGACCAGCTCGCGCGGGTCGTCGACGACCTCGGTCTGGACGTCTTCGCGTTCGGGATCACCACCGACTTCCGGACCAAGTTGTTCCCCGGGTCCCAGCGCCTCATCGAGCTGGCCGACCGGGTCGAGACCCTCCAGGTCGAAGCACTCTGCTGGTGCGGTGCACGGGCCACGCACAACGCCCGCACGGTGGGCGGCGAGATGGTCGTCGAAGGCGCCCAGGTCGTGGTGGGGGATGTCAACCAGCTGGCCGGCGAGGTGGGTTACGAGGTGCTGTGCAGGCGCCACCACCAGCGCAGGATGACCAGCGCGACGGCCCGCGCGGGCGCACTGTCGCCGGACGTTCTCCCGGTCACGCCCGGCTGAGCCGCCGCTGCGGACCGCAGGGCCGCCACCCGCTGCCTGTCTCGTCACCGCGCGCTTGACGTGTCGGAGTTTTCCGACGCATCATGGTGGGCATGGCGGCAGCAGATGTGTTCAGCGCTCTGGCCAACCCGGTGCGGCGCACGCTCCTGGAAGCTCTCCGCGACGGCCCACGCGCGGCGGGAGATCTTGCCGGCGCGTTCGAGCTGAGCAGGCCCGCGGTCTCTGAGCACCTGGCGGTGCTCAGAGGTGCGGGGCTGGTGCGTGAGGAACCGCGGGGGCGGTACCGCTACTACCACCTGGAAGCAGCCCCACTGGCCGAGGCGGTCGAGTGGCTGCATCCCTTCGAACGCTACTGGCGGGCCCGGATGGGCGCGCTGAGCGACCTGATCGACGAGGAGAACCCGTGACCGGAGCAGAGCCGTCCGTCATTCATTGCGACCAGTTCATCGCCCATCCGCCGGCGGCGGTCTGGCGGGTGCTGACCGACCCCGAACTGCACGCGCGGTGGTGGGCCGCCGGTGATGTGCGGCCGGTGGTGGGACACCGCTTCACCCTGGACATGGGCCCCTGGGGGCAGCAGGCGTGCGAGGTGCTCGCCGTCGAGCCCGAGCGCCTCCTGCGCTACAGCTTTGCCCCCGATTCTCTGGACACCACGATCACCTGGCGGCTTCAGGCCGAGGGGACGGGCACCCGGCTGTTCCTGGAACACGCCGGGTTCGATGTCGACTCGCCTCTGGGCAAAACGGCGTTCCACGGCATGGGCGAGGGGTGGCCGGGCCTCCTGCGGCACATCGAATCGGTGCTCGCCGCTGGGGACCGGTAGGAGTCCGCACGAACCGAAGAGGCCCGGGCTGCGCGGCCATCGGCAGTGCGGGATCAGCGATCCGCCGATCGTACGATCGTGAAGACCGCGCCCTCCGGGTCCGAGACCGTCGCCACACGGCCGCTCGATCCCTCCCGCGGTGGCTGCAGCACATGCCCGCCGAGGTCCACCACCCGCGCGGCGGCCTCGTCGGTGTCGGCGACCTCGAAGTACGTCATCCAGTGCGGGCCCCGGTCGCGCGGCAGCGCGCGGCCGACGCCGTGCAGCGAGGCCACCGGGCGGCCGCCCAGATGCAGCGTCTGGTAGTCGAAGTCGGCCGAGACGACCGCTTCCGGCTCGAATCCGAAGACCGCCTGGTAGAACTTGGCGACCGTCGAGGTCTCGCTGGTCACCAGCTCGTTCCAGACCGGGGTTCCGGGAGCCCCCGCGAGCGCCGTACCGACGTGCGCCGCGGCCTGCCAGATCCCGAAAACGGCCCCGCTCGGGTCGGAGACGATGGCCATCCGGCCCGCGTCGGCCGCGTCGAGCGGACCGACGCCGACCGTCCCCCCGCAGGAGCGGATCGCCTCCGCCGTCACGTCTGCGTCGTCGGTGGCCAGGTATGTCGTCCAGGCGACCGGCAGGTGCCGGTCGGGCGGCAGCTGTCCGATGCCCGCGACCTCTTTCCCGTCGATCAGCGCGCGGACGTAGGGGCCCAGCTGGTCCGGGCCGGGCACGAACTCCCAGCCGAACAGGTCGGCGTAGAACTCCTGCGTCGTACACAGACTGTGCACGATCAAGCTCACCCAGCAAGGTGTTCCGGGTGTGCGCCGGGCGGCAGCCTCGGTCATCGTCACTCTCTTCTCGGACCATCGTGGTGGCCGTACGGGGGGAACGGGGCCGACGCGCCGACCGGCGGTGCGAGAGGTGTGCGCCCCGTGCAGATGCTTGCATCACCCGGCGCACGATGCGTCCCGGCCGCGCCGCATTTTCCGGTATGTCGACAGAGGAAGCCCGGTTTATTGCGATGTGCCCGCTTCGGTGCTGTTACGGGTCTGACGCCTCCTGCGCGAGGATGGCACCCATGAAGCCCATCATCTCCGTACCCGAATGCGTGAGCGAATCGGCGGGGCCGCGTCCGCCGGTGCTCCTGGACGTACGTTGGCAACTCGGCGGCCCGCACGGCCTCCCCGACTACGAGGCCGGGCACATCCCGGGCGCGGTCTTTGTCGATCTGGACGCGGAACTTGCCGGACCTGCAGGCAGCGGCGGCCGTCATCCGCTGCCGGACCCGGAGGAATTCGGCGCAGCGATGCGCCGCGCAGGCGTCAGCCGGGACACTCCCGTGGTGGTCTACGACGGCGGCCAGGGCTGGGCCGCCGCACGCGCCTGGTGGCTGCTGAGCTGGACTGGGCACCCGGACGTCCGCGTACTGGACGGCGGTCTCGCCGCATGGGAGGGCGAGCTCTCCACCGAGACGCCCACCCCTGCCGAGGGCGACTTCAGGCCCGCGCCGGGCGCACTGCCCCTGCTGGACGCCGACGGCGCCGCGGCAACGGCCCGCTCCGGCCTGCTGCTCGACGCCCGGGCCGCGGAGCGCTACCGAGGCGATGTGGAGCCGATCGACCGGGTCGGTGGTCATATCCCGGGCGCGGTCTCGGCCCCGACCTCCGAGAACGCCGGCGCCGACGGCCGGTTCCTGCCCGCAGAGGTGCTGGCGGCCCGATTCAAGGAGCTCGGTACGGAGGGTGCGCCGGAGGTCGGCGTCTACTGCGGGTCCGGTGTCTCCGGCGCGCACGAGGTGCTGGCTCTGGCCGTCGCCGGGATTCCCGCTGCGCTGTATGCGGGCTCCTGGTCCGAGTGGTCCGCCGACGAGTCCCGGCCGGTCGCCAAGGGCCCCGATCCGCAGTAGCGGCGTCGGTCCCGCCAGTAAGCGGAACTGCGGAAATGGGTTCCGGTCGGACGGGCAGAGAGCACGAGGGCCCGTACGCAGCGGCGTACGGGCCCTCGTCATGCCACGGTCACCCCGGTCAGTCCTGCTTCTTGCGGCGGGTGCCGAAGACGATCTCGTCCCAGCTCGGCACCGCGGCCCGGCGGCCCGGACGGACGCCGTCCGCCTCGGCCTGGCGGTCCGTCGTGCCGGTCAGCCGGTCGCGGTGGCCGGCCACCGCTCGCGGCATCAGCACATCCGCATAGGCGGAACCGGCTCCTGCGGAAGCCGCCGCAGCCGGCGGCTCGTCGGCCTCCGGCTCCTGCGCGGCAGGAGTGGTCGTCGGCGGCTCGGGCGGCGCGGGCCGCTCCGGTACCACCATGTCGCCACGGAAGCTCGGCACCGCCTCCAGCAGGCTGGTCAGCGAGTCGCGTTCGCTGGCCGAGGCGGTGACGATGTGCTCGTCCGGCTCGGGCGGGGGTGGCGGAGCGGGCCGTTCCATCTGGCGGTCGAGGGCACGGTCCAGCGGCCGGTCACGCGGCAGCCGCGCGATCCGCGGCACGAACGGGAAGCTCGGCTCCGGCGCGGCGACATCGTCGGTCTCGCCGATCAGCGAACGCGCCTCGTCGTCCACGGCCTGCACCAGCCGGCGCGGCGGGTCGTACGTCCAGCTCGCCGAGTGCGGCTCGCCCGCGACCCGGTACACGAGCAGGACTTCCCAGGTGCCGTCGTCGCGGCGCCACGAGTCCCACTGGACGGTTTCCTTGTCGGCGCCGCGCAGCAGGAGTCGTTCCTGCACCGCCTCGCCGAGCTGGGGGCCGGTGTTCTCGCCGGGACGGCGCACGGGAGTCTTCCGGGCCCGCTCGGCCATGAAGGCACGCTCGGCGAGCACGGGGCCCTCGAAGCGGCGGACACGGTCGACCGGAATTCCGGCGAGCTGAGCGACCTCCTCCGCGGAGGCACCGGCTCGTATACGGGCCTGGATGTCGCGGGGGCGGAGGTGGCTCTCCACCTCGATCTCGATCTGGCCGAGGCGCGCGCGGTCGTTGCGCACGGCGGCGCGCAGCCGCTCGTCGATCGGAAGCGTGTACTCCGTGCTGTCCGCAGCCTTGAGCACCAGTCGTGTGCCGTCGTTGGAGACGGCCACGACACGCAGTTCGGGCATGGGGACCTCCCGGGTGGTGCCTGCCGACGTCACGTGCGTCGCTGCTTCCGCTAGTCGAGTGTGGCCTGCCCGGGTGCAGCCTGCCACAACATTGCCGTGTTGCCCGGCGTGTCGGGCGTGAGCCCTTGATCGCCGGTATGACACGGTGACCTGATGTGCGACGCTGAGTGACTATCTGTCACCCTGCGTAGCTGGCCCCCGTGCGATGCCGTGGCGCCGCCGGATCGAGTGCCTCCTTCGGCCCCCTCCCGAAGATCCCGGACACCACGTGGGAGTCCGGCCCCAGGGCTCGCCACAGTACTCCATTCGGGCCATGTGGGTGGACCGGCGCGCCGCCGAAGTTCTCGTCAGGCACGGGAGTTCGGATACCCACTTGGCCGCGATATGCCCCTGATGCGTGTCCTGCTTCACAGAATCGCCTGAAGTGGAACCATTTACTTCGCCCAATTGTCCCTTCCTGTTGCATGGTGGGAGAGATGTCAATCAAGGGCTGGGAATGGTGCAGAAGCCGGAAACTGACATAGAACCCAAGGAAAGGCGTATAGATCTGAACGTGCCGCAGGTGGCGGGGAGTGCCGTGGCAGCGATCGCGGCAGCCGTGGCGGCCTCGCAACTGGGCGTGTACGGAACGATTCTCGGAGCCGGAGTGATGAGTGTCGTCGCCACCTGCGGCGGCTCCGTCTTCCAGCACTTCTTCCGTCGTACGGGCGAGCAGATCCGTGAAGTCACGGTATATACGAGGGAGACGCGGGACACCCGTGGGGCGCGCGAGCCGTCTGGATCGGGGAGCGGGCGACGGTTGTCGGACGCATCCGTGGACGCCACGACGGTGCTCCGTACAGTGACGGCAGATCCGGACCGTACGCAACTGCTGGAGCCGCCCGCCGGCAACGCGACCCGGCTGCTCGTGTCGTATCCGGCGGCCCCGGACGAGGAGTTCACCGCGTCCACCACCCATGGCACCCGGATCCGCGGCTGGAAGCGTCCCGTGCTCGGCGCGGTGGCGGTCTTCGCCGTGTCGATGGCCGGCATCACCACGTACGAGCTGATCTCCGGCAACGATCTGAGCGGTGGTCAGGGAACGACCGTCGGCTCTGTCGTGCGCGGTGGGGCCCAGGGCCCGGGGCACGACGACCCGGCGCCTTCGGTCAGCGGCGATCCGGGTCAGGGGCGGACGCCGGGTCAGGAGAGCGGCGGGACGCCCGGCACGGACTCACAGGAAGGGCAGAGCCGGAGCCCGGACACGGGACAGGGGGACAGTCCCACGATCGAACCGACGCCCACCCCCACACCGTCGAGCCCGGGTGGCGATGAGACGGCCCCGGCCCCCACGCCCACCCCGACGCCGAGCGACGGCAGCAGCGTCGCTCCGGACTCCACCGGCGCGGGCATCGCCCCGGGGCAGGAGGACCCCGCCACGACCGGCACGGACACCGGTGGCCGCTGACCGCTGCTGTCGTGGTCAGTCGCCCAGGACCCGGCGCAGATAGTCGTTGCCGAACAGCCGGTCCGGGTCGAGCCGGTCGCGTACGGCGGTGAACTCGCCGAACCGCGGATACACCCCGGCCAGGTACTCGGCATCGCGGGTGTTGACCTTGCCCCAGTGCGGGCGGCCGCCATGGGCGGTCATGATCCGCTCGACCGCGGTGAAGTACGCCTGGTAGGGCGTGCCCTTGTAGAGATGGACGGCGATGTACGCGCTCTCCCGGCCCGAAGCCGTGGAGAGCGCGATGTCGTCCGCGGGGGCCGTGCGGACCTCCACCGGGAAGCTGATCCGCAGCGGTGAACGGTCGACCATCGTCTTCAGTTCGCGCAGCGCGTCGACAGCGGCCTCGCGCGGGAGGGCGTACTCCATCTCCACGAAGCGGACCCGGCGCGGGCTGGTGAAGACCTTGTACGGGATGTCGGTGTACGTACGGGCCGACAGGGCGCGGCTGGAGAGCTTGGCTATCGACGGGATGGCTGCGGGGACCGCCCGGCCGAGCGAACAGGCCACCTGGAAGATCCCGTTGGAGAGGAGCTCGTCCTCGATCCAGCCGCTGACCTTGCCGGGCGGAGCGGCGGGGCCCGCGCTGCGGTTGTTGCGCTTGGTGTTGCAGTTGCCGGTGTGCGGGAACCAGTAGAACTCGAAATGTTCGTTCTCGGCGACCAGCTGATCGAAGTCGGACGTGACCTGGTCGAAGGCCATCGGCTCCTCACGGGCCGTCAGCAGGAAGACCGGCTCCACGGCGAATGTGATCGCCGTGATGACGCCCAGGGCGCCGAGCCCGATCCGGGCAACGGCGAAGATGTCGGCGTTCTCCTTCTCGGAGCAGGTCAGGACCGTGCCGTCCGCCGTGACCAGTTCCAGGGCGCGGATCTGGGCCGATATGGACGCCGAGTCGC
Source organism: Streptomyces sp. NBC_01717 (assembly GCF_036248255.1). Lineage (NCBI taxonomy): Bacteria > Bacillati > Actinomycetota > Actinomycetes > Kitasatosporales > Streptomycetaceae > Streptomyces > Streptomyces sp. NBC_01717. The sequence goes on along the minus strand of NZ_CP109178.1, from coordinate 2,756,362 downwards.
GGCCGGTCCCGTGGGTGCCGGTCGAAGTGGCCCCGGCGACCGTCTGTTCCATGATGTCGCCCATGTTGGTGAGCGACAGGCCCTCCCGGGCGAGCGCGGTGTTCAGCCGCTTCAGCGGGGTGCCGGCCTCGACGGTCACCGTCAGCGCCTTGCGGTCGATCTCCCGGATGCCGGTGAGCAGAGCGGGGCGGATCAGGAGGCCGTCGGTGGCCGCGGTGGCGGTGAACGAGTGGCCGGTACCGACCGGCTTCACCTTCAGACCGTCCTCGGAAGCCCTTCGCAGTGCCTGCACCAGCTCGTCGACGGATGCGGGGGCGGCGGTCCGGGCCGGACGGGCGGTGACATTTCCCGCCCAGTTACGCCACGCGCTCGTCGTCGTCCGTGCGTAGGTGTCGGTCATCTTCCCCGCGCCTCCCCGTAGGAACCGGCTCGGCCAGCCGGCGATACCCCAGGAACGCCACCGCGGCCGCGAGCGCTCCCGCCACGACGGGCACCGCGTACCCCGCCGCAGCCCCGGACGCGTCGACCACCCAGCCTGCGGCCGAGGAGCCGAGCGCCACACCGACGGCGAGCCCGGTACCGGTCCAGGTCATGCCCTCGGTCAGCTTGGCGCGTGGCACGTGCTGCTCGACGAGGGCCATGGTGGTCACCATCGTCGGTGCGATGGCGAGGCCCGCGACAAAGAGCGCCACGGCCAGGAACGGCAGGTTCCCGGCCAGTTGGAGGGGGATCATACTCACGGCCATCGCGCACACACCCACCAACCACCTGGTGGCCGGCTTTCCCTTGAGGCTGAGCAGCCCGAAGACGGCTCCGGCCAGGCAGGACCCCAGCGCGTACACGGCCAGCACCAGGCTCGCCGCGGCCTTGTGGCCGTGCTCCTCGGCGAAAGCCACCGTCACCACATCGACCGCCCCGAAGATCGCGCCGGTCGCCACGAAGGTGGCCACGAGCACCTGCAGACCGCGGGAGCGCAGCGCCGAGCCGCTGCTGTGCTGCTCGCGCGGGTGCGGCACCGGCTCCGTGGCACGCTGGGCGGTCAGCCAGAAGACGCCGACGAGCAGGAACCCGGCGGCCAGCAGCGGACCCGCCTCGGGGAACCAGGCGGTGGACAGGCCGATCGAGACGATCGGCCCGAAGATGAAACACACCTCGTCGACGATCGACTCCCACGAGTACGCGGTGTGCAGCTGCTGCGGCGAACCGTGGTAGATCTCCGCCCAGCGGGCCCGGGTCATCGCACCCACGCTGGGGACGCAGCCGGCGCCCGCCGCGAAGACGAAGAGTGTCCAGTCCGGCAGCCGCTGCTGTGCGCAGATCAGCAGACCGGCCACCGCCGCTATCGCGACCAGGGTGACCGGACGCAGGACGCGCCGCTGCCCGTGCCGGTCGACGAGCCGGGACACCTGCGGGCCGAGGACCGCGGCCGACATGGCCAGCGTCGCGGAGAGCGCTCCCGCGAGCCCGTATCGGCCGGTGATCTGGGACACCATGGTCACCACGCCGATGCCCATCATGGACAGCGGCATCCGGCCGAAGAAGCCGGCCGCCGAGAACCCCTTGGTGCCGGGGGCGGCGAATATCGCGCGGTAGGGACTGGGCAAGCGAGGCTCCGGTACAGCGAGGTCATGCACGGGTGTAATGCGTGAAGGTGGCCGCTACAGCTTACGGGCGGCCAACTGCGCAGGACACCGCGGCGGGTGCCCGACGGGCGCGCCGATGGACGTCGGTCGACGCGCTGTCACAGGCGGGTGGCAGGATCGTTCCCATGTCCGATCTGTGCGCTCCCGCTCCCTACGACGCCCTGCTGCTGCTCTCCTTCGGCGGACCCGAAGGTCCGGACGACGTGGTCCCGTTCCTGGCGAACGTGACGCGCGGCCGCGGCATCCCCGAGGAGCGGCTCAAGGAGGTCGGCAAGCACTACTTCCTGTTCGGCGGCGTCAGCCCGATCAACGCCCAGAACAGGGCCCTGCTGGACGCCCTGCGCAAGGATTTCGCGGAACACGGACTCGATCTGCCGGTGTACTGGGGCAACCGCAACTGGGCCCCGTACCTCACCGACACCCTGCGCGAGATGGCCGCCGACGGGCACCGCCGCATCGCCGTCCTCGCCACCAGCGCCTACGCCTCGTACTCCGGGTGCCGTCAGTACCGCGAGAACCTCGCCGAGTCGCTGGCCGCCCTGGAGGCCGAAGGGCTGCCGGTGCCACGCGTCGACAAGCTCCGGCACTACTTCAACCACCCCGGCTTCGTACGGCCCATGGTGGACGGCGTCCTGAAGTCGCTGGCCGATCTTCCCGAGGACGTCAGGGCCGGCGCCCACCTCGCCTTCACCACGCACTCCATCCCCACCTCCGCCGCCGACACCTCCGGCCCCGAGGAGACGCACGGCGACGGTGGCTCCTATGTGGCCGAGCATCTCGAAGTCGCACGGCTGATCGTCGACGCCGTCCGCGAGGAGACGGGCACCGACCACCCGTGGCAGCTCGTCTACCAGTCGCGCAGCGGTGCCCCGCACATCCCGTGGCTGGAGCCCGACATCTGCGACCACCTGGAGGCGCTCCACGGGGAGGGCGTGCCCGCCGTGGTGATGGCCCCCATCGGCTTCGTCTCGGACCACATGGAAGTCCTGTACGACCTCGACACCGAGGCCACCGCGAAGGCCGCCGAGCTCGGCCTGCCGGTCCGCCGGTCCGCAACGGTCGGCGCCGACCCGCGGTTCGCCGCGGCCGTGCGCGAGCTGGTGCTGGAGCGCGCCGTCACCGAGCAGGGACGCCCGGTGGAGCGGTGCGCGCTCGGGGCGCTCGGCCCGAGCCACGACCTCTGTCCCGTCGGCTGCTGCCCGGCCCGTGCCCTCAAGCCCGCCGCCGCGGGCGCCGACAGTCCCTACGCCTAGGAGCGCTGTACCGCTGTGACCCCTGTGTCCTCTGTGACCGACCCCGTCCAGTCCGAACTGCTCGACCTCGCACGGGAGGCCGCCCGGCGCGCCGGTGCGCTGCTGCGCGACGGCCGCCCCGCCGATCTGGGCGTGGCCGCGACGAAGTCGAGCCCCATCGATGTCGTCACCGAGATGGACATCGCAGCCGAGAAGCTGATCACCGGCTTCCTTGCCGAGCGCCGACCCCAGGACGGCTTCCTCGGTGAGGAGGGCGCCAGCTCCGCGGGCAGCAGCGGCATCCGCTGGGTCATCGATCCGCTCGACGGCACGGTGAACTACCTCTACGGACTGCCGACATGGGCCGTCTCGATCGCCGCCGAGCGGGACGGCGAGCGGGTCGTGGGCGTGGTGGAGGCCCCGATGCGCGGCGAGACGTACTTCGCGGTCCTCGGCGGCGGTGCGTACGCAAACGGCGGGGCGTACGGCGAAGGTGCGGCGCTGCGCACCCGGCCCGCGCCGCCGCTCGATCAGGCGCTGGTTTCCACCGGCTTCAACTACGTCACAGACGTCCGTAGGCATCAGGCGGATGTCGCCCAGCAGCTGATCCCGAAGCTGCGCGACATCCGGCGCGGCGGCTCGGCCGCCATCGATCTCTGCGACGTCGCCGCCGGCCGGCTGGACGGCTACTACGAGCGCGGGCTCCACCCCTGGGACCTCGCGGCCGGTGACCTGATCGCCCGGGAGGCGGGCGCCCGCACCGGCGGGCGGCCCGGGCTGGCTGCCGACGGCGAGCTGACACTGGCCGCCACGCCGGGCGTCTTCGAGCCCCTGCAGGCGCTGCTGGAGGAGCTGGGCGCCTGGCACGACTGACGGCACCACCGGCAAAGCCCCTGGTACGGGCTGTGGTGGACGTTGACGGACGGCACAGGGCCCCGGCGTCGCTGGCGACGCCGGGGCCCTGTGCCGACGACTCAGACGGCCGAGGCGCCGATTTCGACGCCGTGCTCGGCGGCCAGGCGGTGCAGGTCGTCCAGTTCTCCTTGCTCGACGTCCGCGAGGAAGTCGTCGCCCGTCTCACGAGCACGGGTGAGGTCGGACTCGGTCGTCCTGATTCGTTGCAGCAGACCTGCGGTGAAAGCGTCCATAGTGCGCCCCCTCATCGTGGGTCGGTGGCACGGGGGTGTGCCCGGGTTTCCCTCCGCCGAGGGCGGTAGGGCGGGTGATCACGCACTCTCCGGGGGACGGAGCGGCCGTGGAGTGCCACATACATGGCGTGATCGCGGGTGTGAATTCGTCCTCCCCAGCCCCGGGCTCAGAGAAACCTCAACTGGCCCGGAAATCCGGTGAATTCCCGGAAGCCGCAGGTCGTGCCGCGCCGCCTTACCGCCGGTTTATACGCGTTGCGGGCAGGATGGTGCCGCACAGACAGTGCTGCTGAGCGGCCCGGATCACGGTCCGTGCGCTCATTCGGACGTTCTGAAGTTTCAAAGGAAGGACAGCGCCGTGCGCGTACTCGTCGTGGAGGACGAGCAACTGCTCGCCGATGCGGTGGCCACCGGACTGCGCCGGGAGGCCATGGCCGTCGACGTCGTGTACGACGGTGCGGCCGCCCTGGAGCGCATCGAGGTCAACGACTACGACGTGGTGGTGCTGGACCGGGACCTCCCCCTGGTGCACGGCGACGACGTCTGCCGTCGCATCGTCGAGCTGGGCATGCCGACCCGGGTGCTCATGCTCACCGCATCCGGGGACGTCAGCGACCGTGTGGAGGGCCTGGAGCTCGGAGCCGACGACTATCTGCCCAAGCCGTTCGCCTTCAGCGAGCTGACCGCGCGGGTACGGGCCCTCGGGCGCCGTACGACGGTCGCGCTGCCGCCCGTCCTGGAGCGCGCCGGCATCAAGCTGGACCCCAACCGCCGCGAGGTCTTCCGCGACGAGCACGAGATCCAGCTCGCGCCGAAGGAGTTCGCCGTGCTGGAGGTGCTCATGCGCAGCGAGGGAGCGGTCGTCTCGGCGGAACAGCTGCTGGAGAAGGCCTGGGACGAGAACACCGACCCGTTCACCAACGTCGTGCGGGTGACGGTCATGACGCTGCGCCGCAAACTCGGAGAGCCGCCGGTGATCGTCACCGTGCCCGGCTCCGGCTACCGGATCTGACGCCGGTGTCCGCCGCCCCGGCGCCACCCGCGGCGCCCCCGAAGCCCACCTGGGACCCCAAACAGCTGGAGCCCCCGTACCCCTGGCTGCGCCCGACCATCCGGATACGGCTCACCCTCCTGTACGGCGGGATGTTCCTGATCGCCGGCATCCTGCTGCTCTCGATCATCTACATGCTGGCCGCACAGGCCCTGCACGTGGGCAGCGAGCTGCCGTTCAAGATCGTGAGCGGCCAGGTGTCCAGCGACGTGTGCAACCTGTCCGGTGAGGGATCGTCGCCGAGCGCTGTCAACGCGGCCATGAACTCGTGCGTCAACCATCAGCGGCAGCAGGCGCTCGACACGCTCCTGAACCGCTCGCTGCTGGCCCTCGTCGGCCTGAGCGTCATCGCCTTCGCCTTCGGCTACGCCATGGCGGGGCGGGTGCTCTCCCCGCTGGGCCGGATCACCAGGACCGCCCGCCAGGTCGCCGGTACGGACCTGTCCCGGCGGATCGAGCTGGACGGTCCGGACGACGAGCTCAAGGAGCTCGCCGACACCTTCGACGACATGCTCGACCGGCTGGAACGGGCCTTCACCGCACAGCAGCGGTTCGTCGGGAACGCCTCGCACGAGCTGCGCACCCCGCTCGCGATCAATCGCACGCTGCTGGAGGTCCATCTCTCCGACCCGCAGGCGCCGCCGGAGCTCCAGCAGCTCGGCAAGACCCTGCTGGCCACCAACGAGCGCAGCGAGCAGCTGGTCGAGGGCCTGCTGCTGCTCGCCCGGAGCGACAACCAGATCATCGAGCGCAAACCGGTCGACCTGGCCGAGGTCGCCTCCCGGGCGCTCGACCAGACGCGCGGCGAGGCCGAGGAGAAGGGCGTGGAGTTCCGCGGCGAGATCGTGCCCGCCGTCGTCCAGGGCAACGGTGTGCTGCTGGAGCGGATCGCGCTGAACCTCGTGCAGAACGCCGTGCGCTACAACATTCCGGAGGAGGGCTGGGTGGAGGTCACCACCGAGCTGCAGCCGGGACAGGCGGTGCTGGTGGTCTCGAACACCGGCCCGGTGGTGCCGGCGTACGAGATCGACAACCTCTTCGAGCCCTTCAGGCGGCTCCGTACGGAGCGAACGGGCAGCGACAAGGGGGTCGGGCTCGGCCTGTCGATCGCGCGGTCGGTGGCGCGCGCTCATGGCGGCCGTATCATCGCGGAGCCCCGTGAGGGTGGTGGTCTCGTGATGCGCGTCACCCTGCCGGTCTGAGAGGCTGGTCCGAGCGATTCGCACACAGATCGCCCTGTTCGCTTTGAGCGGAATTTTCGGGACCCGTGCCCGGAAGTGCCGTGTGTGATCGATCACAGGAGCGAATTTCGGACCATCCACGCTCCGTGATCAGGCCTCCCACCAAAAATCCGGCAAAAGTCGGGGTTTTCGGGGGTTGATATCACGGGAAGTACACGGGGTGGCGCCCGTGAAGCGCGGCGTTCGGACCGTGTACGGTCCCCTTCGCCACCCAAGCCGATCGCTCTCGAGAGGTCCGCTCGGGTGTCGATTGAGTAACAGACCTTGATGTGAGGCAAAATCTCCGCCTCGGGTCGGGCACAAGTCCGGCCTCTCACGCGTTACGTGCGCTGAGACACCGCAGACACCCAGAGGGGGAGTGCGACAAATGGCAACGGATTACGACACCCCACGCAAGACCGATGACGACGTCGACCAGGACAGTCTTGAAGAGCTCAAGGCACGCCGGAGCGACAAGACGGCGTCCGCCGTCGACGTCGACGAGTTCGACGCGGCCGAAGGACTGGAGCTGCCCGGCGCAGACCTGTCCAATGAAGAGCTCGCTGTAAGGGTTCTGCCCAAGCAGGCCGATGAGTTCACGTGCATGAGCTGCTTCCTCGTGCACCACCGGAGTCAGCTGGCTCGCGAGAAGAACGGCCAGCCGATCTGCCGCGACTGCGACTAGGTTCGGTCGGCCGTGGCAGGCGATACACCGTTCCGGAAGCGGCGCTTGTGGCGTAAGAGGTCGTCGGAGGCGTATCAGGGCGGTACAGGCCCGGTGGAAGGCGTAGCAGCGCCTGCCGAGCGGTCCGCCCTGCCACCCCCTCCGGGCGAGTCTGACGACGAGCGGGGCCGCTGGGCCTCGCTCGAAGCAGTGGAAGCCGCCATCGCAGCAGAGGTGGCACGAGCAGGACGAGTGGCAGCACCAGCAGTCGACGCGGCCGATGGGGCCGAGCAGCAGGTCGACAGGACGGAGCCCGTGACCGGGGCAGGCCGTCTGCAATCAGTGAAACGGGGCGTCCGCAAGGGCGGGGAGAGCGCCAGGTCGGCGATCGGTCATATCGCCGACCGGATCATCGAAACGGCTCCCCGCGTCCCTGTGCGCGACCTTGCCACCCTGCGCAGGCAGTTCCCGGGACTCGGTCCCGAGGAGCTCGCCGACAAACTCGTCGCAGGTGCGAGCAAGGGCACGGCCACCGTGGGCGCCGGTATCGGCGCGGCGGCCATGATGCCCGTACCGCCGGCCATGCTCGCCGAGCTGGCCGCGGAGATCACCGGCGTGGCCGCGATCGAGATGAAGCTCGTGGCCGAACTGCACGAGGTCTACGGTCAGCGCCCGCCGGGCGGCCTCACCCAGCGCAGCACCGCGTACCTCACCTCCTGGACGGAGGAGCGCGGCATCGACGCCGGCCACCCCACGACGGTCAATGCGGCGCTGGGCGGCCAGATGAAGCGGGAGCTGCGCCAGCAGATCATGAAGCGCATGGCGCGCGATCTGCCGAACCTGATCCCGTTCATGGTCGGCGCCGCCGTCGGCGCGATGATGAACCGCCGCGACACGAAGAAGCTTGCCGAGAAGGTCAGGAAGGACCTGCGCAAGGGCCAGGTCCCCTGGGACCGGCTTCCGGAGCAGCCGCCGCTGGAGCGGCCCCGAAAGCTGCACAAGGACCTCCCGAAGGAGATCGAGGGCTGAGCCCTCGATGCCCCGGCAGCCGCCGCCGGCCGTGCGTCCTACGCCCGTACCGCCGTGAGCGCCGCCACCAGGGCCTGCGGCTCCCGGGTCGACAGATAGACGTACGGGGTCGGGTCCTGGGGGTCCGTGACCTCTACCCGTACCGCCGTGGGGATGTAGCTGCGCAGCAGCATGAACGCGCGGGTGTCCGCCTTGTACGAGCGCCACGCGCGCGCCTCCTCGGCGTCCAGCGCCTCGGCCGTGCCGAGCGCCGAGACCGGGATCCGGGCGTCGCCCGCGACCAGGGCGCCCGCCACCACCCGGATCCGGGCGGAGCCGTACGAGCTGACCGCGAGCGAGGCCAGAGCCGTGCCGCCGACCAGGCCGGCCAGCAGCGGCAGGGTGCCGAGCGGCAGCAGCATCAGGGCGCAGGCGACGCCGATCAGGAAGGCGATGAGCCACCACGAACGGGGCGCGGTCAGACGTTCGTCGAAAGGCGGGGTGGAAGGCTGCATGAACCCAAGCTTGGCACGGCGCGACCTGCGGGTACCCGCGCGGGTAAGGTCTGCGCCTGTGAGTGGAACATCTGCGGCTCTGAAGCCGCCGGCCGGCGCGGTGAAACCGGTCCGGCACCCCGACGCCCCGGCCCCCGGCGAGCTCCTCGGTTCGCACTACGAACACTGTTTCGGTTGCGGTGGGGGGCAGGCACATGGCCTGCACCTCCAGGCGCGGGCCGGCGAGGGTGTGAGTGTCACCGCCGAGTTCACCGTGAAGCCCGCCCACCAGGGCGCTCCCGGTCTGGCGCACGGCGGCGTACTGGCCACCGCGCTGGACGAGACGCTCGGCTCGCTGAACTGGCTGCTGCGGGTGATCGCGGTGACCGGACGGCTGGAGACCGACTTCGTGCGTCCGGTGCCGGTGGGCACCGTGCTGCACCTGGACGCCGAGATCACCGCCGTGCACGGCCGGAAGATCTACTCCCGTGCGACCGGCCGGATCGGCGGCCCGGACGGGCCTGTCGCGGTCCGCGCCGAGGCCCTCTTCATCGAGGTCAAGGTCGACCACTTCATCGAGAACGGCCGCCCGGCCGAGATCCAGGCCGCGATGGCCGACCCGGACCAGTCCAAGCGTGTCCGCGCCTTCGAGGTGAACCCGTGATGCGCCATCCCGTCGACGTACTGATTCGCCGGGTCGATCCGGAGGTGCCGATTCCGGCATATGGGCACCCGGGCGACGCGGGGGCCGACCTGGTGACCACCGAGGCCGCCGAACTCGCCCCCGGGGAACGGGTGGTGCTGCCCACCGGCGTGTCGATCGCCCTGCCCGACGGGTACGCCGCCTTCGTGCACCCGCGGTCCGGCCTCGCAGCACGCTGCGGAGTCGCCCTCGTGAATGCCCCGGGGACGGTTGATGCCGGGTACCGTGGAGAGATCAAGGTGATCGTCATCAATCTCGACCCGCGCGAGACCGTACGGTTCGAGCGGTTCGACCGGATTGCCCAACTGGTCGTCCAGCAGGTCGAGAAGGTGCGCTTCCACGAGGTGTCGGAGCTGCCCGGCTCGGCCCGGGGCGAGGGTGGTTTCGGATCCACCGGCGGGCATGCCACCGGTGACGATGTTGATGGCGTCAGGGGCGGGATCACCCAGGGCGGGAACAGCTACGCTTCGGTCGTACCCGACCGGGAAGGACAGTGACGTGTTCGGACGTCGCAAGAAGAGTGGTTCCGCCGAGGATGTGGCGGACGAAGCGCGCGAGGCCGAGCAGGTCGTCGACGAGCTCGATGACACCGACGCCGCCGAGAGCGGTGCGCGCCGGGTGAATCTCCCGCCGGCGCCGCGGCCGGACGGACCGTGGGACATCGACGAGGTCTCCCAGCCCGGCGAGGGCCGGGTCGACCTGGGCGGCATCTTTGTCCCCGGGGTCGAGGGCATGGAGCTGCGCGTCGAGGTCGCCGGAGACGCGATCGTCGCCGCCACTGTCGTGCTGCGCGACAGCGCGATCCAGCTGCAGGCCTTCGCCGCCCCCAAGAAAGAGGGCATCTGGGGCGAGGTCCGCGAGGAGATCGCCACCGGCATCACCAAGCAGGGCGGGATCATCGACGAGCTCGAGGGCCCGCTGGGCTGGGAGCTGCGGGCACAGGTCCCCGTACAGCTTCCGGACGGGACGAACGGCGTGCAGCTGGTGCGCTTCGTCGGCGTCGACGGGCCCCGCTGGTTCCTGCGCGGAGTGATCTCCGGTCAGGGAGCCGTGCAGCCGGAGGCCGCCGGACTGCTGGAAACGATCTTCCGGGACACCGTGGTCGTCCGTGGCGAGGGCCCGATGGCGCCGCGCGACCCGATCGTCCTCAAGCTCCCCAACGACGCCCAGATGGTGCCCGAGGGTGTGCAGCAGGAGGACCAGGAGGGCTCCAAGTTCTCCGGTGGCATGGGTCAGCTCCAGCGCGGACCCGAGATCACCGAGGTGCGCTGAGTCGCCGACCGCGGCTCGAGACAGCTCAGGCCGGTGGGCCGTACTTCCCCGCAGGGAAGTACGGCCCACCGGCCTTCTGTGTGCCCGCGCGGCGCGCGTACCGGCGCATATATGGGGCGCGTATGAGGCACGTATGGGCGCCGTCAAGGGCGCGCCCCTACCCGTAAGAAAGGCATCAACGCAGGCCACAGGGGCTTCGGACGAGGGTTTGCTCATGAGGTCCGAAAATCCGAATCTCATCTAGGAGCACACGGTGGCCGACATGGCCTTCGTCGTCACCATGATCGCGGTCTTCGCGCTGGTGGCTCTCGTTGCCAAGGGGGTGGCGAAGCTGTGACTGCCGAGAACGTTGTCGGTCTGATCGTGGCCGTCGCTCTGCTGGGCTATCTCGTCCTCGCCCTTCTGTACCCGGAGAGGTTCTGAGCCCGATATGAGCCCCGTCCTTGCTGGTGTGCTCCAGCTGCTCGCGCTCGTGGTGGCGCTGGGTCTGGCGTACCGCCCTCTCGGCGACTACATGGCCGCCGTCTACTCCTCGAAGAAGCATCTGCGGGTCGAGAAGTGGATCTACAAGTCCATCGGTGCGAATCCTGATACGGAGATGCGGTGGCCCGCTTATCTGCGTGGTGTCCTGGCGTTCTCCGCGGTGAGCGTGCTGTTCCTCTATCTGCTGCAGCGTGTCCAGGGCAGTCTGCCCGGCTCGCTCGGCTTCGCCTCGATCGATCCGGACCAGGCGTTCAACACGGCGGCGTCGTTCGTCGCGAACACCAACTGGCAGTCGTACTACGGCGAGCAGGCGATGGGCCATGTCGTGCAGACCGGTGGTCTGGCGGTGCAGAACTTCGTGTCGGCCGCGGTGGGTATCGCTGTCGCGGTCGCGCTGGTGCGGGGCTTTGCCCGTTCGCGTACCGGTGAGCTCGGCAACTTCTGGTCCGACCTGGTGCGGGGCACCGTGCGGATCCTGCTGCCGATCTCGGTGGTGGGTGCGGTTGCCCTGGTGGCGTGCGGTGCGATCCAGAACTTCTCGGGTATCCACGGGGTCGGCCAGTTCCTGGGCGGCTCGCAGCAGTGGAACGGTGGTGCGGTCGCCTCGCAGGAGGCGATCAAGGAGCTGGGTACCAATGGTGGTGGTTACTTCAACGCCAACTCGGCGCATCCGTTCGAGAACCCCAACGGGCTGTCGAACCTTCTTGAGATCTTCCTGATCCTGGTCATTCCGTTCGCGTTGACCCGTACGTTCGGCCGGATGGTGGGCTCCCTGAAGCAGGGGTACGCGATCCTGGCGACGATGGGTGTGATCTGGCTGGGCTTCACCGCGTTGATGATGTGGACGGAGTTCGCCCATCACGGGCCGGCGTTCGACATCGCGGGTGGGGCGATGGAGGGCAAGGAGACCCGGTTCGGGGTCGGCGGTTCGTCGATCTTCGCGGTGGCCACCACGCTGACCTCGACCGGTGCGGTGAACTCCTTCCACTCCTCGTTCACCGGCTTCGGCGGCGGTATCACGATGCTGGGTATGCAGCTCGGTGAGATCGCTCCGGGTGGTACCGGGTCGGGCCTGTACGGCATGTTGATCATGGCGATCATCGCGGTGTTCATCGCGGGTCTGATGGTCGGTCGTACCCCGGAGTACCTCGGCAAGAAGATCGGTACCCGTGAGATCAAGCTTGCGGCGTGCTACATCCTGATCACTCCGGCGCTGGTGCTGTGCTTCACCGCTGCGGCGATGGCTCTGCCCACTCCGGTCAACTCGATGACGAACTCGGGTGCGCACGGGTTCTCCGAGATTCTGTACGCGTACACGTCGGGTGCCAACAACAACGGTTCGGCGTTCGCGGGTCTGAACGCGGACACGCAGTGGTTCAACACCACTATCGGGATCGCGATGCTGTTGGGCCGGTTCCTGCCCATGGTGTTCGTTCTGGCGCTGGCGGGTTCGCTCGCGGAGCAGAAGCCTGTCCCGGCGACCGTGGGCACGCTCGGTACGCACAAGCCGCTCTTCACCGGTCTGCTGGTCGGCACGATCCTGATCGTCACCGGTCTGACCTTCTTCCCCGCGCTGGCACTGGGACCGCTCGCCGAGGGGCTGGCGTCATGACCACTCGAATAGAGAAGCAAGAGGACATCGTGTCCACGACTACTCCCACTCGGGCGCCGCACAGCGACGTGCCCACGGGGCACAAGGATGAAGGGCGTGTCGGCGCAGGTCTGTTCGACCCGAAGCAGCTGCTCAAATCCTTCCCCGACGCGGTACGCAAGCTCGACCCCCGGGTGATGATCAAGTCGCCGGTGATGTTCGTGGTGCTGGTCGGTTCGGTGGTCACCACCGTTCTGGCCGCCATGGACCCGACCGACTGGTTCGGCTGGGCGATCGCCGCGTGGCTCTGGCTCACCACGATCTTCGCCAATCTGGCGGAGGCGGTCGCCGAGGGCCGTGGCAAGGCTCAGGCCGACACGCTGCGCAAGGCCAAGACCGACACCGTCGCGCGCCGGCTGTCCAAGGACGGCAGGACCGAGGAGCAGGTGCCCGGCACCGATCTGCGCATCGGTGACCTGGTGGTCTGCGAGGCGGGCGACATCATCCCCGGCGACGGTGACGTCGTCGAGGGTGTCGCCAGCGTCGACGAGTCGGCCATCACCGGGGAGTCGGCGCCGGTCATCCGGGAGTCGGGTGGCGACCGCTCGGCCGTGACCGGTGGTACGAAGGTGCTCTCCGACCGCGTCGTCATCAAGGTCACCACCAAGCCGGGTGAGACGTTCATCGACCGGATGATCAGTCTGGTCGAGGGTGCCTCCCGGCAGAAGACGCCCAACGAGATCGCGCTGAACATCCTGCTCGCGTCCCTGACCATCGTCTTCCTGCTCGCGGTCGTCACCCTGCAGCCGTTCGCGATCTACGCGGGTGCCAAGCAGTCGATGATCGTGCTGACCGCCCTGCTGGTGTGTCTGATCCCGACCACGATCGGCGCGCTGCTCTCCGCGATCGGTATCGCGGGCATGGACCGCCTCGTCCAGCGCAATGTGCTCGCCATGTCGGGACGCGCCGTCGAGGCCGCCGGCGATGTGTCGACGCTGCTGCTCGACAAGACCGGCACGATCACGCTCGGCAACCGGCAGGCCGCCGAGTTCGTACCCGTCAAGGGCACGACGGAGGCCGAGCTGGCGGACGCCGCACAGCTCTCCTCGCTCGCCGACGAGACGCCCGAGGGCCGCTCCGTCGTCGTACTGGCCAAGGACAAGTACGGGCTTCGCGAGCGTCACCAGGGCGAGCTCGTCGGGGCCGACTGGGTCGGCTTCACCGCACAGACCCGGATGTCGGGTGTGGACGTCGAGGGACGCAGGATCCGCAAGGGTGCGACCGGCTCGGTCGTCGCCTGGGTCGAGGAGCGGGGCGGCACCGTCTCGCCGGACGCCCGCACGCTCACGGACCGGATCTCCCAGGCGGGCGGCACGCCGCTGCTCGTCGCCGTCGACGACGAGCAGGGCGCCCGGGTCCTCGGCGTCATCCATCTCAAGGACGTCGTCAAGGAAGGGATGCGGGAGCGGTTCGACGAGCTGCGCCGGATGGGCATCCGGACCGTGATGATCACCGGTGACAACCCGCTGACCGCGAAGGCCATCGCCGAGGAGGCGGGGGTCGACGACTTCCTCGCCGAGGCCACGCCCGAGGACAAGATGGCCCTCATCAAGCGTGAGCAGGCGGGCGGCAAGCTCGTCGCGATGACCGGTGACGGCACCAACGACGCGCCCGCGCTGGCCCAGGCCGACGTCGGCGTGGCGATGAACACCGGTACCTCGGCCGCCAAGGAGGCCGGGAACATGGTGGACCTGGACTCCAACCCGACCAAGCTCATCGAGATCGTGGAGATCGGCAAGCAGTTGCTGATCACCCGCGGCGCGCTGACGACCTTCTCGATCGCCAACGACGTCGCGAAGTACTTCGCGATCATCCCGGCGATGTTCGCGGTGGTCTACCCGGGCCTGGACAAGCTGAACATCATGCAGCTGTCCTCGCCGGAGTCCGCGATCCTGTCCGCGGTCATCTTCAACGCGCTGATCATCATTGCGCTGGTGCCGCTCGCCCTGAAGGGCGTGCGCTACCGGCCGAGCAGCGCCGACTCGATGCTCCGCCGCAACATCGGGATCTACGGCCTCGGCGGCCTGGTCGCCCCGTTCATCGGCATCAAGATCATCGACCTGCTCATCTCCCTCATTCCCGGAATCGGCTGATCGCGCCATGACCTCCATGAACAACTCCGCAGGAAACACCGTTCGGCTGCTCTGGGCCGGGCTGCGCGCCCTGCTCGTCCTGACGATCGTCTGCGGCGTGATCTACCCGCTCGCCGTCACCGGTGTCGCCCAGGGCATCCTCCCGGGCAAGGCCAACGGGTCCGAGATCACGGCGAACGGCAAGGTCGTCGGCTCCGAACTCATCGGCCAGCGCTACGACCTGCCGCTGAAGAAGGGCGAGGAGACCGCGGCCCCGGACCTCAAGTGGTTCCAGCCGCGCCCGTCCAACGGCCTCGGCAGCAACAGCGTCAACACCCAGTACAAGCTGATCCTTTCCGGTGCGACCAACCGGTCCGGCGACAACAAGGACCTGATCGACTGGGTCACCGCCGCCAAGGCCGCCGTGGTCAAGGACAACTCCGTGCCCGGCCACGCGGTCAGCCCCTCGGCCGTGCCGGCCGACGCCGTCACCTCCTCCGGTTCCGGTCTCGACCCGGACATCTCCCCGCAGTACGCACAGCTCCAGGTACGCCGCGTCGCCGAGCGGAACCACCTCGGCGTCGACCAGGTGGAGAAGCTGGTGGAACAGCACACCGACGGCCGGACCCTCGGTTTCGTGGGGGAGCCCCGGGTCAACGTCCTGAAGCTCAACATCGCACTCAAGGAGCTGGTGAACGGGGGTTGATTCGCCGCCGACGGATGTGCCGGGCCGCCGTGGTCATGCTGTACGGACCACGGCGGCCCGACGCCGTGTCCGCCCGGAGGATCTCGGGCATTGCCCGGCCGTGTGCCTCATGCACATACTGGCGGCCGACGAGGACCAACCACGCATGGGGGAGCGCATGACCGACAGCACCGGCGAAAAGAGCACGGGCGGGCAGGGCGGCACGGCGGTCGCCGAGGACCCGGCCCGCGGGCCGATGGTCCGCATCGAGGACCTGCACCGCTCGTACGGAAGCGGCGCGGGCGCCGTCCACGCGCTGCGCGGGATCTCCTTCGACGTGCCGCGCGGTGAACTCGTCGCACTCAAGGGGCGCTCAGGCTCCGGCAAGACGACCCTGCTGAACCTGGTCGGCGGCCTCGACAGCCCCGACCGCGGCCGGATCACCGTCGACGGCACGGACCTTTCCGAGCTCGGCGAGGACGGGCTGCTGGAGCTGCGCCGGGACCGGATCGGCTTCATCTTCCAGTCGTTCGGCCTGATCCCGATCCTGACCGCCGCGGAGAACGTCGGCGTACCGATGCGGCTGCGCAAGGCGGACCCGCGCGAGCGGGAGGACCGGGTGGCGTTGCTGCTCTCCCTGGTCGGGCTCGGCGACCACGGTGCGCAGCGACCCGGGGAGCTCTCCGGCGGCCAGCAGCAGCGCGTCGCCATCGCTCGTGCGCTCGCCAACCGGCCCGCGCTGCTGATCGCGGACGAGCCGACGGGACAGCTCGACGCGGAGACGGGGCTCGCCGTGATGGAGCTGTTGCGGGCGGTGGTGCGGAGCGAGGGGGTGACCGCGTTGGTGGCGACGCACGATGCGCAGTTGCTGGGGCTGGCGGACCGGGTGCTGGAGCTGAGGGACGGGCTTGTCGCCGAGCAGCACGCGTAGGGGAGGGGTGTCCGGGCTCGTCCGGGCACTTTTTCGTTACCTGTCGTGATATGCGCTGTCTCCCCGTTCAGGGGCATCAGAATTCTGTCAATTCGGTCTCCTGTCCGACCTTGCGTCCCTTTTGTCGTAAATATTCGAGGTAGCTTCGTCAGCGGCTGCCGCATCGGCCGCAGTCGCTCATCTGAAAGACAATGGGGCCATGGCACGCGGCAAGCTTCGGATCTACCTGGGCGCGGCACCGGGCGTCGGCAAGACGTACGCGATGCTCTCCGAGGCCCACCGTCGGGTGGAGCGGGGCACCGACTGCGTCGTCGGGTTCGTGGAACACCACAACCGGCCGCGCACCGAGGTGATGCTGCACGGCCTGGAGCAGGTCCCGCGCCGCGCGATCGAATACCGGGACACCGTCTTCAGCGAGATGGACGTCGACGCGGTCCTGGACCGTGCCCCGGCCGTCGCCCTGGTGGACGAACTGGCCCACACCAATGTGCCGGGCTCCCGCAACGCCAAACGCTGGCAGGACGTCGAAGAGCTCCTCCAGGCGGGCATCGACGTCGTCTCCACCGTCAACATCCAGCACCTGGAGTCGCTCGGCGACGTCGTCGAGTCCATAACCGGCGTGCGGCAGCGTGAGACCGTCCCCGACGAGGTCGTCCGCCGGGCGGACCAGATCGAGCTGGTCGACATGTCACCCCAGGCACTGCGCCGCCGGATGGCCCACGGCAACATCTACAAGCCGGACCGGATCGACGCGTCCCTGTCCAACTACTTCCGCCCGGGCAACCTCACCGCCCTGCGCGAGCTCGCCCTGCTCTGGGTCGCCGACCGGGTCGACGAGTACCTCCAGCAGTACCGCGGCGAACACAACATCAGCACCACCTGGCAGGCTCGCGAACGCATCGTCGTCGGGCTGACCGGCGGACCCGAGGGCCGTACGCTCATCCGCCGCGCGTCCCGGATGGCCGCAAAAGGCTCAGGGGGCGAGATCCTCGCCGTCTACATCGCCCGCAGCGACGGACTGACCTCCGCGTCGCCCAAGGAACTCACCGCTCAGCGCACCCTCGTCGAGGACCTCGGCGGTACGTTCCACCACGTCATCGGCGACGACATACCCTCGGCACTCCTCGCGTTCGCCCGGGGTGTCAACGCCACTCAGATCGTGCTCGGCTCCAGCCGCCGCAAGGCCTGGCAGTACATCTACGGCCCCGGCGTCGGCGCCACCGTCGCCCGCGAGTCCGGCCCCGACCTCGACGTCCACATCGTCACGCACAACGAGGTCGCCAAGGGCCGCGGACTGCCGATCGCCCGCGGCGCCCGGCTCGGCCGGGCCCGGATCATCTGGGGCTGGTTGACCGGGGTCGGCGGTCCGGTCCTGCTCACGCTGCTCCTGACCAGAATGACGAACGGTCCGGGGCTCGCCAACGACGTCCTGCTCTTCCTCTTCATGACGGTCGCAGCAGCCCTGCTCGGCGGGCTGCTGCCCGCCCTCGCGTCCGCGGCCGTCGGCTCGCTGCTGCTGAACTACTGGTTCACCCCGCCGACCCACACCCTGACGGTGCAGGACCCGAGGAACTTGGTCGCCATCGTGATCTTCTTCGCGGTCGCGGTGTCAGTTGCCTCCGTCGTCGACCTGGCGGCCCGCCGTACCCATCAGGCGGCCCGACTGCGAGCCGAGTCCGAGATCCTGTCCTTCCTGGCCGGCAGCGTGCTGCGGGGCGAGACCGCCCTGGACGCCCTGCTGGACCGGGTCCGCGAGACCTTCGCGATGGAGTCCGTGGCGCTCCTCGAGCGGCGCAGCGACGTCGACCCGTGGACCTGTGCGGGCAGTGTCGGCCCTGCGCCCGTCTCCCGCCCCGAGGACGCCGATGTGGACATGCCCGTGGGCGACCACATGGCGCTCGCGCTCTCCGGCCGGGTGCTGCCCGCCGAGGACCGCCGGGTACTCGGCGCGTTCGCCGCCCAGGCCGCCGTCGTACTCGACCGGCAGCGCCTGGTCGGGGAGGCGGAGGAGGCCCGTCGGCTCGCCGAGGGGAACCGGATAAGGACCGCGCTCCTCGCCGCCGTCAGCCACGATCTGCGGACCCCGCTGGCCGCCATCAAGGCCGCCGTCAGCTCGCTGCGCTCCGACGACGTTGCCTGGTCGGAGGCGGATGAGGCGGAGCTCCTCGAAGGCATCGAGAACGGCGCCGACCGGCTCGACCATCTGGTCGGCAACCTCCTCGACATGTCGAGGCTGCAGACCGGCACCGTCACCCCGCTGATCCGCGAGATCGACCTCGACGAGGTGGTCCCGATGGCGCTCGGAGGCGTACCGGAGGGCAGCGTCGACCTGGACATCCCGGAGACGCTGCCGATGGTCGCCGTCGACCCGGGGCTGCTGGAGCGGGCCGTCGCGAACATCGTCGAGAACGCCGTCAAGTACAGCCCCGACGGGGAGCGCGTCACCGTGGCCGCCAGCGCGCTCGGCTCCCGGGTCGAGCTCCGGGTGGCCGACCGCGGTCCCGGCGTCCCCGACGAGGGCAAGGAGCGGATCTTCGAACCCTTCCAGCGTTACGGCGACGCCCCGCGCGGCGCCGGCGTCGGCCTGGGGCTCGCCGTCGCCCGCGGCTTCGTGGAGTCCATGGGCGGCACTCTCGACGCCGAGGACACCCCCGGTGGTGGCATGACCATGGTCCTGACGCTCAAGGCGGTATCGGGATACGTTCCGACCGGTACCGATCTGCCCGCGCAGGCCGTCTCGTGATCGCCGCACTGATACCAGTACCGCTCTCCGTAGCAATTCCGTACAGCAGAAAGGCAGGTTCCCTATGACCCGGGTGCTTGTGGTCGACGACGAGCCGCAGATCGTACGCGCCCTCGTGATCAATCTGAAGGCACGCAAGTACGAGGTGGACGCGGCGCCCGACGGTGCGACCGCCCTCCAGCTCGCCGCCGCGCGCCACCCCGATGTCGTCGTCCTCGACCTCGGACTGCCGGACATGGACGGCGTGGAGGTGATCAGGGGGCTGCGCGGCTGGACCCGGGTGCCGATCCTGGTGCTCTCCGCCCGCCACACCTCCGACGAGAAGGTCGAGGCGCTGGACGCAGGAGCCGACGACTACGTCACCAAGCCGTTCGGCATGGACGAGCTGCTGGCCCGGCTGCGCGCCTCGGTCCGGCGGGCCGAACCGGTCGGCCAGGACGGCGCCGACGACATCGTGATGGTCGAGACCGAGGGGTTCACCGTCGACCTGGCGGCGAAGAAGGTCCAGCGCGAGGGACGCGACGTGCGGCTCACCCCGACCGAGTGGCATCTGCTGGAGGTGCTGGTGCGCAACAGCGGCCGGCTCGTCAGCCAGAAGCAGCTGCTGCAGGAGGTGTGGGGGCCTTCGTACGGCACCGAGACCAACTATCTGCGGGTCTACATGGCCCAGCTCCGGCGCAAGCTGGAGGCGGACCCCTCGCACCCCCGGCACTTCGTCACCGAACCGGGCATGGGTTACCGCTTCGAACGCGGCTGAGCACTGTGCGTGCGTCGGACTGTCGTCAGCTTCGCTCCGTCGCGAGTCGCCCGTCAGGGTGAGAGAACGGACACCTGCCCGGACCACCCAGGCCCGGTACCCTTCGGGTATGAGTGCTGTCCCTCGTTCCGAGAAGGCGGAGCGGCCGTCCGGCCGCTTCCGTCGGATGCTCGACCGGCTGTCCAGCTCCCAGCAAGACCTGGAATCGGAGGAGCTGCAGGAGGACTCGCAGGCATCGGGATGCACGCGGATCTCCGACTGCAACGACCGCCAGATCGTCAAGGTGACTGGTACCTTGCGGACCGTCACCCTGCGGCCGCGCGCCGGAGTGCCCGCCCTGGAAGCGGAGCTCTTCGACGGCACCGCCCCGCTGGACGTGGTCTGGCTGGGCCGGCGTTCCATCGTGGGCATAGAGCCGGGCCGTAAGCTCATCGCCTCCGGCCGGATCGCCATGAGTCACGGACGCCGGGTGCTGTTCAACCCCAAATACGAACTCCGACCGCTCGGCAAGGAGTAGCCGGTGACGTCTCTCGACAAGCCGACACCCGATACGGACCGCACCGACCAGCAGGAGGCCGACGCGAAGGCGGTCACCGAAGCCGCGCTCTTCGAGGCGTTCGGCGGCATCCGGGGGATGGTGGAGACAGTCCTGCCCGGGCTGCTCTTCGTCACGATCTTCACCATCAACAAGGATCTGCACACCTCGGCCATCGCGGCCCTGGCCGTGTCCCTGGTCCTCGTCGCCGTACGGCTGATCCGCAAGGACACCGTCAAGCACGCCTTCAGCGGGGTCTTCGGCGTCGCCTTCGGTGTGGTCTTCGCGATGATGACGGGCAACGCCAAGGACTTCTACCTGCCCGGCATGATCTACACGCTGGGGCTGGCCCTCGCCTACATCGTCACGACGATCGCCGGGGTGCCGCTGATAGGGCTGATCCTCGGGCCGGTCTTCAAGGAGAACCTCTCCTGGCGCACCCGGAACCCCGGCCGAAAGAAGGCGTACGCCAAGGCCAGCTGGGCCTGGGGTCTGATACTGCTCGCCAAGTGCGCGATCCTCTTCCCGCTCTACTGGTGGGCCGACACCGCCCAGCTCGGCTGGGTCCTGGTCGCCCTGAAGATCCCGCCGTTCCTGCTCGCGGTGTACCTGACCTGGGTCTTCCTCGCCAAGGCGCCGCCGCCCATCGACGTCTTCGCCGAGATGGAGGCGGAGGAGCAGGCCGAGAAGGCCCGCAAGGAGGAAGCCGCCGCGGCCCGCAACACCGAGGCCTGACCGGCAGCCACAGCGAAGGGGCCCGGAACCGTGACATACGGTTCCGGGCCCCTTCGTCGTACGGGGTGTCGTGCGGGCCGACGTACCGAAGGCGTGGCCGGTCAGCCGGCCGGCCGTCCTCAGTCGTCGGTGACCTCGCGACGCACCGACAGCAGGTCCTCCAGCTGCTCCTCGCGCGCCTGGGCGGCCACGAACAGCAGCTCGTCACCGGCCTCCAGCGTCTCCTCCGAGCCCGGGGTCAGCACCCGCGTACCGCGGATGATGGTGACCAGCGAGGTGTCCTCGGGCCACGCCACATCGCCGACCTGGGTACCGGCCAGCGCCGACTCCGGGGGCAGCGTCAGTTCGACCAGGTTGGCGTCGCCGTGGCTGAAGCGCAGCAGCCGGACCAGATCGCCGACGCTCACCGCCTCCTCGACGAGTGCGGACATCAGACGCGGCGTGGAGACCGCGACATCGACGCCCCAGGACTCGTTGAACAGCCACTCGTTCTTCGGGTTGTTGACCCGGGCGACGACCCGAGGCACGCCGTACTCGGTCTTCGCGAGCAGCGAGACGACCAGGTTCACCTTGTCGTCGCCGGTCGCGGCGATCACCACGTTGCAGCGCTGGAGCGCCGCCTCGTCCAGCGAGGTGATCTCGCAGGCATCCGCGAGCAGCCACTCGGCCATGGGCACCCGCTCCACCGAAATGGCGGTCGGCGCCTTGTCCACGAGAAGCACCTCGTGGCCGTTCTCCAGCAGCTCGCCGGCGATGGAGCGGCCCACCGCGCCGGCCCCGGCAATCGCGACACGCATCAGTGACCGCCCTCCTCAGGACCCTCGGCGAAGGCCGCCTCGACCTTCGCGATCTCGTCCGTACGCATCATCACGTGGACGAGATCGCCCTCCTGCAGCACCGTCTGCGACGACGGCAGAATGGCTTCGCCCAGTCGGGTGAGGAACGCCACGCGGACGCCCGTCTCCTCCTGCAGCGTGCTGATCTTGTGTCCGATCCAGGACGGGGTGGTGTGCACCTCGGCGAGCTGAACACCGCCGCTCGGGTCGCGCCACAGCGGCTCGGCGCCCGAGGGCAGCAGCCGCCGCAGCATCTGGTCCGCCGTCCAGCGCACGGTGGCGACCGTGGGGATGCCGAGGCGCTGGTAGACCTCGGCGCGCCGCGGGTCGTAGATCCGCGCCGCGACGTTCTCGATGCCGAACATCTCGCGGGCCACCCGGGCGGCGATGATGTTCGAGTTGTCGCCGCTGCTCACCGCGGCGAACGCGCCGGCCTCCTCGATACCCGCCTCACGGAGGGTGTCCTGGTCGAAACCGACGCCGGTGACGCGCCGGCCACCGAACCCCGACCCGAGACGGCGGAACGCCGTGGGGTCCTGGTCGATCACGGCGACCGTGTGCCCCTGCTGCTCCAGGGTCTGCGCGAGAGCGGCTCCTACTCGCCCGCAGCCCATGATGACGATGTGCACCTTGCGCCTACCTCGCAGTCCTGGTCGTCCGGCTGACCTGCGAAAACACCCTGCTCACACTCTTTCCTCGGCTTGCCGGGCAAACAACGGGGCAACGATTTTCGGCGTTGCCCGGGATGAGCTTATGCGGCCACCGACGCGTTGCCTCATTCGAGTGTGCTTTCGCCACGTCCGTAGCTGCAAAGGCGCGGTAAAGGGGAGCGGGTGACGGAACAGCGGGAAGGGAGATCCACTGGAACGCCACCGTCCGGTACACCACGTCTCCGTGGCCGACCGGGACGGAACGGTTACAGCGCGCTCATGCCATAAGGGGGGAGTGCAAGGATTCCGTTAAGGATTCCGTGCCGATTCCGGCTGAGTGCAGGAGATTGCAGGACCGCAGGGGTGGTGTGTGGGCGGCCTCCATACGGAACCCTTACGATCCTCAGCGTGTCCAAACTGACCGACGTGCCCAAACGGATCCTGATCGGCCGGGCCTTGCGCAGCGACAAGCTGGGGGAAACGCTCCTCCCCAAGCGCATCGCCCTCCCCGTCTTCGCATCCGACCCGCTGTCCTCGGTGGCGTACGCACCAGGAGAAGTCCTCCTCGTGCTGTCCATCGCGGGCGTGTCGGCCTACCACTTCAGCCCGTGGATCGCGGCCGCCGTCGTGGTCCTGATGTTCACGGTCGTCGCCTCGTACCGGCAGAACGTGCATGCCTACCCGAGCGGCGGCGGCGACTACGAGGTCGCCACCACCAACCTCGGTCCCAAGGCCGGTCTGACCGTCGCCAGCGCCCTGCTGGTGGACTACGTCCTGACCGTGGCCGTGTCGATCGCCTCCGGCGTGGAGAACCTCGGCTCCGCGATCCCGTTCGTCGTCGAGCACAAGACGCTCTGCGCGATCGCGGCCATCGTGCTGCTGACCCTGATGAACCTGCGGGGCGTCAAGGAGTCCGGCAAGCTCTTCGCCATCCCCACGTATCTTTTCGTGGCCGGCGTCTTCGTCATGATCGTCTGGGGCGCGTTCCGCGGTCTTGTCCTCGGCGACACCATGCACGCCCCGACCTCGGACTACGAGATCAAGCCCGAGCACCAGGGCCTGGCCGGCTTCGCCCTCGTCTTCCTGCTGCTGCGGGCGTTCTCCTCCGGCTGTGCGGCGCTGACCGGCGTCGAGGCGATCAGCAATGGTGTGCCCGCCTTCCGCAAGCCGAAGAGCAAGAACGCCGCGACCACGCTCGCGATGATGGGCCTGCTGGCCGTCACGATGTTCTGCGGCATCATCGGCCTGGCCATGGCCACCGATGTGAAGATGGCCGAGAACCCGGCCCAGGACCTGATCCACAACGGCGCCGCCGTCGGTTCGAGCTTCGTCCAGGACCCGGTGATCTCCCAGGTGGCGGCCGCCGTCTTCGGTGACGGCTCGTTCCTCTTCATCATCCTCGCCGGGGCCACCGCACTCGTGCTCTTCCTGGCCGCCAACACCGCGTACAACGGCTTCCCGCTGCTCGGCTCGATCCTCGCCCAGGACCGGTACCTGCCCCGCCAGCTGCACACCCGCGGCGACCGGCTCGCCTTCTCCAACGGCATCGTGCTGCTGGCCGGCGCGGCCATCCTGCTCACCTGGATCTACGGCGCCGACTCGACCCGGCTGATCCAGCTGTACATCGTCGGTGTGTTCGTCTCCTTCACCCTCAGCCAGACCGGCATGGTCCGGCACTGGAACCGTCATCTGAGGACCGAGAAGGATCCGGCCAAGCGCCGCCACATGATCCGCTCCCGCGCGATCAACACTTTCGGCGCGTTCTTCACAGGCCTGGTGCTCGTCGTCGTACTCGCCACCAAATTCACCCACGGCGCCTGGGTGGCGCTGCTCGGCATGGTGATCTTCTACGGGACGATGACCGCGATCCGCAGGCACTACGACCGCGTCGCCGAGGAGATCGCCGCCGACGAGGCCCCCTCCGACGACAGCATGAAGCCCTCCCGGGTCCACTCGATCGTCCTGGTCTCCAAGCTGCACCGGCCCACGCTGCGCGCGCTCGCGTACGCCAAGCTGATCCGCTCCGACCATCTGGAGGCGCTGTCCATCAGCGTCGACCCGGCCGAGACCAAGGCGCTGAAGGCGGACTGGGAGCGGCGCGGCATCAACATCCCGCTGAAGATCCTCGACTCCCCGTACCGCGAGGTGACCCGGCCGGTCATCGACTACGTGAAGGGGCTGCGCCGGGAGAGCCCGCGCGACGTGGTCAGTGTCTACATCCCGGAGTACGTGGTCGGCCACTGGTACGAGCATCTGCTGCACAACCAGAGCGCCCTGCGCCTCAAGGGGCGGCTGCTGTTCACCCCGGGTGTGATGGTGACGTCGGTCCCGTACCAGCTGGAGTCCTCCGAGGCCGCGAAGAAGCGCGCCAGGAAGCGTGCGGAATGGAACGCTCCCGGATCGGTCCGCCGGGGCCCCGTGGAGCGCAGGGCCAAGGAGCCAAGCAGCAAGAGCTGACACGCTTGTGGTAAGCGGCCGGACGACACCCACGTAGACTGGTGGGCTGTTGTCCGGCCGTTTCCCTTTGATCCCTGGAGCCACCCCCTCATGCAGAACGAATCCACCTCGTCGCCGGCCGAGGACTCGCAGACCGGGGACTCACTGATCGGCGAGGAATACGAGGTCGAGGTGGGCCCCGTCGCCCACGGCGGCCACTGCATCGCCCGTACCTCGGAGGGCCAGGTCCTCTTCGTACGGCACACGCTCCCCGGCGAAAAGGTCATCGCCCGGATCACCGACGGCGACAAGGACTCCCGCTTCCTGCGCGCCGACGCCGTCACGATCATCGAACCGTCCAAGGACCGCGTCGAGGCGCCCTGCCCGTACGCCGGCCCCGGCAAGTGCGGCGGCTGCGACTGGCAGCACGCCAAGCCCGGCGCCCAGCGCCGGCTCAAGGGCGAAGTCATCGCCGAACAGCTCCAGCGCCTCGCCGGGCTCACCCCCGAAGAGGCCGGCTGGGACGGCACGGTCATGCCGGCCGAGGGCGACAAGCTCCCGAAGGGCGAGGTGCCCGCCTGGCGCACCCGCGTCCAGTACGCCATCGACGAGGACGGCCGCGCCGGCCTGCGCAAGCACCGCTCGCACGACGTCGAGCCGATCGAGCACTGCATGATCGCGGCGCCCGGCGTCTCGGAACTCGGCATCGAGAAGCGCGACTGGACCGGCATGGCCTCGGTGGAAGCCATCACCGCCACCGGCTCCAACGACCGCCAGGTCATCCTCACCCCGAAGCCCGGCGCCCGGCTGCCGCTCGTCGAGCTCGACAAGCCGGTCTCCGTCCTGCGCGTCGACGAACACGACGGCGGCATCCACCGGGTCCACGGCCGCGGCTTCGTCCGCGAACGCGCCGACGACCGCACGTACCGCGTCGGCTCGGGCGGCTTCTGGCAGGTCCACCCGCAGGCTGCCAACACCCTCGTCCGCGCGGTCATGCAGGGCCTCCTGCCCCGCAAGAACGACATGGCCCTCGATCTCTACTGCGGCGTCGGCCTGTTCGCCGGCGCCATCGGTCAGCGCATCGGCGAGAAGGGCGCGGTCCTCGGCATCGAGTCCGGCAAGCGCGCCGTCGAGGACGCCCGCCACAACCTCCAGGACCTCGACCGGGTCCGCATCGAGCACGGCAAGGTCGACCAGATCCTGCCCCGCACCGGCATCACCGAGTGCGACCTGATCGTCCTCGACCCGCCGCGCGCGGGCGCGGGCAAGCAGACGGTGAAGCACCTCGCCGGCCTCGGCGCCCGCCGCATCGCCTACGTCGCCTGCGACCCGGCGGCACTCGCGCGCGACCTGGCGTACTTCCGCGAGGGCGGCTACAAGGTGCGGACGCTGCGGGCGTTCGACCTGTTCCCGATGACCTCGCACGTGGAGTGTGTGGCGATTCTTGAGCCGGCTCAGAAGGGCCTCTGACCTGCGGTTCTTCGCATGTTGTCGGCTTGCCCGACCTGTTTCCGGGCAAGCAACGGGTGGCGCGGTCGGCGTAGCTGCGGAGGCGGTCTGACCTGCGAGTTCCACCCATGCCGTGCTGACCCCGCCCCTGGCCATCGGGATGGTCCGTACGTCGATCACGATCCTCGCCGAGTTGCACGCCACGCCACGCCCCGGGATTACGGCCACGAGCGAATGAGCGTTTTCAGCGTGGTCACCGATGGGGTGACGGCGGCGAGGGGGCAACGGCACGAGGCACCCGTGCCGTTGAGGGAGGTGTTCGAAGTCTCAACTCACCAGCGCAGGTGCCTCGTTGGTCCCCTATCCTGCCGCACTCGACCTGCCTCATGCGCTGGTCGAGTGGGTCACCATGCTCATCGTCACCCGCGAGGGTGACCGCCGCTGCAAGCTTTTGCCGCCCAACGCGCGCTTGTCGGTCTTTTGTACCTGCGCAAGCACGACACCCTGGCCCAGATAGCGGCCGGGTTCGGCATCTCGGTCGGCACCGCCCACGCCTACACGGCCGCGGTGATCGATCTCCTGGCCGCGCGGGCGCCCGGCCTGCTCAAGGTCCTGCGCGAGCACGCACCGGAGTACGCACTGCTCGACGGGACGCTCGCCGAGTGCGACCGGGTGGGCGACGGCCGGGCCGACTACTCGCACAAGCACCGTCGCCACGGCGTGAACGTGCAGGTCGTGACCGACCCGGCTGTGCGGGTGCTGTGGATCTCGCCGGCCTTGCCAGGCCGGTGCCATGACCTGACCGCGGCCCGCACCACAGGATCATCCGGATCTGCGAACGCCAGGGCGTGGCCGTTCTGGCCGACCGCGCCTACCAGGGCGCCAGCCCCTGGGTAACCACCGGGCGCAGACGGCCGCCCGGCGGGCAGTTGACCCCCACAGCAGACGACCCACCGGGCGCTGGCCTCCTCCTGGGCACCCGTCGAACAGGGCATGGCACTGCTGAAGTCCTGGCGGATCTTCCGAGGACCCCGGATCAGCCCCAACCGCATGACGTCAGTCGCCAAGACCGTCCTCACCCTGGCGAGGCAACGCTGAAAATGCTCACTGACAAGGGGGAGCTGCGTGCAGCCGAATGACAGGGCGGCGACAGTGAGGCGGACGCGACTGGGTTCGCTGTCAAACGCCTCGCTTGAATGACGAGGGACAGCAGTTGTCCGGTGGCAACGAACCCAGTCGTCGTCTCAAGGAAGTGAGGCGACTGACACACTGGCCTGGGCAAGGAGGCCGGGCCCTCCGCCCGCCAGCAGACCGCGGACACAGAGAAGACGATCCGCTCAATGCGCGGCGACAACGCCATTGAGCTCCGCGCTCGCTGCCTCAGTGAACTTCTTGAGAGCCGGATAGACCTTGTCGTGCTCAGACAGGACGTTGCGCATGGCGGCATCGATACCTGTTCTCGTCGCGGCCGCGCTGTAGTGGACATCACAAACGGCCACCATTGCCTCGGTGCCGGCGTCGGAAACGGGTTCGGGCCCCTCTAGTTCGACGACAGCGGCACGCGCCAGAACCTCTTTGATCGGGACATCCGCTACCAACTCCAGCGTGCGCCTGTTTAGGTCCTCCGGGGTGTAACTCACCCCAGCTGCCTGTAACTCGGCCCGAGCCAACTTTTCGCAAGCCCCAACCTCAGCCTCACGCTCGTAGACATGCAATGCGGCCAGAAGACTCGCATAGGCGTCGCGCTGATGCTGTCGGCGCACTGCGTCTACCGGCCCTCGTTGAGCCCCCCGCCCCTGCACTAGCCCGGCAGCGAAGGCAGCACCAGCCGCGGTGATAGCTACAGGGGCGGTAATGAGAGCAGCCGTCACAGCAGGATCCATGAGTCTGATCCTGTCCCACACCGCGCACGCCCAACAGGGCTTTCGCCACACCCAGTGGCCGTTGACTGGAAAGCGAGTCGAGCAGACCCCGACCTGGGGCGACTGTGTTGAATGAGACGGGAGGCCAGTCGCCTCGCTTCCTTGAGACGACGACTGGGTTCGTTGATGTAGGTTCTCGCGACTTGCGGCAGAGAGCATCGCGCTGACCAGTTGTTCTCCGGACCGTCTCACGCGGCGGACGGGTGCTTTTGTCTCAGGATGGTGGCGCTTTCCTAGCCTGGGCAGAGGACGGCGATCCGCATGGCATGTCCGGGCAGATGGGCGACGTAAGTCCTTTCCCGGTCCAGTGGTTGCTCGCCTCCGGCTCGGTCGCCATGGCCGCTGTGGGCCCCGTCATCACCGCGCTCCTCGCCGACCTCGCCGATAGCCGCGCCTGATCTCAAGCACCGCTCGGCTCCCCGGCGCTCCGGCCTCGCAACACCGGCGACGCCGCGGCAACAGCGCGTACGGGGTGCCGGGAGTTTGGATTCGGCGCCCCCGTTCCCGCAGTCATGGCTGCGGGAACGGGCGTGCCGCGTTCAGGCATGGGGCAGGAGCCCATCCACCCCGGCTTTCAGCCCCACTGCATCCGCCAGAGGCGGGTTCGCGCCGGGGACTGAGCAGGTCAGGGCGGCGACGCGAGTGGCGAAGGAGCAGGCGTCGGTCAGGTCTTCGAGGCTCAGTGCGTCGAGTCGGCCGCCGAGGTGGCCGAGGGCGGCGAGCCGGTGGAGCAGGCCCGCGGTGAAGGAGTCCCCGGCGCCGACGGTGTCGACGACGTCGATGGCCGGGGCCGCGACGGTGACGCGGAGACCGTCGAGGGAGGCGAGGGCGCCCCGTCCGCCCAAGGTGATGACGACGAGGCGCGCGCCGGCGGCGTGCCAGGTGTCGCACGCCTCCTCGGCGCCAGCACCGGGCAGGAGCAGCGCGAGGTCGTCCTCGCTGAGGCGAAGGATGTCGGCGAGGGCGCACCAGTGGGGGAGCCGTTCGCGGTAGGCGGCGGGGGGTACGAGCAGGGGGCGGACGTTGGGGTCGATGGACACGGTGACGTGCTCGCGTGCCTGGGCGAGGTGGTCCTCGATGCGGGTGCCGCCGGGTTGGCGTATGAGTGCCAGGGAGCCCGTGTGCAGGCAGGCCGCGTCGTCCTGCTGGGTGGCGGCGAGTTCGTCGGTGGTCCACTGCCAGTCGGCGGCGCTGTCGGCGTAGAAGGTGTAGGTGGCCTGGCCGGAGTCGTCGAGGTCGGCGACGGCGAGGGTGCTGGGCTCGGGAGCGGTCACGCTGCCGGTCAGATCGACGCCGGAGGCGCTGAGGCGGGCACGGAAGAGGGTGCCGAAGACGTCGTGGGAGAACCGGCCGAGGAAGCGGGTGGGGGTGCCGAGCCGGGCGAGAGCGACGGCGGTGTTGGCGGGGCCGCCACCGGGCAGGGCCCGCAGTGCGAGTTCATCGGAGCTGGACCGGGCGGGGTCGGTGAAGGCGTCGGCGACGCACTCGCCGAGGACGGTGACACTGACGGGGGCCTGGGGTCGGGCCATGGTGACTGTCTGCCTCTCTCAGGAAGCGCGGGTGGCGAAGGGCACCGGGACGGTGGCCTGATGCAGCCCATTGCGCAGGTATTGACATGCCGCTCAAGACGGACGTAACTTCCCTGCCACAAGGAAGTAACACGCGTTATTAAAGCGCGAAACTGGAGGCGGTGTCTCGTCTCCGGCTAGCCGAAAGGGACTGGAAGTGGCCACGAACAGGACGCATCGCGTGACCATGAGCGATGTGGCCCGCCATGCGGGTGTCTCGCGGACCACGGTCTCCTTCGTCCTGAACGACAAGCCCGGTGCCTCCATCCCTGACGAGACCCGTCGGCGGATCCTGGAGGCGATCGACGAGCTCGGCTACCGGCCCAACGCCGGGGCGCGGGCGCTGGCCGCGAACCGCAGCGGGTGGTTCGGGCTGATCACCGAGATCGTGACCGGCCCGTTCGCGGGGGAGGTGATCACGGGCGCGCAGAGCCGCGCCTGGGGTGACCGGAGGTTCCTGCTGATCGCCGCGAGCGAGGGCGATCCCGCCCAGGAGGCCGCCGCGCTCGACCAGATGCTGGAGCACCGGGTGGAAGGGCTGCTGTACGCCACGACCTGGCACCGCGCCGTCACGCTGCCCAAGGCCGCCCGGGAGGTGCCGACGGTGCTCGTCAACTGCTACGACGCGGACGGTGAGCTGCCGTGCATCTTGCCCGACGAGGTGTCGGGCGGATACAAGGCGACCCGCCGGCTCCTGGATGCCGGTCACACCCGCATCGGGTTCATCAACCTCGACCCGGCGATCCCGGCCGCCATCGGCAGGCGCGAAGGGTACGAACGTGCCCTGCGCGAGGCCGGGATCACCCCCGACACCTCCCTCGTCGTCCCCGGCTGGGCGACCGCCGACAGCGCCTATACCGCCGCCTGCGAACTGCTGGACCGCCCGGCCGGCGACCGGCCGACCGCGCTGTTCTGCGGAAACGACCGGATGGCGATGGGCGCGTACGACGCGATCAAGGAACGTGGACTGCGCATCCCGCACGACGTGGCCGTGGTGGGGTTCGACAACCAGGAACTCATCGCCGCCTATCTGCGGCCGAAGCTGACGACGCTCGCCCTGCCCTTCGAGGCCATGGGCACCAAGGGCATTGACATGCTCGCCGCTCTCGCAGCCGGGCAGCCGCTCGACACCCACCGGGTGACGATCGACTGCCCGCTGCTCGAACGCTCGTCGGTCTGACCGCTAATCAGCCCGCCGAGGAATCCCATCCCAGTCTTCGCCCTGTGTGTTGAAGAGAGGAAAAGAGTCTCCATTATGGCACCTTCCCGCATACCTTCACGGCGGCCCCGAGCCGTCCTGAGAGCGGTCACCGCGACCGCCGCCGCAGCCCTGGTCCTGTCCGCCTGTACGGGTGGCTCGGGCACTGCCGGCGGTGACACCTCCGGCAACCAGCTGCTCACCATCCCGCGCGAGGATCTGGCGACGTTCACGCGCAACTTCAACCCGCTCTCCCCGCAGGCCGCCCCTATGACCCTGCAGGCGGTCTACGAGCCGCTGGCGGTGCACAGCATGGCGGATGCCAAGGACACGCCGTGGCTGGCCACCAAGTGGGAGCAGGCCAAGGATGGCAAGTCCCTCACCTTCACGTTGCGCGACGGCGTCAAGTGGTCGGACGGCCAGGCTCTCACCGCCGACGACGTCGTCTACACCTTCGAGCTCCAGAAGAAGGTGCTGGGCGGCTTCGACTACCTGGACAAGGTCACCGCGGTCGACGCCCACACGGTGAAGTTCTCCTTCAACAAGGCGTTCTCGACCGCCTTCTTCGAGATCAGCGGCCACTACATCCTGCCGAAGCACATCTGGTCCAAGGTGAAGGACCCGGCGAAGTTCACCAACCCGAACCCGGTCGGCACCGGCCCTTACACCAAGATCGAGAAGTTCCAGAGCCAGTCGTACGAGCTGCGCAAGAACCCCGACTACTGGCAGCCGGCGAAGCAGCAGATCACCGGCATCCAGATGCTCGCCTTCTCCGGCAACGACAGCGCCAACATCGCCTTCACCAACGGCGAGGTGGACTGGACGCAGTCGTTCATCCCGGACATCGAGAAGTCCTTCGTCGCCAAGGACAAGAAGCACAACCACTACTGGTTCCCGGCCACCGGCGCCATGATCAACTGGCAGCTGAACACCACCAAGGCCCCCTTCGACGACCCGGCCGTGCGCAAGGCGCTCAGCATGGCGGTAGACCGCGACCAGATCACCAAGGTCGCGATGAACGGCTACGCCGAACCCGCCGACTGCACGGGCCTGGCC
Source organism: Streptomyces sp. NBC_01717 (assembly GCF_036248255.1). Lineage (NCBI taxonomy): Bacteria > Bacillati > Actinomycetota > Actinomycetes > Kitasatosporales > Streptomycetaceae > Streptomyces > Streptomyces sp. NBC_01717. The sequence goes on along the minus strand of NZ_CP109178.1, from coordinate 2,724,220 downwards.
CGCACGTACGACAAGTGGCGTGACACGTCGCTGGCCGCCTCCTGCACCTGGACGAAGTACGACACCGACGCGGCGGCCAAGGCCCTGGATGCGGCCGGCTACAAGGAGAGCGGCGGCAAGCGCAAGCTGAAGAACGGCAAGAACTTCACCCTCGACATCTCCGTCGGCTCCGCCTCCTCCGACTGGATATCGGTCGCCAACATCATCAAGCAGAACCTCGCGAAGGTCGGCATCACCGCCATCGTGAAGACGCCCGACTGGTCGGCGGTCTCGTCCTCGTACAACACCGGCACCTTCGACACCGGCATCGTGTGGAGCAACAACGGCGCCACGCCGTACGAGTACTTCCGCGGCGTGATGTCGACCAAGATGGTGCAGCCGGTCGGCAAGCAGGCCACGGAAAACTACCACCGCTTCGGCGACAAGAAGGCCGACAAGCTCATCGACGCCTTCGCCGCCGCCACGGACGAGAGTGCGCAGCGCGAGCAGATGAACGGTCTGCAGGCGCTGTACAACAAGGACGCGCCCGTCGTCCCGCTGTTCACCGGCCCCGAGTGGGGCGCGTACACGGACGCCCGCTTCACCGGCTGGCCCACCGAGAAGAACCCGTACGCCACCCTCGGCAACCGCAACGGCAGCACGATCCTCGTGCTCACCTCGCTGAAGCCCGTCAAGGGCTGACGCCGCCCGCGGACCGGCGGCCGCTCTCCTCCCCGGAAGGCCGCCCCCGCGCACCGAGCCACACGTTCACCCCCCACTGACAGGGAGCACGACCCGTGCGTCTGATCCTGCGCAACCTGGGGTTCTATCTGCTCGCCTTCTGGGCCTCCATCACCCTGAACTTCGTTCTCCCGCGCTTCATGCCGGGCGACCCGGTCTCCCGGATGTTCGCGCAGGCCCAGGGCACGATGCAGCCCAACCAGATAGCCCAGTTGCGGAAACTTTTCGGCTTGGACGACCGCCCCCTCTGGGAGCAGTACGTCTCTTACGTCAAGAGCGTCTTCACCGGCGACCTCGGCATCTCCATCACCCGCTTCCCCACCCCGGTTTCCGAGGTGATCGGCTCGCAGATCGGCTGGACCCTGCTGCTCGGTGGCGTCGCGCTCGTCATCGCCGCCGTGCTCGGCAACCTGCTCGGCATCGTCGCCGCCTGGCGACGCGGCGGCGTCCTCGACTCCGCCTTCCCGCCCCTGCTGATCTTTGTCGGCTCGTTCCCCTATTTCTGGCTGGCGATGGGCGCGCTGTACCTGTTCGGGGTGAGCCTGGGCTGGTTCCCGCTGCGGCACGCCTACGACGTCGGACTGACCCCCGGCTTCAACGGCGAATTCCTCTCCAACGTCGCCACCCACCTGGTGCTGCCCGCATTGACCATCGTGCTGGTCTCCATCGGCGGCTGGATGCTCGGCATGCGCAACACCATGATCGCCACGACGGCCGAGGACTACATCACCATGGCCGAGGCCAAGGGGCTCAGCCCCTCGCGGATCATGTTCCGTTACGCCGCCCGCAACGCCCTGCTCCCCTCCGTTACCAACTTCGGCATGGCACTCGGCTTCGTCGTCGGCGGCGCCCTGCTCACCGAGGTCGTGTTCGCCTACCCCGGCATCGGCTATCAGCTGCTGATGGCTGTCCAGGGCCTGGACTACCCGCTGATGCAGGGCATCTTCCTGACGATCACGGCGGCGGTACTGATTGCGAACTTCCTCGTCGACCTCGTCTACGTCCGCCTCGACCCGCGCGTCCGCGTCCGCTGAAGGGGGCTGCCGACATGACCGCCATCGAAATCGCAACGGCCACCACGCCGACAGTCCCCGCGCGCCCTTCCCGCCGGCGCGGACTGCTACGCCAGCTCACCGACAGCAAGAAGGCGATGACCGGGCTGATGCTGCTCGCTCTCTTCGCTCTCCTGGCTCTGCTCGCTCCCGTCCTCGTCCCGGGTGAACCGTCGCTCATCAACTCCACGGGCAGCCAGGTCCCTTCGGCCGCACACTGGCTCGGTACGACCGCCAAGGGACAGGACGTGCTCGCCCTCACCCTGTGGGGCGCGCGCAGCTCGCTCTTCGTCGGGTTCACCGTGGGGCTGGTGGCGACCGCGGTCGCCATCGTCGTCGGCCTCGCGGCCGCCTACTTCGGCCGCATTGTGGACGACGCGCTGACCCTGGTCACCAACATCTTCCTGCTGCTGCCCGGACTGCCGCTGCTCATCATCCTGGCCGCGTTCCTGCCGCCCGGGACCTCCACCGTGATCCTGGTCCTCGTCGTCACCGGCTGGGCGGGCTCGGCCCGGGTCCTGCGCGCGCAGGCCAAGTCGATCCGGGGCAAGGACTTCGTGGCCGCCGCGGTCGTCACCGGGGAGCGCCCGCTGCGGATCATGTTCCGCGAGATCCTGCCCAACATGGCGTCCGTGGTGATGACCACGCTGCTCGGCTGCGTGATCTTCGGCATCGGCGCCCAGGCCGGCCTGGAATTCCTCGGCCTCGGCGACAGCAGCGTCGTCAGCTGGGGTACCAACCTGTACTGGGCCAGCAACGACGGCGCGTTGATGACCGGCGCCTGGTGGGCCTTCGTCCCCTCCGGACTGTGCATCGCGCTCGTCGCGTTCGCGCTCGCGCTGGTCAACTATGCGGTCGACGAGATCACCAACCCGAGGCTGCGCAACCGCCGTGCCCGCCGCGAGAGGAGGGGCTGAGCCATGGAACCCGTACTTGAACTGAGCGGCCTGCGCGTCGAATACCGCGGCGACGGACGCACCGTGGTCGGCGCCGACGACGTCTCCTTCTCCATCGGCGCCGGAGAGATCTTCGGCCTCGCCGGAGAGTCCGGCTGCGGCAAGTCGACCATCGCCAACGCGGTCATGCGGCTGCTGAAGCCCCCGGCGGAGATCACCGCGGGCAGCATCCGCTTCCAGGGGCGGGACGTCCTCGCCCTGGACGCACGTGAGCTGCGCGCCTTCCGATGGCGGGAGATCGCGATGGTCTTCCAGTCGGCGATGAACTCCCTCAACCCCGTTCTGACCATCGGCGAGCAGATCGTCGACATCTTCACCACCCACGAGAAGCTGAAGAAGCGGGTCGCGCGGGAGCGGGCGGGAGAGCTCCTGGAGCTGGTGGGCATCGACCCGGGGCGGCTGAAGGCGTACCCGCACCAGCTGTCCGGCGGTATGCGCCAGCGCGTGGTCATCGCCATGGCCGTCGCGCTCCGCCCCCGGCTGCTGATCATGGACGAGCCGACGACCGCGCTCGACGTGGTCGTGCAGCAGGAGATCATGGCGCAGATCCGCGACCTCCAGCGGGAGCTGGGCTTCTCCATCCTCTTCATCACTCACGACATGTCCCTGATGGTCGAGCTGTCGGACCGCATGGGCGTGATGTACGGCGGACGGATCGTGGAACTCGCCGTCGCCAAGGACCTGTTCGCGGGGCCCCTCCACCCGTACACCGAGGCGCTGATGAACGCCTTCCCGCCGCTTACCGGCCCGCGCCGCGAACTCACCGGCCTGTTCGACGCCCCGCGCACCGCCGACAGCTGTGGCTTCCACGTCCGCTGTCCCGAGGACCGCTCGGACTGCTCCATGACCATCCCCGACCTGCGCGAGGTCGCGCCCGGCCGCTGGGTGGCCCGCAGTGTGGCCCCCAGTCCGGAAGGAGCCTCCCGATGACCGAACCGACCGAACCCCTGCTCTCCGTACGCGGCCTGACCAAGGACTTCCAGGTCGGCACCGTCTTCTCCCGGCGCCGCGTCCGTGCCGTCAACGACGTCTCCTTCGATCTCCCGGCCGGCCGGATCACCGCCCTGGTCGGCGAGTCCGGCAGCGGCAAGTCCACCATCGCCCGCTGCCTCGCCCGCCTCGAACAGCCCTCGGCCGGACAGGTGCTGCTCGACGGCGAGGACGTCCTGCGCACCGAGCGGCGCCGGGTGTCACGGGCGTACCGCCGCAAGGTCCAGATGGTGTTCCAGGACCCCTTCGGCTCGCTCAACCCGGTCCACCGCATCGAGCACTTCCTCACCCGGGCCCTCGTCGTGCACGGCCGCCCCGCCACCCGCGAGGCGCTGTGCGAGCTGATGGCAACGGTCGGCCTGACAGAGGACATGCTCCAGTCCTACCCGCACGAACTCTCCGGCGGCCAGCGTCAGCGCGTCTCCATCGCCCGTGCGCTGGCAGTGGAGCCGCGCCTGATCCTGGCCGACGAACCGACGTCGATGCTGGACGTCTCCGTGCGCGTCGGCGTGCTCAACCTGATGCGGCGCCTGCGCGACGAGCGGAACATCGCCATGCTCTACATCACCCACGACCTGGGCTCCGCCCGCTACCTCGCGGACACCACGATGGTCATGTTCGCCGGCGAACTCGTCGAGGGCGGAGACGCACTGGCCGTCATGGACGCCCCCGCCCACCCCTACACCCGCCTCCTGCTGTCGGCCGTGCCCGACCCCGAGCGGGCCGGCAGCTACGACCCGGTCGAACGCGCCCGGCTGCGCGAGGAGATCCTCAACCCCACGTCCTGCCCCTACGGCGACGACGGCGCGTGCAGCCGCACCGAGCCTGTCCGCCACATCGTCGGCGAAGACGACGGACAGCCCCACTGGGTGCGCTGCCATCTGCGCGCACCCGCCTCCGACATCGCCCGCCGCGTCCTGAAGGCCACCGACCGGCCGGACTGCGAGGCCACCGAAGACACCGAGAAAGCAGAGACCACCGCCGCATGACCCACGACCTCACCCTGCCGTCCGGCACTCCCGTCGCCGAGGGGCTGGCCGAACGCGCCCTGCGCGACCCCCACCGCCCCCGCTTCCACTTCACCTCGCCCGGCGGCTGGCTCAACGACCCCAACGGGCTGAGCCACTGGAACGGCGTCTACCACCTCTTCTACCAGTACAACCCGCTCGCCGCCGCCCACCACCGCATCCACTGGGGCCACGCCACCAGTACCGACCTCGTGCACTGGGCCGATGAGCCAGTCGCCCTGGTGCCAGGCTCGGACGGCCCGGACCGCGATGGCTGTTGGTCCGGTGTCCTGGTGGACGACGGGGGAGTGCCGACGCTCGTCTACTCGGGCAGGCACGGAGCCCACGAACTCCCCTGCGTGGCCAGGGGATCGGCCGACCTGCGGTACTGGACCAAAGACCAGGCCAACCCGGTCATCACCACCCCGCCCGAGGGCGTCGACATCACGGCCTTCCGCGACCACTGCGTCTGGCGGGAGGGCCAGGTGTGGCGCCAGCTGGTGGGCTCGGGCATCCGGGGCGTCGGCGGAACGGCCTTCCTGTACGAATCCGACGACCTGCGCAGCTGGCGCTACGTCGGCCCCCTGCTGACCGGCGACGCCTCGCAGAACCAGGGCGAGCTCGACTGGACCGGCACGATGTGGGAGTGCGTCGACCTCTTCGGCATCGACGGCGCCGACGTCCTGGTCTTTTCCGCCTGGGATGAGGGCACCACCCACCACCCCCTGTACTGGACCGGCAGCTACCAGGGCGACACCTTCACCCCCACCGCCCTCCACCGCCTCGACTACGGCGGACGCTACTTCTACGCCCCCCAGTCCACCCGCGACGAGCACGGCCGACGCATCATGTTCGGCTGGCTCCAGGAAGGCCGGACCGACGAGGCGAACGCACAGGCCGGCTGGTGCGGCGTGATGTCCCTGCCGAGGGTCGACACGCTCGACACGGACGGCAGCCTGCACCAGGCCCCCGCACCTGAACTGACCGTGCTGCGGCGGGAACGCGTAGAGGTGGCTCCAGGCCGGCTGGACGACCCGTACAGCCGGCTGCCCGCCGTGCGCGGGGAGCAGCTGGACATCGAGACGACCCTGCGCCTGGGCACCGGAGCGACCGCCCGGCTCGTGGTCCGAGAGACACCGGACGGCGCGGAACGCACGGTCGTGGAGGTGAGCAGGGCCCACGACGGAGCGGGCACGCTCCGACTGCACCGCGAGAACAGCAGCCTCGACCCGACCGTAGACACCGAACCCAGGTACGGCGACCTGCCGTTGGGCACCGACGGGCGGGTCGACCTGCGCGTCCTCGTCGACCACTCCGCACTGGAGATCTTCGCCAACGGGCGTGCCCTGACCGCCCGCGTTTACCCCACCCGCCCGGACGAGGCCGTCGGCGTCGGGATCGGTGCCGACGGCGACGTGGCCCTGGAGCGGTTCGACGCCTGGCAAATGGCGTCGGCCTTCACCGACGGACCCCGGCCGCTGTGGCCGTGACCGTCTTACACACGACCACGGCCCGCGGGGTGGACGTCCCCCCGGGCCGTGGCCCCCTCCCTGTTCTCCCTCAGGAGCCGCCATGAGCGTGTCCCGCCGTACCCTCCTGCTCGCCGGAGGAACCGCCGCCACCCTGCTGCCTCTCGGAGGCATCCTCCCCGCAGCACAGGCCGCCGCCCCGAGCGCCGCCGGAGCGACCCCCGCCGCCACCCCGATTCCCGACCCCATCCCCGTCACCGGCACCTGGACCCGCACCTCCGACGGCGGCCAGAAGGCGACAGCCGGCCGTCGCGGGCCCGCCCTCGCCCTGTCCGAGCAGCAACTCGCGGCCAAGGGCACGTACGCGGCCCGCATAACGCCCCAATCCTCTTCCTCCGTAGGCGCGTTGGTGTTCCGGGCCGCCCTCGACGGCTCGACTGGATACGCGATCGCCCTCGACCCCGGCCGCTCCCGCATACGGCTCTACGACCTGGCCGGCGGCGACACACTCGCCACCGCTCCGCTTCCAGGAGCGGCGGCCGCAAGACCCCATGACCTCGAAGTGGCAGTCGACGGACCCGAGCTGACGGTACATGTCGACGGCAAGCGGCTCCTCCACACCGAGGACCACCGCCACGACACCGGCTCGGTGGGCCTGCTCGCCCAGGGCGGCAAGGTCACCTTCGGCCCGCCCTCCCTCTCCTCAGTCACCACCAACCTCACCGGCTGGACCACGAGCGGCGGCACTTGGACGGCGAGTCTGCTGGGCTGGCGCGCGGCCCCAACCCAGGGAGCCACCGCCCGCGCCATCACCACGACCCAGACGTACGACACCGCGCTCCAGGCCGACCTGCTCCTGCACGACGCCTCCGCCATCGCCTCACTGCTGGTGCGCACCGACGCCACGGCCACGCACGGATACGGCGTCCAAGTCGACACGGACCAGGGCAGGCTGAGGCTCTACCGCATCGACGGCAACGTCACCCTCGGCACCTACGCGACCACCATCAAGGCCGACACGGTCTACCGCCTGCGCATCGAAGCCGAACACGACGAACTGCGCGTGCACTGGCAGACCAACTTCTTCTCTCCCGACGGCTACAGCCCCGTCATCACCGCCCAGGACTCCACCCACACCAAGGGCCGACTCGCCGTCTCGGCATCGGCCGGCGAGGTGTCCTTCGAGAACATCGCCGCCGCCGACCTCGCCACCGGCCTCCAGGGCTGGACGGCCCGCTCCGGCACCTGGACCCCCGACCTGCGCGGCATCCGCGGCGAGAACGGCCTGCGCACGGCCCCCTCCACCGACGGCGACCTGGTGGCGAGAGCCGACATCACCCCCGGCGACCGCTCCTCCTCGGCCGGCCTCGTCCTGCGCGCGTCCGCGAACGGCTCCGGCGGCTACGAAGCCCGCCTGGAAGCCGGCCGCAACGCCGTCGTCCTGCTGGACCGCTCCTCCAGCGCCCGCCTCGCCTCCGCCTCCGGCCCGGTCCGGCGCATCACGGCCGGAAGCACGTACCGCGTCGAGGCCCGCGCGACGGGCAGAACCATCGAGGTGTACGTGGACGGCGTACGGGCGCTCAAGACCCGCGTGTCCCGCACCAAGGGCGCCACCTTCGGCACCGCCGCCGCGCACGGGACGTCGTACTTCCAGAACGTCGAGGTCCACAGCACCGCCGACTACTTCACCAAGCCGTACCGCCCCACGTACCACTACTCCCAGCTCACCGGCTCCACCAGCGACCCCTGCGGCCTGCTGCACTACGACGGCGAGTACCACCTCTTCCACCAGGACGAGGGCCGCTGGGCGCACGCGGTCAGCACCGACCTCGTCCACTGGCAGCCCCTGCCGATCACCCTGCCCTGGAACGCCTATGGCCACTGCTGGACCGGCTGCGCGGTCGTGGACGCCGACGACACCTCCGGTCTCTTCGACGGCGGCTCGGGCCTGATCGCCTATTACACGAGCTACCACCCGGACAAGCCGGGCGGGAACGCCAGCGTGCGCATCGCGTACAGCAAGGACAACGGCCGCTCCTGGCAGCTGCACGGCGGCTCGACCCCGGCCGTGCAGAACCCGGGCGGCCCCGACGCCGGCTGGACCTTCCGCGACCCGAAGGTCATCCGCGACGAGGTTCACGACCAGTGGCTGATGGTCGTCTCCGGCGGCGACCACATCCGCTTCTTCACCTCCACCGACCTCCTCACCTGGACCCAGGTCAGCTCCTTCGGCTACGGCGACTGGGCCACGCCCGGCGTCTGGGAGTGCCCCGACTTCTTCCCGCTGCCGGTCGACGGCGACAAGGACAAGGTGAAGTGGGTCCTCACCCTGAGCACCGGTGCCGTACGCGCCACGAACGGCTCGGCCGCCCAGTACTTCACGGGTGACTGGAACGGCACCGGTTTCACTCCCGACCAGAAGGCCGGCACGGTCCTGCGCGCCGACTCCGGCCGTGACTACTACGCCGCCATGTCCTTCTACGGCCTGCCCGACGACCGCCGCGTCTGGCTCGGCTGGATGAGCAACTGGGACTACCCCTTCAGCGCCCCGACCGGCGGCTGGAACGGCCAGCTGAGCACCCCCCGCGAACTGACACTCACGAACACCGCCGACGGCGTACGCCTGGTGCAGCGCCCGGTCCGCGAGCTGACCGCCCTGCGCTCCTCTGCCACGACCCGCAAGAACCTCTCCGTCGGCCCCGACTCGGCGAATCCGCTCACACGTGTCACGGGTATCGCCTACGAGATCGAGGCCGAGATCACCCTTGGCACTGCCACGGAGGTCGGCTTCCGGCTCCGGACCGACGGCGACCAGCACACGACGGTCGGTTACCACGCGGAGGCGCAGGAGCTGTTCGTGGACCGCTCGGCATCGGGCCTGAGTGACTTCACGCAGTACTTCACGGGCCGCACGGTCGCGCCGATGAAGACGACCGACGGCCGCGTGACCCTGCGCGTGTACGTTGACTCGTCCTCGGTCGAGGCATTCGGCGGGGACGGACAGGCCGCCGTGACCAGCCTGATCTTCCCCGGCCCGGACGCCGACGGCATGGCCTTCTATGCCAAGGGCGGCACCGCACACATCGAGTCGCTCAAGGTGCACAGGCTGGACAGCACCTTCCGCCTGGTGGATCGGGTGAAGCCGCTGGTGGCCGCCCCGACCGGCGGTGAATTCCGCTCGGACCTCGGCAACTTGACGATCACCCCCGCGGGCCGCTGGTCGACGGACAGCGCGGGCCGCGCCGGAAGCTTCGACAAGGACTCCAACGCGATCTCGTCCCACACGGCGACGGACTTGGACCTCACCACCCTGGTCCGGCTCGGCGGCCCCGACCCGGACACGGGCGGCGCCCTCTCCCTCCTCTGGCGCGCCTCCTCCGACGGCACCGATGCCTACTGCCTCAACATCGACCCCGACCTACGCGTGATCCGCCTGGTCGCCAAGGCCAACGGCTTCTTCGACGACGGCGCCGCCCTCGCCCGCGTCCCGGCCCTGCTCCGCCGCGGCACGACCTACCCCGTCCGCATCCTCACCGAGGGCGACCGCATCCAGGTGTTCCTCAACGGCGAGCGGATCATCGACGTGACGGACACGACGTACACGAGCGGACACATCGGCCTCAACGTGTTCGGAGGGAGGGCGGCCTACCAGGACACGTACGTGAAGCAGCTGTAACCACGGACCCGGCCGACCTACGGCAATGCCCGCGAGGCTCCACCCCCCGAGTAGCGGGGCGGAGCCTCTGCGCGCTGGAAGGACAATCCGCTGTGAGTGGGTTCGGAACCCCTTCCCGAATTGGCGAGATCGGCCCTCGGCGACGCCCCGCGGAAGGGCCCACTTGTCTCCGCTCCCGGAAAGCTCACCTCCTTCGCTGGCGGCCCTGCTGAGACCCGGCAGGGCGGAGCTCGGTGCCGTTCTTCAGCAGTGCGAGGCGGACGGTGGCGAGGCTGGCCTCCTCTCGATCGGCGATGGCTTGCAGCGATAGGCGGTCGTGTTCGTACCAGATGCGCCACTGCCCGACGCGGGTGGCGGTGTGCTGGGTGCGCCGAAACCGTGGTGGGCTCCAGTCGACGGGGTGCTTCGACAGCAGGTAGGTGACGTGGGCGGTGGTGGTGTTCAAGGTGTGCGCGAGCTGGGCGATGGAGAAGTCGCCGCCGGGAACGGCCTGGTGGAGCTGGGCGACGCTGATGCTGTCCGTGTCGGGCCCGGGGAGCACGAGGTCGTGCAGTGCGCGGGCGGGGAGCCGCGGTGCCCATTGGACGGGCTCGTCGATGGTGTGCTCCTCGAGGAGGTTCTGTGCGGTGCGGTGGAGCAGTTTGGCCTCGGGGGGCAGGATCCGCCAGCGAAAGCGCTGGTATTGCTGGCGTTGAACGGGGGTGGCGGGCGCGATGTCCGGGTGGGCGAGGTGCGCGGGTGATCCGGTCAGGGTGTGGAATAGCCAGCGTTGTGCGTGTACGGCGTCGAGGCTGGGGTTGGATCGCAGCCGCCGCTGCAGATCCAGCCAGGTCTGCACGTCGATGAAGGGGGAGCGCGCGGCGAACAGCGCACGACGACGTGCATAGTCGATCGGGGCGCCGTGCACATCGAGGTGGTCGGCGAGCAGGATCAATGTGTGCAGGACATCGGCGCCGTCCTGGTGGCGGGTGAGGCCGGCGAGGAACGTGGACACGTTGTGGCTACTGACGGTGGTGCCGGTCAGGTGGACCGCGGCGCGGATCGAGGTGGTGTTGCCAGCCAACAGGCAGGCGACGGTGAGGAGTTCATCGATGCGTTGAGCAACGGGTTTGCCGCTGGGGTGACTTGGGGAAAGCCGCAAGGTCCACTCGGGCCATAGGGCGGTCGGTAGCGCGCAGCCGTACCCGTAGCGTCCCGGAACTGATCCGGCACCGCACGGGAGCCGGCAGGGTGACGGCTTCACCGTCCAGGCGCGGCCCTGGCTGGCGACGAGTCGCGCAGCAGGTTCCAGACAGAACGGGCAATGCGGGAGCGCGCGAGCCTCGAAGATCATGGCCGAACGTCGTGCTGTACCGGGCAGGTCCACAGATTGCCCGACTCGCCGGGCGGCCGTGCGGCTTTTCGCTGTTCGCCGGTGGCCGGCCGATCCGGCTCCGGTGATCAGTGCTGGGTGTGCGGACGGTGGAACAGGGGGCGCCGCTGGGCGGCGGGGGCCGGAGCAAGACGGCCCATTTTGACGCGCATCATGACGGCGCGGACCACCTCGGTCAGGCCCAGGACTATGGCCATGATGCCCACTACCAGGGTGAGTGCCGCGATCGAGGCGAACGGCGAGACGATCAGCACGATGCCCGCCAGAGCGCTGATGATCCCGAAAGCCACATGCCAGCCTCGGGCCGGCATGTCCTGGGCGGAGGCAGCCGCGGCCGTCTCCATGGTGCCGCGCAGCAGCCAGCTGAAGCCGATCCACAGGGCGAGCAGCAGGATCGACTCCAGGGCGCCTCGGAAGCAGATCAACCCCAGCAGGATGGAGAGCGAGCCTGTGAGGAAATGCATCACCCGAAGATGCCGGGGCACGTGGGTGCCGAAGGCGCCGGCCAGCTCGAAGACGCCGGTTGCCAGCAGATAGACGCCGAAGAGGTCGAGGTCGACTATCTCTCTGACTAGCGTACGAAAATCTATGTCGGCTGGAGTAGACATTGGGTGGTGGTGTGGTTATGGTTTCTCTCGTAGCCCAGAGAGACCGCGGGGCCTGGCAGACACGAACTGCCGGGCGGCAGTACACGCAGTTGCAGTTTGCAGGACGGTGCGGTGGTGGAGTTTCGAAGCCAGGGTTGTTGCAGGACGGCGACGGGACTGACGATCGGACCGGGTGGCCCGCAGTGATCAGGGGCCGCCGTGAGCAGTACCAGTTCACGCAGTACCCGTAAGCGCAGTTCGCAGTACCCGGCAGTGAAGTCAGTGAGCAGCACCTCGGTGAAGGCGTCGGCTGCGGACGCGCGCACCGGGAGGTTCGGCAGTGGGGTTCTAAGCCAGAGCAGACGCAGGACGGGCGACGGGGCTGGCTGCCGAAGAGTGGCGCTGTCACAGGCCACAGAGCAGTACGCAGGAGAGCAGTACCAGCGGTAGGTAAGTGATTGATCCCAGAGGGAAGAAACGGAGGAGTCGAGCGCCATCAGGATCGCCCGGGTGGAAGTCTTGAGCCCGGGTACCGCAGGACATCGATAGTGAGGTGGTCTCCGGTCAAGCAACCGCGATCCCCGCACTCCCGACAACTTTCAGGTCGGGTCAGCGGACACAGAAGGCCGACGCAGTATCAGGGTCGGCAGATGGTGTAGCAATTCCTTCGGGGCCCGGGTGCCATACGGCATCCGGGCCCCTCCACGCGTTCGACAGAGAGGTGCAATGACAGCAGACGACTCGTTCGGCCGTCTCGACGACGACGACTACCCCGCCTACACCATGGGCCGGGCCGCCGAAATGCTCGGCACCACCCAGAGCTTCCTCCGCGCCATCGGTGAAGCCCGCCTCATCACCCCGCTGCGTTCCGAGGGCGGCCATCGCCGCTACTCCCGTTACCAGCTGCGCATCGCTGCCCGCGCCCGGGAGCTCGTCGACCAGGGCACCCCCATCGAGGCCGCCTGTCGCATCGTGATCCTGGAAGACCAGCTCGAAGAAGCCCAGCGCATCAACGCCAAATACCGCCACGCCGCCGAATCTGAGAACCCGACGACCGAGGGCTGAGGTGGTGCGTGTCCGCCGGTACCGCACACGCCTGTCGGGAGTGTGGCGCGTCATGTTGTGACAGGCCGTGCGGACGCGTGGCTTCTGTGCCAACTGCCTTGACAGGAAGTTCCCTTCGCTCACACCTTCGTCGTGGGCGTTCTGCTGTGGCGGAGGGGCCAGGGTGGCCGCCTTCGTCTGCCGCATGTCGTAGGACGCATTCATCGACAGGAGGGCGTGAGGCAAGGGCCGCGGGAACTGTGAAGTGGTTTAACGCGCAGAGGGGCTGCGGCTTCATCGCCCGGACAGCGGCGGCTCGGACGTGTTCGCCCACCGTAGGGCGATCAGCCCGCGGGCTTACGTGAGTTCCAGGAAGGCCAGGCCGTGACGTTCGACGTCACCCAGGGCCAGAAGAGGCCCCGGGCCGAGACATCGCCCCCTTCAGTCTCAGTCGACGGTGGTGGGATCTGGGGCACTGGTGAGAGCGCTGCGCGGCGCTGATCTGCGTCGGGACCGGCGTACGGGCTGATGGGGGTGATGTTGCAGGGCGGTGCCACCCGCAATAATTGTGCCTTCCGAGCCGTAAACAGCGACCGCCCTTTCTGGAAAGCTGCATTTTGGGTGGGCCAATATCTATGACCGCGAGACGAGAGTTTTATGCGCCGCGCGGACAGTGTGTTTGCTGCAACGAACAGAGCGGAATTATTAACCGTACACAGGTCACTACCGCATGCTACTGTCGCTCCTAGTTGCAGTCGTGGTTCCCAAAAACTTCAACGCTTCCGCCGGGCTTTTCGGCCGCGGGAAGCGTTTTGTATTTCCGGTCATTTTCCGGGCGGGGCATCATCGCGGCGACCCGGTATCCGTGGATTGCGGGTCTCGGCGTACTGCCCCACAAGGAGATATGACATGGCGTCTGGCACAGTGAAGTGGTTCAACGCGGCCAAGGGTTTCGGCTTCATCGAGCAGGACGGTGGCGGCGCTGACGTGTTCGCCCACTTCTCGAACATCGCGGCTGAGGGCTTCCGTGAGCTGCTCGAAGGTCAGAAGGTCACCTTCGACATCGCGCCGGGCCAGAAGGGCCCGACGGCCGAGAACATCGTTCCCGCCTGACGCTGACGCGCACTCCGTAGCTGGGGCCCGCATCCCTCGGGGTGCGGGCCGGGCCCCACCTACGGTCATTCCCTGGGGCTTCCCCTGTGCCGCAACGACACCTACGGACCTTTTTCCAAGAACGCGGGCCTCTTTAAAGATGCGCCCGTAGCCGTCCGGGATTTAACGTCCGCATGACGTTACCCGCTTCATTGCCTGCATTTGTGCCGGAGTCACCGCAGGCCAGATCTGCTTTCGCATTTCGTTCGGCCCGTTCTTGTGATTCCCCGCGCTGTTCCTCTGCTGCGAGAATTCCTTGATACGTGCCGTATCAAGGAAGGTTCTGAATGAACCCCTCACGTACGAACAACCGCTCCTCCCGCACCCGCAGCCGGACCGGCGGTCCCGCTGTTGGCTCCGGCGCCGGTTCGCCCCGGGGCAGCCGCTTCGGCTCGCCCGCCCCGCGCCGTTCCGGAGGGCCGAGCCGCATGGGCGGCCAGGGTCGGCGGCCCGCGGCGGCCCAGGGCGAGTTCGCCCTGCCCGAGACGATCACCCCAGCGCTGCCCGCCGTCGAGGCGTTCGCCGACCTCGACATGCCCGAGCGGCTGCTGGCCTCGCTCATCGCACAAGGCATGCGCATCCCGTTCCCGATCCAGGGCGCGACCCTGCCCAACACCCTCGCGGGCCGCGACGTCCTCGGTCGCGGGCGCACCGGCTCAGGCAAGACCCTCGCCTTCGGCCTGGCCCTGCTGGCCCGCACCGCCGGACAGCGCGCCGAGCCCTGCCAGCCGCTGGCCCTGATCCTCGTACCGACGCGTGAGCTGGCACAACAGGTGACCGACGCCCTCACCCCCTACGCCCGCTCGGTGAGGCTGCGCCTGGCCACCGTCGTCGGCGGAATGCCGATCGGCAGGCAGGTCAACGCACTGCGCGGTGGCGCCGAAGTCGTCGTCGCGACGCCGGGCCGCCTGAAGGACCTCATCGACCGGGGTGACTGCCGGCTGAACCAGGTCGCGATCACCGTCCTCGACGAGGCCGACCAGATGGCCGACATGGGCTTCATGCCCCAGGTCACCGCACTCCTGGACCAGGTCCGCCCCGAGGGCCAGCGCATGTTGTTCTCCGCCACCCTCGACCGCAACGTCGACCTCCTGGTCCGCCGCTACCTCACCGACCCGGTGGTCCACTCCGTCGACCCGTCCGCAGGCGCGGTCACCACGATGGAGCACCACGTCCTGCACGTCCACGGCGCCGACAAGCACCGGACGACGACGGAGATCGCGGCGCGCGAAGGCCGGGTGATCATGTTCCTGGACACCAAGCACGCCGTCGACCGGCTGACGCAGGACCTGCTGAACAGCGGGGTGCGGGCCGCCGCGCTGCACGGCGGGAAGTCGCAGCCGCAGCGGACCCGGACCCTGTCCCAGTTCAAGACCGGGCACGTCACCGTGCTCGTCGCGACGAACGTCGCGGCGCGCGGTATCCACGTCGACAACCTCGACCTCGTCGTCAACGTCGACCCGCCGACCGACCACAAGGACTACCTGCACCGCGGCGGCCGCACCGCGCGGGCCGGCGAGTCCGGCAGCGTCGTCACCCTGGTCACCCCCAACCAGCGCCGCGACATGACCCGCCTCATGGCAGCCGCCGGCATCGTGCCCCGGACCACCCAGGTCCGCTCCGGGGAAGAGGCACTCAGCCGTATTACCGGCGCCCAGCCCCCCTCCGGCATTCCCGTGACGATCACCGCGCCGGTGGCCGAGCGGCGTCCGCGCAGCCGCAGCGCGGCCTCCCGAGGCCGACGCAGCCCCGCTTCGGCGGCCCGGCGCGTGACCGTACGGCAGTCCTCCTTCGACGCGGCGGCCTAGAACGTTCGTGATCAGGGAACTGACCCACTTCTGCAGGAGGCACATTTTGACGCTGGTTCAGATGCAAGCCCGCCCGGCGGGCGCCACTCCCGTGCACAGGACGGTGGCCGACACCATGGACGCGGCCGGACCGCAGGTCTGTGACGACATGAGCGTCGAGGTGGCGCTGTCCGTCATGGCCGCCGCCCGCACGGGTCGACTGGTCGTCTGCGACCAGGACGGCCTGCGCACCGGCCTGGTCACCCAGACCGAACTGGCTGCCGTTTGTGACAGCTCCGCTTACACGGACCGTGTCCGCCTGCGCGACATCCTCGGCGACCACGGCGCGTTCACCTCACCCGTGACCACTGCGGCCGAAGCCGAGCACGCGATGCACTGCCTCCGGCTCGGTGCCCTGCCGGTGGTCGAGGAGCAAGGCAGCGCCCTGGGCATCCTCGCCCTCTCTCGCTGAAGCGCCTCACCCTGGTCGGACCGTTTTCCCCCTTCTCCCTGTGAGGCCACATGCGCTGCGTCATCGCCCGCTTCCCCTTCGAGCTCACCAAGAGCGGCGTGCTGGAATCGATGAAGGGCATCAAGCCCGAACCGGGCACCGGCGAATCCGTGACCATCGGCCGCCGCCGCTACCCCGTCAAGCAGGTCGGCCAGGTCGTCACCCGCCAGGACCGCCGTGACTTCAGCGCCGCCGAGGTACTCCGGGCCATGACTCAGCTCGGCTTCACCTGCCGCACCCTCCCCGAGGCCGCACCCGTGCGCATCCTCAGCTCGCTCCAGCGAGCTTCCGCGATGCTCGGCACTCCCGTATCCGTCTGACCGACGGAACAGGCACGAGTCGACACCTGAACGGCAGTGGGCCCGACCGGCGCGCCGGTCGGGCCCACACTGCGTGCGACGGGTTCCCGCCGCACTGGTTTGCTCAGTGGTCGGAATAGCTGAAGTCGCCCACGGTCCAGGCGCTGACGTCCTCGATCGCGACCCGGTACATCCCGCCCGTCTCCGGGATGCCCACCGTGCCCTGCAGGATCCGGGCGACATGGAAGTGCAGATGCGTGGGCGGCCCGTCCTTCTTCGTGGGGGCGTCGAAGATGGAGGAGAACTCTCCCAGGCGGTCGGAGTCCGTCAGCACCTCCGACACCCTCAGCCTCCACACGGCTTCGGGAGCCAGCCGACCGGTGATGACAGCACCACCGGTGACTACGGTCAGGGACATCTGATTGCTCTGCCCGGACTCCACCAGGGCAGCGACGTCAAAGAGCAGCTCGTCAGGCTTC
The DNA here is from genome assembly GCF_036248255.1 of Streptomyces sp. NBC_01717. NCBI lineage: Bacteria > Bacillati > Actinomycetota > Actinomycetes > Kitasatosporales > Streptomycetaceae > Streptomyces > Streptomyces sp. NBC_01717. Next base: position 2,707,119 of record NZ_CP109178.1, on the reverse strand, counting down.
GACATGAGGCAGATTATATTCACCGGCCATCCGGCTGCTTGACCGGTGGCGCTACCAGGCAAGATGCGCGCTCACGGTTTTGCCGCCGGAGGCCCGGCGGGTGACCGCGGTGGCGCGGGCGAGTCGGTTGACCATGGGCCAGCCGAAGCCCCCGGTGCCGCCGTTCAGGTCAGGGGTGCGCATGCGCGGCGCATGCCGGCTGGGGTCGTGGACGGCCACCTCGATGGTGTCGGGGTGCGCAGTCAGTTCCAATGTGCAGGTGCCCCCGCCGTGGCGCAGGGCGTTGGTGACGAGCTCGGACACGACCAGGACCACGGAGTCCGCGGCGTCAGGGGCCACGGCCGGCTGCCGCAAGCCTTCGAGGAAGGCCCGAGCCGCGTCACGCGCGTCGGCAACGGCTCCCGTGGAACGGGCGGTTGTGGCATTGACGGTCATCATGTTCATCAGGGTCACCCTGGTCTGTGGATCGTCCATGCCCGGCCTTCGCTTACCCGACCCTTGTGCCCCGCCCCTCCACCCGCCAACCCGGCAGAGCCACAGTGCTTGCCGAAGGGGACTGAGGACCACAGTCGACGCGTGGCCGCACGCTGCCGTGCGCCCGTGTCACGATGCCGGCCCACGGCCTGCCCGAGTCGTGGGCTCGCGCCGATTCGAGCAGGCGGCCCATCCCCGGCGATGCCACCGGCCGGGCGAGCACGAGAGTGACCGCGGGACGAGTAAACAGATCCTCGACAAGGCACTGACGCGGCAGCAGGAGCGCCAGGCTGCGGATCGCGGCGCCTGCACGCACGCTTCCACGAGCTGCTCGATCATCGGGCCGGGATCGTCGAGGGCGGCGCAGGTCCTTGTGCCACGCCCGTCAACGGCAGACCTGTGGGGTGATACGGCCGGAAACGTCCGTCCCCGGTCGGTGTGTCAGTCACTGCCCAGTGTTGGCCGGTGCCCGCCGACGGTAGCCGCGGCGCAGTCGGCGACGTCACGCTCAGCCCGACGTGCTGCGCGGCTGTGCGTCACTCCGGGCGCCGGACTGAGCTTCGGAGCCGCTTGAACCATCCATAGACCGGTCGACGCGGATTACCTCATCTTCGAGTGCGCGGAAATCTATGCCCGCTGGAGTAGACATTGGGTGGTGGTGTGGCTATGGTTTCTCTCGTAGCCGAGATCAGCAAGGCCCGGCAGAGACGAACTGCCGGGCAGTAGTACACGCAGTTGCAGTGCGCAGGACGGTGCGGTGGTGGAGTTCCGAAGCCAGGGCTGTTGGTGACGGGGCTGACGGCCGGACCGGGTGGCCCGCAGTGATCAGGGGCCGCCGTGAGCAGTAGTGCAGTAGCAGTTGTGTAAGTGCAGTTCCTAGTACCAGCAGCGTGGTTGTCATTGGTTCCTCGGTGAAGGCGTCGGCTGCGGACGCGCGCACCGGGAGGTTCGGCAGTGGGGTTCTAAGCCAAAGCAGATGCAGGACGGGCGACGGGGCTGGCTGCCGAAGAGTGGCGCTGTCGCAGGCCACTGGGTAGTTCGCATCACCAGCAGTACGCAGTACCCCGCTTGGTAAGTGATTGATCCCAGAGGGAAGAACGGAGGAGCCAGGCACCATCAGGATCGCCCGGGCGGAAGTCTTGGACCCGGGTACCGCAGGACATCGATAGTGAGGTGGTCTCCGGTCAAGCAACCGCGATCCCCGCACCCCCGACAGCATTCCGGTCGGGTCCGCGGAAACAGAGGGCCGGCGCAGTATCAGGGCCGGCAGATGGTGTAGCAGTTCCTTCGGGGCCCTGGTGCCAGTACGGCACCAGGGCCCCTCCACACGTTCCACAGAGAGGTGCAATGACAGCAGACGACTCGTACGGCCGTCTCGACGACGACGACTACCCCGCCTACACCATGGGCCGGGCCGCCGAAATGCTCGGCACCACCCAGAGCTTCCTCCGCGCCATCGGCGAAGCCCGCCTCATCACCCCGCTCCGATCCGCGGGCGGCCACCGCCGCTACTCCCGCTACCAGCTGCGCATCGCCGCACGCGCCCGGGAACTCGTCGACCAGGGCACCCCCATCGAGGCCGCCTGCCGCATCGTCATCCTCGAAGACCAGCTCGAAGAAGCCCAGCGCATCAACGCCGAACACCGCCGCACCGCCGAATCACCAAACCCAACGGCAGCTGCATGAGATGAGCGTGCCCGTCAGCGTCGGCGGGCACCGCACGCACGATCTCGGTGTGAGGCGTGATCGTTTCCTATGGTGACGCGGTGTGTGGGCGTGTAGCGTCTGCGTCAGCTGTCGTGGTTCGGAATTCTCCCTTGCCCACGCCTTTGGTGTGGGCGCTTTGCTGTGCTGTGCCGCAGGAACCAGGGCGATCACCTCTGCCTTCCACATGGAGTGGGAGGCGTTCATCGACTGGAAGGCATAAGACATGGCAACGGGAACTGTGAAGTGGTTCAACGCGGAGAAGGGCTTCGGTTTCATCGCGCAGGACGGCGGCGGCCCGGATGTCTTCGCGCACTACTCCGCGATCAACTCCTCGGGCTTCCGTGAGCTCCAGGAGGGCCAGGCCGTGACGTTCGACGTCACCCAGGGCCAGAAGGGCCCGCAGGCCGAGAACATCAACCCGGCCTGACCTCTCGACCTTGCACGAGGGGTCACACACACGCGTCCGGTGACCGCCGCCCGTGTGGGCCGTGCCGCTCACCCGGACGAAGGCGCCTGCTCTCGCGCCGGGCGTGCACAGGATCAGGGCCGCGCAGCCATTGCTGTGCGGCCCTGATCGGTTGAGGCGCGGGGCCGGTGCGACCTCGGCCCGGAACTTCCTGACCTCAGTCGCTTCAAGCGTCGTCGGGCTCGGGCGCCGCATGCCCTGCACGGCTGTCGTGCAGCTTGGAGGAGCAGACGTTCAGACGCTCGTCCAGGCGTCGACGAAAGCTTTCCGTCCAGCCGGATCGTCCCATCTGCGGTCCGCATGCAGGACGCGCCAGGCGGTGAGCTCGAGATCTCGGAGCCACAGTTCTCCGATGACCTGTGTCTTGAGGTCGGGAAAATGGTCGGACTCGACAAGGGCTTGACCGATCACCTCCCCGGCTGCGATGCGCTGGGGCGGGGTCATCTCATCGACAGCCGAGAGGATCTGTCGGGCCAGGGCGGTTCCCTCTCCTGCCAGGGAACGCAGCACCAGAGCCTTGATGTTGACGGGTAGCAGGTACGCGGTGCCCGAGGACGTCCACAGGTCCGACCAGAACCGTTCTCCTGCCGTGGTGGGGGCAGGTAGCGCGGCCAGCAGGCCGAGAAGATGGCCGGTGGCCGCATAGCCGTCGGAGTGGGCAGCTGCGACGACTGCGATGCCGGCGACGCCCTCCACCTTGAGGTGGCTGGCTTCGAGATGCGGGGCCAGGCCCAATTGGTGTTCCAACTGGTCTGCGAGGGTGCTGGATACGTGGGGGCGGACCTCAGGAAGCATCGGCGATCCTTGTGCGTAAGCGAGCGGAGATGCCCGTTCGGGAGCCGTTCGGGAGCCCTGATCGTTGCCATGACCAGCCGATCTACTCGGCTTCGGCAGACTCAATTGGCGGCAGGATCAACGGGGCTGGGGTTCACGCGGCGGCGAAGCAGCCCATGCCCGGCGATGTGGGCCTGGGGTTCGAGACCGACCTCCCAGAATGCTGTCTGGGTGAGGTCTCCTAGCATGACCGCATGATTGCCGGTGATGCCCAGGAGTCCGAGGGGGGACGAGAGGCTGTGTCTCGCGACGCTGCTGAAGCCGAATACATTCACGTCGCCTCAGTGCGTGGAGAATGCCGTGAAGACGGGCTGCCCTGCGGATCACAAGGTGACTATGCAGGGGGGAACGCTTACTCGGTTGCCGCTCTGGTGGAGCGGGTGGCAGACCTGGCCGAACCGATCAAGCCGAGGTTGCGTGGCTGGCTGCATGCCGGAATGGTCCCCGCCGCACTGATCGCAGGCATCGTGCTCATCTGCCTGGCTCGTACCCCGCAGGCGGCCGTGGCCTGCGCCGTGTACTCGGTCACCGCCTGGCTGTTGTTCGCAACGAGCGCCATCTACCACCGCGGCACCTGGGGGCCGCTGGGCGAGGCTCTTCTGCGACGTCTCGACCATGCCAACATCTTCCTGATCATCGCCGGCACCTGCACCCCCCTGGCCGTGCTCCTCCTCCCGCCGGAACAGCGGTCCGTGCTGCTGTGGATCGTGTGGGCGGGCGCATTGGCCGGCATCGCGTTCCGGGTCCTGTGGGTCGCAGCTCCGCGCTGGCTGTACACCCCGTGCTACCTGGCCCTGGGGTGGGCACCGGTGAGCTACCTGCCCGACTTCTTGCACACCGGCGGAGCGGCCGTACTCGCCCTGATCGTGGCCGGCGGTCTCCTCTACAGCGCGGGCGCGGTCGTCTATGCCCTCCAGCGACCCGACCCCTCGCCCCGCTGGTTCGGCTTCCACGAGGTGTTCCACGCGCTGACCGTGGCCGCCTTCACCGCGCACTACGTCGCCATCTCCCTGGCCACCTACTGACCGCGACAGCGTTCCGGCTCGCGTCGCTCGTCACCCACGTTGCCACGCGCTGGGCCGCGACGGGCTGGGCGGCCACCGGGCTGGTGAATGCGATCGGCGCCGTCCTGCCGGGCGCCTCGTGGCAGAGATGCCGCACCCACTACGCCCGGAATTTGCTCTGCCAGGTCCCCAAGTCCGCTCAGCCGTGGGTCGCGACCCTGATGCGGACGGTCTTCGAACAGCCGGACACTGACGCAGTCCACGCCCAGATGACACACCTGATGGACGCCCTGGAGGCCAAGTTCCCTAAAGCCGCCGACCACTTGAACGCCGCCCGGTCGGACCTGCTGGCGTTCACCGCCTTCCCGCGCGAGGTCTGGCGGCAGATCTGGCCGAACAACCCACAAGAACGCCTGAACAAGGAAATCCGCCGCCGCACCGACGTCGTCGGGGTGTGCGCGTCGGAGATGACGAGCTGGACGCCGGCCAGGCCGCGGGTGATGAGCGAGCGCAGGAAGGCGAGCCAGCCGGCGCCGTCCTCGACGGTGGCGACGTCGATGCCGAGGATCTCGCGGTGCCCGTCGGCGTTGACACCGACCGCGATCAGCGCGTGGACGTTGATGATCCGGCCGCCCTCGCGGACCTTCTGGGGCAGGGCGTCGACCCGGACGAACGCGTACGGGCCGGCGTCCAGTGGCCGGTTGCGGAAGGCGGCGACGTGTTCATCGAGGTGCTTGGCCATCGCCGAGACCTGGGACTTCGATAGCTGGGTCACTCCGAGGGACTCTGCGAGTTTCTCGACCCGGCGGGTGGAGACGCCGAGCAGGTAGGCGGTGGCGACCACCGAGATCAGGGCCTGCTCTGCCCGGCGGCGGCGTTCGAGGAGCCAGTGCGGGAAGTAACTGCCCTGCCTCAGCTTGGGGATGGCGAGTTCGACGGTGCCGGCCCGGGTGTCCCACTCGCGCGGGCGGTAGCCGTTGCGGTGGTTGACGCGTTCGTCGCTGACCTGCCCGTATTCGGCGCCGCAGAGGGCGTCGGCCTCCGCAGACATCAACGCATCGGCGAACGTCTTGACCATCGCGCGCAACAGATCCGGACTCGCCGCGGCGAGATTGTCCTCCGTGAGGGCGTGCAGGGGCACACTGTCAGGTGCGGTCATCGTGCTGATCTCTCCTTCAAAGACTTGGTCGTCTTGAAGGATCAGCCGGTGGCCGTTCATCTATGCGGGCGTCATCTCTGAAGCCGAAACAAACCCCCGGATCGGGTCGAACCCGTACACCACTTCCAAGGACGCAACCCCAGCAGCACCGCTCCGGCCTGCGTCACCACACCACGATGACCGTCGCCCTCGGCACACACGGTGTCGTTTCCGCGGGGGTTCAGGGGTGTGGTGTGTGGCTGTTTGTCTGGACTGTGTTCGTGCCCCAGCTCGCGAGGAGGCGCAGGGCTTCCGCTGACGTGGAGCCGGGCTCGGCGTGGTACACGCACAGGAACTGTTCGTTGTCGTCCGGGAGGTGCATTGTCTCGTAGGCAAGGGTGAGGTCGCCGACCAGTGGATGCCGCATCCGCTTCACGCCGTGGCCTTTCTCCTTTACGTCGTGCGTGGCCCACAGCCGCCTGAATTCCTCGCTCTTGACGGAGAGCTCACCTACGAGTGCTGACAGGTCGGGGTCCTGCGGGTGCTGGCCCGCGTACTGTCGCAGATAGCTGACGATGTCGGACGCCTTGGAGTCCCAGTCCAGGAACAGTTCGCGGTATTCGGGGGAGAGGAAGGTCAGCCGCGCCCAGTTGCGTTCGCCGGGCGGCAGCTTGCCCCAGTCGCCGAACAGCGCCGCCGCCATTGGGTTCCAGGCGAGGATCTGCGAGCGTGCTCCGCCGATGTACGCGGGCACGCCCTCCATCGACTCGAGCAGCTGCTGCAGGGCCACCCGCACCTGCTGCCGCTTGGGTGCCCGGTACTTGCTGCGCTGCTGCTTCGGCTTGGCGAGGTGGGTGAGATGCGCATGCTCGGCGTCGGTCAGGCGCAGGGCCCGCGCGATCGAGTCGAGCACCTCCGCCGACACATTGCGCCCGTTGCCCTGCTCCAGCCGTGTGTAGTAGGCCACCGAGACCCCGGCCAGCTGTGCCAGCTCCTCGCGCCGCAGCCCCGGCACCCGCCTGTGCCGCCCGTGCGCGGGGATTCCCACGTCGTCCGGCTTGAGCCGGGCCCGCCGGGTGCGCAGGAATTCGCTGAGCTCGGCCCGGCGGTCGAGGCCGTCGGGGAGGGCTGCCTGTCCGTCGTCCGTGGCGGGGGTCTCGTCCATGACACCAAGTATTCCCGGTCCTACGACCAGGAGCCTGACCCCGTCAGTAGCAGGACCACTGGATGTACGCACAGCGGTGACCTGGGTGAACCGGCTGTGAGGAGGCACTGTGGAGAGCATGACCACGACTGTTGCTGCATATGCCGCCCCCAGCGCCAAGGCCCCGTTGGAGCGCACCACCATCGAGCGCCGCACAGTCGGCGAGTTCGACGTCCTGATCGACATCAAGTTCGCCGGCATCTGCCACTCCGACATTCACCAGGCCCGCGAGGGCTGGGGCGAGGCCATCTTCCCGATGGTGCCCGGCCACGAGATCGCCGGCGTCGTCGGCGAGGTCGGCTCCGGCGTGACGAAGTTCAAGGTCGGAGACAGGGTCGGCGTCGGCTGCATGGTCGACTCCTGCCGCGAGTGCGAGAACTGCAAGGCCGGGCAGGAGCAGCACTGCATGCGCGGGAACGTCGGCACGTACAACGCCATCGGCCGCGACGGCGAGCCCACCTACGGCGGCTACTCACAGAAGGTCGTCGTCGACGAGAACTTCACCGTCCGCATACCGGACGGGCTGTCCCTGGACGTGGCCGCGCCACTGCTCTGCGCCGGCATCACCACGTACTCCCCGCTCAAGCACTGGGGCGCGGCCCCCGGCAAGAAGGTCGCCGTGGTCGGCCTGGGCGGCCTCGGCCACATGGCCGTCAAGATCGCGCACGCCCTCGGCGCCGAGGTCACGGTCCTCTCCCAGTCGCTGCGCAAGAAGGACGACGGCCTGAAGCTGGGCGCCGACCACTACTACGCCACCAGCGACCCCGCCACCTTCGAGAACCTGGCCGGTACCTTCGACATCATCCTCTCCACAGTGTCGGCGCCCCTGGACTTCGGCGCGTACCTGAGCCTGCTGAAGACGGGCGGCGCCCTGGTGAACGTAGGCGCCCCCGAGGAGCCCGTCGCCCTGAACCTGTTCTCCTTGATCGGCGGCAACAAGACCCTCGCCGGTTCGATGATCGGCGGCATCGCCGAGACCCAGGAGATGCTCGACTTCTGCGCGGAGCACGACCTCGGTGCCGAGATCGAGCTGATCGAGGCGAGCCGGATCAACGAGGCGTACGAGCGTGTCCTCGCCTCGGACGTGCGCTACCGCTTCGTGATCGACACGGCGACGATCTGAGTTTCGCGGCTTTACCAAGCGGGTAATCGACGCCCTCCCCGGGCTCCGGCAGGATCGCCCATATCCACAAGATCTCGAGGAGGGCTCGCCGATGATCGCCTACGGCATAGCCGTTCTGCGTCCCACGCTCCCGGTGCACGCCGAGTTCTGGAGTACATCGAGCGCGTGCAGGGCACCTTCGAGCCGTACGGTGGGTGCTTCCTCTCGCACGGCAAGCCCGGCGAGTGGGTGGAGCGGCTCTTGCCCTGCCGGGTCAGTGAGCGACGCCGACGCGGCGGCTTACGGCCCTGCGAGCCCAGGTCGGCCATGATCTCGGCGACGGTGTTCATCGACACCTGCCAGCCCTCGGCCCACAGGTCCAGCGTGATCCGCGGCGAGCCATACGTGTCGCCCGACTCACGAAAGAAGTGCATGATCCTCTCCTCCCATCGCGCCCTCCTGACCTCGCGTTTCGTCGGCTCGGCCGGACCCCGGCGCCACTTGTAGAACCATGCCTCCGACAGGCCCAACGCGCGGCAGGCGACGGTGTGCGGGATGCCGTACTCGGTCCTCTAGTCGCTGATCACCCTGACGAGCAATGCCGGTTCCCCCTCAGCTACTTCACCCACAGAACCATGCAGCGTTTGAGGACATCACGCTCCATCTCCAGCTCCCTGATCCGCTTGCTCTTCTCCGCGTCCAATCGGCGCAACCGGACCAGCGCAACAATCCGCACGGCCCCCTCACGGAACTCCACGTGGAACTTCGGCCTCTTCTCCGCCATGACTCCCAACTTCCCCTGCAGTCAAGGTGTCTACGCTACGAGGGGAAGGTCGTGTGTAGTTGACTGATGCGCAGAGCGTCATCAGCCCGAACTGCACGAAAGTGTGCAGGAATGCCCGGACGAGGTGTTCTCCGAAGGCGGGCGCTGGTGGACTGCGGCGCGGTGTTCTCCTTCGTAGGTGAGGGGCTGGTGGCCCGGTATGCCGCCGGGCCACCAGAGTGCTGAATGAGGGGATGAGCTGCGGGTTTCGGGGGCGAGTCAGCCGCACGCGGGGCAACGGCTGACGTGCTTTGGCGAGCGCTTTGGCCATCTGCTGTCGGGCGTTTCGCGCGTGGGCGGCGCTGATTTCCGCCGACACTTCGTCGGCATGGCTGTGTGCGCGGCTGTTCAGCGCGGCGATCTCGCGCTCGAACTCGTCGCGAATCCGGACGAAGCGGCGGCAGGTCCTCACGTATTGCTCCTGCTCGTGGTCGTGGGCGTGCTGCGCAGCTGCGACACAGGACGAGTCCCAGCCGTCGTTTCGGCCGCCCACGAGTCCTTCGCGGCGGATGATCTCATGCAGTTGGACTCGGGTGACGGCCTCGTTGCCGTCCCGCTTCAGCAGCGCGGGCACGTGCGGACGAACCTTCGCCACCAGCTCCTCCACGGCACGTTGCTCCTTCGCCTCACGCTCCCGATCCTCGCTGGCGGATCCCCGGTCCCTGGTGTGTACGGTCCCCGGCCCCTGGTCCCCAGCGGTGGTGGTGTCGGTCCTCGGTTCGACGGCTGGTCCGCGGTCCCCGGCGACGTCGAGTCCCGGTCCCCGGTTCCCGGCGCCCAGAAGCCGATTCCTGTCCCCAGTTCGCACAGTGGGAGCAGTCCAACTCGCCCCGGGGCCGGGTTCGTCGTAGGCCAAGCGGTGGAGCTTGGCCCACACCGGGGCCTTCGTCCCTATCCCGGGCCCCTCCCTGAGTCGGTAGCGTCTTGACGCTCGTTTGACGCTCTGGGTACCCGCACAGAGCACGATGAGCCTAGAAGGAGGCTCTGACCTGGTCTTTTCTGTGACGTGTTCAGGCTGACATCTTTCCGATGACGCACCACGTGGAGTGCGTGGCGATCCTTGAGCCTGCTGAGAAGGGCGCCTGACCTGCGGTTTTGTGGCGCGTATTGGTCGTCGGCACACGGTCAGGGTACGTCCGGGCTTCAGGACCGTGCCGACGGTGAGCTGGCGCACCGGCTCCTGGCCCCTGATCAGGCGCCGGGGCCCAGCCGGTCGATGACCGAGCGGAGCTGTTCGCGGTCGAGTTCGTACACCGTCTCGCCCGCCCGCGGGTCACGTGCGTGGAGCACGTGGAACAGCGGGGCGTGGGGACCGTCGAGGTCGACGAGGGTCGCCGAGGCCCCGCGAACGGCCCGCTCGGTCCCCGGCGGTCCGGTGAGGTCGACGCGGCTGAGGACCCCGGGGGTCACCCACACCGGGACCGACGCCAGGTGGCCGAAGAGCTGCAGGTGGAAGTGGCCGGAGAGGACGAGCCGTACATCGGTGCCGCGTACGGCGTCCGCCAGATCGGAGCCGTTCTGCAGCCCCAGGGCTTTCTGGACCTCGACGCCGAGGGCAACCGGCGGGTGGTGGAGGACCACCACGGACCCGTGGGGCGCGGGCACGGCCAGTACCGCGCGCAGCCAGTCGAGTTGGCGCGCGCCGATCCGGCCGTACACCTTGCCGGGGACGAGTGAGTCGAGCGTGATGAAGCGGCGGCCGCCGATGACGCTCGCCGCGCCACGCTCGCCCTCGGGGGAGTCGACCACCGTCGCGGCCAGGTCGCTCCCGTCGGCGCCGAGGTGTCCGCTGCCCAGCACCTTGGCGAAAGCCCCGCGCTCGTCGTGGTTGCCGGTGCAGAAGACCACGGCGGCCCGTTTGCGGAGGGCGAACCCCCGCACCATGCGGCGCGCCGCCGTGTACGCCTCCACGGAGCCGTCGTCGGCGACGTCCCCGCTGACGACGACGACGTCGACGTCCGGGACGGTCTCCAGGTCGGTGAGCATCCGGCGCAGTGACTCCCTGGCGTTGATGCCGCGGGAGTTGGACGCCTCGGAGGGGCCGATGTGGATGTCGGATATGTGAAGGATCCGCATCCCGCACAGAATACCGTCGCTTTGACGGAGCGTCACTACTGCCACGGCGACCTTGCGGCACCTGACGACGCGCGGCGCGGTGCCGTGAAGTTCCTGGCGCCGGCGGCCGGCGCCAGGAACCTCACCCCGTTGTGTGAGGGCTCACTTGAGGGGTTCGAGGCAGAGGGTGAAGTCCCGGCCCGCGCCGCCCTGGGTGTAGCGCTGGTACTGGTCGTCGCAGGTTCCGTCCGTGCCGGAGGCGCGGCTGGCGACCTTGAACTGGGCTTCGGGTGTGCCGCAGTCCACGATCTCGAACTCGGGATCGCCGACGGATATCACCGCGGTGGCCGCCGCGTTGCCGGCGTGCAGGCAATCACCCGCGTTGGCGGTCGCGGCGCCCCCGAACCAGGTCGTGTAGCCGCCGTATACGACGACACCGACCACGACGACGCTGACGACTCCCTTGAGGACGCGCTTGACGCTCCAGCGGCGGGCGGGGGCCGGGGCGGCGGGGTGTCTGTACGGGTTCTGGCCGGGCGGCGGAGTGGTCATCGGGGTCCCCCTGAGATGTCGTGGGCAAGGTCAATCGGCGGCAGAAAATACCATCATTGACGCGACACTGGGACCAGCCAGCGACTACCGGGGCCGCTGATCCGGTTTCGGGCAGGCCGTCAACAGACTGGTGGGCGACTTCGGCGCTCCAGCGGAGACTCCGTCTTGTGCCGGCCGGGAGCCCGAGGTCTCCGGTCGTTGCGGCGTGGCTGGAGCGGAACCGCCGCTCACCTGCGTTCAGTTCACTGATGTCCGCGCCGACGACGGGCTGCCGTACGGCACGGTCAGTCGCCGCCGAGGAGCGTGCCGGGCCGTGACGCTCGTTCGGCGCTCCGGCTGCCTCACTGGCCGCCCCCGAGGCAGCAAAACCTCGCCTGACCTGTGCTTTCTCCCGTCTCCAATTCCAGCGACATGATTTCGATGACGCATCATGTGGGGTGCGTGGCGATCCTGGAGCCTGCTGAGAAGGGCGCCTGACCTGCGGTTTTGTGTGCGCGCTTGGATCATCGTCCTGATGAGGCGTCAGGTTCCTGACCCCAGGTGCCTCGCCGGAGGCGGCGCACCCGGGGTCAGGTAGGGGGTCAGCGCCCGACCGTGATGGTCCGCTCCGTCGTCCTGCCGTTGACGGTCACGCGCAGGACCGCGGTGCCTGAACGCAGTGCGGTGAGCGTTCCGGAAGCCGGGTCGTAGGAGACGACGGCGGCGCCGCCGCGGTGGTCGTACCCGGTCCCGGTCACCTCCACCCGGGTGCCGGCCCATGTGGCGCTGACCGGCCAGGCCACCGGGACGGTGCGATCGCCGTCCTGGGTGACCGTCGCCGACGCGCGGGACCGGTCGCCGGCCTTGAGGGTTTCCGGCGCGCTGAGGTCCACCGCGTCGGTGCGCACGTGCACCTCTCCACGCAGCCAGGTCTCGGACTCGCGCGTGGGGACGTCGAACGGGTCGTCGATCCGGCCGTTCCGCGGGTCGATGCCCAGCATCGTCCAGCCGGTGAAGCCGCCGTTGTCGGGCGTGCTGGCCGGATTCTTGCCGGAGTTCCCGTTGACCAGGTACGGGACGCCGTCCATCGACGTGGCGGAGAAGGCGCCGACGTGGCCGGAGACGAACGCGGCGGATTTGTGACCCTTGGCCCGGAAATCGGCGAGCCACTGCTCGACGAGTGCGGCCTCCTTGCGGTCGCCCAGCTGGCTGGCCTTGTCCGGCAGCGGGTCCTCGGTGGGGTGGTGCTCGAACACCACGACACCGCTGACGGAACGATCCGTTTCCGCCGCGGCGAGCTGGTCGTGCAGCATCTGGAGCTGGGCGAAGCCGCCGCCACGCAGGGTGCCGCTGGAGGAGTCCAGGGTGATGAAGCGGGTGCCCTCGGCGTCGAAGACGGACGTGGTGTCCCCGAACTCGGCCTTGAAGTTGACCGTGGTGCCGGGGCCCATCACCTCGTGGTTGCCGGGAACGTAGTGCCAGGGGATCTTCCCCCCGGTGCGGGCGTCGAACTCGTCCAGGAGTTTGCGGGCCAGCGTGAAGTCGGCCGTCGAACCCTCGTCGACGAGGTCGCCGTTGATGACCAGCAGATCGGGTTTGGCGTCCGCGATCTCGGCCAGCGTCCGGCGGGCGGCCTGCACCAGCGGGCTCTCCGGGTCACGTGCGACGAACTGGGCGTCGGACATGACCGCCACACGCAGCGGGCGGTCGTCGACGGTGCCGTTGGTGACGACCACCGGGTCGGCGACCTTCGGCTGGACGGGCAGCTCCACGTCAGGGGCGACCTTGACCTTCAGGTCGCTGACGGTGACCTGGCCGGTGTAGGAGCGGGTCGCACTGGTCTCCAGCAGCCGCACCCGCTGGAAGGTCAGTGGGTAGGGGGTGCCGACGGGCACCGGGAAGTCGACCTTCCGCCATCCGGTCCAGTTGATGAGCGGGCCGTCGAGGTTGGCGGTGACACCGGCGGCGGTGCGGTACTGCAGCCGCGGCCACGCGCCGTTGCCGTCGCCGTTGATCCACATGGTGACGGCCTGCGGCTGGCCGGGCAGCTGGATCTGCTGCGGCGGCACGGCGTACTGGCCGCGAGTGGCCGTGGACCGGGTGAAGTCGTACGTCAGCTTCACGCCGGGCGCGCCGTCATGACCTTCGGCCGGGGTGACCGATCCGCCGGGGGCGCGGTCGTTCGCCGAGGTCCAGGAGGCCGCGTCCGACAGGTCCGCGAAGGTCTTCTCGGAGAGACCGACGGTGACGGCCACGTCGGTGGTCATCTTCCCGACGGTGAGGTGCAGCGTCGTGGAGGCGCCGTCGGTCAGGCCGCGTACGGTGAACGTCCCGTCCGTCGCGCTGTCCAGGGCGACCACGCCGTCGCCACCGGTGACCTTGATGTCGGACGCCTCGATGGGGGCGGAGTCACCGAGGGCGTCGTAGCCGGTGACGGTGAGGCGGGCGGTGTCCCCGGCGGCGTCGAGTGCCACCAGCCCGCTGCTCGGCGCGATCCGCACGGCGGGTGCGAGCACGGTCAGCTCGGTTGTGCCCTCCGCCCGGTGACCGCCCGAGGCCGTTATCCGGGTTATGCCGGAGCGCCGGCCGGTGACCACGGCCGTGCCGTCGTTGCCCGCGTCGACCGAGACGCTGCCGTCACCTCGGTGTTCCTCGCGCCAGTGCACGCGCCCAGCGGGCACCGGCGCGTACGTCTCGTCGTGGGCGCGGGCGCGCACGGTGCGGCGAAGTCCGGGGAAGATCTTGTTGGAGCCGTCGGCGGTCAGCGTGGGCAGGACGCGGAATCCGTGCAGGGTGCCGGACCCGGGGGCGGCGAAGAGGCCGAGCCCGTTGGCGACCTCCCGCTCCGAGCCGTCCGAGGGGCTGCTGATGAGGCCGGTCCGGCTCTCGCCGGGCAGCCGGGCGGCCATGGTGGTCGAGCCGCCGCCGTCCATGTTGAGGGCGTTCACGGCGCCGAGGCCCTTCATGAAGGCGCCGAGTTCGTTGAGGTCCATGCCACGGCTGTCGGTCTGTTTGCCGTCGATCGCGACCAGATACATCGTGCGGCCGTCGGCGGAAAAGCCCACGCCGGTCCGTGAGGTGGCGGTGACGGTGTCGCCGTCGGTGTAGTGCTTCACCACGCCGTCCTCGACCAGGACCTGGCCGCCGCCGACCGCGACCGCCACGTCGCCGAAGTCGGCGCGTGGACGGTACGCGACGTCGACGGTGTCGCCCGGTATGAGACCGGCCAGCGCGTCGGCGCCGGCCTCCCGGCCGAGCAGCACGCTGGTGCCCGCCGGTACCTGCTTGCTGCTGACGGAGGTGTGCACCTCGGTGACCTTGCCGTCCCGCAGCCAGACCTCGGTGATCCGGTCGGCGCCGCTGACCGGCTTGGTGCGCGGCGATGCGCCCCACTGGTCGGTGAACAGGCCGATGCCGTCAGAGGCCAGAGTGGGAGAGTTGACACCGGAGAGTCTCAGGGGCTGACCGCCGCCGATCGTGACCTCGCCCTGCAGGAACACCTGGGCGAGCCTGCCGAGTCCGTCCGCGCCGATGGCGACGGCCTGATTTCGCCCCTCGGTGGGCGAGTTGATGAGGCCGTCCTCGCGTGACACCGCCGCGCCGATCGGGGCCTCGGTGTCGTTCATGTCGAAGTAGTCGCCGTTGATCGCGGCGATCGCCCCCGTGTGCTCGGCCTGCTCGGTCACGCGGGACTTGCCGGTGACCGTCCCGGAGGAGATGTAGTCCACCTTCAGCCGCTTCTCGGCGAGGTTCGCGACGAGCACCTGCCCGCGCACCCAGCCGTCGGTCTCGAAGCGGTCGAAGTGGGTCAGGTTGAGCCCCGGTGCGATCGGCGTGCGGGTCTCACGGGTGATGATGGACTGACCGGGGGCGCTGGGGATCAGGCCCTGGACGGGGGCACCGGGCTTGGGCGTACCGGTGGTCACCGGCATCAGGTGCTCGGGGGCGAGCGCCTGGGCGGTCGTCATCATCCCGGCGCCGATGCTGAGGGCGGTGGCCAGGGCCAGGACGACAGCGCCGCGCCGTGCGGCGGAACGCGGCCGCGGGAGGGCGAGGTCATGGGGGAGCGGCACTTGGTGACTTCCTTCTGTACGAAATGTCAAGGTCGTCGCACAGTTGACGCGCCGTTGGCCACGCCGTGCCGAGAAGCGAGTGATTTTTGAGGAAGCTGTCTGTGAACAATCAAGTGATCCACCACCGCCGGCGGCGGGGGTCGAGTATGAGGCCTGCCTGGGAGTGCGAGGCGCACTGCGTAGGCGGCGGCCCATGCTCCAGGCCCGTGCTCGAATGACCCAGGAAGCCGGCCGCTCCGGACTGTCAGCCACGCCCGGTACGGGCCGGCCTCCTCGGATGCGCGTTGATCTGATGGAGACGGCTCGTGTCATTGCGTCAGCAGGATCACGGTGACCGATCAGGGCGCCCGGCATCCGGTGGTCGTACGAGGGCAGCTGACGTTCCTCGCGGTCGGCGCGCGTGCGGACGGGGCGGGCCTCGAAGAACCGTGCTGCACGCGGACGAGGACGGGGTCGTCCTGCTGCCCGGAGCGTGAAGCGGAGGGCGGGGCTTCGCGGCCCTCTTGCCGAGGGCGGATTCATCAAGGAGTTTCTGAGGCGCGCCTGAGCAGGTCGCCCGGAGCGCGCCGACGTCCGCGCCCCAGCTATCGCTGTCCCGAATTGCGCCGGGCCCGGTGCCGGGGACCCGGCGTCGGACGGATCCCTTCGGGAGCCTGGGCGCCCGGGCCTGCGGGCCCTACGACCTTGTGGTGCGGGACGGCCTCGATCCGCAGGCCGGTGAGAGCGATGAGGGCGACCAGTGCGAAGGCGGTGGCGCCGAGGGCGAAGGAGAGCGTGTACTGGCCCTCGGCGGGCACCGCGGGCGTACCGGGGGGAAGACCGGTCAGCAGGCGGGCGCTCAGCAGCGCGGTGATCACGGCGCTGCCCAGCGAACTGCCCAGGGACCGGGCGATCGAGTTGATGCCGTTCGCGATGCCGCTCTGATGGACGGGAACGCCCGCCACGATGAACGCGGGCAGCGTGGCGAAGCCGAAGCTGACCGCGATGCCGGTGAGCAGCCCCGCCGCCACGACACCCCCGGGACTGCCGTGGCTGACGGCCAGCCAGCCGAAGCCCAGGACACCCGACCCGGCCCCGGCGGCCAGGGTGACGCGGGCGCCGATCCGCCGGACCAGCACACCGCCGAACTGTGCGGCGATCAACGACGCGACGGTGCCGGGCAGCAGATAGACCACAGCGGCATCGAGCACCGACGCCGAGAAGCCGTACCCCGCGATCCGGTGGGGCGTCTGCACCAAGTACGAGATGCCGATGAACTGGGTGAACATGCCGAACCCCAGCAGCACCCCGGCGAGGTTGGTGAAGACCACCGGCCGCAGGGCGAACATGCGCATGTCCACCAGAGGTTGGCGCACCCGGCGTTCGACGACCGCCCACACGGCGGTCAGTACCGCCGCGCCCCCCAGCAGCCCCAGGCAGCGCGCCGAGGTCCAACCCCATGTACCGCCCTGAGAGATGGGCAGCAGGAGCAGGACCAGCGCGCCGGCGAGTGTCGTCGCTCCCAGCCAGTCCGTACGGCCGCCGGTGGAGGAGGGCGACGGCGGGACGGCGATCGCCACGGTGGCCAGCGCGATCAGGGACAGTACGGTCGCCAGCCAGAACACCCGGTGGTAGTCCGGGTGCGGGCCCTGGGTGAGCAGCCCCGCGCCGACCAGGGCGAGACCGCTGCCGAACGCCAGGGTCCCGCTGACCAGCCCCATCGCCCCCGGCAGCCGCCGCGCGGGCAGTTCGTCGCGCAGTACCGACAGCGCGAGCGGGAAGATCGCCGTCGAAGCTCCCTGCATCGCGCGGGCGACGAGCAGCAGTGGCAGCGAGCTGGTGGTGGCTGCCAGCGCGGACCCGACGACGGTCACTCCCAGCACGCACAGGAGTACGGGTCGCTTCCCGCGCATGTCGCCCAGGCGGCCGAGCAGCGGGGTGAACACGGCGGCGGACAGCAGCGTCGAGGTGGCCAGCCAGCTCGTACTCGAGGAGGACAGCGACAGGTCCTTCTGGACCACGGTCAGGATCGGGACGACCAGGGTCTGCATCATCGACACGATCATGGCCGAGAGGCCCAGCGCGAGGACGAGACCGCGTCCACCGGACTCCGCCGTGGCCGGGCGCCTGTGGGTGAGTGACATCAAGTGCGCTTTCGGGTGAGGTCTGCGACGTGAACTGGAGGGCGGGACCCCTTCGCGGAACGCGCCGGGGCAGCGGCGCGTGGCGGGGGAGCGGCGGGACGGGACCGGTGCCGGGCGCCCACCACGGCGGCGTGGAATGCGTCCGCCCGCGCGGTGGATCCGTGGCGGAGACGAGGGCCGTGGCACGCGGCCGCCCGCGCGCCGGGATCGCGGCGGGGGACGGGAGTCGTGCCGGGCATCGACCCGTTCTCCGGTCAGCCCGTCGCGCGGACAGGGGCGGGCAGCAGCGCCGACAGGTCGTCGGCGAGGATGCGCAGTCCGTCCTCGGACAGGAGCGACTCCGGGTGGAACTGTGTCGAGCGCAGCCGTTCGCCGCGCAGCGCGTGGACCTCGCCGCTGTCCGGGTCCCGGCTGACATCGATGCCCTCGGGGACCTGAGGGGCGCTGAAGCGGTCGGCGGGGGAGAGGGCCGCGTAGGTGTTGTAGAAGCCGAGCCTGGCCGGGCGGCCGAACAGGTCGATCCGCCGCTGGACCCCCTGGTTGGGCGGGTTCTTGCGGATCAGGTCGAGCCCGAGTTCCGCGCAGAGCACCTGGTGTCCGAGGCAGACCGCCAGCAACGGCCGCCGCGCGGCCAGCAGTTCGCGGACGGTGCGGCGCAGGGCGGCGATCTTCGGGTGGTTCTGCTCGCGCGGGTCGCCGGGGCCGGGGCCCACGATCACGAGGTCGTCGTCGGCCGTTTCGTACGAGTCGTCGAAGCGCCGGACGGTGACGCGCAGGCCCAGGGCGAGGAGTTGGTGGGCGAGCATCGCGGTGAAGGTGTCCTCGCCGTCGATCAGCAGGACCCGCCGGCCGGCCAGCACCTCCCGGTGGCCGCGGTGCGCCTCCTTGTCGAACGGGTCCAGCCAGAACCGGGCGAGGGTCCGGTTGCGGTCCGCCAGGGAACTGAGGACTCCGGGGTCCGCGGCGAGCGCGGGGCCTTCGGCCGATCCCTTCTGGACGCCGCCGTGCAGGGCCTGGAGCACCGCCGCCGCCTTGGCACGGGTCTCGGCGACCTCGGAGCCGGGGTCGGAGTGGCGCACCAGTGTCGCGCCCACGCCGATCCGTAGCCGGGAGCGCGCGTCGATGTCGGCGCAGCGGATGAGTACCGCGGAGTCCATCCGCCTGGTGCCGACCTCGTCCCGGCCGATCACGGCGAGCACCCCGCTGTAGTAGGCGCGGCCGTCGGTCTCGTACCGGTTGATGACCCGGCAGGCGTTCTCCAGCGGGCTGCCCGTGACGGTGGGCACGAACATCGTCTCGCGCAGGATCTCGCCCACCTCCAGCGTGGTGCGCCCGCTGAGGTGGTACTCGGTGTGGGCCAGCCGCGTCATCTCCCGCAGGTACGGTCCCTCCGTCCGGACCCCGGGTTCGCAGATGCGCGCCATCATCTTCAGCTCTTCGTCGACGACCATGTACAGCTCGTCGGTCTCCTTGGGGTCCGCGAGGAAGCGGAGCGTCTCGGGGACGGTGGGGCCGTCGGCGGGGTAGCGGTAGGTGCCGCTGATCGGGGTCATGGTGACGGTGCCGTCGTTCAGTGCGACGTGCCGCTCGGGGGTGGCGCCCACCAGAGTGCGCGTCCCCGTGTGCACGAGGAAGGTCCAGTACGCACCGGCCTCACCGGCCAGCAGGCGACGGAACACCGTCAACGCGGCCTCGGTGGGAGGTCCCTGGACCGTGGCGACGAAGGAGCGCTTGATCACGAAGTTCGCGCCCTCGCCGCGCCCGATCTCCTCGCCCATGATCTTGCGGACGATCGTCTCGTACTCGGCGTCGTCGGTGTCGAAGCCGGCGTCGGCCAGCTCGAAGGGCCGGTCGGGGACGGTGGCGAGCGTCTCCTCGACGCTCAGCCTGGTCTGCTCGACCACCGTCATGGCGAGCAGCGGAGTGCCGTCGTCCTGGTGCGCGTAACCGCGCTCCGCTATCTGACGGTACGGAACCAGCACCACCAGGTCGTGGCGGCCGTCGGCGCTGTGCGACGGCGGGCCCGAGGGCAGCGGCAGGTCGCCCAGCCCCGGAACCTCTGTGACGTCACCGAGCAGGAGCTCGACGTCGTCGTGGCCCGCGGAATGCGGTCGGTGGAGCAGGGCGAACGGCGGTGCACCGGGACTCAACAGGGCATGCAGACGTGCCGTATTCGTCTCACTCACGAGAACTCCCCAGAAACTCGCACGGTACAGGTCATGACTGCCACCTCTTGTCCTGCTTTTCTTTCCCTGGCTTCTCCTGCGTTTCGATCAGCCTGACAGTCGGGCGGGTGTGCGGGCCACTACTCACATGCGCCGCGGTCTGCGGTCGACGAGTAGGTTGTCAACCGCTCCCGGCTACTCACATGGGTAGTCCTCAGGGGCTTCCGCACGGCTACAGTCGAAATCGGCTGGCTGCGCCGAACTCGGCCGTTCTCGCCGGAAATTCGGCCGTAGCGCTCGGCCGGTTTCGCCGTCATCCGGCAGTAACCAGCCGGACATTCGCGATTCACGCTTGCGCCTATTCCAAGGAAGCCGACAGGGGATACGGGGATCGAACCTTTATGAACGTCGCCATCAACTGGGCCGGACTCACCGAATCCCATTCCGCACTCACCGAGGACGAGATGCGGTCCTGGCGGCTGCTGCCGTCCCGTCAGCAGCCCGCCTGGACCGACGACTGGCTCGTCACCGGCATCAGGAGGGACCTCGCCTGCCTGCCGGAACTTGTGGACGCCGACGAGATCCACGCGCTGCGCTCGGCCCTGGCCGACGTCGCGGCCGGCCGCCGGCAGGTCGTCCAGGCGGGCGACTGCGCCGAGGACCCGGCCGAGTGCACGCCCGCCCACCTGGGCAGGAAGACCGGTCTGCTGGACGCTCTTGCCGGAGTGATGCAGATCGGTTCCGGACTGCCTGTGCTGCGGGTGGGCCGCTTCGCCGGCCAGTTCGCCAAGCCCCGGTCCGGCCCGACCGAGGTCGTCGACGGCGTGGAACTTCCGGTCTTCCGCGGGCATCTGGTCAACGGCCCGAAGGAGACCGAGGAGGACCGCAGGCCCGATCCGCTGCGCATGCTCGCCTGTCACGAGGCCGCGACCACCGCCATGACCTACCTGCGCAAGCAGCAGGAGATCACCAGGGTGCCGGTGTGGACCAGCCACGAGGCACTGGTCATGGACTACGAGCTGCCGCAACTGCGCCGCGGCTCCGAGGGCGACATGCTGCTGACGTCCACCCACTGGCCGTGGATCGGCGACCGCACCCGCCAGCTCGACGGCTCGCATGTCCGCATGCTGGCCGCGGTCTCCAATCCGGTCGCCTGCAAGGTCGGTCCCAGCATGACGGAGGAGGAACTCCTGCGGCTGTGCGCGCTCCTGGACCCGGCGCGCAGGCCGGGGCGGCTGACGCTCATCTCTCGGATGGGAGCCGGAGAGGCGGCCCGCCGTCTGCCCGCACTGGCTGCCCGGGTGCGAGAGGCAGGGCACCCGGTGGTCTGGCTGTGCGACCCGATGCACGGCAACACCGTACGAGCCACCAACGGCCGCAAGACGCGGCTGCTGAGCTCCGTCACCCAGGAGATCTGCGAATTTCAGGCGGCCCTGCGCGAAATCGGCGTGTTTCCGGGTGGACTTCACCTGGAGACCACCCCCGACAAGGTTTCCGAATGCGTCGCCGACACGTCGGAACTCACCAGCTGCGACGGCCGCTCCACCACGCTGTGCGATCCCCGACTGAACGCGGAACAAGCAATTGCCGCCGTTGCGAACTAGAATTGAGGGACGGTCAATGTCCGATGTGCAGAGCATTGCCGCTCTCGACCGTGTGCGTGGCATCGTCGCGGAAATCCTGGAGATCGACATCGAAAGCGTGGAACCGGACGCGAGTTTCTACGACGACCTGGCGGCTGATTCCCTGGAGAAGGTCGAAATCGCCGTGCGGGTGGAGCGGGAATTCGCGATCTCGGTCAGTCCCGACGAGGCGGCCGAAATGAAGTCGGCGTCGGCCGTGCTGGCACTGCTGCGCGACAAGGGAAAGGTGGTCTGATGGCGACTGCCGTCGAGTGCCCCCCCGGGCGCGCCGGCATCGTGGTGACGGGGGTCGGCGCGGTGTCGCCGGCCGGACTCGGTCACCGGGCGCTGTGGGACGCCGTTCGCGGGGGCCGGGTGACGACGGGACCCGTCACCCGCTTCGACACCTCCCGCCATCCCTCGCACCGCGCCGGGGAAATCCCCCGGTCCACGCTGTCCCGGCTCGACTCCCTCGTGCCGCCGCACCGCTCGCTCGCCGCACGCTGCCTGGCCGCCGCCGCGGCGGAAGCGGCACATGGCGCGGGGCTCACCCGCACCGGGGACCGCGCCCGTACCGGCGTCTTCGCGGGGACGGTCATGGGCACCAGGCCGGTCCTGGACCACGGCATCACCTCCGCCGGACTGACGGCCGAGGGCACCGACTGGGCCGAGCCGGGACGGCTGCTCGACCTGGTGCCCGAGGTCGTACCCGTTGACGGGCCCATGGTGCTGCTGGCCTCCGGTTGCTCCGTCGGCGGCGACGCCGTGGCATGCGGAGCCGCCGCGATCTCCGAGGGAGAGGTGGACGTCGCGATCTGCGGTGGGGCCGAGGAGCTCTCCCAGGAGGTGTTCGCCATGTTCACCTCGCTGCGGGCGCTCGCCCCCGACGTCGCCCGCCCCTTCGACGGCGACCGGCTCGGCATGCAGCCCGCCGAGGGCGCCGCCGTCCTGATCCTGGAGAGCGCCGAGCACTGCGCCGCACGCGGCGGCCTGCCGCTGGCCGTCCTCCTGGCGCACGGTGCTGCAGCCGACGCGTACCACCTCACCCGGCCGCGGCCGACCGGTGACGCCCTCGTCGAGGCGATCGGCACCTGTCTGCGGGACGCGGGCCGTGCACCCGAGGAGATCGACTGGGTGTGCGCGCACGGCACCGGCACCCTCGCGAGCGACGGCGTCGAGGCGCGGGCGATCGTCTCCGCCCTCGGCGGACCCGGGCGGCGCAGGCCCGCCGTGTCCTCGCTCAAGGGCATGCTCGGCCACACCCAGGGCGCGGCTGGAGTGCTCGAAGCGGTGGTGGCGGTGCTCGCGATGGCCGCAGGACACCTTCCGGGCAACGCCACCCTCCGCCGGCCCGACCCGGCCTGCGCCGGCCTGGACCTGGTGCCGCCGCGGGGTCGCGAGGCCGCGGTAGCCACCGTGCTCAGCCTCGCCTTCGGGCTGGGCGGCGGGGTGTCCGCGCTCCTGCTCGGCGCGGCCGGGGGCGACGATGAAGTCTGAGACCGTACGTACCGTCCTGCGCGCCCCCGCGCGGCAGACCGTGGTGGCTGTAGGCGGGCTCGGCGTCCGACTCCCGGGAGCGGCGGGACTGTCCGGTCTGCTCGTCCCGTCCGCCCTCCGTCGCTTCGCGCACGAGGCACCGGAGCACGAGCACGCGCTCGCCGCCGCCACCGACGCCATAGCAGCCGCGTCCACCCGCACACCCGGGGCGCCGGGAGCGGGCGGCAGCACCGCCACCGTGTGGGCCTCGTCCACCGCGGGCCTGGCCGCCTACGCGCAGACCTGCGCCGACATCCCGGAGTTCGGGCCAGGACGGGTCTCCCCACGGCGCACCGCGCACTCCGCGTTCACCGCGCCCGTGACGGCGGTGTCCGTGCGCTTCGGCCTCGACGGGCCGTACCTGAACGTGACCGGGGAGCAGGACGCGGGCGCCCACGCCGTCACCGAAGCCGTACGGATGCTGACCCGGGGCCGGTGCGAGCGCGTCGTGGTCGGAGGCTCGGCGGACACGTCCACGTGGCGGTCCTGCCCCGGCGGCGACCCGGCGGAGGGCGCGCTGTGTGCGGTGCTCCAGCGGCACGCCCCGTACGGCGGGGGAGCGACTGTCGGGCCGGTCCTCAGGGCCCGTACGGCCCGAAACGGCATCGACGCCTTCGTCCGCTCCTGCCTGGAACGACTGGACGGGCCGCCGGACCACCTGGTCCTGTCCGCGCCCGCGACAGACACCCGCGCCGCGGGCGCCCTGGCCCTGCTGTGTGCCGCGCCGCTGCTGCGGGTCGAGGAGCGGTTGGGCGACCTGGGGGCCGCCGGGGGCGTCGCCGCGATGGTCACCGCGGTCGCCCTGACGGCCGCCCCCGGCCCTCTGGAACAACCGGGCCCGCGCGTCCTCGCGCTGGCTCTCGGCAGCGGCAACGCCGTCGCCGTGGAAGTGACGTCCCGAAGGAAAGGTCCGCGATGAAACTGGTGGAACTACTGGTGGGCAAGCACGTGTCGGCAGGCGCGGGGGACCGCGTCAGCCATGTGGACCCCGACGTCGGCGAGGTGACCTACGCGCAGCTCCACGACGCCATGGCCGGCTACGCGGGGGCCCTGCGCGAGCGCGGGGTGCCCGCGGGCACCCGGGCTCTGGTGGTGGCCGACGACTCGGTGGCGACCACCGCTGCGATCCTGGGCCTGTGGTGGCACGGCTGTGTGCCCGTGCCGGTCAGCCCTGCGCTGTCCGACCCCGAACTGCGCTTCATGGCCGCCGACAGCGAGGCCGGGTTCGCGCACTTCGACGTACCGAACGCCGCCCGGCGGGAGCTGGGCGCGGACATCGACCGGCTGCCGCACACCACGGGTGACGAGGTCCGCACGATCTTCAGGAGCGACATCGAGTCTCAGGCGTACGCCCCCGAAGCGGCGGCCGAGGAGGCCGACTGGGCCGCCGGGCAGCCCGCTCTGATCCAGTACACCTCGGGCAGCACCGGATCGCCCAAGGGCGTGCTGCACGCCGCCACCGGCATCGAGGCCGTCGCCGCTTCGGTCGGCTCACTGCTCGGGCTCGGCCCCGACGACGTGGTGCTCTCCACCGCCAAGGTGTCCTTCGGGTACGGCTTCGGGAACTCCGTCATCCTGCCGCTCGCCGCCGGCGCCCGCACCGTGGTGCTGCGCGGCGGTGTCGACGCGCACGCGGTCCACAGCGCGCTGCACCGCCACCGGCCGACCGTGCTGTTCTCCGTACCCAGGATGTACGTCGCCCTGCTCGCCCTGGCCGCCGGCCACGGCACCGAGGCGACCGCCTCGCTGCGGCTGGCCGCCACCGCGGGCGAACACTGCCCGGCCGCGCTGGCCGAACGGGTGCGCGAGACGTTCGGCGTGCCGCTCGTCAACGGCCTGGGCGCCACCGAGGCCCTGCACTTCGTCGTCGCCACCCCGCCCGCGGCCATCACCGCGGGGGCCACAGGTCTCCCGGTCCCGGGCACCACCGCGACCGTCCGGGGTGAGGACGGCGGACCGGTCCCGGAAGGAACGGAGGGCAGGCTGCACGTGGCCGGGCCGTCCGTGGCGCTCGGCTACCTCAACCGGACCGAGGCCACCCGCCGCACCTTCGCCGACGGGGGCGTGTACACCGGCGACATCGTCCGCCGCGACGACGCGGGCGAGCTCTGGTACCTGTGCCGCGCCGACGACCTGCTGAACATGGGCGGCTACAAGGTGGCTCCCGGCGAGATCGAGGCGGTCGTGCGCGAGGCCGACGAGGTGGCGGAGTGCGCGGTCGTGGCCGTGAGCGACGAGAACGGACTCGACCAGGCGGTGGCCTACGCCGTCCCCGTGCCGGGCGCCGACCCCAGCGTCGTCCGCAAGGCGATCCTCGCCCTTCTCCGCACCCGCCTGGCGGCCTTCAAACGCCCGGCAAGGGTCGAGGTGATCGACGTACTGCCCACCACGTCCACGGGAAAGCTGGCCCGCAACCGGTTGCGGGAGTCGGCGGGCCGGGAAGCAGTGGTCGACCGATGAGCTGGGACATCACGGGCCTCGGGGCCGTGGCGAGCATCGGCGACAACCCGCGCGCCGTCTACGACGCGCTGTGCGCGGGCCGCAGCGGCCTCACCGACCTGCACTCCTTCGACGGGGACAAGTACCGGGCGAAGCAGGCGTACGAGATCGACGACCGCGGCCCGGACGGCGTCGACCGCCCGCTGCGCGCCACCCGGTGGCTGGAGACCGCGGTCGAACAGGCCCTCACCGACGCCGGTCTGGACACCGCGGTCGACGACATCCCGGTCCTCGTCGGGACGACGCTGCGGGAACAGCGCTCGGCCGAGCTGTGGTGGCGCGACGGCGCACCGCTGACCGTGCGGGACCTGCATTTCGGCAGTGCGCTGCGGGACCGGTTCGGCACGGCGCGGAGCTACACGTTCGCCAACGCCTGCGCCGCCACGCTGTACACGCTGGGCATGGCCACCGACATGATCGAGCTCGGACTGGCCGACACCGTGGTGGTGGCGGGCACCGACTCGATCACGGAGAGCGCCTTCGGGACGCTCGACCGTGTACAGAACGAGACGCCGCGCGCACTGCGGCCGTTCGACCGGGCCCGCGCGGGCATGCTGATGGGCGAGGGCTCGGTCGCCGTCGTCGTCCAGCGAACGGGGGCCGCCCGCAGGGGAGTTCACGCCGTCGTCCGCGGCGTCAGCATGAACTGCGACGCCGCACACCCCACCGCCCCCGACCCGACGACCATTTCCTGGGCCATCAGGGACGCGCACCGGAGGGCCGGGCTCAAGGCCGACGAGATCGACCTGGTGATGCTGCACGGCAGCGGCACCCAGCTCAACGACTCGGCCGAGGCGACCGCGGTGTCCGGCGTCTTCGAAGGCGCCGGCGTCGGCCCCCTGCTCACCGCCGTCAAGTCCATGACCGGACACACTCTGGGCGGCTCCGGACTGCTCAGCCTGATCACCGCGGCCTTCGCCCTGCGGCACGGCGTCGTCCCGCCCGTACTGGGCCTGACCGACCCGATCGAAGAGGCGGCCGGACTGCGCCTGGTCCGCGACAGGGCCGCCACCGCCCGACTGTCCACCGCACAGATCAACGCGTTCGGCTTCGGCGGCATCAACGCCGTGGCCGTCCTGGAGAAGGGGGACCGCCCGTGACCGCGCGCCACGAAGCGGGTGCGGCGAAAGCCGTCGTGATCACCGGAGTGGGCATCGCCATCCCCGGCCTGACGGAAGCCGCCGACCTTCTCTGCCCGGACGCCCCCGACGGGGGATTCGACCCGGCCACCGGCCTCAAGGGCAGGGCGATGCGGCACAAGGACCGTGCCTCGCGCCTCGCTCTGCGCGCCGTCGGCCCCGCACTGCGCCAGGCAGGCCTGCTGTCCGACGACGGTGAGACGTACACCGGACCCGGCGACACCACGGCCGTGGTGATCTCCTCCAACCTCGGCAACCTCGACAGCGTCTGCGACTTCGTCGAGACCATCACCGAACACACGGTCACCGGACTGAGCCCGCTCGGCCTGCCGCACACCTCGTCCAATGTGATCGCGGGCTGGATCGCCATCCGGTACGGGATGCGCGGGCCCAACCTCACCGTGTGCAACGGGGCGACGAGCGGGGCCGACGCGCTGTACTGGGCGCGCAACCTGCTCGCCGTGCGCAGGGCCGAGACGGTCGTCGTCATCGGGGTCGAGCCGCACACCGAGCCCGCCGCCAGGCTGCTGGAGGACGGCTCGGGCCGCGGCGTGCTCGACGGGGCGGCGGCGCTGGTCCTGGAGTCCGCCGAGCGGGTCGCCGAACGCGGCGCCCGCCCCCTGGCCATGCTGTCCCGCACCGTGCGGGCCGCCGACTCCGCGACGGCCCTCGCCCAGGCGCTGCACGAGGGCGCGCCCGCCGCGGGACTGTGGCTCGGCTCGGCCGAGGACGCCGGAGCGGCCTCCGCGGTGGACCTCACCACACGGCTCGGCCACTGCTCGGGAGCGCTCGGCGTCGTCCAGGCCGCGGCGGGCGTCGCCCACCTCGCCGCGGGCGGCCCCGGCCCCGTACTGGCCACCAGCGGCGGGGGAGAGACGGACGACGCGGCTGCCGCACTGGTGCTGACCGGAGCCGGTGAGGCGGCGTGAGCGCCCAAGGAGCAACCGGCCGCCGGGTGGTCGTCACCGGCCTCGGGGCGATCTCCTGTCTGGGCTCGGGCGTGCCCGCCTTCTGGCAGGGTCTGACCTCAGGAGGGGGCGCACCCCGGCCCGTGACCGACCCGGACGCCCGTATGGCCAACCGGCTGATGTACCTGGTGCCCGCGGCCGACGTACCCGACGGGCCCGAGCGGCACGCCCACGTGGAGCTCGCCGCGGGACCCCGCATGGCGATCGCCGCCGCCCACGAAGCGGTGGCGGACGCCGGGCTGGACGACGCGCAGTGCGAACGGCTCTCCGTCGTACTGGGCGTGGAGATGGGCAACGCCGGCCGGCACGAGGCCCGGCGGGCGGCCGAGCACGGCGCACCGATCCGCCGGGCCGTCGGCAAGTGGTCCCCGATGACGGTGACCTCCGCCGCGGTCTCGGCCGCGATCGGTGCCACGGGCGGCAGCACCAGCGTCGGCAACGCCTGTGCGGCCAGCGGCTACGCGGCGGCGATCGCTGCGGACATGATCCGGGCCGGGGAGACGGACATGGTCCTCACCGGCGGTGCGGAGGGCCCGACCCGTGTGGGCATGGGCGTCTTCAACCGCATCGGCGCGGCCGACCCGGTCGCCTGCCGGCCCTTCGACACCGACCGGCAGGGCACCCTCTTCGGCGACGGCGCGGCGATGCTGGTGCTGGAGTCGGCCGAGCACGCCGAGGCCCGTGGGGCGACGGTGTACGCGGAACTGTCCGCCGCCGCGTTCAGCTGCGACGCCCACCACCCCACCGCCCCCGACCCCGGCGGCACCCAGGCCGTGCGCGGCATGCGCCGGGCCCTGGCCGACGCGGGTCTGCGGCCCGACGACGTCGGGGGCGTGGTGCCGCACGGCACGGGCACCCCGCTCAACGACGTCGTGGAGAGCGAGGCGCTGCGCGAGGTGTTCGGCGAACTCTGCGACGAGCTCCCCCTGTTCAGCCTCAAGGCCATGATCGGGCACACGGCGGGAGTCGCCGGCGCGTTCGGCGTGCTGACAGCGGCGCTGATGCTGCACCACGGGCGCGTCCCGGCCAACGCGCCCGTCACCGCGCAGGACCCGCGGTGCGCGGTGTGGTTGCCGCAGGACCGGCCGGTGCCGCTCACCGCGTCCGCCGTACTGGTCAACGCCTACGCTTTCGGCGGCAACAACGTCTCGCTCGTCCTGTCGGGTGTGCCAGGAGCCGGATCCGAGCGCGAACACCAGGGCACGGCGGGGCGGGCGGCCACCCCGCGTCACGATCCCGTACACCAGGACACGGGCACGCGGGGAGCCGCCGCATGAGCGCTCTCGACGTGCTCGGGGTGGGCGTCTGCCTGCCCGGCACCGACAAGCCCACCGAGGCCCTGTCCCCGGCCGTCACCGACACCCCTGGCCCCGGCTGGCTCGACGTGGCCGCCGCGCTGCCGGGCCGCGGCTACAAGCGGCTGCCCTCGGCCTGCCAGTACCTGCTTGCCGCCACCGGGAACGCTCTGGCGGACGCGGACGGAGCACTGTCCGCCGTCCCCGCCGAACGCCGTGGCGTCGTCGTGGGCACGGACAACGCGGGCATGGCCCTGCTGGACGAGCAGGACCGCACGATCATCGGTCAAGGCGCGGACGCCATCGCCCCGCTGACCGCGCCGTACTTCGCGATGAGCCTGTTCGCGTCCCGGTTGGCCACGGAGCATCAGGTCAACGGCTTCACGCTCACCGTCAACTCGCCGCGCACGGCCGCCCTGGACGCGCTCGGCGCCGGTGCCAGGGCACTCGCCGCCGACCGGGCCGACGTGCTCGTCGTCGGAGCGACCGAGGAATCGCTGCCCGTCGGCGAACCGGGCGCCGACGGCAGTGACACCGGAGCCGTCGCGCTGGTCTGCGCCCGCGCAGGCGGTCCGCCCCCGGCGTCCTCGTACGGCACCGTGCGGGTGCGCGACGCCTTCCTGGAGCCGGGCACCCGTTCCTGCCGCGCGCTGGAGAACGCCTGGCGCGCCCTGACCGACGACGCGGACAGGCCCTTACGGGTCGACGCGGTCGTCGACGACTCGCCCGTCGGCGAGGCCGTCAAGGCCTGGCTCGGCCACCGGTGTGCGGACCTCACGGTCTCACCGGCCGGCGCCGGAGCACTCACCCCGCTGCGCCACCTCGCGGCCGCACTCGCCGCCCGGGACGGCCACAGCAGGATCGTCGTGACGGCCGCGGCGGAGGGCAACGTGGCGTTCGCCCGGCTGGACGCCTCCGCGCACGTCCCCCTCATCCACCCCCAGCAGAACGGGAGCCGATAATGATCACAGAAATCCAGGGGTCCTGGTCCCTCGTCCTGGGCGTCTCCAGCGGTTTCGGCCGGGCCGTCGCCAGGGCGCTCGCCGAACGCGGCGGCAACGTCATCGGTGTGCACTTCGACACCGCCGACGGTGCGGAGGCCGCCGCCAAGTTCGCCGACGAACTCCGGGACACCGGAGTGTCCGCGCACTTCTTCAACCTCAACGCGGCGAGCGCGAGCACCCGCAGGGAGGTGGTCGGCCAGGCCGTCGAACTCGCCGGCGACAAGGGCGTCCGCATCCTGCTGCACTCGCTGGCGTTCGGCACGCTGCTGCCGTTCGTGCCCTCGCAGGAGAGGCCGCAGGACCAGGAGACGGTCAACTCCCGGCAGTTGGCGATGACCCTCGACGTCATGGCCAACAGCCTCGTCTACTGGACCCAGGACCTGCTCGCCGCAGGCCTGCTCCGACGCGGCGCGAAGATCTACGGAATGACCAGCGCGGGCAGCACCCAGGTCCTGGACAGCTACGGTCCCGTCTCCGCCGCCAAGGCGGCCCTGGAGGCCCATCTGCGCCAGCTGGCAGCCGAATTGGCGCCACGCGGCATCGCGGCCAACGCCCTGCGTGCGGGCACCACGCTCACGCCGGCCCTGGAGAAGATCCCGCACAGCGCCGCGTATGCCGAGGTGTGCCGGGCCCGCAACCCGCACAAGCGGCTCACCGAGCCCGAGGACGTCGCCGAGGCGATCGTCCTGCTGTCGATGTCCGACTCGTCGTGGCTCACCGGCAACGTCATCGGCATCGACGGCGGCGAAATCCTCACCGCCTGACCCCCCTTCACCACCGCACGCCACTCGCAACGCCCAGTAGATCCGTACGGAAGGAAGTCACCACATGTCCGAGAACACCGCCGTCGCCGTCGACACCGAGGAACTGCGCTCGCTCGTCGCCGACGCACTGGAGCTCCCCGTCGAAGAGGTCACCGACGAGGCGCACTTCGTCGACGACCTCCAGGTCGACTCGCTCATGGCCTTGGAGATCGTCGTCAACCTGGAGAAGAAGTACGGCATCAAGGTCGCCGAGTCCGACTTCAAACAGGTCTCCAACCTGCTCCAGGTGCGCGCGCTGGTCGACTCGAAGCTCAAGTAGTCGTCGTACGGATGCTCAAGCAGGCGCCGTACGACCGGTGTTCGCGGGGCCCCGCGCCCGTCGCAGGGCCCCGCGCATCCGGTCCGTGCCACCTACCGGCCCGGACAACTGTGCTTGACGCCGCTCCGAAGCAACGCCCCCGAAAGACCGACCCGCAAGCCCACCGAAAGGCAGCAACATGTCAGATGGCGCACGACCGGTCGCCCTCGTCACCGGCGGCTCCCGCGGGATAGGACGGGCCGTGGTCACCCGGCTCGCCCGCGACGGCTTCGACGTGGCGCTCTGCTACCGCTCCGACACCGGCGCGGCCGAGCAGGTCGCCAAGGAGGCCACAGCGCTCGGCGCGCGGGTCCTCACCCAGTCGCTGGACGTCGCGGACCCGGCCGCGGCTCGCGAGTTCGTCAACCGGACCGAGGAGGATCTCGGCCCGCTGGACGCCGTGGTCACCAGCGCGGGCATCGTGCGCGACAACCCGCTCGTCCTGATGGACGACGACCAGTGGCGCGACGTCATCTCCACCAACCTCGACGGCACTTACACCATCTGCCGTGCCTCGGTCTTCTCCTTCATGAAGCGGCGCACCGGCACCATCGTGACCATGTCGTCCGTGGCGGGCGTGCACGGCAACGCGACCCAGAGCAACTACGCGGCGTCCAAGGCCGGCATCATCGGCTTCTCCCGCTCCCTCGCCAGAGAGGTCGGCAAGTACGGCATCCGCGTCAACTCCGTCGCGCCCGGCCTCATCGAGACCGACATGACGGCCGACATGTCCGACGCCGTCAAGAAGCAGATCCTGGGCAAGGTCCCACTGGGCCGCTTCGGGGCGGCCGACGAGGTCGCCGACCTGGTCTCCTTCCTGGTGTCGCCGCGGGCCGCGTACATCAGCGGCCAGGTGCTCGGCATCGACGGAGGTCTGGTGGTGTGAGCGGCATCATCGGTACGAACCGCCGCACGCGTCGCGACGACGCCCGCCGGACGCCCGTGGCGGGGAACCGGACGCACGGACCGGGGAGCCGGAGGCCAGGATCCGGGAAATGGACATGAGCAACCGGCCGGCCGCGCTGCTCACGGCGCCGCTCGACGCAATGCGCACCGCGTACACCGCGTTCCATCCGCCCAGGCCCGAACGCCGCCGCCGACCCGAGCAGTTCGGGCTCAGGGCGCAGGAGGTGACCATCCCCGCGGGCAGGGGCGGCCGAACGCTCGCCGGCTGGCTCTGCCGGGGCGAGCGTACGGACCGCGTGGTGCTGCTCGGCCACGGGCTCGGCCTGGACAAGTCCCGCAGCCTGCCCTACGCCCGCTATCTGCACAGGGCCGGACACACGGTGCTGCTGTTCGACTACCGCAACCACGGCGACAGCTTCCAGGACCGCGGATTCGCCGGCTTCGGGCGGAAGTTCGGGCAGGACACCGTCGCCGCTGCCCGGTACGTGACCACCCTGCCGGAGCACGCCGGCGCACGGCTCGTCCTGTACGGCTTCTCGCTCTCCTCGTTCGCGATGCTGCGCGCGCTGCAGAAGCTGCACCCGGTCGTCGACGCGGTGGTCTGCGACAGCGGGCCCGCCTGCGACCCCCCGGCGATCTCTCCCAACCTGCTGCGCGAGGGTCTGCTCCCGCTGCCGGAGCGGACCCGCGGCGGAAGGGCCGGGGCGGTCGCCGAGCGGTCCTTCGAGCTGTTCAACCACCTCACCATCGGCGGCGCCGACTGGCCGCCCGCCCCGGCCGCGCCCGGATACGCCACCACCCCGATGCTGTTCATCGGCGGCGGTGCGGACGCCGTGGTGCCCGCCGACGAGATTCTGCGGCTTGCCCGCCGCTACCCGCACGCCCGGACCCTCGTGCTCCCCGACGCCCGCCACCTGCGCGGCCTGTGGGCCGACAAGGAGCGTTACACCTCGACCGTCCTGGAATTCCTGGACCGTGCCTGCGCCCGGACCGGGAACGACCCGGAGGCGGTCGTCGATCCGAACAGGACGGTGCACCGATGAGACTCGGACTGAACCTGCGCTACCTCGGCAACCTCGGCGCGGGCGCCGACCCGAGGACCTCCGCTAGGTACGTACAGGAGGCGGAGCGGCTCGACTACGCGGTGGCCTGGACCGCCGAGGCCTTCAGTTCGGACGCGGTGTCCCTGCTCGGCTACCTCGCCGCGCAGACCAGCCGCATCGAACTCGGCACGGCCGCGATGCAGATCCCGGCCCGCAGCCCCGCGATGACCGCGATGACCGCCACCACCCTCGACATCCTCTCCGAGGGCCGCTTCCGGCTCGGCCTGGGCGTCTCGGGGCCTCAGGTCGCCGAGGGCTGGCACGGCGCGCGCTTCGACAGGCCGCTGGCGCGCACCCGCGAGTACCTGGACATCGTCCGCATGGCACTGCGCAGAGAGGACGTCGTCTACGACGGCGCGCACTACCGGCTCCCGTTGCCCGACGGACCGGGCAAGCCGCTGCGCCTCGGCACCCGGCCGCGCCGCAAGGACGTGCCGGTCTACCTGGCGGCGGTCGGGCCGCGCAACGTGGAGCTGGCCGGGGAGATCGCCGACGGCTGGCTGTCCGTGTTCTTCCAGCCCGAGACCGTCGCCGAGCACCTGCCGCTGTTGCGGGCCGGGCGGGCGAGGACGGGCCGGGACCTGACAGGGTTCGACGTCGTCTCCTCGATGCCCGCGGTCGTCGGCGACGACGTCGCGGACTGTGCCGACCGCGTCCGCGTGTACACCGCGCACTACCTGGGCGGCATGGGCTCCCGCAAGGAGAACTTCTACAACCGTCTCGCCGCCCGCATGGGCTATCCGGACGCCGCACAGCGCGTCCAGGAGCTGTACCTGGACGGCCGCCCGCGTGAGGCAGCCGCGGCGATCCCCCAGCAGTTCCTGGAACGGACCTGTCTGCTGGGCCCCGTCGAGCGCATCGCCGACACCCTGCGGGAGCACGCGGGGGCGGGAGTCACCACGCTCTCCGCAATGATCTTCCCCGTCGACGCGGAGGACGGCCTGCGGACCCTGCGCGCACTCGCCGACGCGCTGAAGAAGGCGGGCGTGGGTTGACCGTCCCTACCCCCGGACGTCACCCGGCGCCCGTACCCGCCCGGGCACCGCGCGCTGCGTCCCGCGACGCAGCCGTCCCGCCCCGGACCTCAGCCGTCCCCCGGACCTCAGCCCCCGGACTCAGCCCCCGGACCTCCGATCCCAGGAAAGGCACGGTCGCCCCGTGTACGACGTCATAGTGGTGGGAGCGCGGGCCGCCGGTTCCCCGACAGCGATGCTCTTCGCCCGCGCCGGATACCGCGTGCTGCTGCTGGACCGCATCCGCCACCCCCGCGACACCCTCTCGACCCTCTACATCCATCAGCCAGGCGTCGCCCACCTGAACCGCTGGGGCGTGCTCGACACGGTCGCCGCCACCGGTTGCCCGCCGCTCGACCACGCCCGCCACCAGGTCAAGGACGTGGTGCTCGAAGGCTGTTCGTGGCCCGCCGACGGCGTCACAGCCGCGTACGCCCCGCGCCGCTACCTGCTGGACCGCATCCTCACCGACGAGGCGGTCGCGTCCGGCGCGGAGTTCCGCGAACAGTCCACAGTCGACGAGCTGGTGTTCGAGGAAGACCGGGTGGTCGGCGTCCGCTACCGCTCGGGCCGGCGGCAGTTCGAGGAGCGGGCCCGTCTCGTGGTGGGTGCGGACGGGATGCGCTCCAAGGTCGCCGAACTCGCCGGTGCCCGAACCGAGTTGGAGGATCCCATCCTGACCTGCGCGTACTACTCGTTCTGGTCGGGAATCGACACCGGCTTCGAGGTGTACGAGAGCACCCGCAAGTGGGCCGGATTCGTCCCCACCAACGACGGCCTGACCCTGGTCGGCACCTACTTCCCGATGGCGGACTACGACCGGGTGCGCGCGGACGCCCGTACCGCCTACCTGGAGAACATCTTCGCGATCACACCCGTACTGGCCGACCGGATGGCAGGCGCGACGCAGGAGGACCGGCTCTTCGGCACCGGGGACCAGCGCAACTTCTTCCGCCAGGCCGCCGGCCCCGGCTGGGCGCTGGTGGGGGACGCGGGCCACCACAAGGACTCGCTCACCGGCAAGGGCATCACCGACGCCTTCCGGCAGGCGACCGCACTCGTCGAGTCCGTCGGCGACGGGCTGCGGGATGAGCCCAGGCTGGACAAGTCGCTGCGCCGGTACGGCGAGCGGCGGGACGACCTGGTCATGGACGGATACCGGGACACCCTGGCCGCGGCCGAGTTGCGGCCGGGCCGTCGGCTGCCGCTGATGCGCGCCATCGTGGACGACTCGCAGATGACCGCGCGGTTCTTCTCCACCATCTCCGGAGTGCTGCCCTCCAACGAGCTGATGACACCGGAACTGAGGGAACGCGTCGGGGTGTGACGCGACGCGCCGGTCCCCCCGCGAGGAGAAGCGAGGAGACCGGCGCCGCCCGGGGCGGCAGCGCGGTCAGAGCCCGGCCACTGCCGGATTGGCCGCCACCGAGCGGAAGCACTCCCGGGGATCGGAGACGAGCCTGCGAGCGTCCAGGTCGAGGATGCCGCCCACGTTGAAGACCTCCGCCACGAGTGTGCCGTCGGCCCTGGTCATGGTCTGCTCCACCCGGAAGCTCTTGCCCTCG
Source organism: Streptomyces sp. NBC_01717 (assembly GCF_036248255.1). Lineage (NCBI taxonomy): Bacteria > Bacillati > Actinomycetota > Actinomycetes > Kitasatosporales > Streptomycetaceae > Streptomyces > Streptomyces sp. NBC_01717. The sequence goes on along the minus strand of NZ_CP109178.1, from coordinate 2,671,648 downwards.
CTGAAGACGAAGACGCAGTTGATGTCCACCTCGTCACCGGCGACCACCTCACGGTGGTACCTGATGGTCGTCTCCAGGTTGACCGGACTCACGCCCTTCTTCAGCAGGTCCCCCTGGTTGATCCCGGCCGCGCGCAGCAGTTCCCAGCGCGCGTGCTCTGCGTGCTGGAGGTACACGTTCCCATTGAGGTGTCCCTGCGCGTCGGTCTCGTAGACGCGAACGGTGACCCGGACCGTGAACGGCTTGGCCATGTTCTTCCTTTCTGCGGTGCGCATTTCATGCGCTGTGGGTGATGTGGCGGGCGACTTCCACCCGTGAGTCGATGCCGAGCTTCCGGAAGATCGCCCTGAGGTGGTAGTTGACGGTGTGCGGAGACAGGCTGACCCGCCGTGCGACCTGGCGGTTGGTCAGCCCGTCGCTGACCAGGTGGGCGATGGACCGCTCGGTCTCCGTGAGCGCCTCCCAGCCCGCGGTGGCGGCCCTGCCCTGGCGGGGAGCGTTCGTGACGGGCGTCCCGTGCTCCTCCATGAAGGCCCGGATACGCTCGATGTCGCCCTGCGAACCGATCTGTACGAAGCGCTGCAGCGCGGACCGGAGCGCGGCGGCGCCGAGAGCGCCGTTCTTCTCCTCCCGCGCGCTCAGCAGTATCCCCAGGTCCTCCTCGGCGAGCGCCCCCGCGCACGGGCTGACGTGCTCGCGCGCGGCCTGGCGCAGGGCCTCGGAGTCCCGCTCCAGCAACCCCCTGGCATGCAGGGCGGCGACGGCCAGGGTGGGGCGCCCGGGGTTGGCAGCCGCGAACCTTTCGGCGGCCGTCACCACGGTCGACGCGAGCGGCATGTCGTCCGCCGCCAGAGCGAGCCTGACGAACCAGGCCGCAGCCGCCGCCTCCTCCACGAACAGCTGGGGAGAGGTGAGGAGATGGGCGTACGTGGTGGTCAGCAGTTCCGCCGTGCGCCGCGCGCCGAGCTGCGCGGTGGCCACCAGACACTCCCCCCAATCGAAGTGGATCGAGGGGAAGACCGTGCTGTCGGCGCCGACAGCGGCCCGGCAGCGCCACGCGTAGTCGGCGGCCGACGCCAGGTCGCCGCGGCGCAGCGCGACCAGGATCAGCACCGCCTGCCCGACCGGTACGACCCAGCCGCCGCCGGTCTTCGCCGCGACCTCCAGCCCGGTCCGGGCGGAGTCCTGGGCCTCCTGGAGCCGGCTGGACTGGAGCAGCAGCATGGCCCTGGCGATCGACGGCGTCGCCGTGTGCGGTTGGCCAAGCGCCTCGGCCTCCGTCCGGGCCGTGCGGATGAGCCCCTCGGCCTCGTCGAAGCGGCCGATGTCGGACAGCTTGGTGGCCAGCGCCAGCCTGACGTACGGGGACCACATCGGCGGGGTGGCCGGGCCCAGGCACTGGACGGCGCGCTGCCCCCATCTGAGCCCCTCGGCGAGGTTCCCCACGGCCCATTCCAGGTTGGACATGACGACGGTGGCCGTCACCGCGTCGGCCTCGTCGTCGCGGCCCTGGTGGGCGGCGAGCATCGCCCGCGCACGGGTGGTGGCGCGCTGCACACCGTCGGCGAAGAGGGAGACCGTGTTGCGGGTGATCCGGTCGGCCCGGTCCGCGAGCGGTGCGTCAGCGGTCCCGGTGAGCTCCACGTCGGCGTAGTGGGCCTGCAGTACGGCGGTCAGGCCGGCTCGCAACTCATCGGCGAGCCCCAACGGCAGGGGTTCGGTGCGGGTGCTGCGGGCCATCAGCAGGGCGGGCAGCAGCCGGTGGACGATCCCGGGTTCCGTGGACGACGCCGGCAGGGGGGCCGACGCAGGCAGCGGGGCGGGCGCGTCCGTGGACCCCGGCACCGGCGTGCCGGCCGGACGGCCGCCGGTGACCAGGAACTCCGGCGGCATCGGCACCTGGAGACAATGCTGCCTGCGCAGGGCGCTCACGTCCTGCCGCAGTGCCTGCCGGACCGCGGCGGGCAGCGCGTCGGCGATGGAACGCCGCACCAGCTCGTGCTGGAAAACCGTCTGCTCGCCCGGACAGATCAGCAAGCCTGAGGCGATGGTCTCGTTCAGCGCGGGAAGCATCGATGCCGTGGTCTCCCGCAGCATCGAGGCGACCTCGACGACCATGAAGGACCCGCCGACCGCCGCGGCCACCTGGACGAGCTGGCGGGCCTTGTCCGAGAGCGAGTCCAGCCAGTGCTGCGCGAGGTCGCGCACCCGTCGTGGAATGCGTTCGTCCAACAGCCGGGCCCGCTCGTGGGAAATCTCCACAGAACCCTCTTCGCGTAACCCCTGGACAAGTTCCACGATCAGGAGGGGATTTCCTCCAGCGCCGGAGATCATGGCGGTGAGCTTCGGGTCGGGAGCAGCGCCCATGACGTCGGCGGCGAGTTCCGTGGAAGTGGCTTCGGAAAGCCTGCCGAGCTCTATTCGATGGCACCCGGCGAATTCACTGGAAAGGCGACGCATCGATGGGTTCTGTAATCCAGTGCGAAGCCCGATCATCCGAATGAGGGGAGCCGTCCGGGAATTTTTTGGGGGCTCGTAGTGCGCCAGGGACGCCACTGCCTCGGACAATTCTTCGGGCGCGTTGTGCAGGTTGTCCACCACGACCAGCCGGGGCTTGGAGCTCACTGCGGCGGAGTCGAGCACCGCCATGAGGGACGCGGCCTCATGGCGTCCCGCCGGTCCACCGGCAGCGGGGTTCAAGAACGAGGAGACGGCGAAGTCGAGTCGCTCGGCGGCCCGTTGGGACTCCAGCAGCAGCCTGGTCTTACCTGTTCCTGGCGGCCCCTGGACGATGAGAGTGCCGCTGTACCCCGCAGAACCGCCGCCGAGTAATTTCGCTATTCGATCTATTTCTGTTTTCCGGCCGAAAGTCTGAATTAATTCAGTACGTTCCGTCATGGTGCCTCAGGCTTTCGGTTCGAGTGAAGGCCTGGACGTCGGGTCGGGTAACGGCGGGTGGCAAGTCATGGAATTCTCCCTCCGTGACGGCGGTCGAATGGCGGGTCAACGCCAGCCCAGACTGACATGCGGACCGTCGGAAAATGGAGACGGCTCGTCCAATTTGACGTGTGACCTTCGTCTCAGTTCCAGGATTCCGTAAAATTTACATGGTTCCGTTTCTGAATATTTTGTGGCGACCGGGTGTCGCTGGGCCGGTGTGCTCCTCCTGCCGGGCGGTCGCCGGGATCGGCGAGATCACATCGGGCACGTGGCGCGGGGACAATCGGCATTTGACGGCCGCGTTCGATGGCCGCGGCGATCCGCTCGCGCAGTCCGTCGACGACGGCGATGCCACCTGCGGTGGAAGCGCGGTGCAGTGCTGCTCGTCTGCCTGCCGGGAACACAATGAAGTGTGTGGGCATCGCTGCGGCGAGCTGCTGGAGAGCACGGCCGTCGGAGGAGGTGTGGCGCAGCGATGCCCATTGTTTCCGCTCCGGGCCAGGGGCAGGCGGATGAGTGAGTGCCTACGAAAGGACCGACATGAGTGCCGGGGAGAAGGCCAAGGCCAAGGCGGAGCAGGTTGTCGGGAAGGTCGTGAGGAAGGTGGCCCACGCGGTGGGCAACGAGACCACCGCAGCCAAGGGAGCCGCACTGGAGGCCCGGGGCAAGGCCCGGGACATCAAGGAGAGGTCGAAGGACAGCTTCAGGCGCTGACCACGCCACGTCGTGGGCGGAGCCGGTGCGTGGCCTGAGCAGGTTCGTGCGTCCGGCGGTGCGCAGCCGGGCTCGGCGCCGCAACGGCTCGCCCCCAGCACACATCGTGCCGACACATCACCTGGACCGTTGGGGCAGCAGCCAGGTCTTGGGGAGGTCACCCGTCGCGGGTTGGCAGCGGCGCCTTGGTGCTACCGGGCGAGAAGGGCGCTTACGGTCTTGCCGCCGGCCGTCCGGCGGGTCACCGCGGTGGCGCGGGCGAGGCGGTTGACCATGGGCCAACCGAAACCCCCGGTGCCGCCGTTCAGGTCGGGGGTGCGCATGCGCGGGACCTGCGGGCTGCGGTCACGCACGGACACCTCGATGCTGTCGGTGTGCGCGGTCAGGTCCAGGGTGCAGGTGCCGCCGCCGTGGCGCAGGGCGTTGGTGACGAGCTCCGAGACGACCAGGACCACGGTGTCGGCAGCCTCGGCTGCGATCGCCGGCTGTACCAGACATTCGAGGAAAGCCCGGGCACTCTCGCGTGCCCCGGCGAGGGATGCCGCGGGGCGGGCGGTTGCCACGTTGACGCTCATCGTGTCCATCGGGCCTCCCCGGCCTCCGCATTGTCAGTGCACGGTCCTGTCTGCCCGTGCTTGTGCCCGGCCTGTGGCGCATCAACCGCTCGGTACCTTCCGGCTGTGGAGCGTGTCAGGCCGATCATCGACGGAGTCGGACGGGCAGGCTGTGGTGTTCGCGGTGGGTGGCGTAACGGCGCTGCTCGGTCGCCCTCGGCGTGCCCGCCCCGCTTTCCCCCCCGCGAGTGAAGACCTGAGATGAGCCCGCTGACGATCACGGCCCGAGACGCAGCGGCGAAGCGGCGGCCGGTCCCGGCGTCGGTGAACGTACGGATACCGAAGTCACAAGCGAGGCGGCACGTGGGATGTGGACGCGTGCTACGTACCGACGCTCGTCACCATTCCGCCGGACGTCGACGAAAGCGACCCGGACTCCGTGGAGGCGAGTGGATCCGGAACGGGTCGTTGAGGTCGGGCGCGTACGCGGGGAAGTAAAACCGTTAGCCAGTCGTCGTTCGCGGCGATGAACGGTGTCATCCGTCCCTCGGGTCCGTCGTAGCCCTCTGCACAGGAGAAACCATGCTCGGTCTCGAACTCGTCGTGCTCCTGGGCGTGGCCGTCCTGGTGGGCAACGCCCTGGCGCAGCGCTTCGGCATCGCCCCGCCCGTCCTGCTGCTCATCGTGGGTGTGCTGCTGGGGTTCGTCCCCGCGGTGCGGCAGGCGCAGCTGCCGCCGAAGGTGGTGCTGCTGCTCTTCCTGCCGGTCCTGCTGTACTGGGAGAGTCTGACGACGTCCCTGCGGGAGATCCGCACCAACCTGCGCGGCATCGTGCTGCTGAGCACCGCGCTCGTGATCCTCACGGCCTGGGCCGTGGCGGCCACCGGGCACGCCCTGGGGCTGCCGTGGGGGTCGGCGTGGGTGCTGGGCGCGGCCGTGGCACCCACTGACGCGACGGCCGTCGGCGTCCTGGGCCGGGCCCTGCCACGCCGCCAAGTCACCGTGCTGCGCGCCGAGAGCCTGGTCAACGACGGGACTGCGCTCGTCATCTACGGTCTCGCCGTCGGCATCACGGTCGGCGCGGACCACCTCAGCATCCCGAACATCGGCGGGCTGTTCCTGCTCGCGTACGGCGGCGGTGCTGCAGTCGGCGTGGTGGTCGCGTGGGTCAACACGTACCTGCGCCGACGCCTGCCCGACCCCCTGCTGGGAAACCTCGTCATGATCCTGGCACCCTTCACCGCGTACCTGCTCGCCGACCTGATCGAAGCCTCCGGCGTCCTCGCGGTGGTCGTGAGCGGACTGATCATGTCTCAGACCGCCCCGCGCGTGGTGCGGGCCGAGGCACGCCGGCAGGCGATGGCGTTCTGGCCGATGGCGACGTTTGTGATCAACGGCGCCCTGTTCGTCCTTGTGGGAGTGGAGCTTCAGGATGCCGTCCGCACTCTGAGCCGCGCTGACTTCAACCACGCCCTGATCGTGGTCGGCCTCGTCTCTGCGGCACTCGTCGTGGTGCGCCTCGCCTTCCTGTTCGTCTCCGTGTACCTGATTCGTATGATCGACCGCCGTCCGCAGCAGCGGCTGCTTCGGATCAGCCACCGCGCCCGGGTGGTGAGCGGGCTGGCCGGCTTCAGGGGCGCGGTGTCGCTCGCCATTGCGCTCTCGGTGCCGCACACGCTCGACTCGGGTGAGCCCTTCCCCGACCGTGACCTGATCGTCTTCGTGACCTCTGGCGTCATCGTCGTGACTCTGGTGGTGCAGGGACTCCTGCTCCCCGGCGTGGTGCGCTGGGCCCGGCTGCCCCGCGACACGTCGGTCGAGGAGGAACACATCCTCGCCGAGACCCTCGCCGTGGAAGGGGCACTCGCGGCGCTGCCGCAGCTCGCCGCCGACCTGGGCACGGATCCGAAGGTGGTCGACTCGTTGCGCCACGAGTACGAGGCGCAACTGGCAGTCGTACGCGCCAAGGGCACAGGCGCCGGCGACGACCAGGCCCTGCTCCGGAACCAGCTCTACACCGCGCTGCGCCTCGCCCTCATCTCCCACAAGCGCGCCACCGTGGTCCGGCTCCGCGACGAACGCCGCATCGACGACACCGTGCTGCGCCGACTGCAGGCAGCCCTCGACATCGAGGAGGTACGGCTGTCCGGGCGCGAGCCGACGGACTGACCGCGACTGCGGGGCACGCTGCGGGCGGTCGGAAGGCGAGCCGGCCCGCTCCCGCCGCTGCCCGGGTACTGCTTGCTGCGCATATGAGCAACCGTGCCCGGGTGTCGGCAGGCCGACCGGGGCTCCGCACAAGGGCCCCTCCTCGAGACGGGCGTGGTCGCCCGAGGGCCTACGGGACCCGCGCGACCGCGACGTAGAGTCCGCTGGCCTCGGGCCGGGGCGCGGGGGTGCCCCGGAACCATTCGGGCGCCGTCACCAGACCCGGTTCGACGATGTCCAGGCCGTCCAGGAAGTGGGCGAACTCGTCGCGGGTGCGCAGCGCGAGCCGGATGCCACCCTTGCGGTACTCGGCGGCGCCCTGTTCTCCCCGCTCGGGATTCACATCGGATGCTCCCTGGGACAGCACCACGTAGCTGCCCGGAGCCAGTGTGCTCACCAAGGTCCGGACGATGGCGTACGGATCGTCCTCGTCCGGCAGGAAGTGCAGCAGGCCGAGGAGCGACACGGCGACCGGCCGGTCGAAGTCCAGAGTCCGGCGCGCGGCCTCCACGATCCCCTTGGGCTCGCGCACGTCCGCCGGAACGTAGTCGGTCGCCCCCTCCGGCGTGCTGATCAGCAGCGCCTCCGCGTGACGCAGGACGATGGGGTCGTTGTCGCAGTAGACGACCCGGGCGGCCGGGTTGATCTCCTGGGCTGTCTGATGCAGGTTCGGGGCGGTCGGGATGCCCGTACCGATGTCCAGGAACTGCCCGATGCCCTCGCCGGCCAGCCAGGCCGTCGCACGGCTCATGAACGCACGGTTCTGAAGCGCCCCGATCTTCGCCTCGGCCGGCAGGTGCTCCGCCACCGCTTGATCGACGGGGTAGTTGTCCTTCCCGCCGAGGAGCCAGTCGTACACCCGCGCGGAGTGGGGCTTGCTGGTGTCGATCGAGGTGTGGGACATCCCTGTCGTCATGCCGTGCTCCGTCACCGATGGGTCGAACCGCCGCGTCGGCGCAGTCTGTCACAGCAACTCGGCGCCGATCCACGCGCGTTGACAACCGGTCGACGAAATGGCCTGTACTGCGCGCTCGTGGGTTCCGGAGCAGCGGCAGGAAGCGGAGCCGGGTCCGGCTGAAGACCTCTCCGGAGCAGGTGGGCTGCTACACGATGCCGTTGCCGTACTCGCCAAGGATCTTGTCGATGCGGGCGCGATGCGCTTCCTCCCACGCATCGAGGGATTCACCGGCCTCCTTGGCCAACTTCGCCCGGGCATCGAGGAGTACCTGCTCCCGGCGGGCGCGGGGTGTGACCACGATGCCCTCTTCGTCGGCCACCACGATGTCCCCGGCGTGTACGTTCACGCCGCCGCACCGCACCTGACCACCCAGTGGCACGACGGCCGACTTCGTTCCCGGGATGGGGATGACCCCCCTGGCGAAGACGGGAAAGCCCATCTCGCGCACCTCGGCGAGGTCACGGATCACCCCGTCGAGCACGAACCCGGCGACCCCTCGGCGCTGGGCGACGGCGCAGACGTTTCCTCCGGCGAGTGCGTAGTCCACGTCACCCGCTTCGACGACGATGACCGAGCCGGGCTCCGCGCGATGGATGGCCGCGTGGAGCATGAGGTTGTCCCCCGGAGGGCACCGCACGGTGAACGCCGGGCCGGCAATGCGCGGGATCGAGGGCCACAGAGGGCGAATGCCGATGTTCATGACCTGCTCGCGTCCCAGGACGTCGGCGAGGGTGGTCGGTGAGATGTCCTCGAACCCGGTTACATCGCTCATGTTCTTCCTTCGCTCGCTACGGTGCTCGTCCCACCGTGGGCCGTCGGGTCAGGCCTTCCAGAAGAAGACGGCCGTCATCCGCTTCTCCTTCAGCGTGTGACCCGAGTAACCGGTGGCGCTGTGGATCATATTGGCGGAGTAGAGCAGCAGCCGGTTGGCGCGGTGCGGGACCCGTACGTCCTCGACGAAGGAGTCCGGTGACACGAAGCGGGTGCCCAGCGCGTCGACGAGGTTGTTGTGCGGCGCGGTCACCTGGTTGCCGCCCAGCACTCCACCGGGCAGGCTCTGACGGTAGAAACTGGTTCCGCAGTCCTTGGGAACGCCGGGGTTGAGATAGAGCACCGCGGCGTAGCGGCACAGTGTCCGCGAGTCGGTGTGGGGGCGCGGCTCGCATTCGCCCTCCCCGACGACCTGGACACAGTTGTGGTTGAACGTGCCGCCGCCCGAAGGGCGTTCGGCCCAGAGTTCCCGGGCGCCGGTCGCCTTTCTCACCAGCCGCTCCACCTGCGCCAGTTCACCGGGCTCGAGCCCCGGCATGGCGCGCAGTCCCGGCCAGCTCTCGGGCTTGTGCGGGTAGCCCTCCGTCCAGTCCTCCCTGGCCAGGCAGCGCTCCCGGGTGGCGTCCGGATCCGGCAACACGTCGTCCAGCACCCAGTAGTCCCGGCCGCGCGTCGGCTTGCGGTACGGGAGGACCGGGAGGGGAGGAGGTCTCAGAGACATGGGAGGGACCGTAGCGGCCCGGGGTCCCTCGGATCTCCACGCAAGCGGTCAACCTTGCGTCAAGGGCTGCCCAAGCGAGCCGCCTCTGACGTATCGTCAAAAAGGGTGTCCGTAACGCGGGTTGGGGAATCGGTGAGGCCGAGGCGGAGGTGTTCCGCGTGGTGCAGGGCCTGGTCGAGGAGTGCGGCGACGTGGTCGTCGTGGAGTGTGTAGACCACGGAGCGGCCCCGCCGGGTGCCGGTGACCAGACCGAGATTGCGCAGCAGGCGAAGCTGGTGCGAGCAGGCGGACTGCTCCATGCCGACAGCGGTCGCCAGCTCGGTCGCCGCGCACGGGCCTTCGCGCAGCCGGGCCAGGATCAGCAGCCGGGAGGGCGTGGACAGCGCCTGGAACATGGCGGCGACCTGCGGTGCGTTCTGCGGGGTCAGACGGGCGTGCGGCGCTGCGGCACTGCTGTCGGGGGCGTTCACTCCGTTGCCCATGGTCACCATGCTACGGAGATGAACACATGAATGGATGTTCAAGCATTCATGTGCGGTGGGTTCGGCAGCGGTCAAGGTGCGGGAGAACCCGGTGCCCCGGAGAAACTGTCCAGGGCACCGGTGACGCATGGTGGACGGGTGTCCGGTGCGCGGGTCAGTCGTCGATCGCCGCCCCGTACAACGCATCCGTCGTCGGGCCGCCGAAGTCGCCCGCGCCGTAGCTCCAGGAACCGGAGGTGGTGATGCCGCCGGTGCCCGCGGAGAAGACCCAGACGAAGCCGTCGTTCGTGTTCTCGCCAGGCGCCGAGACGAGCAGGCCGAACCGGCCGTCGTCGTTTGGGTCGGTGAAGGCGACCTGGCCGCCGCACTTGTCGCCCTTCTCGACGGCGCCCGGGACGTTGGCGGTCCCCTGGTTCGCCGACAGCACGCCGGTGGCCGTCAGGCCCCGGGCCGAACCGCGCAGGACGATGAAGGCGCCCGCGTCCGGGACGGTGCCGATGTCCTCGCCGGAGACCCCGATCGCCAGGTCCGCGAATCCGTCCTTGTTCGTGTCGCCGACGGAGAGGTCGGTGCCGAAGCCGTCGCCCCGCTCGTTCGTGCCCGGCACGCCCGACGAGTCCTGGGTCCACCAGACCGGCGGGGTGCCAGGGCCCTCCTGGCCTGCGAGTCCGGCCTCGCTGCCGTAGTAGACGCCGACCATGCCGCCGGTCATGCTCTCGCCGCCGTCGTCCGGGCTGTGCGGCTCACCGGTCACCAGGTCGTCGTACCCGTCGCCGTTGATGTCGCCGGAGGCGACGACGGGGCCGCCGCGTACCGCGGTGACCGGCAGCGGCTCGTCGTCGGAGGCGGTGCCGGGGAGGATGTACGACCAGCCGTGGCCCGGTTCGTCACCCACGCTGGTGCCGGAGACGATCAGGTCGGCGTAGCCGTTGTTGTCGTAGTCGCCGGTGGTCATCGACTTGGGCTGGATGCCCTGCGGTTCGTCGGCACCGGACCTGGCGAGCGCCTTCTTCGGCGGCGAGGTGAGCGTCGTACGCGCCTTCTGGTGCGGCTGCCGCGACTGCGGGACGGCGCTCTTCGCGCCGGGTTCGGTGGCCGGCTCGAACTGGTAGGTGGTCAGTCCGACCGAGTCCATGACCGCCAGTAGGTCGCCGGGTGTGGTGTCCGAGAAGCGGGCCGCGGCGAGCGAGGCGCCGAATCTGCCGCTCTTGGTGAGATCGTCGGCCTGAAGCCAGTTGCTCACAGAGCCGGTGAGGCCCTTGGGTGTGCCCCACAGGACGACCACGCCGCCCGCGTCGGAGACGGCGCCGATGTCCTCGCCGGGGATACCGACCACCGCGTCGTCGTACCCGTCGCCGTCGAGGTCGCCGCTGGCCACGGCCTTGCCGAAGTTGTCGCCGGCCTCGGCGGCTCCGGCCACCCCGGAGGAGTTCTGGCTGAAGGCCCTGACATTGGTCGTGCCCATGCCCTTGGGTCCGCCGTACTGCACGGTGACCATGCCCGCGCCCTTGCGCCCACCGACCGCCGCACCGGGAGAGCCCACGAGCACGTCGTCGTAGCCGTCGCCGTTGAAGTCGGTGTTGCGGTCGTTGGCGTGCGTGCCGCCGGGTGTACCGGCGTAGGCGGACGGGGCCGAGGCGATGGCCGCGCCCGTGACGAGGAGAAACGATGCCGCCGCGACGGCGGCCGAGCGGTACTTGCGCATGAGCGGCTCCTTGGTTCGGTTCACGAAGGGCCGGGCTAGCTCGGGGGCGCGGGGGTGACCGGAGAGGGCCCGTTCCTTGTCCGGTGCCGTGTATGACAGCGCATGAGGCACAAGGGTTGTACGTAGGGTGTGTCCGGGTTTCCGAAGAAGATCACTTTGGGGTCGTTGTGGTCCGTGCGCGCCGTTCGCGCCGGATCGAGATCGTTCGGAGGAACCTCAGGATCCGGAGGATTGCGGAGCGTCATTCCGTTGTCACCCGGGCTTTGGGTGTCAGATGGCCATGACCATCTCCGGGGCGACCCGTGCGGGACTCGGTCCGGTCGCTACGGCAGCGTGAGCGCGGTCCCACGGGACCGGTCGCGCGTCGATCCGTCGAAGGAGGACACCCCCGTGCTCAGCACTCATTTCGCGACCGGCGCACCCAGCTGGCTGGACCTCGGCAGCACCGACACCGCGGCCGCCGCGGATTTCTACGGCGCCGTGTTCGGCTGGAGCTTTGATTCGGCAGGACCCGAGGCAGGCGGCTACGGCTTCTTCCGGAAGGACGGCAAGACCGTCGCCGCTGTCGGCCCGCTCACGGAGGAGGGCGCGAGTCCGGCCTGGACGGTGTACTTCCAGACCCCCGACGCCGACGCGACGGCCAAAGCCGTGGAGCAGGGCGGCGGCACCGTTCGGGTCGCCCCGCTCGATGTCATGGACGCCGGACGGATGTCCTGTTTCACCGACCCGGGCGGTGCCGAGTTCTCGGTCTGGCAGCCCGCTGGTGTCAAGGGCCTGGAGAAGACCTCGGAGCCCGACACGCTGTGCTGGGTCGAGCTGCACGTCGGCGACACTTCCGCGGCACTGACCTTCTACCGGTCGCTGTTCGGCTGGCGGAGCCAGGAGATGGAAGCCCCCGGAATGACGTACACCGTGCTCTCCACCGCAGGCGGCGATCAGCAGGACGCGAGCTTCGGTGGTCTCGCCCAGGCCCAGGAGACCATGGAGCCGCGATGGATGCCGTACTTCGCTGCGGCAGACGCCGACGACATCGTCGCCAGGACACAGGAGAACGGCGGATCGGTGCTGATGCCCGCGGAGGACGTGCCGGACGTCGGCCGGATCGTCTGGCTCGCCGACCCGTTCGGCGCTCCCTTCGCCGTTCTCAAGCCCGCACCCCGGTCGGCCTGACGAGGAAGCCGCACACCCTCCGGGACGCTGCTCCGCCCATCGGCCCGACGGGCGGAGCAGCGTCCCGGCCTGCCCGCAGCCGTACACGGACAGCGGCATTCCGGCGGGCGCGTGACGCCGCTGTCCAGGGTGTATCCGGTCATGGCTGCCGTGCGGGTACCCGGATGGCACCGCGCGGGCGCATACCTGGCGTTTTGCGCCCATACTGAAATGGCTAAGGCGCATGTCGCCGAGCAGCGGGGTAGCCGCACCCCCACCTGTCGTCGATGCCCCGGGGCGGATCTCATGGACTCCCCATCCTCCGCGGCAGACCCCAAGGGGCCGACCGGGCCGCAGTTGATGTACCGCGACCGCGTCATCGCCGCTGCGCTGCGGCGGCTGAACCGCGGCCTCGACTGCAGCACGTGCACGGCCTATCTGCTGACCGACGACGACCGGGCGCTCGCAGCAGCGATGATGGTGGACACCACACTGAGCTTCACCGTTCCGTCGGGCATGGCGGCGGACGACCGCAACTTCTGCACGGCGAGGGCGCACCAGGCCGGGAAACTGGTGCTGTTCGAGAACACCGATCTCCAGGAGCTGACCCGTCGGTCTCCGGCCCTCTTCATCCACAATCCGTACCCGATGATGGTCGCCTCAGCGCCGGTGCGGACCCTCCGGTACCGGTTCGGTGCGCTGAGTGTGCGCTGGGTGCCGCCCCGGCCGGTGGCCACCGATTCGCTGGATTTCCTTCAGGCCGTCGCGGACGACCTGGCCGTCGAGCTGACGGACCTCGCGGATCAGGGCGTGTGGATGAAGGCGCCGTATGTGCCGCTGTTCATCGCCGAGGTGTCGCGTGCCCGGGCCGCCGCCGCGGCCACGGGAGCGGCTGCGGAAGCCGGCCCCCGCCGGCCGGAGGTGCCGGTCGTTCCCAAGCCGACCGGCAGCACGTTTCTCTACCAGTTGCAGAGGCTCGCCGCCGAACTCACGGCCGCGGTGCACATCCGGGACGTCCTCGCCGCCGCGGACACCCAGGTGGTCCGGCCCTTCGGCGGCCGGGCGGTGATGCTGTGCCTCGCCGAGCAGGGGCGGCTCCATGTGGTCGGGGCGGCAGGGTTCTCACGCGAGTCGGTCCAGCGGGTCGAAGGCACTCTGCTGTCCCGCCACACACCGGAGACGGACACGCTCCGCGCGATCGAGATCCTTTCCTTCCCGTCGGCCGAGGCGCTGCGGCAGGCCTATCCCGACGTCGACCCCGATCCGGAGGTCCAGGCCCGCGCCTACCTCCCTCTGGTGTCCAAGGGGCGGGCCACGGGCTGCTGCGTCCTGGAGTTCCCGGAACCCGCGCCTCCGTTCGCCCCCGAGCAGCTCGCCGTACTGACGATCATGCTGGAGCAGGTGGGCCAGTCCCTGGAGCGGGCGCGTTCCTACGAGATCGAGCACGCGCTCACCCAGACCCTGCAGCGCAGCCTGCTGCCGCGCAGCCTCCCGCACATGACCGAGGCGGTCGCCACGGCCCGCTATCTCCCGGCGACCGATCGGGCGGACGTGGGAGGCGACTGGTACGACATCGTTTCGCTGCCCGGTGGCGGAATCGGCCTGGTCATCGGCGATGTGGAGGGCCACAGCCTGGAGGCGGTGGCGGTGATGGGCCAACTGCGCAGTGGCGTCAGGGCGTACGCCGCCGAGGGGCACGATCCGGCCATCGTGCTGGAACGGAGCAATCGGCTGCTCTCCGGGCTGGGCACGGATCTGTATGCCACGTGCTGCTGTGTCTGGCTCGACCTGGCGAGCGGGACCGCCACCACGGCGACCGCGGGCCACCCGAGCCCGCTCATCGTCGACGCGGACGGAAACGGCGTCACCGAATCGCTGCCCGTGGGGGTGCCGTTGGGTGTCGATGCGCAGGCCCGGTACGAGCAGAGCGAGGTGCAGGTGGTGGCGGGGTCGGTGATGGCACTCTTCACCGACGGTCTGCTGGACGGGCGGCTGCTGGGATCGGAAGCGGCGATGGAGAGACTCGGCCGTGTGCTGGCCGATCACTGCGGCGACAACCTCGAGGTGCTGGCCGACCGTCTCGTCCAGGACCGCCGCGGATGGCGGGTTCTCGCCGACGACGCAGCCCTGCTGCTGGTGCGGTACGAGGGAGCGCAGTCCCGGGAGCACCGGCGGGTGGCACGGATGTCGGTGCAGCGTCACCACCTGCAGGGGGTCGCGCAGGTGCGGGAATTCCTGCGGGACCTGCTGCGCCAATGGGACCTGCTGCCGATGCTGGACACCTTGGAACTGCTGACGTCCGAGGTCGTCACCAACGCCCTGATCCACGCCGACAGTGAAGTGGAGTTGCGGCTGCGGGAGTACCCGGACCGGATCCGGGTCGAGGTTCGTGACAGCGACCCGCATCCACCCGTGCCCACCGCGATCGTCGCGGACGAGGAGAACAACCAGGAAGCGGAGTCCGGGCGTGGCCTGCTGATTGTCGACGCGCTGGCCGGCGATTGGGGTAGCTCGCCGGCGGGGCGCGGAAAAACGACCTGGTTCGATATTGCGATTCCGGCTGAATGACGGTGTTGATGCGCCATCTCGCGATGGCAGGAGATACCGAGCGAGAAAAATTCCCGATTTGGTGTCGGATGGGCGGTTGAGCTTTCCGCTTTGTCGCGACTTATGGTGCTGATCGTCGCGATCGCCGGCAGGCGAATCGACTTGTCCGGGGAGGACGCCCGTACCGGAGGAAATGAAGGTCGCGACCGCCGATGTCGCATGCAAGAAGCGGACGAATGCGGTCGGCGTGTGGTTCGGGGTGGAGACCGCCCACCAGAAATCACTGATCGCGAAGAACGAATCGGCTCCGGCTGCTGGCCTACGTCATCCTCGACGGCACGCTGATCCCGATCGACCGCGTGCACGATCAGAAGCCGTACTACTCCGGAAAGCACCGACGGCAGGGAATGAGCGTGCAGGTAATCGCGGATGCGGCCGGACGCCTCGTCTGGGCGTCGGCGGCACTTCCCGGCTCGGCACACGACCTGACTGCTGCGCGAACCCACGGCATCGTCGCCGCGGTGACCAACGCTGACGTGATGACCTTCGCGGACAAGGCGTATCAAGGCGCCGGCGGTTCCGTGCGTATCCCGTTCAGGCGGCACCGCCACCGGCCGAAGCTGCCGCGCCGGCAGAAGGCCTTGAAACAAGGCCCACGCCCGGATCCGCCGCCGCGGCGAACGCGCCGTCGCCACCCTCAAGACCTGGAAAGTCCTGACCAAGCTGCGCTGCAGCCCGTCCCGGACGACCGCAATGGTCCAGGCGATCCTCGTTCTCCACCACGTCGAAAACCCGGCCTACCAAGGATAAGGATGAGGAACGCTCAGCCATGCCGACCGACCTGGTGATGAGTTTTCACGCCCGCACCCGTCACACCTACGACGGGACACGACGAGGCGGAAGGATGACGTGATGAGTGCGGACACGCGGCTGGAGGAGCTGGGCGTGAGCGGGCTGGGCGAGGTCGACGAGCCGGCGTTCTCGGGGCTGGCGGAGCGGCACCGGCGGGAGCTGCACGTGCACTGCTACCGGATGCTCGGGTCGTTCGAGGACGCCGAGGACACCGTGCAGGAGACGTTCCTCCGTGCCTGGCGGCGGCGGGAGACCTTCGAGGGGCGGTCGACGTTCCGGGCCTGGCTGTACCGGATCGCCACCAACGCCTGCCTGGACCTGCTTGCCAAGTGCCGTCCGGAGCCTGCGACCGGCGGCGAGGTGCTGTGGCTGCAGCCCTACCCGGACCGGCTGCTCGACGAGCTGCCCGCAGGCGACGCGGACAAGCCGGAGACCGTCGCCGTCGCGCGGGAGACGATCGAGCTGGCGTACCTGGTCGCAGTCCAGCACCTCGCACCGCGCCCGCGGGCCGTGCTGATCCTGCGGGACGTGCTCGGCTGGCCGGCGAAGGACGTCGCGGAGCTCCTCGGGGACTCCGTCAACTCCGTGAACAGCGCGCTGCAGCGGGCCCGCGCCGGCATGCGGGAGCACCTGCCTGCCGAGCGGCAGGACTGGACCGGCGGCGAACAGGACGCCGGGACGCGCGAGCTGGTGCGCCGCTATACCGACGCCAGCGTGGCCACGGACGTCGACGGGCTCGCCGCACTGCTGCGGGACGACGTCCGCTGCTCGATGCCGCCCACGCCGGGCCTGTACGTCGGCCGCGACGCGGTGGTGAACGACTGGGTCGAGAGCGGCTTCGAGGGCATGAAGGGCCTGCGCGCCGTCCTCACCTCCGTAAACCGCCAGCCCGCCGCCGCCTTCTACCTCTGGCGGAAGCGGGAGGGCGCGTACCTGCCGCTGACGATCGACGTCCTGCGCGTCACCGGCGGGGCGATCACCGAGATCGTCACGTTCCACGACGACCAGTTCCCGCGGCTCGGGCTGCCGGAGCGCCTGCCGGCGGACGGCACGGAGTAGTCCCGGTGTGGACGCTCACGCTGCGCGGTGGCGCGCGTGTCGCGGTGGTCGCGGCGGAATGGTGCGACGCGTTCGGCGTCGTCACCCGCGGGCGGGTGCAGCTGGAGCTGCACGACGGCGAGCCCGGGCCAGTCCTTGGACGCGACGCCGGGTTCTGGCTCCGCGGTACCGGCGTCCGCGCCCTGCGGAACCCCGGCCGTCGCACGGCGAGGGTGCGCATCGTCACCCCCAGAGCCAGGACCGTCGCAGGCCAGTCAACACACCCGTACGCCAGTTACCGAATGATGGAGGAACGACATGAACAGCATGAATGACATCGGGGTCGTCGCAGGCCCGGCATCGGGTCGGGGTCCTGTCCGTCGCGCTCGGCGACCGCGGCGATGCGCTTCCCAGCTCGCCGCGGCTGCGGTCGTCAATTCCACCGAATGATCGGTCGGTGACATGTGGGGGCGGGCACGGATGCCGTGTCCGCCCCTTCTCGGCGAGGGGGTGAATGCCGGGTCAGATCTCTCTGTGACCAGTGGTGTTGACCGTCGTGTCGGTGCGCGGACCGCCGATGTCGGCCGGGCCCCTGTGTCCCGTGCGACGAGGTCCGCGCTCGCCCGGGGGCATGCCGGCGTGCGCGGCACCGACGGCTCCGTCCGGCGCTTGCTGGTCTCGTACAGGTTCGTCGGCCATACTGCCCGCCGTGGAGCAGCGCATAGATCCGAACACTCAGCCCGCGTACGCCGCAGGGACAGACCCGGCGTACATCCCTGGTCTCACGGCCCCCCGCCCCGCGGGGACGCCTGACGCGGACCAGGGGAAGACCGAGGAGCAGGCGCCCGAGGACGCCGCCCCCGACGACCTGGCCGCCGTAGAGGCTGCCGCTTCCGGCGCGCAGGACGCGCTGGACGCGACGGACGGCGAGAAGGGGGGAGAGGAGGACGAGAAGGCAGCGGACGGACCTGTATTCGAGGTCAGCGACCGCCGGGGTTCGATCACCGCGGACCGTGATGGCATCCGGTTCACGCTGGACGATCAGGAGGCCGATTTCCGCTGGGACGAAATCGGTGCGGTCGAGGTGAAGTCGCCCCGGTTCGGGCGCCGGTTCACCGTCACCGTCCATATGTCGACCAACCGCTGGTTCAATGCCGAAGTCGAGGCGGCAGCCAGGAGCAGCCTCAAGGAATGGGCGGACGAACTCGACGCCGTACTGGACGCCTATTTCGAGGAGTAGCCGACGACAGCCCTGCCCGTCGGCAGCGGCAAGGGGGCGGGGCCCGCGGCCGTGAAGGCCGTCGGGCCCCTTCGTGGTTGTGGAGCTGCCACGCGAACGGCCCTGTGTGGCGACAAGGCGCCATCTGGCACAGAGCCGCCACTTCGCCTCTGGATCCTGCGGTCTACACGCAACTAGGTTCCGGCGGGCGCGGCATCATCCGGACGTCCGGTCGGTCGACCATGGCCCGACCGAGCATCAGTTCCGTTGGCGCGCATGCCCGTTCAGCCTGCGGAAGGAATCCTGATGCGTACAACCCGCGCGAGACGACGGCGTACAGCTGTCGTCGGCGGGGCGGCAGTGGCGGTCGTCCTGTCGCTGACAAGCCAGCCCTGGGCGGCAGCAGCCGCCCCGCCGTCGACCGGCCCGAGCGCCTCGGGCGCACCGTCCACGCACCGGAACGGGTCGACCACCTCGACACTGACCCTGGTCACCGGGGACAAGGTCGCGCTGACCACCGGGCCGGACGGCAAGCAGTCGGTGAACATCGTCTCCGGTGGGGGAACGTCCAAGACGTTCCAGACCGCCAGTGGGCAGAACGGCGACCTGTACGTCTACCCCGAGGACGCCATGGCCGCCCTCGCCTCCAGCACGGTGGACGGCGAGCTGTTCAACATCAGCCGGATGGTCAGGGACGGCTACGGCGACGCGAAGACCGACGAGGTCCCCGCCATCGTCGACTTCCAGGGGAAGCCGGCCGCCGCCTCGCTCAAGGAGAAGACCGAGGATCTGCCGGGCAGCGACAGCGGGGGCGTCATGCCCCGGCTCGGGCTGTCCGCTCTGCGCGTCCACAAGCACAGCGCGAAGGGCTTCTGGCAGGCCGTCAAGCCCACCCGCTCGCTCACCAGGAGCGCCGGGAAAGCGGTCACGCCCGGCACCGCCGGGGTGAGCAAGCTGTGGTACGACGGCAAGGCGAAGGTCTCACTGGACAAGAGCGTGCCGCAGATCGGCGCCCCGGAGGCCTGGGCCGAGGGCTACGACGGCAAGGGCGTGAAGGTCGCCGTGCTGGACACCGGGGCCGACCTGAACAACGCCGACATCAAGTCCGAGATCGTCGGGAGCCAGAGCTTCGTCAACGGCCAGACGGTCCAGGACGGTCACGGCCACGGCACCCATGTCGCGTCCACCATCGCGGGCAGCGGCGCCAACTCCGACGGCAGGTACAAGGGTGTCGCCCCCGGCGCCGACCTGCTGGTCGGCAAGGTCCTGTCCAACTCGGGCCAGGGAGCGGACTCCAGCATCCTGGCCGGCATGGAGTGGGCGGTCGAGCAGGGCGCCGACGTCGTCAGCATGAGCCTCGGTGGTCCTGACGCCCCCGGCGAGGACGTCCTGACCAACGCGGTCAACTCGCTCAGTGCCTCCTCGAACGTCCTGTTCGTCATCGCCGCCGGCAACTCCGGCCCCGGTGAGAGCACCCTCGGCACCCCCGGCGCCGCCGACTCGGCCCTCACCGTCGGCGCCGTCGACAAGTCCGATGCGCTCGCCGACTTCTCCAGTCGTGGCCCGCGCCTCGGCGACATGGCGATCAAGCCGGAGATCACCGCCCCGGGCGTGGACATCGTCGCCGCCCGCGCGGCCGGCACCACCATGGGCACGCCCGTGGACGCCAACTACACGGCGGCCAGCGGCACCTCGATGGCCACCCCGCACGTGGCCGGCTCCGCCGCGATCCTCAAGCAGCGCCACCCCGACTGGACCGGGCAGCGCATCAAGGAGGCGCTGACGGCGCACGCCAAGGCCGCCGCCGACCAGACCGTCTACCAGCAGGGCTACGGGCGGGTCGACATACCCGCCGCCCTCGACCCGTCGCTGGAGCTGTCCGGCACCGCCGACTTCCGCGTCATACCCTGGCAGAAGGGCACTTACCCCGCCCGCAGCCGCACACTGACGCTGCACAACGACGCCGCGAACGACACCGTGGTGACCCTGGTGGCTTCCGCCAAGGACGCGAGCGGCACCGCGGTCCCGGCCGGGACCCTGTCGCTGTCGGGAGCGGGCCTGTCCGACGGCCGGGTCACCGTCCCGGCCGGCGGGACCGCCGAGGTCACCGTCACGCTCGACAACAACGGCCTGAAGGCCGGTCAGTACGGCGGATCGGTCACCGCCACCTCCGACAGCGGCGAGTCGGTGCACGCCGCGCTCGGCTTCGTCACCTCCGTCGAGCAGCACGAGGTCACGCTGAAGGTCACCGACCGCTTCGGCAAGGCCCCCAAGGCGCTCAAGTTCACCCTGCACGGGATGGACAACAACTTCTGGCAGACCCAGACCATGTACGACAACGGCACCGCCACCCTGTCGGTACCGCTCGGCAAGTACTCCATCGAAGGCTCGCTCTACACGGCTGACCCCGCCGGGGGCGCTGTCTCCTACGCGGCCGACCTGTTCACCGTGCCCGACATCGAAGTGAGTGACCGGGACCAGACCTTCACCGTCGACGGCACCACCGCCACCGACCTCAGCGTGAAGGTCAAGGGTGAGAAGCGGCCACTGGAGAACGGCCAGGTGACCACGTTCATCGTCCGTGACGACGGCACCGCAAACGGCCACGCCGACTTCGTCGGCATCGGCAACCTGCTCAACCTCGCCGACACCAGGCAAGGTGCCATCCCCAGTGCCGGCGCCACCACCGGCGCGCTGCGCCTGGAGACCTCCCTGGCCCGGCGCGAACCGCTGGTCCAGCTGGAGGTGACGGGCCCCGGGCACGTGAGCATCCCGCTGAAGTCCTCGGTGAACGCGAAGCGCTTCGAGGGCACCAAGCGTACCGAGCTGGTCGACCTGGGCGCCGGCGCCGAGCAGGACTTCGCCGGTGCCGACGTCAAGGGCAAGACCGTTCTGGTCTCCGTGGCCGATGTCACCAAGGCCGACGACCAGGCCGCCAGGGCCGCGACTGCCGGAGCCGTCGCGATGATCGTGGCCCCTGCCGACCCAGGCCCGAGCGGCAGCGGCGTCCCCGCCGGCCAGACCATCCCGGTCGCCCACGCCACGTACGACAACGCCGCAACCCTCAAGGGCTTGGTGGCCAAAGGCAAGGTCCGGATCGCGCTGAAGGGCGTCCTGGAGTCCCGCTACACCTACAACCCGCACTTCACCGACGACCGGATCCCCGCCGACCTGGCCAAGACCGTCGACGTCAAGGACTTCGCCAAGGTCACCAACACGTTCCACTCCGACGGCGCCCGGCGCCTGGGCGCCGAGAACATGAACGTCTGGGGTCCCCTACAGGTGAGCACGGGCTCCGTCGGCCAGCCCCTCTACCAGGGCACCACCCGCGACGACTACTTCCTCGCGGGCACCGGGGTGACGTACCAGACGAGCGTGTCGGCCAACTTCAACTCCTCGACCTGGCGGATGAACAGCCTCCGCGGCACCTACCTCACCCCGGGCAAGTCCTACACCCGGAGCTGGTTCGACGCGCCGATGCGCCTGTCCCAGTACGAGTTCGGGCCGTGTGTGTTCTGCCGCACCGACGTCTGGCAGAAGCTGCCCGGCAGCAACGGTGCCGACAACGATCCCACCCACACCCTGTCGGGCCTGACCGGAACCTGGAGTTACTACCTCAACGGGCAGCCGATCACCGGCTTCGGTCAGCTGGCGCAGGAGAAGGCGGACTACCGGTACGTCCTCGACCAGAAGCTGACCACCGACGTCCCGGGCGTCACCCTGGGCCGCCAGATACGCACCGAGTGGAACTTCAGCCAGGCGGCACCGACCACGATGGCCATCAAGGACTGCGACACGGCGTTCATCCCCACGCCCAAGGTCTGTGAGTCCATGCCCGTGATCCTGCTCGACTACGACCTGCCGTTGAACGTGCTCAACCAGGCACGGGCCGGACTGCCGTACACCTTCACCGTGGACGCGGGACGCCCCAAGGGCTGGGCCGGCTCCACGGCGGTCGCCGGCGCCAAGGTCTCCGTCTCCTACGACGACGGCGCCACCTGGAAGTCCGCCGCGATGCTGCGCAAGGACGACAACTCCTTCCAGGCACTGCTGTGGCACCCCAAGCTGGCCGACACCAATGGCTTCGTGACCCTCAAGACCGAGGTCTGGGACTCTGCGGGCAGCCGCACCGTCCAGACCATCACCCGGGCTTACGCCCTCAAGTGAGGTCCTGATCCGGAAGTCCGTCGGACAGTACCGGGCGCCCGGCACAGGGATGAGAGATTCCCTGCGCCGGGCGCCCTGCCTGTGTAAACGGCCGTATTGTCATCGCGTTCACGGATGCTTCGGGCACGCCGTGACGCGCTGCATGGGTGAAGGGGGCTCCTCGGGAGCCTGCGAGGGGAGAGTGCGGAGATGCTGGAGACGCTCGGTCTGAGCACCACCGAGTCGCAGGTGTACGAACTGCTCGTTCGGACAGGACGTACCGACGCGGACCGGATCCGGCACCTTCTCCGCCTCAGCGCCGGGCACGCGGCCGAGACCATCGGCGGACTCGTCGAGAAGGGTCTGGTGACAGCCACCGACGACCGGCCCGCACAGCTGATTCCATCACCTCCGGACATAGCGGGGGAGGTGCTCCTCCTGGCGCGGATGACCGAGCTGACGAAGGCCCGCGGGGCTCTGGACCGGCTCGCGGACGAGTACCGCAGCGCGCCCCGCCCGGACATCTCGGGGGACATGGCCGAGGTCGTCCCCGACGAGGAGGTGGCGCTGCGGTACCAGCAGATCCAGGCTCGGGCCCGCAGGGAGGTCGTACGGTTCGACGCCCCGCCGTACGTGGTATCCGAAGCCGTCAACGAGGTCGAGATCGAACAGCTGGCGGCGGGGGTGAGGTTCCGGACCGTCTACGACCGGCTGGGGCTGGAGGCGGACGGGTCACGAGAGGAGGTCCTCCAGTACGCGGAGGCGGGGGAGCAGGGCCGGGTTCTGAATCATGTGCCGGTCAAGATGGTCATCGTCGACGGTTCGACGGCCCTTCTTGCGATGCGCTCGGGCGAATCGTGTACACAGCGGGTCGTCCACATCCACCCCGGTCCGCTGCTGGAAGCGTTGGTCGCGCTGTTCGAGCTCGTGTGGGAATCCGCATTGCCCCTGCACCCCATGGCCGTCCAGCCGCGCAGCGAACTGACGGACGACGACATCGAGCTGCTGACCCTGTTGCTCTCCGGACTGACCGACACCGGCATCGCCCGACAGCTGCGGATGGGAAGACGGACGGTGCAGCGCCGGGTGCGGGATCTGATGGACCGTGCCGCTGCCACCAGTCGGATCCAACTGGGCTGGCAGGCGGCCCGGTTGGGATGGATCGCCGGGCCGGGGGACCCGATGGGGGCCACTCCGGAAGACGTCGGTCCGGGCAGTCGCCTGACGGAGGCCTGACGTCCTTATGGCCGGGGCCGGATAATGCCGAACGAAACCTGTGGAACGGCGGCGGGGTGACCGCTCGTCACGACCTGCCGGCGCCGGCACGGGCGGGGATCGGCTCGGCCGCCCCGTACCCCGGGTCCTGGTCCGCCTGGTCGGCGGACCCGACCCGCCCGGTCGACACGGGGGATGAGGAGCTGCCGTCGGGTAGACGCCGACCCGGCAAGGACGAGGACGCCTGCCCGGCTGCCCCGTACCGGCGCGGCGAGGAACCCCTCGCACGCGCCGCCGCGGACACCGTTGTGCGCAACGGTGAGCGCGCGCTCGACGATGTCCATCCGCGGGTCAGGCGTCCGCGAGGACCACCGAGCGGGTCAGGTGGCGGGGGCTGTCCGGGTCGATGCCGGCGGCCTCGGCGCGGGCGATCGCCAGGCGCTGTACGCGGACCAGCTCGGCCAGTGGGTCCAGGCCGCTCTCCACCCAGCGGGCCCCGGTCGACAGCACCTGATCGTCGAGCCCCTCCGGCGCGGCGCCGAACATCCAGGTGGCGGTGCCGGCGGTGGCGATGCTGATCGGGCCGTGGCGGTACTCCATCGCGGGGTACGCCTCCGTCCAGGACAGCGACGCCTCCTTCATCTTGAGCGCGGCCTCGTTGGCGAGGCCGGCCGTCCAGCCCCGGCCGAGGAAGGTGAACTGGGTGCAGTCCAGCAGGCCTTCGGGCAGCGGCTCGGCTAGTGCGGTCTCCGCGTCGCGGACCACGGCGTCGGTGTGCAGGTCGAGGTGGGCGCGGAGCAGCGTGAACGTGGTGGTGGCGAACCGGGTCTGCACCACGGACTGCTCGTCGGCGAAGTCGAGTACGACGACGTCGTCGGCCGCGGTCATCACCGGCGTGTTCGGGTCGGCCGTGATCGCGACGGTACGGGTGACACCGCGGAGCCGGCCCAGCAGGTCCAGCACCTCGGTCGTGGTGCCCGAGCGGGTGAGCGCGACGACCCGGTCGTAGCGTCGGCCGAAGGGGAACTCCGATGCGGCGAACGCGTCGGACTCGCCCTGACCGGATTCCTCGCGGAGCGCGGCGTATGCCTGAGCCATGTAGAACGATGTGCCGCAGCCGACGACGGCGATGCGCTCGCCGGTGGCGGGCAGTGCGGCCGACTGGCTCGGTGCCAGCTCCGCGGCGCGACGCCAGCACTCCGGCTGGCTGGCTGTCTCAATCTCGACAAACGACACTTTTGCACTCCGTACAGGTGATGGGATGCTCGTTCACGCACGTTATAAGTGAACTACAAGCATTATCAAGCATTCTCGTTGCAGGAGACTTGACTGATCAGAGCCTTGTGCGACGCTTGCGCGTGTCCGGTGACCGTGCCCAAGGGGATGGGTGCTCGAATCCCGGATCCGTAAGGAGAGTTCTCTTGTCCAGGGATGCCCGGTGGAACGCGCTGCTGGAGCTGGTCGGGAAGCACGGCAGGGTGGAGGTCGAGGACGCCGCGACGACGCTGGACGTCTCGGCCGCGACCATCCGCCGTGACCTGGACCAGCTTGCCGAGCAGCAGCTGCTCACCCGTACCCGCGGTGGCGCCGTCGCGCACGGGGTCTCGTACGAGTTGGCGCTGCGCTACAAGACGGGACGCCACGCCCCGGAGAAGCAGGCCATCGGCCGCGCCGTGTCCGAACTCGTCGCCGTGGGCGAAGTGGTGGGACTGACCGGCGGCACCACGATCACCGAGGTCGCCCGCTCGCTGGCCGTGCGCTCCGACCTCGTCGGTGACACCGGCCCCGGGACCGGCGGCCAGCCGACGCTGACGGTGGTGACCAACGCCCTCAACATCGCCAATGAGCTGGTGATCCGGCCGCAGATAAAGATCGTGGTGACCGGAGGCGTGGCCCGGCCCCAGTCGTACGAGCTCACCGGCCCGCTGGCCAGCGGCGTGCTGGGCGAAATCACCCTGGACGTCGCCGTGCTGGGCGTCAACGCGATCGACACCGAGCGTGGGGCGTACGTCCACCACGAGGGCGAGGCCAGCATCAACAGGCTGCTCGCCGAGCAGGCGCAGCGCGTGGTCGTGGCCGCCGACTCCTCGAAGATCGGCAAGCGGGCCTTCGCCCGGGTCTGCGACCTCAGCCAGGTGGACTTCCTGGTCACCGACACCGGCATCACCCCCGAGGCGAAAGCCCGCTTCACCGAGGCCGGTGTCACCGTCATCGCTGTGTGACGGTGACACCGGCCCGTCCGGCGGGGATGCGGTCGCGCAGGATCAGTTGCGCGGCGCGGTCCACCGCTGGTCCGCCTTGCCGGTGAAGAGGCGCAACTCCGAGCCCTGTCCGGGCCTGTGGCCGACCGGCGTGTACAGGCACTGGCCGTCGCATCGTCCACGGCCGAGCCGTGTGCGCCGTACGTCCAGGTCGTCAGTGGTCCCGGGGTGCCCGCGCAGGTCGTGATCGTGGCCGGCGCCTTCTTGGCGTTTCCGGACCTCTCCGGTGCGGTGGCCGGGCAGGAGTTGTTCGCCGGACGCAGGGTCCGGTCGGCGCCGCGCACCCAGCCCTCCTCGGTGCGTCTGTGGCAGGTCTCCACGACGGCGGCCCGGTCCACGTCGGCGGCCGGATCGGCGTCCTCGGCTCACTCGAGTCGGGTTGCGTGTGCCGTGGGCATTCCTGGCCCGGCCGCAAGTGCCAGGGCCGCGAAGGAACTTCCGACGATCGGGCCGAGCGGACCGATCCAATCGATCGGACCGAGTCGGCCGGGGTCGGGCACAGACACGGGAAAACCCTCCCTGCTTGAGAATGCGGGGAGGGGTGGCTGTCGACGCAAGATCGAGCACAGTGGATCTTCTCGTCCCGCGACGAACTCCCTGGCAATAGGCTCGGGCAGCTCGTCGAGTGCTCCCGCACCCCTGGTACGTCCCTTTCATCCAGCTTTAGGCCTCAACTGACTCAAAACGGACGTTCGCATTCCGATGTCTGTAGATGTTCGTTACCTCTGCGAAATGAACAACTCTTGCCATCCAGGTGCACCGTCGTGAACTATGTGGCTGTCGCCGCGACGGAGCAGCGGCCGCACCGTCGGTGGTGCGTGCCGCCTCCGTATTGCGGGACTTTCTCTGCTCCATCAGCCCTGGAGGTGCCTGTGACGATGGCAGATGCGCCGGTCTCAGCCGTGCGGTCGCCTGTGCCGCAGCCCCGCGACCCGGATGACGCGGACTCACCCGCCGGGAAGAAGCGCACCAAAGCCCGAATACGGCAGCCGCTGCGTCATCGCCTGAGGCGGGACAGAGCCCTCCTGCTGTTCTGCCTGCCGGGCGTCCTGTACTTCGTGCTCTTCTTCTATCTGCCGCTCGCGGGCAACGTCATCGCCTTCCAGGACTACCAGCCGTTCCTGGGTTTCAAGCAGAGCCCGTTCGTCGGCCTCGCCAACTTCACGGCGCTGCTCTCCGAGCCGGAGTTCTGGTCCGCGGTCTCCAACACCCTGCAGATCACCGCGATTCAGCTGCTGCTCTACTTCCCGGCCCCGATTGCCCTGGCGCTGCTGCTCAACTCGCTGATCAGCGAGAAGATCAAGCGGTTCGTCCAGACCATCGTCTACCTCCCGCACTTCCTGTCGTGGGTGGTCGTGGTCGCGATGTTCAAGCAGGTGCTCGGCGGCGCGGGTTCGGTCACCACGCTCCTGATGGAGCACGGGGTCACCATCGGCAACGTGATGACGGACCCCGGCACCTTCAAGCTGCTGATCACCGCACAGGCCATCTGGAAGGACTGCGGCTGGGGCACGATCATCTTCCTGGCAGCGATCGCGTCGATCGACATGGGCCAGTACGAGTCCGCCGCCATGGACGGCGCCGGCTGGCTCCGCAGGATCTGGCACATCACCCTGCCGGGCATCCGGCCGGTGATCCTCATGCTGCTGATCCTGAGGCTCGGCGACATCCTCTCGGTCGGCTTCGAGCAGATCATCCTGCAGCGCGACGCGGTCGGCCCGGATGCCTCCGAGGTGATGGACACCTATGTCTACTTCCACGGCGTCATCGACGGCGACTGGGGGATGAGCACGGCCGCCGGTCTGATGAAGGGCGTCATCGGATTCGCCCTGATCCTCGCCGCCAACAAGCTGGCCCACCGCTTCGGTGAGCAGGGAGTGTACCGATGAGTCAGACGACCTTTGCGAGTCGGCTGCGCACCGCCGGGTCCGGCCCGCGCGCCACCGCCCGCGGCCGCGCCTCGTCCGGCCGTCCGCCGTGGATGGAGCGTCCGCACTGGTACGGACAGGGGGCGAAGGCAGCGGCCCTCGTCGTCCTGACCGTGATCGTGCTCTACCCGTTCGTCCTGGCCATCGGCACAAGCCTGGCCGGTCGCGAGGAACTCAACGCCAACGGCGGCTACGTCCTGCTGCCGAAGCACCCGACGCTGGAGGCGTACCGGGTCATCCTCTCCGGCGGGGTCGTCACGCAGGCCGCGGTGGTCTCCATCTTCATCACGCTGATCGGTACCGCGCTCAGCCTGGCGTGCACGGTGCTCATCGCGTACGGCACCTCGCGCCCCGGCACGGTCCTCGGCAAGCCGATCCTGCTGCTGGTGCTGGGCACCTTCCTCTTCGCCCCCGGCATCATCCCGACGTACCTGGCGGTCCAGCAGTTCCAACTGCTCGACACCTACGCCTCGCTGATCCTTCCCGTACTTCTCAACGCGTTCAACATCGTGGTCGTCCGCTCCTTCTTCCAGAGCATTCCCGAGGAGCTGTACGACGCCGCGCGGATCGACGGCGCGGGCGAGGTGACCGTCCTCTTCCGGATCGTCCTCCCGCTCTCCAAGGCCGTCCTCGCCGTCGTCGGCCTCTTCTACGCGGTCGGCTACTGGAACAGCTTCTTCAACGCGGTGCTCTACCTCAACGACTCGGGCAAGTTCCCCATCCAGGTGATCCTGCGCTCGTACGTCCTGAACGGTCAGAGCATCAACGCGCAGGCCATGGGCGTGCATGCGATTCCGCCCGCGACCTCGCTGCAGATGGCCGTACTGATCATCGCGATCGTGCCCATCTTCTGCGTCTACCCCTTCCTGCAGAAGTTCTTCGTCAAGGGCGTCCTCACCGGGGCGATCAAGGGCTGATCCGCCCGCCGCAGCCCCTCCCCCCCCCCGCACTTCGCACACTTCAAGGAGAACCATGTCCATCAACTTGTCCAGGCGCGGTTTCATGGGCGCGGCGGGGATCGCCGGGCTGACCGTGGCGGGCCTGTCGTCGCTGACCGCGTGCGGCAGTGGCGCCACCGTCAGCAAGGGTGGCGCCAAGGCGTCGGCCAAGCTGAAGCTTCCGACGTACGTGGCCGCGCAGACCGCGCCGGCCGACCTCGCGGGCAATGCGGCCGGGCTGGATGCCACGTACCTGCGCTATCCGAAGAAGCTGACCAAGTCGGTGGCCAAGGCCCCCGGCGACGGCAGCCGCATCACGGCGCTGACCGAGACCTTCACGACGCCTGCGCCGCCGCAGGCCAAGAACGCCTACTGGCAGGAGCTGAACAAGCGCCTCGGCGCGCAGTTCGACATGACGATTGTCGTCGACCAGGGCGTCGACGCCTACCTCACCAAGTTCAACGCCATGATGGCCAGCGGTGACATCCCCGACCTGGTCTGGTTCCCGCCGAACCAGGGCCTGCAGCGCGTGCCCGAGCTGCTGGACGCCAAGTTCCACGACCTCACCCCGTACCTGTCCGGCGACGCGGTCAAGAAGTATCCGAACCTGGCGAACCTGCCCACCACCGCATGGAAGACCGCCGTCATCAACGGCAAGATCCGCGGTGTGGCCGTCGCGTACGGCTCCATGGGCCAGGTCTACGTCGTCAACCAGGACTTCTGGAAGCCGGTCGGCGGCGCCGAGTTCACCAGCGCAGAGGACTTCCTCGCCAAGGGCAAGGAGCTGCTCGACGCCAAGCGCAACAAGTACGTCCTGGAGCCGGCGTACGTGAATCACGTCGGCATGTTCGGACAGTGGTTCGGCGCCCCCAGCGGCTGGCGGCTGGAGGGCGGCAAGCTCACCCACATGTACGAGACGGAGGAGTACCAGGAGGCCCTGGCGTTCGGCGTCAAGGTGGCCAAGGCCGGTCTCTTCTGGCCCGATCCCAACCTCTCCACCACCATGGAGAAGATGGCGCAGGGATCCCTCGGCGCCTACGTGCAGTCCTTCCCCAGCTTCCTGGTGGACGCCAAGACGTACGACTTCCCCTTCGGCATCATCGTGCCGTTCGCCGCCCAGGCCGGCGCGAAGCCGAAGTACAGCATGGGCTACGGCTCGGTCGGCTACACCGCCATCTCCAAGAAGGCCGACGAGAAGCGGGTCAAGATGCTGCTCGGCGTCCTCGACTACCTGGCCGCCCCGTTCGGCACGGAGGAGCGTCTCTTCCTCGACAACGGCATCGAGGGCAAGCACTTCACCCGCACCTCCAGCGGCGACGTCAAGCTCACCGGCAAGGGCAACTCCGAGGCGGTCACCACCGCCATGCCGCTGGCCTTCCTGGCCAACGGGCCCGAGTACGTGTACCTCCCGGGCAAGGCGGCGATGGCCGGTCAGATCCACGCCTGGCAGCAGGAACTGCTCAAGAACAACCAGTCGAACCCGACGAGCGGCCACTTCTCCGACACGTACACCCGCAAATACGCGTCGCTCACCACGGCCATGAGCGACTGCCAGAAGGACATCATGGCGGGACGCAAGCCGATCTCCGCCTACAAGGAGGAGCTGCGTAAGTGGCGCTCAGGCGGCGGCGACCAGATGCGTGCCGAGTACGAGGCCTCGATCGCCGGTAAGTAGTCTCCGCCCGCACCACCCGCACAGACAGAAGGGACTCCCGTGTCAGACCTGCGACTCGGCGTCATCGGGCTCGGCCTCCGCCGTTCCATTGCGATCTCCGCCCACCACCCCGGTAAGGGTTCGGCGATCACCGCCGTCTGCGACGTCGACCCCGAGGTGCGGCAGCGCGAAGCCGAGCGCTTCGGCACCGATGTCGCGGTCGAGGACTACAAGTTGCTCCTCGACCGGGACGATCTCGACGCGGTCGTCATCGCCACCCCGGACGACACCCACGAGGTCATCGCCATCGATGCCCTGCGGGCCGGCAAGGCGGTCTTCGTCGAGAAGCCGCTCGGGATCACCGTCGAGAGCTGCGACAACGTCCTGCGCGCCGCGTACGAGACGGGGACCCGGCTGTACGTCGGCCACAACATGCGCCACATGGGCGTCGTGCGGCTGATGCGCGACATCATCGCCCGCGGTGACATCGGCGAGCCGAAGGCCGTCTGGGTGCGACACTTCGTCGGTTACGGCGGTGACTACTACTTCAAGGACTGGCACGCCGACCGGACCCGCACCACCGGACTGCTGCTCCAGAAGGCCGCGCACGACATCGACGTCCTGCACTGGCTGGCCGGCGGCTACACCCGTCGGGTCAACGCCCTCGGTGACCTCCTCGTCTACGGCGACCTGCCGCGCCGCGAGGCGGACACCCCGCGACCGGACAACTGGCTGCGGGAGTTCGACTGGCCGCCGACGGCCCGCAAGGACCTGCATCACATCGTGGACGTCGAGGACGTCTCGGTGATGAACATGCAGCTCGACAACGGCGTCGTGGCCGCGTACCAGCAGTGCCACTTCACCCCGGACTACTGGCGCAACTACACCGTCATCGGCACCGAGGGGCGGCTGGAGAACTTCGGCGACAGCCCGGGTGACGAGGTCAAGGTCTGGAACACCGGCCCCAGCGGATACCGCGCCGAGGCCGACATCACCTACCGGGTGCCGGAGGCCAACGGCTCGCACGGCGGCGGGGACAGCCGGATCATGGATGAGTTCTGCCGGTTCGTCCGCGACGGCGGCGTCACCGACACCTCTCCGGTCGCCGCCCGGATGAGCGTTGCCGCCGGTGTGCTCGCGACCCGCTCGCTGCGTGAGGGCGGTGCACCGTACGACGTGCCGGCTCTCGACCCCGAGCTGATCGCGTACTTCGAACGCGGTCAGGTTCGCTAGGAAACTTCTGGCCGGATTCTGACCGGGAAGTGTCGGACAGGGCTTCGGCCCTGTCCGGCGGATCTCACTCGCACATCGTGCACCTCCTCACCTCGGAGGTGCAGGCAAGAGAGCACGATCCCCATTCCCCCCCATCAGAAGCAGGTGCAACGCATGACTCTGCGCCACTTGTTCGGCACCACCCTCGCCACGACCGCCGCGGGCGCCCTGGCCCTGTTCGGCGTGGCCGGCCCCACCCATGCCGCGGACCTCGGCACGACTCCCGGCACGTACACCAACTACTCCTTCTCCGGCGCGCCGGTCCTGACCGAGGTCACCTGGTCCACGACCGTCCTGCACGACCCCGGATACACCGCCAACGTCTTCTGGAGCCATCAGTTCGGCTTCAACCAGGGCAACGGCGCCTACCTCGGGATGCAGTCCAACGGCGGGTCGAGCAGGGTGCTCCTCTTCTCCGTCTGGGACGTCTCGGAGGCCACGGCCGGCTCCACCGGCTCCTGGTGCCAGAGCTTCGGCGGCGAGGGCGAGGGCATGAGTTGCCGGATGAACCTCGACTGGACCGCCGGTCACACGTACACCTTCAAGGTGGCAGCCGAAGGCGGTGGCTGGTTCGGCGCCACCGTCGCGGACACCACGGCGGGGACGTCGTACAAGCTGGGCAGCATCAAGACGCCCGCCACCGCCATCTCGCCGTCCGGCATGGTCGACTGGACGGAGTACTTCGAGTGGAACGACCCGCGTGCCACCTGCTACGACCAGCCGTTCAGTGACGCCCGTTTCGGGCTGCCCAAGGGCAACGGCGGTACGGTCACCGCCGCCGTCTCGTCCACCTCGAACAGCGGAAACGCCTGCGCGTCCATGACCCGGACCGACACGGTCAGCGGCGGCACGGTGCAGAACCTCGCCGTCGGCAACTCGGTGCGCGGACCGGTGACGGGTCTGGCCGGAAAGTGCGTGGATGCGTCGGGCGGCGTCTCGGACGGAACGGTGGCCGATCTCTACGGGTGCTCGGGCAACGACAACCAGGCATGGGTGAAGGCGGCCGACGGCACCCTGCGGCTGCCCTCCGACTACTGCCTGACCGCGACCGGCACGGGTAACGGAGCGGCCGTCCTGGTCCGCGACTGCGCCGGTACGGGTGCCGGGGGCGCCGTCACGGACACGGCCAAGCAGTGGACGTACAACTCCTCCACGCACGCGCTCGTCAACAAGGCCTCCGGCCGCTGTCTGGACGTCCCGGGCAGCGACAGCACCAGTGGGACCGCACTCGATCTCTGGGACTGCCACGGCGGCGCCAACCAGCAGTGGACGGTGCCCGCCACGTACTAGCGACACCCGGCCACGATCTCGAGAGGATCTCCGGGGGCGGCGCCGTCGGGCGCCGTCACCGGGGGTCTCTCTGCATCTGTTTTCAGCCATGCTCGGTGGGTAATCGGCGCATTCCGGTACGGCGGCCGCCCGATCGGCCGTCGCTGCGATGCGTGGCACTGTCGGGTGAATTGAAGTGGATCGTCCGGAAGATGTCGTTCGGAGGCACCGGCGGCCGGTCTCGTACCGTCACCGTCGGACTGCCACCGCCGAGCGCAACCATCGATTTTGCGCCAACCAGGGCGCGTCTCGGCCAGGCTCGAACGCGTGGCCGGATCGCGGTCGGCATAATCGCGTCCATGTCGATCACGGGTGGAGACTTCGTCGAGCTGGGGCGGGACCTGTACGCGTGGCTCCCGCCGAAACGCGGCTGGGGTCTCGCCAACTGCGGCCTGCTCACCTCGCCGCGTGGAGCGATCTGGATCGACACCCCGTACGACCCTGTACTCGCCGGCCAGTTCCTGGCCGAGTCCACGAAGCGACTGCCCGACGGTGCCTCCATCGACCGGGTGATCGTCACCCACGCCAACGGGGACCACTTCTGGGGCGCGGGCGTGCTCCCGGACGCCGAGATCATCGCGACCCGCGAGGCCCGGGAACACATCCACTACGAACCCACCCCGAAACAGCAGCACGCGCTGGTCCAGGGAGGCGACCCGGCCACCGCGCTCGGCGAATACCTCAAGCGCCACTTCGGCACCTTCGACTGGTCGCAGACCGAACCGGTGCAGCCGACCACGTACTTCACCGGGGAGCTCGAACTGACCCTGGGGGAGTACCCGGTCCAGATTTCGGCCCTGCCCGCCGCCCACACCACGGGCGACCTGATCGTGCACCTGCCGGCGCAGCGCACCGTGTTCAGCGGCGACGTCATCTTCGCCTCCACACCGCAGCAGCCGGGCGACCACCCGGTGCACTGGGCGGGTCCCCTCTCCCATGTGATCGCGGCCTGCGAGCAGGTGCTGGCCACCGGTGCCGAGACCATCGTCCCCGGCCACGGTCCGGTCCTCGACCCGGCCGGGGTGCGCGCACACATCGGCTACCTCGAGTACGTACGGGATCGCGCCCACGCCCTCCACGCGGCCGGGGTGCCTGCGCTGGAGGCGGCCCGCCGGGTGATCGGCGAGCGGCGACACCCCGAACTCGGCCTGGCCGAACGGCTCGTGGTGACGATCGGTAGCGAGTACCGGCAGCTGGACGGGTCCGAACTGCCCGGTGTGCTGCAGGTGATGACCGATGTCGCCGTCGTCGCTCAGGAAGTCGCCGCTCAAGAACTCTCCGCGCAAGAAGGGGAGTAGTCCCGTGGGGCGGCAGGCCGCGCGGGGTGACAGCCGGATCTCCCGCCGCCCGGGCAGGGAGACGGACCCGACAACAGAAATGCGGTGACGGCATGGCATGGATCGTGGCGCTGATCGCCGTCGTCGCTGCCGTGACGGCCGTGGTCCGCTCCCAGAACGCGGCCCGTGACGCCAATGTGGCGTGGGCCCGCGTCGAGCTGGCCGAACGCCAGGCGAAGGCGGCCGATGCCCGTACCACCGCCCTCACCGACGAGATCCGGCAGCTGGCCCAGAAGCGAATACCCGCCGCCGCGCTCGCCCTCTCCCACCCCAGTGCGCCGGTGCCCGGCCTGCGCGAGGCGGCCGAGGTCGACGGCGGCTCCGCACGGCTGCTGACCGAGGCGGTCCAGGCGGCCCGAGCCGCGGTCATCGAGGAGCGGCAGCGCGTCGACGCGGCCGCCCGAGCGGCGATGCGCGGCACCTCCGCCAAGATCCAGTCCCTGCTCAACCAGTCCCAGCAACTGCTGCACGAACTTCAGCACGAGTACGACGATCCGCGGATCCTGCAGCTGGACTTCCGTAACGAACTGGCGCTGCGCCGCACCCAGGCCACCGCGGTGCTCTGCGACGCCTGGCCGGGCCTGGCCCGGCAGAACTCGCCGCTCGTCGAGATCGTGCTCGGCGCCCAGTCCCGCGTCGCCGGCTACGAACGCATCAAGGTGGCCAACCATCTGCGCGACGAGTGGCTCGCCGTCGTCGCCCGTGCCGCCGAACCTCTCGCGATCGCCCTCGCCGAACTGCTGGCCAATGCCACCGCGTACTCGCACCCTGACACCGACGTACAGGTGACGGTCCAGCAGAGCGGCGGCCGCGGCGCCTTCCTGGTGGTCGACGACGCGGGCATCGGGATGGACGACGACGCGCTCGAACGGGCCCGCGCCCTGCTGGCGGGCCCTTCCGAAGTACTCCTGACCGAGCTGGGCGATCCGCCGCAGACCGGCTTCGCCGTTGTCGGCCGACTGGTCGTCCAGTACGGCCTCAGCTGCCATATCGAGCCTTCACCGTTCGGCGGGATGCGTACGATCCTGCGGGTCCCCGCCCACCTCCTGACAGTGCTGGAGGACGACCGCAGCCTCTCCGCCCTCGCCCCGAAGCCGGTGCACGCGCACACCGCCACCACGGCTGCTGCCGAGCCGGAGACCGCCGCCGAGCCGGAGCCCGCCGCGGAGGAACGCGACGGACTGCCCAGCCGGCGCCGCCGCGCACCCCGTCCGGCACTCGTACGGTCCGCGCCCGCCGCCACCCCGGCCGCCCCACCGCCGCCCCGTACCCCCGAACAGGCCGAGGCGTCGTGGGCGGCGCTCCAGCAGGGCACCCTCAGCGGCCGCAGCGCCCCCGCCGCCCCACCGGAAGCGCAACACCACGACGACAAAGACGGCCAGGACGACCGGAACGACCAAGGAGACGACGAGACGTGAGCACCCCTACCCCCACCACCGGTGACCTCGCATGGGTGCTGACCCCGCTGCTGGAACTTCCCGGTGTGCAGCACGCCGTGGTCGCCACCGGCGACGGCCTCGTCGAAGGGGCCTCACCCGGCCTGGACCGCGCGTCCGCCGAGCGGGTAGCCGCCATGACCGCCACCCTGCACGCCGCGGCCCGGGCCTTCACCACCGCGTTCACCGACGTCGAGGCGCCGCAGCTGGCCCAGACGGTCGTCGAGTCCGATCAGGGCTTCGCCATCGTCGTCCCGGCCGGGAAGAACACCACGCTCGCCCTGTTCGCGGAACCCGGGGCCAAGCTCGGCGACATCGCGTACCAGATGCAGGTGCAGGTCACCGCGCTGACCCGGGCGATGAACGCACCCGCCCGCCGACCGGACACCGCCGCCCGGCCATGACCCCGGGTCCAGGACGCCGTCTGATCCCCGCCTACCTGGTCACCGGTGGCCGGACCCGGCCCACCGGCCCCGCACTCGACCGGCTTGCCGTGCTCGTACGCACCGACTCGGCCCTGCCCGACGACACGGGCTCGGAACAGCGCAGGCTGTGCGAGCTGCTCGAACCGGGCGCCCTCAGCGTCGTCGAATGCGCGGCCCACCTGGACCTTCCGGTCAGCGCCACCGTCTTCCTGGCCACGGACCTCGCGGCCGCCGGACATCTGCACACCCGACCGCCGATCCCCAGCGCCGGGGAGACCGACCGGTCGCTCGTCGAGAGGCTGCTCGTTGGACTCCGCTCCCTCCACTGACCGGACCGGCATCGGCTATCTGCCGCACGCCGACCAGACCCTGATGAAGCTCGTCGTCACGGGTCCCTTCGGCGTGGGCAAGACGACCCTGATCCGTACGCTGTCGGAGATACCCACGCTCCACACCGAAGAGGCGATGACCCAGTCCAGCACCCGTCTCGACGACACCGCGGGACTGCCGGACAAGACCACCACCACGGTCGCCGTGGACTTCGGCCGGCTCACCGTCCCCGACGACCTGGTGCTCTACATGTTCGGCACCCCCGGCCAGGAACGGTTCTTCCCGCTCTGGGAGGACATCGCGCGCGGCGCCCTCGGCGCCCTCGTGCTGGTCGACACCCGCAGGCTCGGCGACTCCTTCGCGGTCATGGACATGGTCGAGGAGCAAGGACTGCCGTACGCCGTCGCCGTCAACCGCTTCCCGGACGCCCCTGACCACCCCGACGAGGTGCTGCGCAAACACCTCGATCTCCACCCCGACACACCTCTGCTGCAGTGCGACGCCCGCGAACGCCGCGGCAGCATCGACGCCCTGATCGCCCTCGCCGAGCATGTGCTGACCCGCCTGCCCCAGCCTCAGGACCCGTCATGACACCTCCCGCCGCCACCGTGCGCTCCGTACAGCCGCCGCAGCCGCTCGCGCTGTACGGCCCGGACTTCGCCGCCGATCCGCACGGCCACTACCGGCGGCTGCGGGATCACGGCCCGCTCGCCCCGGTCCGGATCGCCGCCGGTATCGACGCGCTGCTGGTCACCGACTACCAGGCGGCCGTCGATCTGCTGCGCGACACCCACACCTTCACCAAGGACCCCCGGGCCTGGCAGGCCACCGTCCCCGCCGACTCGCCGGTCCTGCCGATGCTCGGCTACCGGCCGACCGCACTCTTCAGCGACGGCGACGTGCACGCCCGCTACCGCGACGCCATCAACGACGGCCTCGCCATGATCGAACCGCACGTCCTGCGGGCCGAGGTGGCCCGCGTCGCCCGCCGGCTCATCCGGGAGTTCGCCGCCTCCGGCAGCGGCGACCTCGTAGCCCAGTACGCGCGACGGCTCCCGTTGCACGTCTTCACCACGTGGTTCGGCGTACCGCCCGAGGACCGCGAACGTATCGTGGAGGGCATCGGCGGCATGTTCAACTCGGCCGATGACGCCGCCGCCGCGTACGCCGATCTCGTCACCGTCGTCACCCGCCTCGTCGCCGACCGGCGCGCCCGGCCCCGCCGCGATCTCACCTCGTACTTCCTCGGCCACCCGGCCGGTCTCGACAACGACGAGACTGTGCGTCAGATCACCCTGGTGATGAGTGCGGGCCACGACCCGACGACCAATCTGATCGGCAACGCGCTGCTGCACATGCTCACCGACGCGCGCTACGCCGGCTCGCTGCAACGCGGTGCGATGACGGCCCACGAGGCCATCAACGAGGTCCTCTGGCAGGACCCGCCGCTGGCCAATCTGGCCGCCCACTACCCGCGCCAGGACACCGAGTTCCATGGCGTCCGGCTGCGTGCCGGACAGCTGCTCCTGGTCTCCTACGCGGCGGCCAACACCCAGTCCGCGGCGGCCACTTCTGACCCCGGCGTACGCTCCGGCGGCAGTGCGCACCTGGCCTGGTCGACTGGGCCGCACCGGTGTCCGGCGAAGCAGCCGGCGCTGCTCATCGCGATGACCGCGATCGAGCAACTGACCAGCCAGCTGTGCGATGCGGAACTGGCCGTCCCGGCGAGCGAACTGATGTGGCGGCCCGGCCCGTTCCACCGCGCGCTGGTGCATCTGCCGGTCCGTTTCACCCCGCTCGAGGTGAACCCGGACGCGGAGCCCGCGGGTCCGTCGGAGGTGTCGATCAGCCACTGACCCGTGTCGCTGGTACGCCGAACGGGTGAGGGGCGAGAGAATTGCCCGATGAACAGCGAGCGCAGCCGGCGCAACGCCGACCGAAGCACAGACGGGGTGGTCCGGTGAGCAGATACGACAGGTACGACGTCACGGACGAGCAGTGGGAGGGGCTGGCCCAGGTCGTACCGCTGCGCAGCCGCAACGAGTGGCCGTCCCGGGTCGACCACCGCACGGTCCCCGACGACCGCGAGACCGCCGAACAGCGCCGCATGGTCGTGCTGCGGGTGCAGGTCTTCGCGGACGCGCGGGAGGTGGCCGAGTACCTGGTCGCACAGATCCCCGTGCTGCTCGATCTGACCGGCGCCGAGACCGATGTGGCCAAGCGGATCCTGGACTTCGCCAGCGGTGTGGTCTTCGGGCTGGGCAGCGGAATGCACCGGGTCGACCGGAACGTCTTTCTGCTGTCGCCGGTCGGCATGGAGGTCGAGGGGGTTGCGACGGCGGGCGTACCTCGATCGTAGGAAGGTCCGCCTGGCGGAACGGTTCGCCGGTCGACGGCGTGAGTACGGTCCGCTCATGACTGCACTCTGCCCGGGGGCCACCCCGCCGCCACCCGCTGCCCCCGATGTCCGTTCCGGATTACCGTCCGCCGCCGGGCCCGCCCGTTCCGCCGGCCCCGTCGTGAGCGAACTGCGGCTCTCCGCCTTCGCCTCGCACCGGGGCACCGTCCTCCCGATCGGTCCGCTCACGCTCTTCGCCGGTGCCGCCGGAAGCGGCAAGTCCAGCGCGCTGCGGGCATACGAGGCACTGGCCCGGCTGGGGGCCGGCGACCCGCTCGCCGAGGTGTTCCCGGACCCGGAGGCGTACGTACCCGAACGGGCCGGGGCCGACGCGCAGGGCCGCCGTGGCTTCCGGATCGGCTGCACGACGGATGGCCCGGCCGGTCCGGTCCGGCTCGATCTCGCCGTCCAGGCCGAACCCACTCTCCGGATCGTCGGCGAACGGCTGACCGGCGGCGGCGAGACCCTGCTCACCACCGCCCTGCGCGATCCCGGGCGTTCGACGGTCCAGGCGGCCTGGCACACGGCAGGCACGGTCCCGGTGACCCGCGCCCCACTGCCGGACGACGTGCTCGGCACGGCGCTGCTGCCGCTGAGGGTCGCGGGAACCACCGAGGGGCAGGTACGGGTCCTGGCCGCCGCCGAACAGATGGTGGTGGCCCTGCGGTCGGTCTTCGCGTGCGAACCGCAGCCGCAGCGGATGCGGGCACCGGTGCCGAGCGGCGAGGACCGGCTGCGTCGCGGCTGCGAGAACCTCGCGGCGGTGCTGGAACGTACGCACACCCAGTGCGGTCAGCGGCATGCCCGCCTCGTCGCGGCGGCCGGTGCCGGATGCGCGGGGACGGTGACGGGTCTGGGCGTCGAGCGGCTCGCGGACGGGAAGGTGCACGCCCTGGTCGAGCGCGACGGCGGACATCGCACCCCTGTCGGGCGGCTCGGCGACGGCGAGTTGAGGTATCTGGCACTGGCCCTGGTGCTGCTCACCGGACCCGGAGTGCTGGACATGGAGGCGGCGGGGGAGGTGCCGTCGGCCATGCAGACCCTCACCGTGCTGGCCGACGGACTCGACCGGGACCTGGACGGACGTCAGCTGCGCCGGCTGCTGGCCCTGGCGGCGTCGATCGGCGCGGCCGGACATCTCCGGCTGGTGGGCACGGTCGCGGAGGCGGCCGCCTCCGAGGCCCGCGGGACGGCCGGTGTGACGGTGGTAGACCTGGAACCGTGACAGAATTTGACGTGCAGACACTGCAGCGACGGCTCGCCGCGTTCGCGGCCGAACGGGACTGGGAGCAGTACCACACCCCGAAGAACCTGGCGGTGGCGCTGAGCGTCGAGGCATCCGAACTGGTCGAGATCTTCCAGTGGTTGACGCCCGAGCAGTCGGCACGGGTGATGGAGGAACCCGAGACGGCGCATCGGGTGGCGGACGAAGTCGCGGACGTGCTCGCGTATCTGCTGCAGTTCTGCGAGGTGCTGGGCATCGATGCGCTGGCGGCGCTCGCGGAGAAAATCGATCGGAACGAGGCGCGGTTTCCGGTTCCGGAGCGGCCAGATCCCCAAGATCGTCACTCTTCGGAGTGATCGACTTATCCACAATCGACTTCCTGTCCACAGATTTCCGAAATCCCCTGGCCTTTCGGTGCCACTCCCCTCACTGTGGGTAATGGATGAGGTGAGCGGGTTTTCGTACGGACGGGGGCACGCATGGAAGCGGAGCGGCTCATAGGGGTAAGTCGGCGAGCTCTGGCGCAGAGCCGGGGTACGCCGTCCATCATGGCGGAGGCCTGGCAGGCTCAGGCACTGGCTCAGGCGATCGGCGACCGGCTGGCGGCGAGCGGGCCGAAGGAGCTGCGCGGTGAGGCGCGAGGGCTCAGTGAGATCGGAGGGAGGGGCAGCGGGGCGCCGGACCATCCGGTGGTGCGGACCGGTGTGGCACGGGCTGCCCAGCTCTCCGAGGTGGCCGATCCGCACGCGACTTTGACCGGTCTCGGCGCGCTGCTCGGGGAAGTGGGGATGGCTCTCGTCGCGGTGGCCTGCGACACCGACGAGGAGAGTCTCTACTGGCAGTGCATAGAGGCGATCGACGCCGCGGACGAGTCGCTGGACCGGGTGCACGGGATGCTCCGGCGCCTTGCGGAGCAGGACCGGGAACGGCAGCACGATCTGGAGCGGGGGAGAGGGCGGGACGGCCCGCGCGGTGCGGTCCGCGGACCGGCAGGCTCGGCGGCGGGCCAGCCGTGACCGCCGCCACGGGCACACCTGGCCGCACCTGACCGACCGTGCTCGGATCCGCCGCCGGGCCGCACACGCAGTGGGAGGAGGCACGACCGGCGTTCGGAGGTGCAGGATGGATCCATGGATCTTCGAATCTTCACGGAGCCCCAGCAAGGGGCGAGCTACGACACTCTGCTCACTGTCGCCAAGGCTGCCGAGGACCTCGGCTTCAATGCCTTCTACCGTTCCGACCATTACCTCCACATGGGCGCGGGCAACGGGCTGCCCGGCCCGACCGACGCCTGGATCACCCTGGCCGGGCTGGCGCGCGAGACCAAGCGGATCCGGCTCGGCACGCTGATGACCGCGGGGACCTTCCGGCTTCCCGGTGTCCTCGCGATCCAGGTCGCCCAGGTCGACCAGATGTCCGGCGGCCGGGTCGAACTCGGCCTGGGCGCGGGCTGGTTCGAGGAGGAGCACAAGGCGTACGGCATCCCGTTCCCCAAGGAGAAGTTCGGCCGGCTGGAGGAGCAGCTGGCGATCGTCACCGGACTCTGGGCGACCGGGGTCGGCGAGAAGTTCAACTACGACGGCACCTACTACCAGCTCACCGACTCGCCCGCGCTGCCCAAGCCGGCCCAGGCCAAGGTGCCGATTCTGATCGGCGGTCACGGTGCGACGCGTACACCGCGGCTCGCCGCACTGTACGCGGACGAGTTCAACATCCCGTTCGCCTCGCTGGAGGACAGTGAGAAGCAGTTCGGACGGGTCAGGGAAGCCGCAACGGCGGCCGGGCGCGGCGCGGACGACCTGGTGTACTCCAACGCCCTGGTGGTCTGTGTCGGCAAGGACGACGCCGAGGTGGCCCGCCGTGCGTCGGTCATCGGCCGCGATGTGGAGGAGCTGAAGGCGAACGGACTTGCGGGCTCGCCCGCCGAAGTGGTCGACAAGATCGGCCGGTACGGCGAGATCGGGTCGTCGCGGATCTACCTCCAGGTCCTCGATCTGGACGATCTGGACCACCTGGAGCTGATCTCCTCGCAGGTTCAGTCCCAGCTGAACTGAGCCGGTCCCGAGCGAGATGGACACCGGACCGAGGCGGACACCGGACCGGTGAACAGGAGTAGCTGAACACGAGTCGCTGAGAGGAGCACCTGTGCAACCCGACCGCCCGCTGGCCGCCGCGCTCGCAGAGTCCACGGTCCTGCTCGACGGAGGCCTTTCCAACCAGTTGGAGGCGCAGGGCTGCGATCTGTCCGACGAGCTGTGGTCGGCCCGGCTGCTGCTCGACGAGGACCGGCAGATCGAGGCCGCACACCGGGCCTATGTGCGGGCGGGTGCGCAGGTGCTCATCACCTCGGGCTATCAGGCGACGTTCGAGGGGTTCGCGCGGCGGGGGATCGGCCGGGACCGGGCGGCGGAGCTCTTCGCCCGCAGCGTGGAGCTGGCCCGGCGGGCCGGTGGCGCGACGGACCGGGAGATCTGGGTCGCCGCCTCGGTCGGCCCGTACGGGGCGATGCTCGCGGACGGCAGCGAGTACCGCGGCCGGTACGGCCTCTCGGTCCGGGAGCTGGAGCGCTTCCACCGGCCCCGGATCGAGGCGCTGGCCGCCGCCGGACCCGATGTGCTGGCACTGGAGACGGTGCCGGACGTCGACGAGGCGGAGGCACTGCTGCGGGCGGTCGAGGGGTGCGGGCTGCCCGTCTGGCTCTCCTACAGCGTGGCGGGGGACCGGACCCGGGCCGGGCAGCCGCTGGAGACGGCCTTCGCGCTCGCCGCCGGGCACGAGCGCGTGGTGGCTGTGGGAGTGAACTGCTGCGATCCGGCCGATGCCGACCGTGCGGTGGAGACGGCGGCGGAGGTCACCGGGAAGCCGGTCGTCGTGTACCCGAACAGCGGTGAGCGCTGGGACGCCGCGGATCGGGTGTGGACCGGGGGTGCCAGTTTCGACCCGGGTCGGGTGCGGGGCTGGCAGGCGGCCGGCGCCCGGCTGGTCGGCGGCTGTTGCCGGGTCGGCCCGGCGTCGATCGCGAAACTGGCCGAGCTGCTGGAGGCGGAACGGACGGGACGGACAGGACAGTCTGGAGGGACAGCAGGGGCTGGAGGAACACCGGAACCGTAGACATCAACAAAATGCCTGGTGGGGGGCGAGTGAACCGGACCATACTCGGACGTGTGTTCCTGACAATCAGTACGACCGGCACGCCGGAGCGACCCGCCACCGACCTCGGCTTCCTGCTGCACAAGCACCCCGAGAAGGCGCAGCAGTTCTCCACGTCCCACGGCACCGCGCACGTCTTCTACCCCGAGGCATCGGCCGAGCGCTGCACGGCCGCGCTGTTGCTGGAGGTGGATCCGGTGGCGCTGGTGCGGCGTGGCAAGGGAAAGGGCCGGGGCGGCGCCCCGGACGCGGCGCTCGCGCAGTACGTGAACGACCGCCCGTACGCGGCGTCCTCGCTGCTCTCCGTAGCGATGAGCGCCGTCTTCAAGTCCGCTCTGAACGGTGTGTGCCGGGCCCGGCCCGAGCGCGCGGCGGACCCCATGCCGCTCAGGATCGAGGTGCCCGCGCTCCCGGCGCGCGGTGGGCCTGAGTTGGTCTCGAAGCTCTTCGGGCCGCTCGGCTGGGCGAGCGTGGACGCCGTGGCCGTACCGCTGGACGCGCAGTTCCCGGAGTGGGGCGACTCGCGGTACGTACGGCTCGTGCTGGAGGGCGAGTTGCGGCTCGCCGACGCGCTGCGGCAGCTGTACGTCCTGCTGCCGGTGCTCGACGACGCCAAGCACTACTGGGTCGCGCCCGACGAGGTGGACAAGCTGCTGCGGGCCGGTGACGGCTGGCTGGCCGCCCACCCCGAGCAGAAGCTGATCACCAGCCGCTATCTGTCCCGGCGCTGGGGGCTGACCCGGCAGGCGATGGAACGGCTGGAGCTGGTGCGGCTCGCCGAGCTGGACGACCTCGCGGTGGAGAGCATCGACAACGCGGTGGACGAGACGACGGACACCGAGGAGAAGCCGGTGCCGCTCGCCGAGCAGCGGCGCACGGCGATCCTGGAGGCCCTGCGCGCCGCCGGGGCGAGCCGGGTGCTCGACCTCGGTTGCGGACAGGGGCAGTTGGTCCAGGCGCTGCTGAGGGACGTGCGCTTCACGGAGATCGTCGGCGTCGATGTCTCCATGCGCGCTCTCACCATCGCCTCGCGCCGCCTCAAGCTCGACCGGATGGGGGAGCGCCAGGCCGGCCGCGTCACGCTCCGGCAAGGCTCGCTCACGTACACCGACAAGCGGCTGGCCGGCTATGACGCGGCAGTGCTCAGCGAGGTCATAGAGCACCTCGACCTGCCGAGGCTGCCCGCGCTGGAGTACGCGGTGTTCGGTTCGGCCCGGCCGCAGACGGTGCTCGTGACGACACCGAACGTCGAGTACAACGTCCGCTGGGAGAGTCTCCCGGCCGGGCATGTGCGCCACGGCGACCACCGCTTCGAGTGGACCAGGGCGGAGTTCCGGGCCTGGGCGCAGGAGGTGGCACAGCGGCACGGATACGGAGTCGACTTCGTTCCGGTGGGGCCCGACGACCCCGAGGTGGGACCGCCCACGCAGCTGGCCGTCTTCACGAAGACCGCCGAGGACGACATCAAGAAGAAGGAGGCGAAGGCAGCATGACCGACAACGACACCGGCAACGACACCGAGAAGAACACAGGCACGCACCGCACGCTGCCGGTGACCGACCTCTCCCTCGTCGTTCTCGTCGGGGCCAGTGGCTCCGGCAAGTCCACCTTCGCGCACAGGCACTTCAAGCCCACCGAGATCATCTCCTCGGACTTCTGCCGTGGCCTCGTCGCCGACGACGAGAACGACCAGAGCGCCAGCGGCGACGCCTTCGACGTGCTGCACTACATCGCGGGCAAGCGGCTCGCCGCCGGGCGGCTGACCGTCGTCGACGCCACCAACGTCCAGGCCGAGAGCCGCAAGCAGCTGGTGCAGCTGGCCCGCAG
The DNA here is from genome assembly GCF_036248255.1 of Streptomyces sp. NBC_01717. NCBI lineage: Bacteria > Bacillati > Actinomycetota > Actinomycetes > Kitasatosporales > Streptomycetaceae > Streptomyces > Streptomyces sp. NBC_01717. The sequence goes on along the minus strand of NZ_CP109178.1, from coordinate 2,626,919 downwards.
CCACGACGTGCTGCCGATCGCGATCGTGCTCGACCTGCCCGAAGAGGTCTGCCAGGCGCGCAACGCAGCCCGCCCCGACCGGGCCGGCATGCCCCGCCACGTCGTCCAGCGCCACCGTCGCGAGCTGCGCCGTTCGCTGCGCGGCCTGGAGCGCGAGGGCTTCCGCAAGGTGCACGTCCTGCACACGGAGGAGGAGGCCGAGCACGCCGAAGTGGTGCTCGAGCGCCGCTACAACGACCTCCGTCATCTCACCGGCCCGTTCGACATCATCGGGGACATCCACGGCTGCAGCTCCGAGCTGGAGTCCCTGCTCGGCAAGCTCGGTTACGTCGACGGCGCGCACCCCGAAGGGCGTACGGCGGTCTTCGTCGGCGACCTCGTCGACCGCGGCCCCGACAGCCCCGGTGTGCTGCGCCGCGTCATGTCCATGGTGTCCGCGGGCAACGCCCTGTGCGTGCCGGGGAACCACGAGAACAAGCTCGGGCGCTACCTCAAGGGCCGCAAGGTCCAGCACACCCATGGACTCGCCGAGACCATCGAGCAGTTGGACCGGGAGGACGCGAAGGACCCGGCCTTCCGCGAGCAGGTACGGGAGTTCATCGACGGGCTCGTCAGCCACTACGTGCTGGACGGCGGCAAGCTGGTCGTCTGCCACGCCGGGCTGCCCGAGAAGTACCACGGGCGCACCTCCGGACGGGTCCGCTCGCACGCGCTGTACGGGGACACCACCGGCGAGACCGACGAGTTCGGCCTGCCCGTGCGCTACCCGTGGGCCGAGGAGTACCGCGGCCGCGCAGCCGTGGTCTACGGCCACACGCCCGTGCCCAGCACATCCTGGGTCAACAACACCCTCTGCCTGGACACCGGTGCGGTCTTCGGCGGGAAGATGACCGCGCTGCGCTGGCCCGAGCGCGAACTCGTCGACGTACCGGCCGAGAAGGTCTGGTACGAGCCCGCCAAGCCGCTGACCACCGAGGCACCCGGGGGCCGGGAGGGCCGCCCGCTGGACCTCGCCGATGTGCAGGGCCGCCGGATCGTGGAGACCCGGTACCAGGGCCGGATCTCGGTGCGCGAGGAGAACGCCGCGGCGGCGCTCGAAGTCATGAGCCGGTTCGCCGTCGACCCGCGGCTGCTCGGCTACCTGCCGCCGACCATGGCGCCGACCGCCACCTCCCACGAGGAAGGCTTTCTGGAGCACCCGGCCGAGGCGTTCGCCCAGTACCGGGCGGACGGTGTCGCCACGGTCGTGTGCGAGGAGAAGCACATGGGCTCGCGCGCGGTGGCCCTGGTCTGCCGCGACGCGGAAGCGGCCCGGGAGCGGTTCGGGGTCGAGGGCCCGACCGGGGCGCTGCACACCCGTACCGGACGGCCGTTCCTGGACGACGTCGCCCTGACCGAGGTGATCCTCGGCAGGCTGCGCACGGCCGTCACCGCCGCCGGACTCTGGGACGAGTGGGACACCGACTGGGTGCTGCTCGACGCCGAGCTGATGCCCTGGTCCCTCAAGGCCGGCGGCCTGCTGCGCTCGCAGTACGCGGCGGTCGGCGCCGCGTCCGGGGCCGTCCTCCCCGGGGCCAACGCGGCGCTGGCGGCAGCGGCGGCCCGCGGTGTCGACGTCGCCGACCTGGCTGCGCGTCAGCAGGACCGGACGGCCGACGCGGCGGCGTTCACCGACGCCTACCGTCGCTACTGCTGGTCCACCGAGGGCCTCGACGGGGTGCGGATCGCCCCGTTCCAGGTCCTCGCCGTGCGGGGCCGGTCACTGGCCTCCGTACCGCATGACGAGCAGCTTGCCTGGCTCGACCGCCTGGTGGAGCACGACCCCACCGGCCTGCTCCAGGTCACCCGGCGGCTCGTGGTCGACACCGGCGACGAGGCATCGGTCCGCGCCGGCATCGACTGGTGGCTGGAGATGACCGGCAACGGCGGCGAAGGCATGGTCGTGAAACCGCTCGGGGCGCTCGTCCGGGACGAGAAGGGGAGGCTGGTCCAGCCGGGCATCAAGGTGCGCGGCCGGGAGTACCTGCGGATCATCTACGGCCCCGAGTACACGCGTCCGGAGAATCTGGAGCGGCTGCGGTCCCGGTTCCTCGGCCACAAGCGGTCGTTGGCGCTCCGTGAGTACGCCCTGGGGCTGGAGGCGCTGGACCGGCTCGCCGACGGGGAGCCGCTGTGGCGGGTCCACGAGGCGGTGTTCGCGGTGCTCGCCCTGGAGTCGGAGCCCGTCGACCCGCGGCTCTGATCCCGAAGACGAAGAGGCAGGTGGCGATTCGCCGGGTGAACGGCGCTCCGCGCGGTGAGGATGGAGGCATGGGATTCCATGTCGACTCCGAGGCCGGGCGGCTGCGCCGCGTCATACTGCACCGCCCCGATCTCGAACTGAAGCGGCTCACCCCCAGCAACAAGGACGCGCTCCTCTTCGACGACGTGCTGTGGGTGCGCCGCGCCCGGCAGGAGCACGACGGCTTCGCGGACGTCCTGCGCGACCGCGGAGTGGAGGTGCATCTCTTCGGCGATCTGCTCCGTGAGGCCCTGGACATTCCGGTGGCCAATCGGCTGGTGCTGGACCGGGTCTTCGAGGAGAAGGAGTACGGTCCGCTCGCCACCGAACATCTGCGGGCCGCTTTCGAGGAGCTGTCCACCGACGAGCTGGCGGAGGCGCTGGTCGGCGGGATGACGAAGCGGGAGTTCCTGGAGCGGCACAGCGAGCCGACCTCCGTCCGCTTCCATGTCATGGAACTGGACGACTTCCTGCTCGGTCCGCTGCCCAACCACCTCTTCACCAGGGACACCTCGGCCTGGATCTACGACGGGGTGTCCATCAACGCGATGCGCTGGCCGGCCCGGCAGCGCGAGACGGTCCACTTCGAGGCGATCTACCGCCACCACCCCCTCTTCACCGGCGCCGAGGCCGGGGCCTTCCACCACTGGTCGGAGGGCCAGGACGACTATCCGTCCACCATCGAGGGCGGCGACGTCCTGGTCATCGGCCAGGGCGCCGTCCTCATCGGGATGAGCGAGCGCACCACCCCGCAGGCGGTCGAGATGCTGGCGCGCGGACTGTTCGACGCCGGTTCCGCGCGGACGATCGTGGCGCTCGACATGCCCAAACGCCGGGCGTTCATGCACCTCGACACGGTGATGACGATGATCGACGGCGACACGTTCACCCAGTACGCGGGGCTCGGCATGCTCCGCTCCTACACCATCGAGCCCGGCGGCGGACCGCGGGATCTGAAGGTCACCGACCATCCCCCGGAGCACATGCACCGGGCCATCGCGGCGGCACTCGGCCTGGACTCGATCCGGGTGCTCACGGCCACCCAGGACGTGCACGCGGCGGAGCGCGAGCAGTGGGACGACGGCTGCAACGTGCTGGCCGTCGAGCCGGGTGTCGTCATCGCCTACGAACGCAACGCCACCACCAACACGTATCTGCGCAAGGAAGGCATCGAGGTCATAGAGATCCGCGGCAGCGAACTGGGCCGGGGCCGGGGCGGCCCCCGCTGCATGAGCTGCCCGGTGGTGCGTGACCCCGTGTAGCCGGGGCGCACCCGTACGGAAGACGCGGGGGCCGACCGGATACACGGTGGATCGCGCGGACACGCAGCACAGGGGCTGTATAGCGATGCGTTGTCTCGTATAGACTTCCAGGACTGTACGCGCGACCCTCGCCCGACCCAGGAGCAGCCACCATGGCGATAGACCTCGCAGGCCGCCACTTCCTCAAGGAGCTGGACTTCACGGCCGCGGAGTTCCGCGGCCTGATCGAGCTGGCCGCCGAGCTCAAGACGGCCAAGAAGTCGGGCACCGAGGTGCAGCGGCTGCGCGGTCGGAACATCGCGCTGATCTTCGAGAAGACCTCGACCCGTACTCGCTGCGCCTTCGAGGTCGCCGCCGCCGACCAGGGTGCCTCCACGACGTATCTCGACCCCACGGGCTCCCAGATGGGCCACAAGGAGTCGGTGAAGGACACCGCCCGTGTTCTGGGCCGGATGTTCGACGGCATCGAGTACCGCGGTGACAGCCAGGCGACCGTCGAGGAGCTGGCGGCGTACGGTGGGGTGCCTGTCTTCAACGGGCTCACCGACGACTGGCACCCGACCCAGATGCTCGCCGACGTCCTCACGATGACCGAGCACAGCGACAAGCCGCTGGAGCGGATCGCCTTCGCCTACCTCGGCGACGCCCGTTTCAACATGGGTAACTCGTACCTGGTCACGGGCGCGCTGCTGGGCATGGACGTCCGGATCGTCGCTCCGAAGGCCTACTGGCCGGCCGAGGAGATCGTCGCGCAGGCCCGCCGGCTCGCCGAGTCCAGCGGCGCGACCGTCACTCTCACCGAGGGCATCGCCGAGGGCGTCCGGGGCGCCGACTTCGTCGCCACCGACGTCTGGGTCTCCATGGGTGAGCCCAAGGAGGTCTGGGACGAGCGCATCGCGGCGCTCGCGCCGTACGCCGTCACCATGGACGTCCTGAAGGCCACGGGCAACGCCGACGTGAAGTTCCTGCACTGCCTTCCGGCCTTCCATGACCTCGGGACCAAGGTCGGCCGCGAGATCCACGACAGCCACGGTCTGACCGAGCTGGAAGTCACCGACGAGGTCTTCGAGTCCGCACACTCGGTCGTCTTCGACGAGGCCGAGAACCGGATGCACACGATCAAGGCCGTCCTGGTGGCGACACTGGCCGGTGCCTGACCCGGCACGGCCAGGGGCGCCGAGCAACGCATGATCATGCGCCCGATTGGGTGAACATGCGAAGAAGTGGCTACCATGGTTCCACTTGGTGGGGTTCGAGCTCGCACGCTCGAGCCCCATTTTCGTGCCGTCCCCCCGCAGGACCGGAGGACCGGAGCCCCCCACCCGCTCCGTCCGCACGAGCCCCCCACATGCTCCACCAGAGAAGAGATCGCCCCGTGAGTCCGCTCCGCCTGCCGAGCCTGTCGCCCCGGCCCGGCCTGCGCATCAAGAGCCCCGACCAGCTGGTCGCCGAATCCGGCGCCGACCTGGAGGGGCACGGCCTCAAGCGCACCATGGGGCTGTTCCAGCTCGTGTGCTTCGGCGTAGGAGCCATCGTCGGCACCGGCATCTTCGTCGGCCTCTCCGACACCGTCGCCGAGGCCGGCCCCGCGGTCGTCCTCTCCTTCGTTCTCGCTGCGATCACCTGCATCTTCACCGCGTTCTCCTTCGCCGAGCTGGGCGGCGCGATCCCGGTCTCCGGCAGTTCGTACTCCTTCGCCTACGCCACTCTCGGCGAGCGCATCGCGTTCCTCGTCGGCTGGTGTCTGCTGCTGGAGTACGGCGTCTCGGTCTCCGCGGTCGCGGTCGGCTGGAGCCAGTACGTCAACGAACTGCTGAACAGCCTCGTCGGCTGGCACCTGCCCGCCGCCCTGTCCGCCGGGCCCGGCGACGGCGGTGTGATCAACCTCCCCGCCATCGTGGTGATCATGATGGCCGCCACCCTGCTGGTGCGCGGCATCCGGGAGAGCGCGGGCGCCACGGCCGCGATGGCGGTCCTCAAGATCGGCATTCTGATCGCCTTCTGCGCCATCGCGTTCACCGCGTTCGAGGCCGGTAATCTCACGCCGTTCGCCACCCATGGTCCGGCCGGGGTCACCGCCGGTGCCTCGCTGGCGTTCTTCTCGTACATCGGCTTCGACGCGATCACCACCGCGGGCGAAGAGGTCAAGAACCCCCGGCGGAACATCCCGATCGCGATCCTGATCTGCCTCGGGGTCGCCACCCTGCTCTACTGCGCGGTCGCCCTCACGGCCATCGGCGCACTCGGCGCGGACGCCGTCTCCGACAAGCCGGCCGCGCTCTCGCTGATCGTCGACCAGGTCACCGGCTCGACCGTCGGTGGCGGCATCATCGCGTTCGGCGCGGTCGTAGCCATCGCGTCGGTCGTGCTCGCGGTGATGTACGGGCAGACCCGCATCCTGATGTCGATGTCCCGCGACGGCCTGGTCCCGCGGGTCTTCGAACGTGTCTCGCCGCGGACGGCGACGCCTGTCGCCAACACCTGGATCGTGGCCGTCGTCTTCGCCGTGCCGGCAGCCTTCGCGTCCCTCGACGTGGTGGTGAATCTGACGACCATCGGCACGCTCGGCATCATGGTGGCGGTCAATGTCGCGGTGATCGCGTTGCGGCGCAGCAACCCAGGGCTGAAGCGCTCCTTCCGGGTGCCGCTCTACCCGCTCAGCCCGATCCTGGGTGTCCTCTTCTGCCTGTATCTGATGTACGGGACGGGCTGGGCGACCTGGGTGCAGTTCGCGGTGTTCCTGGTGGTCGGCGCGGCGGTGTACGCCGGCTACAGCCGGAGCCGGTCGCGGCTGGCCGGCGCGGACGAGGACTGAGAGGCACCGAGGAAGCGCCAAGGGGCACCGGGGTGCCGGGGGGAACATGCACAGGCACCGGGGTGCCGGGGGATGCGCAGAGGCACCGGGGGCGGTGCCGGGGGGCGCCGATCGACGCTGAAGGGCGGTAACGAGCGGCGAGAAGCGCCCTCTACCGACGGTGCTGATGCGGCAGCGTGAACCACACGGCCTTGCCGTGCTCCGTCGTGCGATGACCGCAGGACGAGCTGAGCGTGCGGATGAGCAGCAGGCCACGGCCGTGCTCCTGCCAGGGGTCCGGCTCGCTGCCGGGCCGGGGCCGGGAGAGGTCGCCCGGCGGGGCCGGGTCGCGGTCGTGGACCTCCACCTGGCAGCCGGTCTCCAGAAGCTCCACCACCAGCTCGACGGGCTCGTCGCCGTCGGTGTGCTTCACGGCGTTGGCGACCAGTTCCGCGGTGAGGAGCTCGGCCGTGTCGGTGGTGTCGGCCGGTGTGTCGATGTCCGCCAGCGCCGTACGGATCAGGGTGCGGGCCATCGGCACTGCGGCCGTGGAGTGCGGCAGCGCGATACGCCAGGAGGCGGGCATCGGTCCATCGGGCGGCAAGACGGGGTTCCGTTCCGGAGGTACGGCTGTCCGGAGCTCGAGTTTCTGGAGCTCAAGACTTCTTCCTTTCAACCTTACGAAGCGCAACGACACAGACAAGGGGCTGCGGTCCGGTCCGAAAGGGACGTTCACCACATTCCGATCGGCACCTATCGCGTACTCGTGACGGAAGTCACGTAAGGGTGATAACTTCGAGAGCAGGTAGCAGCCCGACGGCTGAAGGGGACCACCCTCCATGAGCCCGTTTCCCAGCTCCGCCCGCCGTACCGATGACTGGCACCATCTGCGGCTGACGACGGACGACGGCGTCGCCACCGTCACCCTGGCCCGCCCCGAGAAGCTCAACGCGCTCACCTTCGGCGCCTACGCCGACCTGCGCGACCTCCTCGCCGAGCTGTCCCGCGAACGCTCCGTGCGCGCTCTCGTGCTGGCCGGTGAGGGGCGCGGCTTCTGCTCCGGCGGCGATGTCGACGAGATCATCGGTGCCACGCTCGCGATGGACACCGCGCAACTGCTCGACTTCAACCGGATGACCGGGCAGGTCGTGCGGGCGCTGCGCGAGTGCCCCTTCCCCGTCATCGCCGCGGTGCACGGCGTCGCCGCGGGCGCCGGTGCGGTCCTCGCGCTGGCCGCCGACTTCCGTGTCGCCGACCCGTCCGCCCGGTTCGCCTTCCTCTTCACCCGGGTCGGGCTCTCCGGCGGCGACATGGGGGCGGCCTATCTGCTGCCGCGCGTCGTCGGCCTCGGCCATGCCACCCGGCTGCTGATGCTCGGCGAGCCGGTCCGCGCCCCCGAGGCGGAACGGATCGGGCTGATCAGCGAGCTGGCCGAAGAGGGACAGGCCGATGCCCGAGCCGCGGAGCTCGCCCGCCGCCTCGCCGAAGGCCCCGCCCTCGCCCTCGCCCAGACCAAGGCGCTGCTCACCGCCGAACTCGACATGCCGCTCGCCGCCGCCGTGGAGATGGACGCCGCCACCCAGGCCCTGTTGATGCACGGCGACGACTACGCCGAGTTCCACGCCGCGTTCGCGGAGGAGCGCCCGCCGAAATGGCAGGGCAGGTAGCGCCATGGCTTCCGACACGAGGCGGATCGCGGTGATCGGCGGCGGCCCCGGCGGGCTGTACGCCGCGGCCCTCCTCAAGCGCCTGGACCCCGAGCGCTCCGTCACCGTCTGGGAGCGTAACGCCCCCGACGACACATTCGGCTTCGGCGTCGTCCTCTCCGACGAGACGCTCGGAGGCATCGAACACGCCGACCCCGTGGTGTACCGCGCGCTGCAGGCCGAATTCGTACGGTGGGACGACATCGACATCGTCCACCGCGGCCGGACCCAGACGTCCGGCGGCCACGGATTCTCGGCGCTGGGCCGCCGCCGGCTCCTGGAGATCCTGCACAAGCGCTGCGCGTCCCTCGGGGTACGGCTCCGCTTCCGCGCGGAGGCCCCGCCCGCCGCCGAGCTCGCCGCGACGCACGACCTGGTGATCGCGGCCGACGGCGTGCACAGCACCACCCGTGAGACGTACGCCGGCACCTTCCGGCCCACCGTCACCACCCACCGCAACCGCTACATCTGGCTCGCCACGGACTTCGCGTTCGACGCCTTCCGCTTCGAGATCGCCGAGACCGAACACGGCGTGATGCAGCTGCACGCCTACCCCTTCTCGGCCGGTGCCTCCACCGCCATCGTCGAGATGCGCGAGGAGGTCTGGCACGCGGCCGGTTTCGACGCCATGGACACCGCAGCATCGACGGAACGCTGCGGCAAGATCTTCGCCGACGCCCTCGGCGGCCGCCCGCTGCGCTCCAACAACTCCTCCTGGCTCACCTTCCGTACCGTCGTCAACGCCCACTGGTCGCACGGCAACACGGTTCTCATCGGCGACGCCGCCCACACCGCCCACTTCTCCATCGGGTCCGGCACCAAGCTCGCCGTCGAGGACGCCCTGGCGCTCGCCGCCTGCATCGAGGAGCAGCCGGACCTGCCCGCAGCCCTCGCCGCGTACGAGGCCGAGCGGCGGCCCGTCGTCGCCTCCACCCAGCGCGCCGCCGCAGCGAGCCTGCGCTGGTTCGAGGAGCTGGGTACGTACGTCGACCAGGCGCCCCGCCAGTTCGCCTTCAACCTTCTGACCCGCAGCCGCCGCGTCACCCACGACAACCTGCGGCTGCGCGACGCCGGCTTCACCGCCGCCGTCGAGGAGGAGTTCGGCTGCGCCCCCGGCACCCCGCCGATGTTCACCCCGCTGCGGCTGCGCGGCCTGGAACTCCGTAACCGCGTCGTCGTCTCCCCGATGGACATGTACTCGGCCGTCGACGGCGTCCCCGGTGACCTCCACCTCGTCCACCTGGGCGCCCGCGCCCTCGGCGGCGCCGGGCTCGTCATGACAGAGATGGTGTGCGTGAGCGCCGAGGGCCGGATCACCCCCGGGTGCACCGGGCTCTACACCCCCGAACAGGCCGCCGCCTGGACCCGGATCACCGACTTCGTCCATACCTCCGCCCCCGGCACGGCGATCGGCATCCAGCTCGGCCACTCCGGTCGCAAGGGCTCCACCAAGCTGATGTGGGAGGGCATCGACCAGCCCCTCGACGAGGGCAACTGGCCGCTGTCCGCCGCTTCCCCGGTCCCGTACCGGGAAGGCGTCAACCAGGTCCCGCACGCGCTGGACCGCGCCGGGCTCGACGTGATCCGCAACCAGTTCGCCGCAGCGGCCCGGCACGCCGCCACCTGCGACTTCGACCTGCTCGAACTCCACTGCGCCCACGGCTATCTGCTCTCCGGGTTCCTCTCCCCGCTCACCAACCACCGCACCGACATCTACGGCGGACCGCTGTCGAACCGACTCCGCTTCCCCCTCGAAGTCTTCGACGCGGTCCGCGCCCGGTGGCCCGACGACCGGCCCATGACCGTCCGCATCTCCGCCACGGACTGGGCCGCCGGCGGCACGACGGCCGAGGACGCCGTCGAGATCGCCCGCGCGTTCGTCGCGCACGGCGCCGACGCCATCGACGTCTCCACCGGCCAGGTCGTCCCGGACGAAGACCCCGAGTACGGCCGCTCGTACCAGACCCCGTTCGCCGACCGGATCCGCAACGCCCTGGTCGTGCCCGTCATCGCGGTCGGTGCGATCTCCTCCTGGGACGACGTCAACTCGCTGCTGCTGGCAGGCCGTGCCGACCTGTGCGCCCTGGCCCGCCCGCATCTGTACGACCCGCACTGGACCCTGCACGCGGCGGCCGACCAGGGCTACGGCGGACCGGGCGCGCCCTGGCCGCTTCCGTACCGCGCGGGCAGCCGCACACCGCCGACCGGCCGCACGGACGCACCGAAGCCGCGGCTCACGCTGGGGTGAGCGCCCCGCCCGTCAAGCAGTCGTGGCAGCGGCAGGGGACGGGATGGGGCGCGCCGTCCCACCAGGACCCGCGGTACTCGGCCGCCAGACGTCCGAGCCGGGCGGCGAGCTGCTCTGCGTCCTCCCGGGAGTCCCAGCAGCCGCCCACTTCCGCCTCCGCGCAGAGCCGCAGCACGGTCGGGCTGTAGACCGGCACGGCCCGAAACGTGTGCAGATTGCGCGTCGCCATGTCGATCGTGATGTACCTGCCGGTGTGGCGCGCGCGTCCGATCGTGGTCAGCGTCTCGTGGCCCGTCCCCGCGTAGGTGTCGATCACATGCACTTTCGAGCCTCCCCGGTAGGACTTGGTGCCCGGCCGCAGCTCCTGCCCGCCCTCCCCGTACCGTCGCCACCGCACCACATTCGCGGCGATCAGCCAGCCCGATTCCAGCGGCGCCTTCTCGGCCCCGCCCGTCACGTCGACTCCGCAGTGATCAACAGCCGGTCCGAGACCGGCCGGTAGCCGATGCGCTGGTAGACCCCGTTGCTCGTCGGGTTGGCGAGATCCGTGAAAAGCAGCACCTCCTGCGCGCCCGCTTCCCGCGCCGCCCGGCTGACCTCGGCCGTCACCGCCGCCGCGTACCCGTGGCCCCGGTGCTCGGGTGGCGTGTACACGGCCGTCACCCGCACCGCGCCGGCGACTCGCGGGGAGACACCCGCCATCGACACCGGGACCCCGCCGGTCTCCCAGAGCGTCAGATCGCCGGACGCCGTCCGCTCGTCGACCATCCGCTCGGCGTGGGCGTCAGGCTGGCCGACGTCCGCGGCGAACGCGCGATGCCAGGCCACCAGCAGGGCCCGGTCGGCGGCCGTGGCGGACCTGGGACCGCCCGGCGGCGCGGGGGAGGGCGGGACCAACTCGTCCAGAAGGTACAGCCGTTGTACCTCTTCGACCTGGTGGCCGGGCCACCCCGCGGCCAGCGCCTCGGCGGTGGCCCGGTCTGCGTTGACGGCGGTCAGCGGGAACGCGGCGGCCAGCGGACCGACGGCCTCCGGGGCGACGACGCCGAGCAGCGGCCGGTACGGCGGGGTCTGCACCAGGGTCCCCGCGACCTCGCCGTCCGGTCCGCGCCACCAGCCCAGCACCGGGGCGTCCCCGCCGTACGCATGCGGGCCGCTGCTGCGCAGGGTCGCGGTGATGGTCAGTACGAGAGTGTTCTCGGCGGGCCGGGTCGCAAGCCACGCACCGGCGGTGTCCAGGAACACATCGACGTCGTCAGTGAAGGTCCAGGTCATGGTCCATGATGACCAGTCGGGACCGGGCTGTGCACACGCTTTACGAGCCGCCCGGCCCGCCTCGGACGAACTCCGCCCCCGCGTCCCGCAACCGGGCGTGCAGCAGCCCGAACACCTCCGCCGCCCGGCCCCCCGGCCAGTCCTTCGGCAGCAGCTCCTCCGGCAGCCCCGGATCGGTGTACGGCAGCCGCCGCCAGGAGTCCAGGGCGGTCAGATAGTCCCGGTAGGCGGCCTCCGCGTCCGGCTCCCCGGTACGCGATTCCCAGGCCCGCAGCACCGGTTCGTGCTGGGCCAGGAAGTCCAGGTGGAGCCGGGCGATGGCCTCCAGGTCCCACCAGCGCGCCACCGACTCCCGCGTGGCGGCGAAGCCGAGGTGTTCCCCGCGGAACAGGTCCACGTACGGGGCGAGTTCCAGCCGCTCCAGGGTGTGCCGGGTCTCGTCGTACAGTGCGGCGGGTGCGATCCAGACCCCTGGCGCGGCCGTGCCGAAGCCCAGTCGGGAGAGCCGGGAGCGCAGCAGGTGCCGCTTGTGCCGCTCCGCTTCCGGTACGGAGAAGACGGCGAGCACCCAGCCGTCCCGCAGCGGTGGTGACGGATGTGCGTAGATCCGCCGGTCGCCGTCGTCCAGCAGCTGGCGGGCGTCCTGCGACAGCGCGTATCCGGCCGCGCCGTTCGCGGTCCGCGCCGGTACGAGCAGCCCGCGCCGCTTCAGCCGGGAGACCGAGGAGCGCACCGACGGGGCGTCGACACCGACGGCGTTCAGCAACCGGATCAGCTCGGCCACCGGCAGCGGTGTGTCGCCGGGGGTGCGACCGTACGCACCGTAGAGGGTGACGATCAGGGATCGGGGGGTGTGCAGGTCGGCCACGTGATCACTCTAGGGCCTGGCTCCGGTCCGCCTCGCTACGCAGCCGGAACCGCTGCAGCTTGCCCGTGGCGGTCCGGGGGAGAGCGGGCAGGAACTCGATGACGCGCGGGCACTTGTGCGGCGCCAGTTCGCCCTTCATGTACGTGCGCAGGTCGTCGGCCGACGGTGCGGCGCCCTCGCGAGGCACTACGTACGCCACCACGACCTGGCCGCGCAGCTCGTCCGGCCGGCCGACCACCGCTGCTTCCGCGACCTGGGGATGGCGCAGCAGGGCGTCCTCGACCTCGGGGCCCGCGATGTTGTAGCCGGAGGAGATGATCATGTCGTCGGCGCGTGCGACGTAGTGGAAGTAGCCGTCGCTGTCGCGGGTGTACGTGTCGCCGGTGAGGTTCCAGCCGTGCTGCACGTATTCCGTCTGACGTGCGTCGGCGAGATAGCGGCACCCCGTCGGGCCGCGTACGGCGAGCAGCCCCGGCTCCCCGTCGGGCACCGCGCGGCCGTCCCGGTCCAGCACGCGCGCCTGCCAGCCGGGCACCGCAACCCCGGTGGTGCCGGGGCGGATCGCGTCGTCGGCGGCGGAGATGAAGATGTGCAGCAGTTCGGTGGCGCCTATGCCGTTGATGATGCGCAGACCGGTCCGCTCGTACCAGGAGTGCCAGGTCGCCGCGGGCAGGTTCTCGCCCGCCGAGACGCAGCGGCGCAGCGCGGACAGATCGTGCTCGCCGAGATGGTCGAGCATCACGCGATACGCGGTCGGGGCGGTGAACAGGACCGAGACGCGGTGGGTGGCCAGCGCGGGCAGCAGCTGCCGCGGACCGGCCTGTTCCAGCAGCAGCGCCGAACCGCCGGCTCGCAGCGGGAAGACCACCAGGCCGCCGAGCCCGAAGGTGAAGCCGAGCGGTGGACTGCCCGCGAACACGTCCTCGGGGCCCGGCCGCAGGACGTGGCGCGAGAAGGTGTCGGCGATGGCCAGCAGATCGCGGTGGAAGTGCATGCAGCCTTTGGGACGCCCGGTGGTGCCCGAGGTGAACGCGATCAGCGCGACATCGTCCGCGGCGGTGTCCACAGCCGGGTACGGCCCCGGCCGGAGCTCGGCCAGCCGCAGCAGATCGTCCGCCCCGTCCCCTCCGTACGCGGTGATCCGCAGCCCCGGCACCTGAGCCTTCACCAGATCGTCGACCGACCGGACATCGCACAGCGCATGGCCGACGCGGGCCATCGAGCAGATGGTGGCGATCTCCTGGGATCGCTGCTGTGCCAGTACGGTCACGGCGATCGCGCCCGCCTTCAGCACGGCGAGCCAGCAGGCGGCCAAATGGGGGGTGGTGGGGCCGCGCAGCAGGACCCGGTTGCCGGGGACGACCCCCAGATCGGAGGTCAGGACATGGGCGATCCGGTCGACCCGGTCCTGGAGCTCGCCGTAGCTCCACGTCGGGCCGTCAGGGGTACGGAAGGCGGGGCGGTCGGGTCCGAGACGGGCGACCGTGGTGTCGAGGAGTTCGGCGGCGCAGTTCAGCCGGTCCGGATAGTCCAGCTCGGGGAGACCGAAGACCAGTTCCGGCCACTGGTCCTGGGGTGGCAGATGCTCTCTGGCAAAGCTGTCGATGTGCGCTGAGGTCTTCGGGTCCATAACGGATCGCCCCCTTGTCGCCCTTGGAGCGTATCGTTTGAATGACGGTAGTCAATACTTCGCGATACGATCCAGGAGAGGCGCCGGTATGTCGGCATTCTCGCTCGATCCGTCACAGACCGCCTGGTGCGAGGAGCTGCGCGCCCTGGCCGAGCAGCAGTTGCGCCCCCTCGCAGAGAAGGGCGAACCGGGTCACGTCAACCGCGCACTCGTCGCCGCCCTCGGTGAACTGGGCCTGCTCGACCGGCTGTTCTCCTCCGGAGCCCTCGACCTCTGTCTGCTGCGCGAGTCCCTGGCCCGCGGCTGCACGGAGGCCGAGACCGCGCTGGCCCTCCAAGGACTCGGCTCGTACCCATTGGTCCAGGCGGGTACCCCGGCCCACCGTGAACGCTGGCTCCCCGAAGTCCGCGCGGGCCGCGCGGTCGCAGCCTTCGCGCTCAGCGAGCCCGGCGCCGGCTCCGACGCGGCGGCCCTCGCCCTCAGCGCGGCGCACGCCCGGGACGGCTGGCGGCTGACCGGCGAGAAGTGCTGGATCTCAAACGCCCCCGAGGCCGACTTCTACACCGTCTTCGCCCGCACGACGCCCGGCGCCGGAGCCCGCGGCGTCACCGCGTTCCTGGTCCCCGCCGACCGCCCGGGGCTGACCGGCACAGCGCTCGACATGCTCTCCCCGCACCCCATCGGCGCGCTGACCTTCGACGAGGTGCCGGTCACCCCGGACGACGTACTCGGCGAACCCGGCCGCGGCTTCCGGGTCGCCATGAACACCCTCAACCTGTTCCGTCCCAGCGTCGGCGCCTTCGCCGTCGGCATGGCCCGCGCGGCCCTCGACGCGACCTTGGCCCACACCGCGCAACGCACCGCGTTCGGCGGCCCACTCAAGGATCTGCAGGCCGTCTCGCACCAGGTCGCCGAAATGGCCACCCGCACCGAGGCCGCCCGGCTCCTGGTGTACGCGGCCGCGGCGGCGTACGACGCGGGGGAACCGGGGGTTCCGCGCAGAGCGGCGATGGCGAAGCTGTACGCCACGGAGGCGGCGCAGTACGTCGTCGACGCCGCCGTCCAGCTGCACGGCGCCCGTGCGCTGCGGCGCGGTCATCTGCTCGAACACCTCTACCGGGAGGTGCGCGCCCCGCGGATCTACGAGGGGGCCAGCGAGGTCCAGCGCACGATCATCGCCAAGGAGCTGTACGCGACGGCGCCGACCGCGCAGCAGGAGCCGTCCGGGAACCAGGAGCCGTCCGCATGAGTCCGATCCACCGAATCAATCCCGCCGAGCTGTCCCCGCCCACAGGCTTCTCGCACGCCGTCACGGCCACCGGCAGTCAACTGGTCTTCCTGGCCGGGCAGACGGCTCTTGACCGGAACGGCAAGGTCATCGGCGACACACTGCCCGAACAGTTCACGACGGCCCTCACCAATCTGCTCGTCGCACTGCGCGCGGCCGGTGGCTCCCCGGCCGATCTGGCCCGGGTCACCGTCTACGCCACCGACGTCGCCGACTACCGCGCTCATGCCCCCGAACTCGGTCTGATCTGGCGGCGGTTGGCGGGCCGCGACTACCCGGCGATGGCGGTCGTCGGGGTGGCCCGGCTCTGGGACGAACAGGCTCTCGTGGAGCTCGACGGGATGGCCGTACTGCCGTGAGGAGACCGGACGGGCGTGATCCCGCCGGGTACATCGGTTCGTCGGTGATCGAGGCGAGTCGCGCCTCGGCGCCCTTGCCGGTGGCACCCCTCACCACCCCCCGCGTCTCGGGCTGACGCGGCACCGTCACCCGCCAGTTGGCGAAGCCTGTGCACGCGGGGACGTGACGGTCGGCGTACAGCCGCGTCCGAAGCGGTGTCCTGCATCTGCGCGGCGCGCCGTACGGGTGATAGGAGGTGGGGGATATATCTCTATTCAGTGCCCTATGCCCGTGATGCTTCGCCCAAGCCCCGGACGCCCCCCGCGGGCAGGCGCGGGACGCCCACCGGGGCCGTATGACAGCGCTCATCGTCTGCCACTTCGTCCTCGCCGCGTGCGCGGCCCCGCTGGTACGGCGCCTCGGCAGCCGCGCGTTCGTCGTGCTCGCGCTGCCGCCCGCGGCCGCCACGGTGTGGGCGGCCACGCAGTGGAACACCGCGGCGTCCGGCGGATCCGTGACCTGGTCGTGGCGGTGGATGCCGGCGTACGACGTCTTCGTCGAACTGCGCCTCGACGCGCTCGCCGAACTCATGGTGCTGCTCGCCGCCGGAATCGGCGCGCTCGTCCTGCTGTACTGCGCCTCGTACTTCTCCGACGACGCCCCCCGACTGGCCGGCTTCGCCGGGAACCTGCTGGCCTTCGCGGGTGCCATGCTCGGCCTGGTCCTCGCCGACGACCTGATCACGCTCTATCTCTTCTGGGAACTGACCACAGTCTTCTCCTACCTGCTGATCGGGTACAGCAGCGAACAGAAGCACAGCCGCCGCTCCGCGCTCCAGGCGCTCACCGTGACCACGCTCGGCGGCCTGGCGATGCTTGTCGGCTTCCTGATCCTCGGTCAGGCGGCGGGCACGTACCGGATCTCCGCGATCGTCGCCGACCCGCCGGCCACCAGCCTCGCCATCTCGGTGGCCGTGGTTCTGATCCTTTGCGGAGCACTGTCGAAGTCGGCGATCTGGCCCTTCAGCCTCTGGCTGCCGAACGCCATGGCCGCCCCCACCCCCGTCAGCGCCTATCTGCACGCCGCGGCCATGGTCAAGGCCGGTGTCTACCTGGTGGCACGCCTCGCGCCCGGCTTCGCCGACGTCCCCGTATGGCGGCCCGTCGTCCTGGTCCTCGGCGGAGCGACCATGCTGCTCGGCGGCTGGCGGGCGCTTCGGCTGAACGACCTCAAGCTCGTCCTCGCCTACGGTACCGTCAGCCAGCTCGGCTTCCTCACCCTGCTCGCCGGTATCGGCAACCGCGACGCCGCTCTCGCCGCCGCGGTCATGATTCTGAGTCACGCCCTGTTCAAGGCACCGCTGTTCCTCGTCACCGGCATCGTCGACCATGCGGCGGGCACCCGCGATCTGCGCAGACTCTCGGGCGTCGGCCGGGCGCTGCCGTACGTCTGCGCGGTCGCCGTGCTCGCCGCCGCGTCCATGGCCGCACTGCCCCCGCTGCTCGGATTCGCCGCGAAGGAGGCCGCGTTCGACGCGCTGCTGCACGGCGACGCCGCGGACCGCTGGGCGCTCGCCGTCACCGTGGCGGGCTCGACGCTGACCGTCGCCTACGCCGTACGGTTCGTCTGGGGCGCGTTCGCCCGTAAACCCGGCGTCGAGGACACCCCGGTGCACCGGGTCGGCTGGGCGTTCCTCGCCCCGCCCGCCGTGCTGGCGCTCTGCGGCCTGGTGCTCGGGCCGGGCGTCGGCCGGGTCCAGCGGCTGCTCAGCGCGTACGCCGACGAGTTCCCCGTACCCGCGCATCCGTACCACCTCGCGCTCTGGCACGGGTTCGGCACCGCCCTGCTGCTCTCGGCCGTCGCCACGGTCGGCGGTGCGGTGCTCTTCGCCGGGCGTACCACCGTGACCCGGCTCTCCCGGCGGATCGCCTGGCCGACCGCCGACCGGGTCTTCGGCCGTCTGCTGCTCGGCCTGGAGCGGACCTCGCTGGAGATCACCGGCTTCGTCCAGCGCGGCTCGCTCTCCGGCTATCTCGCCATCACTCTGCTCGTCATGCTCGCCGGACAGCTCGCCGTGCTGGGGGTGGACCGGCCGTGGCACGGGGCTTCGGCGCCGCGGCTCTGGGACGTTCCGCTGCAGGGCGCCGTGGCTGTCCTGACCTGCGCGGCCGCGCTTCTCTGCCTCACCGTCAGCCGCCGGATGAAGGCGGTGGTCCTGGCGGGGCTGACGGGGTACGGCACCGGGCTGCTCTTCGTCGTCCAGGGCGGCCCCGATCTGGCGCTCACCCAGTTCTGCGTCGAGACGGTGTCCATGGTCGTGTTCGTGCTGGTGCTGCGGCGGATGCCGGTGCACTTCCAGGAGTCGGTCAGTACGTGGCGGCGCGCGGTACGCATTCCTGTGGCGCTGGCCGCGGCCGCCACCTTGAGCGTGGTGGTGTGGGTCGCGGCGGCCGCACGTACCGCCGACCCCGCCGGGGCCGCCATGGTCGAGGAGACCGCGCACCACGGGCTCAAGGACGTGGTCGCCACCATCCTGGTCGACCTGCGGGCCTGGGACACGATGGGGGAGTCCGCCGTGCTCGCCGCCGCGGCGATCGGCGTGACCAGCCTGATCTATCTGCACCGCCGGGCGGACGGATCCGGGCTGCGCGAGGAGGTCCCCGGGCGTACGGCCTGGTCGCTGACGGAGCGCGGACTGACCGGCCTTCCGCACGGCGACGAGGGCGCGCCCGAGCGGAGCTGGCTCGCGGCGGGCGCCACGCTCGCCCCCGAACACCGGTCGGTCGTCTTCGAGGTCGTGGCCCGGCTGCTGTTCCATCCGATCCTGGTGCTCTCCGTCTACCTGCTGTTCTGCGCCGAGAACATGCCGGGCGGCGGGTTCGTCGCCGGACTCGTCGCCGGTGTCGGGCTGATCACCCGCTATCTGGCGGGCGGCCGGTTCGAACTCGCCGAAGCCGCACCGCTGCAGCCGGGGCTCTTCACCGGCCTCGGGCTGTTCATCTCCACCGGAGTGGCGCTGCTCGGCCTCGCCGACGGAACCGTGCTGCACGCCTGGACATATCACGGCCGGCTGCCCGTGTTCGGCCCGTACCACCTGGGCACGCCGGTCCTCTTCGACTTCGGTGTGTACCTCCTGGTGCTGGGCGTGGTGCTGGACATCGTGCGCGCACTCGGAGCCAAGATCGACCGTCAGATCGAGCGGGCCGCCGCGGAGAAGGCCGCGGCGGAGAACGCGGCGGGGGAGAAGAAGGCGCCCCCGGGGGAAGCGGGACCGGGAGCCGAGCCCGATCCGGAAGCAGGACCGGGCACGGCGCCCGAGGCCGGAGGTGCACCCGGATGACGGTCAGCGCCTCTCTTCTGGCCACGGCCGCCGTGCTGTGTGCCGTCGGCGGCATCCTCATGCTCACCCGCCCCCTCACCCGCATCCTGCTCGGTGCGGTGATCGCGGGCAACGGCATCAACCTGCTCGTCCTGTCCGCCACGGGATCGGCGGGCAGGGCGCCCCTCCTGTACGGCGTCCCGCTGTGGCAGGTCACCGACCCGCTGCCGCAGGCCATCGCTCTGACCGCGATCGTCATCACGCTCGCCACCACGGCGTTCCTCCTCGCGATGGCGTACCGCAGCCACCAGTTGACCGGTACCGACGAGGTCCACGACGACCTGGAGGACCGGCGTATCGCGCTGCGCGCCGAGGTGCTGGGGGAGCGGGACGAACTGCGCGAGCAGTACCGGTCCGCGTCCGAACGCACGGCGGAGGAACGCGCCCGGTACCGGGAGGAACGCAAACGCCTCCGGGCCCGGCTCCGCGCCGACCGCGCCCTCCAGGCCCGCGGCCGGGACGCCGGCGGAGACCTCTGGCACGACGTGCTGGGCGCCGACCCGCAGGACTACGCCGAAGCCCGTACCGAAGCCCCTGCCGCGGACGCGAACCGAGGAGACACCGGGTGAACGCACTCGTCCCGCTGCCGGTGCTGCTGCCGCTCTGCGCCACCGGCCTGAGCCTCGCCTTCGGCACCCGGCTCAAACAGTTCCAGCGCATGATCAGCGTCGCCGTGCTCACCGCCGTGCTCGCGCTCTCCGTCGCCCTGATGATCGCTGCCGACTCCGGCGGCCCCCTCACCGTCCACCTCGGCGACTTCGCCCCTCCCCTCGGCATCACCCTGGTCGCCGACCGGCTGTCCGGGCTGATGCTGACCGTCTCCTCGGCCGTCACCCTCTGCGTGCTGGTCTACTCCCTCGGCCAGGGCATGGCCGACCGCGACGAAGAGACACCCGTGGCGGTCTTCCACCCCGCGTATCTGATCCTGGTCGCCGGAGTCTCCTGCACGTTCCTCGCCGGTGACCTCGTCAACCTCTACGTCGGCTTCGAGATCATGCTGGTGGCGAGCTTCGTGCTGCTCACCCTCGGCGGCACCGGCCCCCGGGTGCGGGCCGGCTCCACGTACGTGATCATCTCGCTCTTCTCGTCGATGCTGTTCCTCACCGCGATCGCCATGACATACGCGGCCACCGGCACCGCCAACCTCGCCCAGCTGGCCCAGCGGCTGGGCGAACTCCCGCTCGGCGTACAGACCCTGATCCAGGCCATGCTGCTGACCGTGTTCGCCATCAAGGCAGCCGTGTTCCCGCTCGCCGCCTGGCTCCCCGACTCGTACCCCACCGCACCCGCCCCCGTCACCGCCGTCTTCGCGGGCCTGCTCACCAAGGTCGGCATCTACTGCATGCTCCGTACGGAGACCCTGCTCTTCCCCGGCAACCGGCTCGGCGACCTGCTGATGGCGGCCGCGCTCGCCTCGATGATGATCGGCATCCTCGGAGCCGTCGCCCAGACCGACCTGAAGCGGCTGCTCTCCTTCATCCTCATCAGCCACATCGGCTACATGGTCTTCGGTATCGGCCTCGCCTCCCGCGAGGCGTACGGCGGCGCGATCGTCTACGTCGCCCATCACATCACCGTCCAGACGACGCTGTTCCTCGTCGCCGGACTGATCGAGCGCCGCACCGGCACCACCGAACTCACCCGGATCGGCGGACTGGCCAGAGCCGCCCCGTTGCTCGCCGCCCTCTTCTTCGTGCCCGCCATGAACCTCGCCGGGATCCCGCCGCTGTCCGGCTTCATCGGCAAGCTCGGCCTCATGCGAGCCGGTGTGGCCGACGGCGGCGTCTGGGCCTGGATCCTCGTCGTCGGCTCGGTGGCGACCAGCCTGCTGACGCTGTACGTGATGGCCAAGGTCTGGAACCTGGCGTTCTGGCGGGCCGCACCACCCGGCCAGGCCGCGGACGGCACCGTCCTGGAGTCCGACGACGAGAACGGCGGCGACGAGGACGCCGACGAAGGCCCGGACCGCATTCCCGGCACCGGCGACGAACCGATCCTCCACCGGCACCAGCCCGCCGGGCTCGCGGTCGCGGCCACCCTCCACGGTCATGCCGTCACCACCACGACGAAGCTGCCGACGCTCATGACCGCCGCCACTGCGGCAGCCGTCGCCCTCGGGCTCTCCTTCACCGTGCTCGCCGGACCGCTGACCTCGTACACCGACCGCACGGCCGCCGAAATCCTCGCACGCTCCCCCTACATCGAGGCGGTGCTCGGCCGGTGAAACGCTGGATCACCCTGTCCTACCGGAACCCGGAACTGCCGCCCTTCAGCTGCGAATTCGCCGGCCGTCGACGGCGCGTCCTCGACCTTCCGCTGATCGCCTGGCTCACCGTCATCTGGGTGCTGCTCTGGTCCAGTCTGAGCTGGGCCAATGTGGTGACCGGCGTCGTCGTCGCGGTGGCGGTCTGTCTGGCCTTCCCGCTGCCCCGCGTCGATCTCGGGCTCCGGCTCCACCCGTGGGGCATCGTGCTGCTCGCCGGTTATCTGCTCTACGACATGTACACCTCGGGCGTGAAGGTCACCCGGCAGATCTTCGTCGACCATCCGCACCGGGCCGCCGTCATCGCCGTACCGCTGCGCTGCCGCTCCGACCTGATGCTCGCGGCGACCGCCGTCGCCGTGTCGAACGTGCCCGGCGGATCCGTCGTCGAGGTACGCCGTGCCACGGCCACCGTCTTCGTCCACGTCCTCGACGCGGACCGGCCCGCCGTGCTCGAGGCGGCCCGGCGCTCCGTCTGGCGGCTGGAGGAACTGACGGTACGGGCCTTCGGCACCCCTGACGAGATCGTCCGGGTGGCCGAACCACCACCGCCGACGCCGCGGACGGACGGGGCGGGGGCGGGCTCATGAGTGCTCCGGAGACCGTCGACCGGGTCCTTCTCACCGCCGCCGTGGTGGTGCTCGTCATTGCCGGGGCGGCGCTGCTCGGCCGCATCTGGCGCGGCCCCTCGATGCTGGACCGGGCGATCTCGCTGGATGTGTGCGCCGCCCTCATCATCGCCGGCCTCGGCGCCAAGTCCGCCGTCGCACGCGACGCGTTCTATTTCCCGATCATGCTGGTGCTGGCCTTTCTCGGCTTCACCGGCTCGGTGGGCATCGCCCGCTTCATCGCCGTACGCGACCGGCCGAGGAAAGCCGTACGCGACCGGACGAGGACCGAGGAGGAACCGGAGTGAACGTCTGGCTCCAGATCGTCGACACGACCGGTGCGCTACTGGTCTTCATGGGCGCGGCCATCTGCCTGCTCGGGGTGATCGGCATGCTGCGGCTGCCGGACGTCCTGTCGCGCAGCCACGCCGCGACGAAGCCGCAGAGTCTCGGCCTGCTGCTGGTCCTCGCCGGAGTCGCACTGCGCCTGCGCAGCGGCATGGACCTCGCCACGCTCGCGCTGATCGGGTTCTTCCAGCTGATGACCGGACCGGTCGCCGCGCATCTGGTCGCGCGATCGGCGTACCGGACCGGTCAGATCGACCACGGCGAGCTGCTTTTCGACGAACTGGACGCACAGCTGACCGAAGAGCGCTGAACCCGGGAGAGTCGACTGCAGCGGCCGGACCCACCTACGAGGCGAGCCGGACATCACAGGTGTAAGCAGGAGATATGCGCTTCCGGCACAGCGTCACCCGCTTCACCTCTCCGTGGCGCCCTACTCATGGACTCCTCATCGTGCCGCTCGCGATCATCGCGACGACAGCGCTGATCGACATCAACACCCCGGAGACCATCCACCTCGGTCCGTTCCTCATCGCGGCGCCCGCGCTCACCGCCGCGTTCGCCGGCCCCGGACTGACGGCGGCCGTCGGGGCGCTGGCGGTCGTGGCCCAGATCGTCATCGCCGCGCTGCACGGCGGCGTCTCGACACCGAACCACGAGGCGCAGATCGCCGCCGTCCTCGTGATCTCCGTGTTCCTCGTGGTGTTCCGCGGGTTGCTCGACCGGTACGAGCGACAACTGGGCCGGGTGCGCTCGGTGGCGATCGTCGCGCAGCAGGGCCTGCTCCGCCCGCTGCCCCGCCGGATCGGACCGCTCAGCATCGCGTCCGTGTGCATCGCGGCCGAGTCGGGGGCCCAGATCGGCGGGGACCTGTACGCGGTGGTGCCCGCCCCGGGCGTGACCCGCATGGTGATCGGCGACGTCCGGGGCAGTGGCCTCCCCGCCTTCGGGGACGCCGCGGTGGTGCTGGGGGCGTTCCGCGGGTCGGCGTACCGGAACCTCTCGCTGCCCGGTGTCGTGTCACACATCGCCAACGCCTCGTACTGGAACATGGCGCAGCTCGCCGAGGTGGAACCGTGCTACAACGAGTCGTTCGTGACCGCGCTGGTGCTCGACGTCCACGACGACGATCACAGCGTTCAGCTGGTGAACTGCGGGCATCCCCCGCCGATGATCCTGCGCGCCGGGCACGTACGGACACTGGAGGTCAGCGACCCCGCGCTGCCGCTGGGGCTCGGCGCCCCTTCGGAGAGCGAGTACCAGGTCGAGACATTCGACTTCGGACCCGGCGACCTCCTGCTCCTCTACACCGACGGCGTCATCGAGGCACGCGACCGCAAGGGCACCTTCTATCCCCTCGCCGACCGGCTCGCCGCCTGGACGGGGACCGGCCCCGAGCCCCTGGTACGCCACCTGCACGACGACCTGTTGCGCCACGTCGGCGGGCGCCTGGGCGACGACGCCGTGATGATCGCGGTCACGAGGACATCCGGTGACGTCAGGGGAGCCGCAGCGAGTAGGTGACCCGCTCCAGGTGGTAGTAGTCGGCGACACAAGGGGCCGGCCAGACCCTTCGCCCGTGCTGACGGAACGGCTCCACCATTCCGGCGACCGACACGGGCGTGTACGGGAGAACCCGGTCACCGGCCGCCACCCGGGCCCGCATCCATCGGTCCTGGTGATCCCACTTCACAGCCCGGACGCGCATGTCCGCTTCGAGCCGCCACAGTGGGACGGCAAGTGCGAGGCACACGGCGACGCACACCGCCGCACCGGCCGCCTGCACCGCACCGGTGTGCCGTGTCCGCTGCCCCAGGGCA
This sequence comes from Streptomyces sp. NBC_01717, assembly GCF_036248255.1. Taxonomy (NCBI): domain Bacteria; kingdom Bacillati; phylum Actinomycetota; class Actinomycetes; order Kitasatosporales; family Streptomycetaceae; genus Streptomyces; species Streptomyces sp. NBC_01717. Next base: position 2,602,813 of record NZ_CP109178.1, on the reverse strand, counting down.
AGTCCCAGCAGCGCACCGGCACCGACGAGTACAGCGATGTACAGCAGGAGGTAGTCGTTCCAGATCCGCGTAGAGGTTGTCACGCTCTCCCCGAAAACGGGATACGCGACGAGCGTGCAGAGGTACCCGGAGAGGAGAAACGCGAGAACGGCCAGGAAGGCCAACCGCCGTCGGCGCACCGGCAGGACGACGTGCCGCCCGCCCGGCCCCCTGATCAGGAGTCCCAGCAGGAGCCCGGCCGCGACCGCGCCCAGATAGGCCCACGTCGTGAGGAGCGTCCCGAGAATGTGCCCGAAACCGCGCAGGGACCCGAGGAGCGAGTCCGGCGCGAGGAAGGACACCCCGTCCGTGCCGAATCGCCCCCGCCGGATCCGGGCACCCGGCGACGTGTAGAGCACGAGCGTCCCGATCCCGGTTCCCGCCATCCCCGTCAGGCACCAGCCCCGTGCATAGCCACGGCGTTGCCCGGCGAGGACCAGAAGAACGGCCGACAGCACGACGAGCGCGACGACGGACGTCTCCTCCGAGAGCGTCCCGATGCAGAGACCGGCCACGAATACCGTGACCAGCGCAACGCGCCGCCCCCGGCGGGACCGGGCCCGGAGCAGCGGCAAGGCCGCGGCACAGGCGAGCACCGGGGCCATGGTGTGCGAGACGGACGCGGCGGGCCAGTAGAACGTCTTGTACGTATTGGGCGTCGCGAACAGAAAGACGGCCGTCACCATCGACGCCACGAACAACGGGACTCCACGCGGCGCCGTGAGACCGGCCCTGCGCAGCGCCGATACGGTCACCGCCCACAGGATCCCCAGCATGACGCCCCCGCTGACCAGCCCGAACCACTGGTGCCCGGCGACACCGAACCTCGCGTACGCCCAGACCAGTACGGCATTCGTGATCCGGCCGTTGTCCCCGAGATAGAACTTGCCGACCATCCCCGAGAGACCTTCGTCGCGTACGACGGGCAGGAAACACCACTCGTCGCCCCCGGGGCGGACCCACCTTCCGAACCACACCGCCACACCGAGGAGTCCGAGCGGCAGAAGACAGAGTGCGGCCGGCCGGCGACCGGTCCGGGGCCGTACGGCTTCCGCGCCCTCCGCCCCACCGGCGACCGGCCGCTCCCTCTCGCGCGACTGCAGCCCGGTCGGAACCGGGCCGGCGGCCGTCATTGCGATTCCCCTGCCGTGATCATTACCGCTATCTGATACGGCGAGGCGGCCTGCCCGGGCCCCGCACACGCCATTCGGCCCCAGCTCCATGCGAATGGCGGACGCCCATGCACACAGGTCCCCGGCACCGGCCGCGGACCTCATCATCGAACCCTGACCCCGCTCCTGCGAGGGCAAGCGGCAGAGCCGGCTCCACCCCGCTCGCTGTGCGAGCGGGGTGGAGCCGGCTCAGGGCGAGGCCGGCCCGTCGCCCCCAGGGTCAGCTACTCGATGACGAGCTCGACCGGGATGTTGCCGCGGGTCGCGTTGGAGTAGGGGCAGACCTGGTGAGCCTGCTCGACCAGCTTGCGGCCGGTGGCCTCGTCGACGGTCTCGGGCAGCTCCACGCGCAGCGTGACCGCGAGGCCGAAACCCTCGCCCTGCTTGCCGATGCCGACCTCACCGGTCACGGCGGCGTCGCTTACGTCGATCTTGGCCTGACGGCCGACGAGTCCCAGGGCGCTGGCGAAGCAGGCGGCGTAACCGGCGGCGAACAGCTGCTCAGGGTTCGTGCCCTGGCCGCTGCCGCCCATCTCCACCGGGATGGCCAGCTGCAGATCCAGCTTGCCGTCGGAGGTGACGGCGCGGCCCTCGCGACCGTGGGTGGCAGTGGCGACGGCGGTGTAGAGCGCTTCCATGGAAACCATTCCTCTCGAAACTCATGTTCCGGCGGCGCTGCCCGCCGCTCAACTCCAGGAAAGCACACAACTGAGTTGTGCACAACTCAATGGCATGCGGGGTTATGCTGGGATCCATGACCTCCAGTCCGAGCCGCGAAGCCCCGTCCGAGGCCGACTACCTCCGCCTCGACCAGCAGATCTGCTTTTCCCTGAACGCCGCGTCGCGTGCCTTCGGCAGCGTCTACCGCGTGCTCCTCAAGGACCTCGGACTCACCTATCCCCAGTACCTGGTGATGCTGGTGCTCTGGGAGCACGGCGAGCTGCCGGTGAAGAAGCTGGGGGAGTACCTGCGACTCGACTCCGGCACGCTGTCGCCACTACTGAAGCGCTTGGAGACGGCGGGCCTGGTACGGCGCGAGCGCAGCACCCGGGACGAGCGCTCGGTGCACATCCACCTCACGGACGAGGGCACTGCGCTGCGCGAGCGGGCGCTGGCCGTGCCGCGCCGGATCGCCGCGGCGACCGGCTTCGACCTTGACGAGATCACGGATCTGCAGGGCCGCCTCAACCGACTCGCGGCAGCGCTGAACGCGGCGGCACTGGACGAGGACCTGAGCTGCGCCGACAGGGAGTTCGAGAAGTAGCATCACTTGCTGCTCCGGGTCTTGTTCTGCCCCATGGTGTGGGACGAGCCCGGCCGCGTAGTCGGACACCGGTGCCTGCCCGGGTCTCCATCGCGTGCTCGGCGCCGTTGATCGACAGCGTGACCCTCACCGGGCCGGGACCGCGTTCCGGCAGGACGGGGGCCTCGGCAACCCGGGACGGGATATGCGGTGCAGTCACTGGCGGACCTCCTCGGTTTTCCGATTCATCCTGTTTCATCGCAAACCGGGCTGCCACTCGGGTGCCCGGTCGGCAGGGTCCCGAAGTTCAGTCCGTAAGGCGTCCGGAGGAGGTCATCGTTCGGCCGACGGCTTCCGGACGCGGCCCTTGATGTGGGCAGCGGCCGTGGGTGACGAGACCGCTGCCGCGCTGGGGGTGGACGCGGGGAGGCTGCCGCAAGGAGCTGCTCCTCCGCGGCCGTCACGGGGGCGGTCGTCGCGGTGAGCGGCGCGATCGGCTTCGTCGGGCTCATGGTTCCCCGCACGCTGTTCTCACGCGGACCTGGTGGAGAGCCCGCGCAATCCCGCAGCCATAACCTCACTCGCCACGGACCTGAGGAACTTCCAGTACGGAACCGATGGATTTGCCGGCTGGGTGTGACAGCCCTGCGTGAAGGCGGGGGAAGGGGCCGAGAGGGACGTGCATCCACCACACCCTCTCGGCCTTCGACTCATGTCAGGAGTGCGGAAGTTCCGAGCGGACCGTGCGGGCGGCGGAGACCAGGTTCTCCAGCGAGGCACGGGTCTCGGGCCAGCCGCGGGTCTTCAGGCCGCAGTCGGGGTTGACCCACAGGCGCCCGGCCGGGATGGCTTCAAGTCCCTTCCGAAGGAGGGCGGCCGCCTCCTCGGCGCTGGGCACGCGCGGGGAGTGGATGTCGTAGACGCCGGGCCCGGCCTCGCGCGGGTAGCCGTGGGCGGCCAGTTCACGTGCGACCTGCATGTGGGAGCGGGCTGCCTCCAAGCTGATGACGTCGGCATCGAGGTCGTCGATGGCCTGGACGATGTCGCCGAACTCGGCGTAGCACATGTGGGTGTGGATCTGGGTGTCCGGACGTACGCCGCCAGTGGTGAGGCGGAAGGCTTCCGTGGCCCAGTCCAGGTAGGCGGGGCGGTCGGCGATGCGCAGGGGAAGGGTCTCGCGCAGGGCGGGTTCGTCGACCTGGATGACCGAAGTGCCCGCTGACTCCAGGTCGTTCACCTCGTCGCGCAGGGCGAGCGCGACCTGGCGCGCGGTATCGCCGAGCGGCTGGTCGTCGCGGACGAAGGACCAGGCGAGCATGGTGACCGGACCGGTCAGCATGCCCTTGACGGGTCGGTCGGTGAGGGAGTTCGCGTACGAGGTCCAGCGCACCGTCATCGGTTCCGGCCGGGAGATGTCGCCCGCGAGCACCGGGGGGCGGACATAGCGGGTGCCGTAGGACTGGACCCAGCCGTGCTGGGTGGCGAGGTAGCCGGTGAGCTGCTCGGCGAAGTACTGCACCATGTCGTTGCGTTCGGGCTCGCCGTGCACCAGGACGTCGATGCCGGCCTCCTCCTGGAAGGCGAGGACGTCGCGGATCTCGCTCTCGATGCGCTGCTCATAAGCGGCAGTGTCGATGCGCCCTGCGCGCAGATCGGCACGGGCGGTGCGCAGCTCGCTCGTCTGCGGGAACGATCCGATGGTGGTGGTGGGCAGCGGTGGCAGTTCGAGGTGGGCGCTCTGGGCAGCAGACCGTTCCTCGTACGGCTGGGAGCGGCGGCCGTCGGCGTCCGTGACGGCGGCGGCCCTGAACCTTACAGCCGGGTCGTGGGTGATCGGGGAGATCGCGCGGGAGGCGAGGTAGGCGCGATTGGCGGCGAGCTCCGTGGCGATGGCGTCGGTGCCCTGAGCCAGGCCCTTGGCCAGGGTGACGATCTCGTCCGTCTTCTGCCGGGCGAAGGCGAGCCAGCGAAGGACCTGCGGATCGATGTCCCGCTCAGCCGCAGCGTCGATCGGTACGTGCAGGAGGGAACAGGAGGCGGCCACATCCACCTGATCGGCGAGGCCGAGGAGCGCGCCCAGGGTGGCCAGGGACTTCTCGAGGTCGTTGATCCAGATGTTGCGGCCGTCGACCACTCCGGCGACCAGGCGCTTGCCGGTGAGTCCGCCCACCGAGGCCAGCGCGTCGAGGTTGGCGGCGCCGGCGCCGGTGAAGTCGAGGGCCAGGCCCTCGATGGGGGCTTTCGCCAGGACGGGCAGGGCGTCGCCGAGCCGGTCGAAGTAGGAGGCGACGATCAGCTTGGGGCGGTCGGTCAGGCCACCGAGGTCGCGGTAGGCACGGGCGGCGGCGTTCAGCTCGGCCGGCGAGCGGTCCTGGACCAGTGCGGGCTCGTCGAGCTGCACCCAGTCGGCACCGGCCGCGCGCAGGTCCGCCAGCACCTCGGCGTAGACGGGCAGCAGCCGGTCCAGGAGGGTCAGCGGTTCGAAGTCCGCGGCCACGCCGGGAGCCGGCTTGGCGAGCAGGAGATAAGTGACCGGACCGACGAGTACAGGCCGGGCGGCGAGGCCGAGAGCGATCGCCTCCTTGAGCTCCCCGACCTGCTTGGTGGAGTCAGTGGTGAATACCGTTTCGGGTCCCAACTCAGGCACCAGGTAGTGGTAGTTGGTGTCGAACCACTTGGTCATCTCCAGCGGCGCCACGTCCTGGGTGCCCCGTGCCATGGCGAAGTAGCCGTCGAGCGCGTCGGCTTCGACGGCCGCACGGTGTCGCTGAGGGACGGCGCCGACCATGACGCTGGTGTCCAGGACATGGTCGTAGTACGAGAAGTCACCGGTCGGCACCCCGTGGATGCCTGTGTCGGCCAGTTGCTGCCAGGTGGACCGGCGCAGATCCGCCGCGGTCCGACGGAGGGCGTCGGCGGTGACACGGCCCTTCCAGTAGCCCTCGACGGCCTTCTTCAGTTCCCGGTTCGGGCCCTGGCGGGGGTAGCCGTACACGGTGGCCCGTGCTGCCGCGGCTGCGGTCTTGGCTGTCACGGAAATCTCCTTCGCGAGATGACTCCTGAGGATCCCGGAGACGGGACACGGGCGCGAAGGGATGACGAACCGGACGGACGGGACTCGCGCCGTCGGCGCGGTCGTCCACCTGGTATGTACGCCGACCCGCCCACGAGGTCACCGGGATATCCGCACGCGATCGGTCACGTACGGGCAACGGGCAGGTCTTCGGACTCGCGGGCGCACCTGCCGAGGCAGATTCCTACTGGCCGTCGCTTCCCGGATCCGACCGGATCCAGTGCGTATGACGGCGGTCGTTCCCACTCACCGCTGCGGGGCAGTCCCGGATTTCCACCGGGTTCCCTCTTGCGACGCGCCTGCCTGGCGGACAGGGCGAACCAGCTGCACCGGCCAGACTAGAGGTCAGGCCGCTCCTGAGGCGCCGCTGTTCACATTCCGGGACAATGCGCGTCCACTTCGCACACGACGATGTCCAGGCCGGGCCGCGCGCACACCTCTGCGATGCCGGTGCCCACCCCACCGCCGCCGACCACGCCGACCCGGCGGATGTCCCGGCTCATGACCGTGCCTCCGTGCGCTCGACGATGTGTTGCGTGTAGGCGTCCGGGGTGAAGAAGAGCGGCAGCTCAGCCCTCAGAGCGTTCTGCTCGAAGAGCATCCGTACCTCGTCGAGAGCTGCCCAGGGGTACTCGGCGCCCAGGGCGGCGAGCTCGTCGTCCAGCAGCTCCAGCACCGTCTCACGGCCCACCACGCGATGCCGCAGCCATTGCCAGATCTGCACGCGGGCGATCTCGGCTGTCGCGGCATCCTCCATCAGGCCGTGCAGGGCGACCGCCCCGCTGCCGCGGAGCCAGGCGTCGAAGTACCGCAACGCCACCGCGATGTTGGTACGGACGCCCTCCGGGGTGGGCGGACCGCTGAGCTTGCGCACCGACAGGAGGTCCTTCGCTGTCACTTCCACGTCCTCGCGGGTGCGTTCGATCTGATGGCTGCAGTCTCCGAGGACGCCGTCGAAGACCTCACGGCAGACGGGAACGAGTCCTGGATGGGCGACCCACGAGCCGTCGAAGCCGTCCTCTGCCTCGCGTTCCTTGTCCAGCCGGACCTTGGTCAGCGCCACCTCGTCGGCGGCCCGGTCCGTGCCGGGCACGTGGGCGGCCATTCCCCCGATGGCGTGGGCGCCGCGCCGGTGGCAGGTGCGCACGAGCAGATCCGTGTACGCGCGCATGAACGGGGCGGTCATCGTCAGCGTGGCCCGGTCGGGCAGCAGGAAGTCGGTGCGGTGGCCGAACGTCTTGATCAGGCTGAAGAGATAGTCCCAGCGTCCGGCGTTGAGGCCGGAACTGTGCTCGCGCAGTTCGTAGAGGATCTCCTCCATCTCGAACGCGGCGGTGATCGTCTCGATCAGGACCGTGGCGCGGACCGTGCCGCGGTCGATGCCGAGCAGCTCCTGCGCCAGGACGAAGACGTCGTTCCAGAGACGGGCCTCGTAGCGGTTCTCCAGTTTGGGCAGGTAGAAGTACGGGCCCGAGCCGGCATCGATCTGGCGCCGTGCGCAATGAAAGAAGTACAGACCGAAGTCCACGAGTGCAGCCGGCACGGGTCCGCCGTCGAACTCCAGGTGCTCCTCCGCAAGGTGCCAGCCCCGCGGGCGGACCGCGATCGTCGCGACGTGGTCGCCGAGCCGGTACTCCTTGCCCTCGGGGGTGCGGAAGTCGATCCGGCGCTCCACGGCATCGAGCAGATTGAGCTGACCGCCGATGATGTTGTGCCAGGTGGGGGAGGTGGCGTCCTCGAAGTCCGCCATCCACACGTTCGCCCCGGAGTTGAGGGCGTTGACGGTCATGCCGCGGTCGGGAGCGCCGGTGATCTCCACGCGGCGGTCCGCCAGCCCGGGACCGGGCGGCGCCGCGCGCCACGACCGGTCCGAGCGGACGGAGGCGGTGGCGAGGGGAAAGTCGAGAGGGGATCCGGCGGCGAGCCGGATCGCCTGTCGTTTGCGCTCCTTCAGGAGGTCCTGGCGACGCCCCCCGAAGGCAGCTGCGAGCCGGCCGACGAAGTCGAGGGCCGCGGGGGTCAGGATCTCCTCGTGGCGATCGCCGGGTGCCGCGAGGACCCGGACGCGGTGTGTCACTGCGCTGGTGGACATCAGGTTCTCCTGGTCGGGGGAGCGGAGCGAGAGCCGGCACGGAGACGGGCGTGCCGGCCCACGGACTGGAGCCCGAGAGGCCTAGTGGAACTGCTGCTCCTCCGTGGAGCCGGCGAGCGCGGTGGTCGAGGAGGCGGGGTTCACGGCGGTGGAAACGAGGTCGAAGTAGCCGGTCCCGACCTCGCGCTGGTGCTTGACGGCAGTGAAACCTTGCGACTGCGCGGCGAACTCGCGCTCCTGGAGGTCGACATAGGCGGTCATGCCGTGCTCGGCGTAGCCGCGTGCGAGGTCGAACATCCCGTGGTTGAGGGAGTGGAAGCCGGCCAGGGTGATGAACTGGAAGCGGTAGCCCATCGCCCCCAGCTCCCGCTGGAACTTGGCGATCTGGTCGTCGTCCAGGGCTGCCTTCCAGTTGAAGGACGGCGAGCAGTTGTAGGCCAGCATCTGGTTCGGGTGCTGCGCATGGACGGCTTCGGCGAACTCGCGGGCCTGTGCGAGGTCCGGGGTGCCCGTCTCGACCCAGATCAGGTCGGAGTACGGGGCGTAGGCGAGGGCGCGCGCGATGACGGGTGCCATGCCGTTCTGCACTCGGTAGAAGCCTTCCGCGGTGCGCTCACCCGTGACGAACTGCGCGTCGCGCTCGTCGACGTCACTGGTCAGCAGGTTCGCCGCGAGCGCATCGGTCCGTGCCACGATGAGGGTGGGCACGTCGGCGATGTCGGCGGCGAGGCGTGCCGCGTTGAGGGTGCGGATGTGCTGGGCGGTGGGAACGAGGACCTTGCCGCCGAGGTGACCGCACTTCTTCTCGGAGGCCAGCTGGTCCTCGTAGTGGATGCCCGCCGCACCGGCCGCGATCATCGCCTTGGTCAGCTCGAAGGCGTTGAGCGGTCCGCCGAAGCCGGCCTCGGCGTCGGCGACGATCGGCGCGAGCCAGTCGGTGGTGTCCTGGCCTCCCTCGGCGGTGGCGATCTGGTCGGCGCGCAGCAGTGCGTTGTTGATCCGGCGGACCACCTGCGGAACCGAGTTGGCCGGGTAGAGCGACTGATCGGGGTAGGTGTGACCCGCCTGGTTGGCGTCGGCGGCCACCTGCCAGCCGGACAGGTAGATCGCCTGCAGCCCGGCCTTCACCTGCTGCACGGCCTGGCCACCGGTCAGTGCGCCGAGCGCGTGGATGTAGTCCTGCTCGTGCAACTGGCGCCACAGTCGCTCGGCGCCACGCCGGGCCAGAGTGTGCTCCTCGCGGACGCTGCCGGAGAGCCTGACCACGTCCTCGGCGGTGTAGGTGCGCTCGATCCCCTTCCACCGCGGGTCGGTCGCCCACCGGCCGGCCAGTACCTCGGCCGTCGCCGTCGTCGTCCCTGCCTGCTTCATGGCCATCTCCCGTAGGTTCGTGAACTATGCAAATGTCTGGCACTCGGTGCCGAACTGCTCCAAGGATGCGGCCCGTCGGCTCCGTGGTAGGCATCGGAAGCAATGTTGCCGAGTCGGACGGAAGGGTCGGGATCTCCGGCATCAGGGCACGAATCGTGCCCAGATTCCGCTCCGCCCGCCGGAGTTCGGCGGGCCGCAGGGCAACTTTGACACTGGCACTGAGTGCCTTCAATGAGGGACGTCTGCCAAGTTCTGCACATCTTTCGTTGCTTGATTGCCATGATTGCGAAGGTCCGCAGAGCCGGGTCTCCGCGTAGGGTGTCGACAGTGACGGGGCCGGGGTGCCCGCGGCTGCCCACCAGGTGGGAGTACGGAGGGAGAGGTGCCGTGAGCAAGACGTACGCCGGCGCGCGACTGCGGCGTCTGCGGGAGGAACGGCGTATGAGTCAAGCCGAACTGGCCCGTGTTCTGGGTATCTCGCCCAGCTACCTGAACCAGATGGAGCACGACTCCCGTCCGCTGACGGTCCCCGTGCTGCTCAGGCTCACCGAAGCCTTCGGCGTCGACCCGGGCTTCTTCTCCGAACGCGACACGGGCAGACTCGTGGCCGACCTGCGCGAGGCGCTGGCCGGCGAGGTGGCCGAGGCACGCGTCTCGCCGACCGACCTCGCGGAACTGGCTTCCCGGATGCCGGCTGTTGCGAGGGTGCTGCTCGACTTGAGCCGCCGTGGGCAGGTCCTCGCCGAACGGATTGCCGGAGAGACCGACGACCGCGACGGCCGGCTCCTGGCTCCGCGCTCACCGCACGAAGAGATCCGGGAGTTCTTCTACCGGCGCCAGAACTACCTGCACGACACGGATCTTGCCGCCGAGGGGCTGGCCCACAGCATCGGCATCCACCCGGGAGATGTCGTCAGGGTGCTTGCGCAGCGGCTCACCGAGAAGCACGGCGTCCGGCCGGCGACGCGGGCGGCCGAGCGCCTGCATCACTACGACAACGCTTCACGCACCCTGCACCTGTCGAGTCGCCTCCGACCGGGCCAGCAGGCGTTCCGCATGGCGACACAGCTCGCCCTGCTCGAGTACGGCAGCGAAATCGACCGGCTGGCAACCGAGGACTTCCCGCCAGGGTCCCCGACGCACGCCTTGGCCCGCATCGGCGTCGCCAACTACTTCGCAGCGGCCCTGATCCTTCCGTACGGTGCCTTCCACACCGCTGCCGAGGAAGTGCGCTACGACATCGAGCGCCTCACCGACCGCTTCGGGCTCGGCTACGAGACCGTCTGCCACCGCCTGAGCACCCTCCAGCGCCCGAGGTTGCGGGGGGTGCCGTTCTCGTTCGTCCGCGTCGACCGGGCGGGGAACATGTCGAAACGTCAGTCGGCCACCGGCTTCCACTTCTCCAGGGCCGGCGGCACATGCCCCCTCTGGAACGTCTACGAGGCATTCGCGGCACCTGGCCGCATCCACGTTCAGATGGCGGCCATGCCCGACGGGCAGCGGTATCTGTGGACCGCGCGAGCGATCACGCGGCACCGCGGCGGCTGGGGCGAACCCGGCAAGACCTTCGCCATCGGCCTGGGCTGCGAGATCCGCCACGCCTCACGTCTGGTCTACTCCGACGGGCTCGACCTCGGCAATGCCTCCGCCGCCACCCCGATCGGCATGGGCTGCCGCATCTGCGAACGCCTCGACTGCCCCCAGCGCGCGGTACCCCCGCTGGGCCGCCCGCTCACGATCGACGAGAACAGCAGCACGTTCGTCCCTTATCCGGTGGCCGACAGCACGGGGTGAACCGCCCGTCGACACCTCTTCACGGGCGGCTGTCCACCGTTTCCAGCGGGTTCCCTTACCGTCGTCACTCGACGCAGCCGGTCAAACACACCCTTCGCCCAAGACATCGCGGCAAAATGCGCGAAAATGACCGAAGAGGCTGTTTTGGTATTTGCCTGGGAGGTCACAGATGGACGCCTCGGACGAACTCCTTCGAGGAGCTGACCCGGCGGCTCTTCTGACGCTGGACGGTGCCATCCGTAGCCTCAACGCTGCGATGGCCACAGCGCTGGGCGGGCCGGCGGAGCAGTGCCTGGGACGTGACTTCGGTGAGCAGTTGCTGGGACGTGACTTCAGTGATGTGTGGCCCGCAAGCCAGCGGATGTCGGCCGAGAGCCTCGTGGCCCACGCCGCCAGGACGAAGACGGTCGCGATGCGGGTGCTGGACTTCCCCGGGCCAGGCGGAGCACCCGTTGCCTGCTTGATGCAGGCGCAGCAAGTGAAGGATCCCGCAAGTGACGAGCAACTGGTCTGGGTGCACGCACTGGACGCGCGAAACGACCTGGCCAGCCTAATGATCCCGTTCCGGATAGCCACCACGGCCGCCCACCTCGGCCTGTGGATGTATTCACCCCATGAGCACCAGCTGGAGTGGCTCGGTGGCGCACCCGCCCTGGCCACGCTCTTTCCGGATACCACTATTTCACTTTCCACAGTGATATCGGCAGTGCACCCTGACGACCGGGAGGCCCTGCGGCAGCTCCTGCACGCGGCCTCCGCCCAGTCCTCCTGGGTGAGGTTGCGGTACCTTCCCGAGCACGAGGGCTGGCACCAACTGGCCGCCCAGACCCGTCGGATCCAGTTGGGGTATGGCGGCCCGGAGCGGGTCTTCGGAATGGTCCGCGACGACACCAAACAGGAGAAGCGCAAGGAGAAGGCGCAGGCCGCACTGACTGCCGAGCGACAGCGTGCCAAAGACATCGCCGACTTCTCCTCCGCCTTGATCACCGCAGCCACGGAGCAGGAGCTGCAGCAAATCGCCCTGACCCGGCTCGCCGCAACCTTCGGCGCCACCGGCGCCCTGCTCGCACTCGTCGACGAAGGCCGCCTGCACGTCTCCACCGATGCCGGGATAGCCATGTGGGAGGTCGACGTCCTGCACGGCCTGCCGCTGGACCATCCAAGCGCCCTGCCCGAGGCGATCCGCACCGGCAAGCCGCAGCTGATCCTCGACCGGCAGGATTACATCCGCCGTTGGCCACACGGAGCCGAATTTCCGCGGCTCAGCCGACTCGGCTCCGACTACACCGCATCCATCACCCCCCTCAGCGAGACCGGCAATCAACCGCTCGGGGCGTGGCTGGTGATCCACGGCAGCGGATACCGGCCGTCCCTGGACGAGATGACCCTCATGGGTACTCTGGCCGACCTGGCAGGTCAGGCACTTAGGCGCATCAGGTTGCAACAGGCACGTGTCGAGCTGGCCACCGCGCTGCAGAAGACCATGCTCCCCACACTGCCCGAGCACCTCGCGGGCCTGGAGGTCGCCGCCCGCTACCGACCAAGCCGGGACGGGCTGGACATCGGCGGAGACTGGTACGACGCTTTCGTGATGCCCGACGGCACGGTCGCAATGGAGATCGGTGACGCCCAAGGGCACGACGTGGACGCCGCCGCAGCAATGGGACAGGTACGCGCCTCCATGCGCGCGATCGCCGCCCACGAACCGGATCCCGCAACCGTGCTGACGCGCACCAACGAGCTGCTCGTAACGATGGACACGGCACGATTCGCCAGCTGCACCATGCTGCATATCGATCCGCGCGACGGACAGGTCACCGGCGCCAGCGCCGGTCATGTGCCGGTGCTGTGCGCGGGCAAGGACGGCAATCACAGCATCCACGAGCTGCCGGGCGGGCCGGTCCTGGGAGTCGTGCCCGACACCGAGTACCGCGAGGAGACCTTCACCCTGGACGAGGACAGCGCGCTGGTCATGGTCACCGACGGCGTGGTCGAAGGACCGGGCCTCACGTTGGAAGCCGGGCTGGAACGAGTCGGAAGACTGGCCGGCGCGGCCCTCCACGACGGACTCAACGCCGAGGAGACCGCCGACCGCATCCTCGACTCCGCGGTCGCGGTGGACCACCTCGACGACGTGGCCGTGCTGGTCATCCGACGCACATGACAACTCCCGGCCCCGCGCCCCTGATGGTGGGTGCGCGGTCGGGGGCCGTCGACGGCGTCTTCCGCGAGGGCGGAGACACCGACGACGGCCCACGGACGGCCCAGGACAGAGGGAACGTGGTCCTTACCTGGGGCCGAATCAAATGTCGCGGAACTCATGGACGAGGCTTCTGACCTGCGCAAACAACCCTTCTCGAAGATCGTCTTGCACGGTTGTTGCACAAGCCGAACGGTGCAGGAGTCACGCGGCCCGGGTGTAGGCGCTCCGGACCGCGATGCGGACCTTGGAACCGGCTCCCACGACCCGGTGCACGTACTTACGCATACCAGGTCATCGGTTCGCCGGCGCAGGCCGCCGAGGCGGCCGACAGGCTCGGCTGGCCGGTGGTGCTCAAGCCGGCACTCGGTACCGGCTGCGGCCAGAGCCGACTTCATCGTCGCCTGCGCTACTTCATGCCGCTGCTGGGGCACACGGACGACTTCACCGGCTCGTACCTGCTTCCCGAGGACTCCCCGGACGTCGCAGCGATCCGTGCTCTGCACCAGGCCGCGGTGGACGCCTTGGGGCTGGCGAACGGCGTGACGCACATGGAGGTGTTCAAGACGTGCGACGGCTTCGTGATCGGTGAGATCTCCTGCCGCCCGGCGGGCGGCGGAATCGTCGACGCGGTGAAGATGCAGTACGGCGTCGACCTGTGGCGGGTCTTCATGGACACCGCCCTCGGCCGCTCGGCCGGTGTGAGCGGGCCGGTGGCACCCCTGCGGAGCGAGATCGTCGCCAACTGCGACCTCCCGGTACGACCCGGCCGCGTCGTGCGCATCTCCACTCCCGAGGAGCTGGCGAAGGTACCGGACGTGCTCGAGGCGCGGATGTCCACGCGAGTGGGGGACGTCATCAGCTCACGGCTGCACTCCGCCTCGACCACCGGCTTGGTGTTCCTCGCCGCGGCGGACCCGCAACTGGTGGCGAAGCGCGTCGAGGAGCTGTCCCGCGTCTACGTGCTGGAGGTCGAGCCGGTGTAGAGACCGGTGCTCCCGTGTCGCTGAGTCGAGGTGCCGCATACCTCCCTCAACGGCACGGGAGCCCTGTCCGTCGCGCACGGGGAACCCCCACCGCCCGTCACACGAGCAGTGGCCACGCTGAGACGCTCAGTGCCTTATGGCCGCCATGCGAACACCATGGACAGACCGGTTCCCGCATACTCCGACGACTGTTCGACCCGCGTCAGCATGCCATGCCGGGTGAAGAGGTCCGTGACCGCTGCGAGTTCGCCATCCCGATCGGCCACCTCCGCGACGACCTGACCGATCCCTTTCCAGAGCGAAGCGCTGATGCCGAGTAGGACATCAAGCTCCGATCCTTCGACGTCCAGCTTCAGCAGGTCGATGCGGTCCACGCCGTGGGCGGTTGCGATATCGGCGAGTCGTTCGACCCGTACGGGGAATTTCTCCTGCCGGAACCTGCCGTCAAGCGTCTTCGCCATCGAATCCACGAGGGCCGGCCGCCGTTGCGCGTCCGCGACACTGCTGTTCACCTGGTTCTCGATGAACGACTCCACCAGTACTCGATCGGCTTCGGGGTCGGCCTCGAAGCCTGACATCATCGTGTATCCGGGATAGTAGGAGAATTCCCTCTCCTCGCCGCGTTCCCCGAGAGCGAGCCGGAAGAGTGAGGCATTCTCCACGATCCGCATGTTCTCCTCGAGGGCTTCGAACACCTCGGGTGCGGGTTCGAAGGCGAAGATGCGCGCCTCCGGCCATTCTTGCGCAGCGTACAGCGAGAACAAGCCGATGTTCGCGCCCACATCGAAAACCACTGGCCGGTCTGCCGTCAGGTCGCGCAGTCCGCTGCGGTAGGTCTCATCGACGAAGATCTCCTTGTAGAGGTAGTCCGTCTCGCTGCGATTGACGCTGGCGACAGTCCAGCCGTTGGGCAGCTCGCGTACAGGAAGAGCCACAGTCTCACCCCCGATTCGTCGAGCGTCCGGAAGCGCCGAGCTGAGCCAGGATCTTGGCAGTGAGGGCGTCAAGAGCAGGCGCTGAGAAGATGTCGTCCACCTGCACTTCGATCCCGAGCGAGGCGTCGAGTGTGGCAACCAGTTCAAGCGCGGCCAGCGAGTCACCACCGGCGTCGTAGAAGTCCTCGTCGGGACTGGCGGGGGGCTTGCCAAGGGCCTTCGCCCAGGCGGAGGCGACCAGCTCGGCCGCTTCTTCGTCGGAGACCGGGCCGGCAAGGGAGGCCGCGGCCGACGGCCCATCAGGCATGAGCCCGGCCGGGTGTTCCGGCTGTGTGTGAGACCAGTAGCTCTCCGTTTTGAACCGGTACCCGGGCAACGGAATACGGCCGCAGTCCAGAGGCGCGAACAGCGGCTCCCATCGGATCTCCGCTCCCGCCGCCCACGCTTCCGCGAGCGATGCCGCGACGGCGTGGACCGGGCCCGATGCGGGTTCGCCCGTCTCGACCCGACGTCCGTGTACGCCGATCCAGTGCGGCTGCGTCATGGAAATCCACAGTCCCGCTCCCGGCTCCGCGGGCTCGGTGGTTTCCTTGAAGGACGTACCTTCACTGACTCGCCGAAGCGCCTCGCCGAGGCTGATCTCCTGCGTGAACGCGGCGGCGGCGTAGTCACCGTCTCCCACGCCCACGATGCCGGTGGGGTAGAGCCCGTGGGCCGCCCAGAGTCGGGCGAGCGAGTACTGGAACGCACACGCCGCGGACGGCTCCCACGCTCCGTCCGCCACTGCGAGCGTGAGACCCAGCGGTGCCGCGGCCTCCTCGCACTCCTGCCATGCCGTCCGGAAACTCGGATGCCAGGCGCTGAGCTCCCGCACGGCGTCCGGAGGCGGCATGGTCCCGGCCCCGAAGGAGAAGATCACCTCGTCGACGGGCCGCGGTTCCAAGGGCGCCGACGACTCCAGCGCACGCGCGGCGGCACGAGAATCGCCCGCGACACAGGCGAATCTGTACTCGAACATCTCACGCCCCACGGCCAGCGAATAGGCCGCATCAGCAAGATCGACATCCGAGTCGAACGCGCGAGCGAGATCGGCGCACTGCAAGGTGAGTGAATCACGGTTGCGCGCACTGACCAGCACCGGCCAGACCTGCTGACCGGTCACAGGCCGCCGCGGTGCGGGAGCGGGAGCCTGTTCCAGTACGAGGTGCACGTTTGTGCCGCCGACACCGAACGAGCTGACGCCGGCCCGGCGTGGTCCGGGACCCGGCCAGGGCATGGCCGCTGTCGGGATGAAGAAACTGCTCTCCTCGAAGCCGATCATCGGGTTCGGCTTCTCCACGTGGAGGCTCGGGAAGATCACCCCTGCTTCGATGCTGGTCACGACCTTGATAAGGCTCGCGATACCTGCCGCCTCGTTGAGGTGCCCGATGTTGCTCTTCAGCGAGCCGAGTCCGCAGTACTGGCGCCGGTCGGTGCTGACGTCGAAGACTTCACGCAATGCGGCGACCTCGATCGGATCACCCAGCGCGGTGCCGGTGCCGTGCGCCTCGACGTACCCGATGTCGGTGGGCTCGAGGTCTGCGGTAGCCAACGCGGTGGCGATCGCGTTCGCCTGGCCGGACACGCTCGGCGCCGCGTAGCCGACCTTGTCGCCACCATCGTTGTTCATGCCGTATCCGCATATCACGGCTTTGATCGTGTCACGGTCGGCGAGCGCGTCGTCGAGTCGCTTGAGCAGGACCGCGCCGACGCCGTTGCCCATCACGGTGCCGGCGGCCTTGGCGTCGAAAGCCCTGCACACGCCGTCCGGCGAGAAGATCGCTCCCTCTTCGAAGTAGTGGCCCTCGACGGGAAAGTGCACAGACGAGCCGCCGGCGAGCGCGAGGTCGCACTGCTGCAGCAGCAGGGCCTGCACTGCCATCATCACGGCCACCAGAGAGCTCGAGCAGGCAGTCTGCACCGTGAGGCTGGGCCCCTGCAGATTGAGCTTGAACGAGAGCCTGGTGCTCAGGTGGTCTCCGGTCGACGCGATGAGCTCCTGCAGGGCCCCGGACGTCCTGCTCGAGTCGAAGGAGTGCCGATAGGTGACAGGGCTGCACGAGCCGAACACGCCGGTCTGCCTGCGTGACTCGGGCTCCGCGTAACCAGCGTTCTCGAGCGCATGCCATGCGGTCATGAAGAACAGCCTGTGCTGCGGGTCCATCGCGGCCGCATCGGCCGCCGTGAAGCCGAAGAACTCCGCGTCGAAGTGGTCGGGCTGCGCTATCGTCCCTCGCGCCGGCACGTAGCGAGGGTCGTTGATCAGTGCCTCGCTGACGCCTCCTGAGCGTAGTTCGTCCTCAGGAATGCGGCGTACGGAGTGGACGCCTGCTTGCAGGTTGGCCGTGAACTCTGTCAGATCCTGGGCTCCTGGGAACCTGCCCGCCATCCCGATGACGGCAATCTTGTAGGCATTGGACACGTCAGTCTCTCCTCGCGGGGCGGGGCGGAACAGGAAGATCGGGGACCCTGACTCGGCGCCCGGTGTGCGGTATGCGTTGTTCCCGCGCCGGTTCACCGAGCCACGCGGCGGCGATGGCCTGCACGGTCGGGTGGCGGAACAGATCGGTGAGTGCCAGCCCAGGGAGATGAGGTTCGAGCAGGACATGAACCCTCGCGAGAGCGAACGAGTTGCCGCCGAGATCGAAGAACGACGTCTTCCGGTCGACCTGCTCGACGCCCAGTGCCGTGCACCAAGCCTGGCTGACCACTTGTTCGAGTCGCGCTCGCTCAGAACGCGCGACGGGGACGGTGGCAGGCACGGGATCCCGGCCCGGGCGGTGGCCGGCACCGGTATTCGCGGGGGTGGGCTGCCGAGCCGACACGCCGAGAGCACGCAGACTCACGCGGGGGTCGGCAGCCACCTCTCGGAGCAGCTCGACGTACTCCGCGGCGAGGCGGTTGGCGTGGTCCGCCGACAAGGCACTGGCACGGTACTCGAAATACCCCTCGAGCGCCCCCTCCAGTTCGATCAGGGTCAGCACGAGGTCTGCCTTCGCCTCGACGCGCTCACCGGGCAGCTCTGTCAGACCGAACCCGACGAAGGGTGGCATGAAGTCCGTCGCGTTCTGGAAGGCGAACAGCACCTGGACGATCGAGTTCGCGCTGACGCCTCGCTCGGGCTGTATCGCCTCGATGACTTGCTCGAAGGGCACGTCCTGGTGGGCGTGGGCCTGCCTCATCACCTCCGTCGCCACGCGCACGGTGCCCTCGAAGTCCGCCTCGGGATCAAGCAGCGTCCGAACCGCCAGCGCGTTTCCGAGATATCCGACGATGCCCAGGAACTCGGCTCGGGACCGGTTCGCGACGGGCACTCCGACGCAGATGTCCGTGGACCCGCTCACGCGGGCCAGCTGCACGTCGAGGGCGGCGCGCAGCACGACGAACATCGTCGTCCGATTACGGCGGGCCAACGCGTGCAAGTCGGCAACGACCTTGCCCTCGAGCCGCACGGGGATTCGGACGGCCTGCGGGGCCGAGCGCGGCTCCGCCCCGCTCTCGGAGGGCTGGAGTACCGTCATGGACGCGCCGGCCAGGTGCGTGCGCCAGAAGTCCAGTTGCCGCCGTGCTGACTCCGAGCGCGCGAACTGCCGCTGCCAGGCCGTGAATCGCCGGTACTGGCTGCCGGGCGCCTCTCCGAGGCCCGGTCCACCTCGGCATTCGCTGTCGAGCGCGACGAGCAGGTCGCGGAAGAAGACCGAGATCGACCAGCCATCGACGACGATATGGTGGAAGACGGCTACCAGACTGACCGAGCCGTCCGGCATGCGCACCATCGTGAAGCGGTAGAGGGGTCCGGTGGCCAGGTCGAACGACCTTGCCGCAGCCTCCACCGCGATCGACCCGAGCGCCGCCTCGGCAACGGACTGCTCGCGGCTGCCGAGGTCGAACACGGGGAGCGGGAAGACATTCGCCTCGACGACTCGCTGGACCGGTTCGCCGTTCTCGATGGGGAACACGGTGCGCAGCGCATCGTGGCGTTCGACAACGGAGACAAGTGCTCGCTCCAACTGCTCGACCTCGCACGCGACCGGCAGTCGAACGTGGCCGGAGACGTTGTACATGACGGAACCAGGCGCAGCCCGGTCCAATAGCCAGAGTCGCTGCTGCCCGGGCGACAGCGGACACGGCGTGTCGTCCTCCGAGTCGTCGGGGAGGGCCACCGCCTCCCCGTTCAGACCACGCAGTGCCAGAGCGAGCCCCTCGACCGTCGGGTGGTTGAAGATCATCGCCGCCGGGATGTCGAGGTTCAGCTCGTGCCGCAACCGCAGCGTGATGCGAACCGCGCTGATGGAGTCCATCCCGAACTCGAAGAGATTCCCGTCCGTGGAGGCGGGTTCGGTGAGCTCGTGTGCGACGTGCCGGAGGATCACTGCCTTCAGGGGATCGGCGTCGGCCGGGGCAGGCGCTGCGTCGCCGGCCGGCGATCGGTACCGCGCCAGCAGGGCCTTCTTGTCCACCTTCCCGTTGCCGGTCAACGGCATCTCGGACACGACGTGGAACTGCGTGGGCACCATGTACGCCGGCACCTGGGTGAGCAGTTCGGCCCGTACATCGTTGATTTCCAGACCGGGGTACGCGGTGAGGAATCCGACGAGTACGCAGTCGCCGTTTCGGTTTCGCGGCGCCAGCACCGCCGCCTCACGCACCCCGGCAACTCGGCAGAGACGCGCCTCGACCTCGGGCAGCTCGACCCGGAACCCACGGACTTTGACCTGGTCGTCGTTGCGGCCCCTGAGTATGAGAGAGCCGTCCGTCGCGATGACGACCAGATCTCCGGTCGCGTACATCACGCCGCCGTCGCCCGAGAACGGGTTGGGGCGAAACCGGTCCGCGGTCAACGCGGGGGCGCCCAGATAGCCGCGGGCCACCCCTGGGCCGCCGATGTAGAGCTCTCCTACGTCGCCTGGAGCCACTGGATTCAGATCCTCGTCCAGAACGTGCAGCTCGGTGTGGCGCACGGGGCCGCCGATGGGCACGGAGAGCACCTCTGGGGAGAGCTCCCGCATCGGGTGGAAGGTGGCGAAGGTGGCGGCCTCGGTGGGACCGTAGCCGTTGATCACCGTCGGCGGTGTGGGCAGCGCGAGCACCGCCCTGACATGGCGAGCGGAGACCACGTCACCGCCGACGACGAGCTGTCGAACGCCTGCGAAGACTTCGACGTCCGCGTCGGCCAAGGCGTGGAAGACACCCGCGGTGAGCCACATCAGCGAGATGCGCTCCCGCTTGATGAAGGCGCCGAGATCGGACAGGGCCGCGGCCCCGCCGGGCGCGATCACGAGCCTCGCTCCCTGGGTGAGAGCGGCCCAGATCTCGAAGACGGACACGTCGAAGGAGATGGACGTGTACTGCATCACCGTCTCGTCGGAGCCGAGCCGGACTACGTTCGTGTCGACCCACAGTCGAAGCATCGCCCGGTGGGAGACCGCAGTCCCCTTCGGCCGCCCGGTCGAGCCCGATGTGTAGATGATGTAGGCGAGGTTCAGCGGATCGATCTCGACACGCACCGCTGGGGCGGGACCGACCGGGTCCCGGAGTTCGTCGAGCTGGACCCGGGCACCGTCGAAGCGGAGTCCCGGCGCTTCGGCGCCGCTCTGGGTGACCAGGATCGAGGCCCCGCTGTCGGCGAGCATGTAGTCGATGGCTTCGGCCGGATACGCGGGGTCGAGGGGCACGTACGCCGCGCCGGCCTTGAGCACCGCGAGAACGGTGATGATCTGCGCCGGCCCTCGTCGGAGGAGGAAGGCGACCCGGCGTTCCGGACCGGCCCCGAGGGCGATGAGCCGCCTCGCCAGCGCATTGGCCCGCCGGTCCAACTCGCCGTAGGACATCTCGGCGCCCTCGTGTCTGAGGGCTACCCGCTCCGGGGCACGGCGTGCCCAGTCCTCGAAGAGCTCGTGGACACAGACGGCCGGCAACTGATCCACGCTACCGCTGTTCATGAGGCCCGCCTCTCGTCAGTCCGTACGGCGCCCGGATTCAGGCCGCCGTTTTCCTCGCCCATCAGGACTTCGTGCCGCGGGCGAGATTGATGACCACCTGCCGCTGCCGTCGTGCCCGGTCCACCACACCGTGGTCGTCCGCTGATCGATGTCCGTCGGCCAGGAACGCGGCGAAAGTCTTGACCGTGGGATAGCGCATGATTTCGAGCACGGTGATGTCCACGCCCTCGGCGACGAACAGCCCCTGCAACATGGCTGCGGCGAAGGAATGTCCACCTACGTCGAAGAAGTTCGATTCGAGTGTGAACTCGTCGTGGCCGAGAACATATGCCCACTTCTCCCGGACCCTGCGCTCCTGCTCGGTCAGCCGCCCCGCGCCGCGCGGCGACGCCGCGGTGCTGGGCAGCAGGGCCTTGAGTGCCTCGACGTCCATCTTCCCGTTGGCGGTGAGCGGCAGTTCGTCGACCTCGACGACACGGCTCGGCACCATGTAGTCCGGCAGCACGCGCCGTAGCCGCTCGGAGATGTCCCCCGTACCGTCAGAGCACGTGACGAACGCGACGAGCTCGTCACCCGCCTGAGCGACGGTGCATCCGGTGACGCCTCGGCAGCCCGCCAGCGCCGCCTCCACCTCGGCGCACTCGATGCGGTATCCGCGAACCTTGACCTGCCGGTCGCGGCGCCCCAGGTAGATGAGCTCACCGTCGAGTGTCCACTTGGCCAGATCTCCGCTGCGGTACATGACGGCTCCCGGCCCTGCGAAGGGGTCGGGTATGAAGCGCCGCTCCATCTCCTCGGGACGGTTCACGTATCCCAGCGCCACACCCCGGCCGCCGACGTGGAGTTCGCCGCTCTCGCCCACGGCGGACAGGTTGCCGGAGTCGTCCAGCACATAGCAGGCCCCGTGCGACATCGGCCGCCCGATGGAGCCCTCTGCCACCAGATTCGCGGCCTTCACCGGCGTGCTGAGTGCCGTCACATGCACGGTGCACTCGGTGATTCCGTACATGTTGACCAAGACGAGCTCGGGCATATGGTCCGCCAGCAGACTCACGGTCTTGCCCCAACTGAGCCCCTCGCCGGCGAACAGGACCAGGCGCAGCGACAGCTCGCCGGCATCCGCCAGGGCGGCAATGCGTTGGCCCATCCGATAGAAGGAGCTCGGGGTCTGACTCAACACGGTGATCCGCTGCTCAGCGATCAGACGGCTGAACGCGATCGGGTCCACTGTCTGTTCGCGAGTCGCCAGCACGAGGAGACCGCCGTGCGCCAAGGCACCCCAGATCTCGAAGACGGAGACATCGAAGTTCAGGGCGTGCGAACACATCCAGACGTCATCCTCGCGAAAGACGATGTGCTCGGCAGCGGCGTCCAGAAGTGCCCCCACATTCTCATGGGAGACGACGACACCCTTGGGACGACCGGTAGAGCCGGACGTGTACATGACGTAAGCAGGTTGCTTCGGCTCGGGGGCCTCCGTCCCGGCCCGCGTCGCCGACTCGGGTTGAGCATCGACGGAACATCGCGCGATCGACAACTCCCGAACTGCCGCGGTCGTGCTGTTCTGTGTGAGGAGCAGGCGCGGGGACGCGTCGTCGACGATGAGCCTGATCCGTTCGGCCGGAAGCTGCGGATCGAGGGGCAGGTAGGCGCAACCGGCCCTCAGCACGCCTATGATCGCCGCGATCGCCTCCACCGAGCGTTCCAGCACAAGCCCGACGACATCCCCGGTCGCGACACCGGCCTCTCGCACAGATGCCGCGATCCGACGGCTCTCCGCGTCCAGTTCGGCGTAGCTGAGTTCCCGCCCACGGCAACGCACCGCAGGGGCGTCGGGGCGCCGGGCGACTGCGGCCTCGAAGCGGGCGATGACGGAGGAAACCGGCTCGACCCGTGGGTGCGGGCCCGCGTTGGCGTATCCGAGCACCTCGTCCCGTTCATCCGCGTCCGCCGCGGACAGCGAGAGCAGTCCCACTTCGGGCTCCGCGCAGGCGCCGGCAGCGAGGGCGACGAAGTGACGGCACATGCGCGCGAGTTCCCGCTCGGCGAAGGAGCCCGCGCGTCGGACGAGCTCGATACGGTTCGCCGGTACCGTGGTCCCGAACTCGAACTCCAGCACATATGCGTTCGAAGCAGAGGACAGCTGCAAGCGAAGTGGCTGACCAGCGACGTCACCGAGCAGATCCGAAGGCGCGTCCGCCGGCCTGGAACGCAGACCAAGGCGGCCGGAAACTTGGTGGAGCACCCCGGCGAGGGTGTCGTCCACGCGTAGAGACACGCCAGGCCCCGTGGAAACGCGCGTCCCGTCAGCGCTCTCCTCGTGAGCCACGAGAGCGAGAGTCACCTCGGCGTCACCGAACCAGCGCGCTACGGCTACCGCGAACACGACTGCGGGTGCGACCACTGGATGCCCGGCCAGCCGAAGCGAAAGCCTTGACAACGCTTCCAGCGATCCGGGCGGCAGTTCCTGAGCCACCCGAACGTCAAACGAATCCAGGGCATGCATGGATAGGCTTCCTTACTCCCAGTCCGATGGGGAAACGGCCGGTTGGGTGATCCGGGGCGGGGGCGCTACCGGCCCGGAGCGGGCGCACAGGACCGACGCCGGTGTGCGCGGTGGGCTCGCTGAGCGGGGGGGCGGCGGGAACCCGGTCATCGGGTCCGGCCTCGCGGCAGCGGGCCGGTCGTCGATTCGCGCACCGACAGCGGTCTCATGTCCGTCCACACCTCCGCGACGTGCGCCAGGCAAGCCTCCTTCGAGCCCTGGAATCCGAGCGGGGACCAGCCGCCCGGTATGGGCCGGTTCGTTCGCCAGATCGAGTGGTGGCCCTCGCCGTTCACGACGACGGCATACTCGATCTCGGACTGTGCCGTGCTCGCGGATGAAGTCATGGTTGTCCCTCCGAGTGCGATGGGTGGGGCGGGGGCGGCTGCCGGGTACGGGCAGCCGCCAGCGAACTCACGGTCGGGTACCGGAACATGTCGATCAGCGTGA
Source organism: Streptomyces sp. NBC_01717 (assembly GCF_036248255.1). Taxonomy (NCBI): domain Bacteria; kingdom Bacillati; phylum Actinomycetota; class Actinomycetes; order Kitasatosporales; family Streptomycetaceae; genus Streptomyces; species Streptomyces sp. NBC_01717. Next base: position 2,578,932 of record NZ_CP109178.1, on the reverse strand, counting down.
GGCCGGGCAGCTTGGGCTCAAGGAGCAGGTGCAGCTTGGCCAGCAGGAAGGAATTGCCTCCAAGCTCGAAGAACGATGCGGTCCGGCCGACCCGGTCGAGGTTGAGGACCGAGCACCATGCCTCCTCGATCAGCTCCTCGACTTGCCGACGGGAGCCTCCCGGCGGTGCCGGGCGACGCGCGACCGGAACACCCGCGGCACGCGGCGTCCCCAGTTGCCGCTTCTCCGTCCTCTCGGCGCGGATCCCGAGCTCCGCCAGTCGGATCTCCGGCTCGAGCGCGATGCGCGAGGCGATGATCTCGTAGTCGGCGACGAGCACTTCGATCGAACCGCGGTCGAAGACTGCTTCGCTGTACTCGAAGTAACCGTCGATCCCGCCATCCCGTTCGACCAGCGAGATCATCAGGTCGCTCTTGGCCGTGACCCGTTCGCCGGGCAGCACGGTCAGGCCAAACCCCGTGTACGGGGGCATCTCGCGGCTGGCGTTCTGGAACGCGAAGAGCACCTGGAACAGCGGGCTCAGCGCGCCCGACCGACCGGGCTCGAGCTCTTGGACGAGCCTTTCGAGCGGCACGTCCTGGTGGGCGAGCGCGTCGCGGACAGCGACAGCCGCACGCAGCACGACCTCGGCCGCCGTATCGTCGGGACTGATGCGCCCCCGTACGATCAAGTTGTTGCCGATGTACCCGATCAGGTCGAGGAATTCAGGCCGGGTACGGTAGGCGACAGGGAAACCGACACAGATGTCGTCCCGCCCGCCCCGCCTCGCGAGCATGATCTGCAGCGCGGCCAGCAGCACCGGGAAGAGCGTGGTCTTCCCCATGGAGGCCAGTTCGCCGAGGCGGCCGACAAGCGCGGGATCGAACCGCACAGGAACGCGGTTGCCGCGGTGCGCGAGCGCGTGACCGTGGGTCGCCGTGGCCGGCAATGCGTCCCGACTCGCCCCGTCGAGCAGATTTCGCCAGTAGGCGAGGTCTCGGTCCATCCGCTCGGTGCCGGCGAGTTGTCGCTGCCACGCTGCGAAATCACGGTACTGGTAGGCCCGCCGCCTGGTGAGACCGTCGGTGCCGCCTGGCGCGACTTCCTCCGGCGCTGGGCTGTCGAGCCGCTTGAGCTCGTCCGCCAGCTGCTGGAAGAAGACGGTCACCGACCAACCGTCGATCAGGATGTGGTGGAAGACGGCGCTGAGCGCGGTTCCATTGGGCAACAGGACGACGGCGAGTCTCCAGAGAGGACCTTGGTCGAGAACGAACGGCCGGCCGGTCGCGTCGGCTGTGAGCGCGTCGAGGGCCTTGGCCGCGAGCTCGGTCGAGCGGGAGCGCAGATCGAAGACCGGAAGCACCGGCACCGTGGGAGGCGAAACGCGCTGCACGGGTTCTCCGTCGACTACGGGAAAGTCGGTGCGCAGCGTTTCGTGCCGTTCCACGAGCCGTGCGACCGCGGCCTCGACCGCGGCGGGTTCCACGGCTCCGGCCAACAGGACGTGACCGCCGACGTTGAACATGGTCGACCCGGGGTCGATCCGGTCGGCCGTCCACAACCTCCTCTGGCCGAAGGAGGGCGAGTAGAAGGGGCCGTCGTCGATCAGTTCGACGGCCGCTGTGCCATCTGTCGATGCTTCTCTGAGGTTGTGCGCGATGGCCTGTGCCGTCGGTTGCTCGAAGACCAGCTGACTGGAGATGTCCAGCCCGAGATCGCGGCGAAGCAGCAGGGTGGCCCGCGCGGCGCTGATCGAATCGAGCCCGAGGTCGAACAGGTTCGCCTCCGGATCGTGGAGCGTACGTCCCAGGGCTGAACCGAACGCGCCGAGGATTCGAGCCTCCAGCGAATCCGCCTCGTTGGTGCCACTGGCCGCGTCGGTGCCACCGGCGAAGACGGCGCGGGCCAATGCCATCCGGTCGGTCTTTCCGTTCGCCGAGAGCGGCAGCCTGTCGATCTGCCGCAGCTCGGACGGAATCAGGTAGCCGGGGACCCGCTCTCGAAGCCAGGTACGCAGTCGATCAGGTCGCGCGCCGGGCCCGCCGGTATAGAACACGGTCAGCACCCGGTCGCCGTGCACATTGCGCGGCGCCAGGGCCACGGCCTCACGGACCTCGGGATGTTCGGACAACCGGGCTTCCACGTCGCGCAGTTGGATGCGGAAGCCGCGCACTTTGACCTGGTCGTCGCTTCGACCGACATAATTGATGGTGCCGTCGGGAGCCGCCCAGACCTGATCCCCCGTTCGGTACATGATTCCGCCGTCCGTACGGAACGGATCAGGCACGAATCGTTCCGCCGTCAGATCCGGCCGGCCTACATAGCACCTGGCGACTCCGGGGCCGCCGACGCACAGCTCCCCGGTCTGGCCCGGCCGCACCGGGTCCAGGTCGCCGTCGAGGATATGGACGGTCGTGTTGCACACGGGAACGCCGATGGGTACGGACGAGAGGTCCGGGGCCAGTTCGCGAATCGTGTGCGTGGTGGTGAACGTCGCGGCCTCGGTGGGACCATAGCCGTTGATCACCACGGGCGGGTCGGACTCGGTCAGCACCGCCCGGACTCGCTCGGGCGAGATCACGTCTCCGCCCACCAGGAGTTGACGAACGCCGGAGAACGCTGCCGGATCCGCGTCCGTCAGGGCGTGGAAGGCCCCAGCGGTCAACCAGAGCAGGGTGATGCCCTCGCGCGCGATGAAGGTGCCGAGGTCCGCCACGGCCACATCCGGCGCGATGACGAGGGACGCCCCCTGGGAGAGCGCCGCCCAGATCTCCAGTACCGAGGCGTCGAAGCAGGCCGAACTGTACTGCAGCACGGTCTCATCGGGTCCGAGCCTCATGAAGTCCGTACCCTGCCACAGCCTCGACATGGCCCTATGAGAGACCGCCGTTCCTTTGGGGCGTCCGGTCGAGCCTGAGGTGTAGATGATGTAGGCGAGGTTTTCCGGGTGGGCCAGGGCGGGCGGGTGGGCTGCTGTGGGGGCGGTCGACGGCGCCGATTCGGCCTGCTCGTCCAGCCACAGCGTCGGGCCGCTGAATGACAGGCCCGGTGGCAGAGTGCCGCGTTCGGCCACCAGAACGGCAGGGGCACTGTCTCCCAGCATGAACGTGAGCGTGTCGACCGGATACGCGGGGTCGAGCGGCACGTAGGCCCCGCCGGACTTGAGGACTGCCAGAATGGCCGCGATCTGAGCGACCCCACGCGGCAGGAGCAGCGCCACAGCCTGCTCCGGCCCCGCGCCGAGCTCCGCCAACCGTAGGGCGAGTTCGTCCGCGCGCCGGTCGAGTTCCCCATAGCTCAGCTGCACACCCTCGTATCTCAGGGCCACCCGATGCGGCTCGCGACGAGTCCATTCTTCAAAGCGCTCGTGCAGGAGAGGGGTCTCCGACCGCGACCCACTGTTCATCCTCGTCTTCTCCCACTTCGTCTTCGATGCCGCGTTCGACACCGTCGCGTTCGATCGTGCTGTCGTGCTGGGAGGTGCGTTGGTCATCCTCTTCGGGGCGCCGTGCCGGCTTCCCGCAGATCTGGGGCGAGCGCAGTGTCCTCGGCTCGGTCCGAGAACGCTCGCCTGCGGCATGACCTGCCCGAGTCGACTCCGGACCTCATGGTGAGACCACCAGTCGGTCCTCCAGCTCGGGCACCGGTGGCTGCGGGCGCAGGGGTCTGAAGTGCGGTGCACTCATCACCACGTCGATGCGGTCGGCGATCTTGGCGAAGGCGTGAACCCATTGGGTCACGCGTTCGCGGTCCGCGATGTGCAGGGTTTCGGGAGCGCGGCCCAGGACGAGCGACGTGTCGAGAACCTGCTCGGTCACAGGAAGGGCTTCGGGTTCCCAAGCCAGGGCCGGGCGATGGTCGTCCGGGGCTACGGTACGGAACCTCGGAGTCGTGCGGCGAAAGGCGGTCATCCGGTTGAGAGGCGCGCGTCCCCAGTAGCCGGCCGTGACGCCTTCCGCGTGGAGGGCCCAGATGATCCGGTCGCGCAACTCGGAGGCCGGGCCCTGCCAGCCGAGCGCTTCCGCATCGATCACCACACGGTAGAGGTGGTGCGTGCTGCTGCGGTCTTCCGGAATCTCGGGCGGCTGGAAGCCCGTGAACTCGCCAATCTTCGCCAGGACAGCGGCGTTCTCCGCCGCGACTTCGATGAATCGGGGTAGTTTACGCAGCTGCGAGTGGGCAAGCGCCGCCGCCATCGGGCTGAGCCGGTCGTTGGTCCCGAGCCAGCGGGACCAGTGGGAGGCGGTCTCGCCCTTCGCCGGGGCCGGGGCCGGCTCAAATCCGAAGTTCGCGTAGCTCATTACAGCTTCCAGCAATGCGGCGTCGTCCGTGACCAGCAAACCACCGTCTCCCGCTGTGAAAGCCTTCTTGTAATTGAGCGAGAAGCAACCGGTTGCTCCGAACGTCCCGGCCGCCTGCCCTGCATAGGTCGCACCCGCCGCCTGGGCCGCGTCCTCGATCAAGTACAGACCGCGCTGATGGCACAGGACCGAGAGCTGCGACATATCGGCGGGAAGGCCGTGCGCGTGCACCACGATGATCGCGCGCGTCGCAGGCGTGACCAGGGCTCGCGCCTTTTCCGGGTCGATGTTGAACGTCACGGGGTCGATGTCGCAGAACACGGGCGTGGCCCCGAGTTGGGCGACCACCATCGCGGTGGCCACCCAGGTCAGACCGGGGACGATGACCTCGTCCCCCGGCCCGATTCCGTGAACGAGGAGGGAGGCGTACAGAGCTGCCGTCGCCGACGAGAGCGAGACGCAGTTTTGAGCACCGGTGAATTCGGCGAAAGCTGCCTCCAACTTCCGGTTCCATCGACTGTGCGGTCCGCCAAGGTCACTCGGCGGTCCGTCGAGCACCGCCATGACGGCCTGCTTGTCCTCGTCGTCGATGTTGGGCCACCGCAGAGGCGAGCTGCGGGTGACGGCGGGGCTGCCGCCCTCGATGGTGAGTTCCTTGCTGGTCATTTCTTTCCTTTCAGGCTCACTCGGAACCCGGCCCGTGTGACGTCAGGGTGTACGGAGCACTCCTCCTTTTGCGGTTCGGTCGGCCGGATAGAGGTGGACGCGAACCTCCAGGCGGCGCCCAGTCGCATGGCGAAACGCCGCCTCCCATGTGTCGGCGCCGGGTCCGTGCTTGATCGCAAGGACATGGACGGTGTTCGGCCCGTCCGGTGTCTCGGCGAAGAACACCTGAACCTTTTCGGGCTGCACCTCCGCGAGACCTACTGCCGTCGTCGTGAGAACGGCGGCGAGGGACGCACGCTCTCCGTCGCTGAGCGATTCGGCGTTCACCAGGATTACCGGCATTCTGTCCCCTTGTCCCAGATGGGCAGTGGTCGAGCGAGGTCCGGGACCTTCATGATCAGCTCGTGGGCGAGCAGGGCGGCGATGGCCAGGTAGGCCGACACGCGCTTCACGTCGCAGCCGCCGGGGCGGTTCGCATGGTACGAGGACAAAGAGATCACGTGCGCAATCTCGGCCAGTGCGACCACACGGACAAAGACGGATTCCGAGACCCCTTCGGCTTGACAGAAGGAGGGCAGCAGCGAAATGAGGACGTCCATTCCTGCGCCGTAGTAGTCAGCGTATGAGCCGCTGATTCTCAGCGAGATCGTCGGCGCCGAAGACGTATACCGCACATCGATCCCATACAATCCGTAATGCACGAGGTCATAACCAGTACGGAGCGATTTCAACATTTTGGCGAAATCGTAGTGGGGAGGCAGGAGTGATTCCCCCCGAGGATCGATCAGAAGGAAGTCCGGTGCACCCACTTCCGTGATCATCATGTTGTCCAGATGGGCGTCGCCGTGGCCGGCGACCAGACGATGGGAATCCTGGAAGAACTCGGACGCGTGGCTGTTCACCCACTCCAGAACACCCCCGACCGAAGTGCACGTGATGCCATTCACCACCCACGTCGGCGCGGTTGCCAGCTTGCGAAGCTCCGGGTGCGCGGTGAGAAGATCCAGGGATCTGAGCATACGGTCCCCGTGAAACTCCTTGTAGAGAGCGGCCCCCGATATCTCGCCGCCACGTATCGGGTACAGATCGGAGATCAGGAAGGGAAGGATCATGGACAGCAATTCCGACGTGCGCGCCGGAGTGATGACGCGACGCAGGATGGCCTTCGCGAAAGCGGGATGCCTGATCCGCTCCAGGCGCAACTCGGCCCATGACGCAGACTCGTCGTAGTGGAAACCCGTTACCCGCGCGAAATGCGCGGCAACTTCGGGCGGGAGTTCCCGGAGGAACTCATATTCCAAGCGCAGCTTTTCGTAGCCGCGTTCCAGTCCGCCGCCATAGGTTTTCACGAATTCGTCGCCATCGATGCTGGTTTCGCCCAGGGAACCTCCCTCGGGCTTCACCAGGCGCTCCCTACTGATTGTGGTGAGGTTCATCGACTCTTCCCCCTCCAGCCGTGCAGGTGCTTCGGGCGGGGGCATTCCACGCGATCGCATAAAATCGAGCTCCAACGCGCTACAACCCGTCCACTTCGCGGATCAGTTGGTGGGTCCACCTGCGCAGCGATTCCCTCTGCCGGCTCCGCCCGGCGGCGTCCTCGGCACTCACGTCGATTTCGGTCAGGAACCACTGGTAGCTGGCCGCCTCATGCGCCGCACCCACAAGATCGGCAGCGGCGACGGCACGGTCAACCACTGATGCCTTCAGGACCGCTTCCCACTCAAGGGCGAACGCCCGGGCCCGCCGGACCCGTTGGGCGGAGGACAGACGGCGTGTCGCGACGGCCAGATCGATGAAGGGATTGCTGATGCAGGAGTCCGTCCAGTCGAAGAGGAACCATCCGCGCGATGTCACCAGGACGTTGTCTTGATGCGCGTCTCCATGGATCAGGGTGGGCGGGATGTCGAGAGCGTTCAACTCGCTCACGCACCGTTCCAGTTGACCCAAAGAGGCAGATAGCGCCTTGCGCGTCTCAGCGTCCAGCAGGTCGTCGCGGGCGGCCAGCCGTTCCATCGCCGCAGCCAGTCCGGCGGGCGAACGGACAGGGCAACCGATCGCTTGCAGCTCCTCAGCGTGGCCGATCGAGGCAATCTGCATCCGGGCGAGCATCTGTACGTAGTCCTCGGCCGGTGGCTCATGGGCCACCCCCGGGAATCCGCGCGACAGCCACCAGCCGCGACCATCCGCCACGACCTCGGGAACGTGCCAGGAGAAGTGCTGTCCGAGCCATCGGATCACACCGGCCTCATGCCCGAAGATGGGTGGCACTGCCTTGAGCCAGAGACTGGATTCCTGCAGCGGAATCTCCAGAAGCCCGGTCAAGGACGTATGGCGACGCTGTACGGGAGGCTCGATCGGAGACAACGAGAGTTCTCCCAGGCGGACATTGACCTCTTCCACGACCGATCGGTACCAGCCGGGCCGGTGCCACTGCGACCGCAGGTCGGCGGGTGGGGACAGTTGAGCGTCCACCCAGCGGAACCCCGTGGGCGGCTTTGCCGCGGGTTGGGTCGATTCGACCTCGACGGAAGTTCGGCCCGTCACCCGCAGTAGCACCGTCTCCAGGCCCAACTCCTCACGTACCACCAGCGCCACACTCTCCGGCTGCTCCTCGGTGACCGGCTCGGACAGGCCGTACACCGAGGGATCATCGCCTCGCTCACCGACGAGCCGCCGTTCTCCGCGCTGGTCCCAGATCGCCACTCCGATCTCCGCCGCGGCCCTTGCGGACCGGGGCGGCCCTTGACCCCGGAGAGACGTTGACAGCGTGCCTGTCACCACTTCAACTTCCCGTCGCATAGGAAGGCCCGCCGTTTGGCCTCGTCATCGATGGGTGTCCAGCGTCCCGTCCCGGCGCACATCGAGCGAGACACAGTGGAATCCGCCGCCGAGCGTCCGCGAGTGCGTCAGGCGTTGGGGGATCACGTCCACACCGTGGGCCTCCAGCGTGTGGATCAGGTCCTTCTGGCGGTCGTCCACGATGACCACCCCCGGGCTGACCACCAGCAGGTTCATACCGATCCACACTGAGCAGTAGGGGTTGTCCCCGACAAAGCCGATGTCCACGAGCTCAGGGCACCAGATCTTGTCCCAGCCGCGCAGGAAGGCCGGCAGGTTCTGGTCGTTGACCCGTTCCGGGTTGAGCAGGACCAGGCCCGGACGCAGCGGGATGATGGTCGAATCGACATGGGTGGACGAGTAGAGCCCCCGGCACGCGTGCACGGTGTAGGGCTCGCCGAGCGTGGACTGCAGCCAGCGGGCACCAAGCTCGTTGCCGCTGTCGGAGACGAGGTAGAGGATGTCGGTTCCGAACCGGAGAACGTTCGCCGCGTCGAACGCCGGCTCGGTGTTGAGGAGCCGGCTCCCGGCCTCGCGGGACAGGTCGTACAGATCATCGGCCAGCCGCGGCTTGGGGGCGGACAGCCACCGGGTGCCGCTGTCGAAGTACTCCAGGAGCAGATCTTTGTAGGCGAAGGGCTCCAGGAACCTCGAGCGCAGCACCATCGGCGTCTCGATGACCGTCTGGCCGACGGCGAGGAGGACGTCGCGGGGGCAGTAGTCGTAGAAGCCGTCGGTGCTCCAGTCAGGCGTGCTGAACACGGCTGACGGATCGCGCGGGCCGGGGCGGCGAACCGTGACTCCGAGTTCGGTCAGCGTCGCGCTGAGCTGGTCCAGCTCATAGGCGGTCTGGTCGACCACGTGCTGAGGAAACGATCCGCTGGGAATGTCCTGCGGGTCTTGGTAGGTGGGGTACTCGACCGTGTGCAGGTCGGTGCCGGGGCGGGGAATCTGTGCCCCGCGGATTGTACCGATGATGACCTCGCGCAGCGGGTCCCATTCGTTGTGGACATTTACGAGGCTCATTGCGTATCTCCGATCTAGGGCTTCCGCGAGTCGAGTCTCATCCGTCGCGACGGCGGGAAGTATGTCCGTGACAAGGGATCCAGGAAGAGGGACGCGGTGCACCCCCGTCAACCCCCGTCGACATCGGGCCGGAGCGCCGTTCCTCAGCCCAACTACCGTGGACGGGGGCACGGTCCCTGAACCGGCAAGGCGTGTCTCAAACACCTGTGAGCCGGCGCACCTTATCGATCGCCTCGGACACCCAGGGTTCAGCCGCTCTATTCAGCGCCGAATTCCCTGACGCCCAGACCAACCATCCCCGCGAGCACCGGAACTTAACCACACTTGATGCATCACCACAAGGAAACCGGGAGGCAAGCAGAGCGAGTCAGGCACAGCGCAGAGTTCCGGCCGAAAGAGCTTCGTAGGTGGTCACAGGCCCGAATGGCTGCGGGTATGGGTGCCCAGTACACGAACGCCCGTGACGGTGCGTCAAGACCGGGTGCAGCGAGGGCCCCAGGGGCAGAGCGTGGAGTGTGCGGCTGCGCCGGCAGGGGTGACGGAGGGGATCGCGGACGGCCTCGGGCGCGGTGAACTGCATGGTGAACTGCGTGCTCCGGGCGGGGTTTCCGAGGCGACGCCGAGGGAGCCGGGCACCCGACACCGCTGGTTCCTGGCCGAGGCACTCGGACACTCCGGCCTCCACCGGCTGCACCACGCGACCCTGCGCAATGCCGCCAAAAGCGCCCTAAAATCGGCAGTCACCTTCCTCACCGCGGCAACGCACAAGGAGCGGGTCGGCCGCAATCGGACTCAACGGGCGGGCCAAAAGCGGCCCTTGCCCTGGCGCATGAGATGTGATCAAGTACCGCGATGGGACAGGAGGCCGACGCGGCCTGGTAGCGGCACGGATTGCGGAGCCTCGGACGATGCAGAGCCTATTTCCGACGGAGACCACATTTGCAGTGTTCTCAGCATCCTGCGATCAGCCATGGGGGTTTCATGCAGCATTGCCTTTCTCTGCCGACAATGTGCCGCATTTGCCGCATCAGACCACCGTTGACTCAGGGCGCTCCAATTCTTCGCCATGTTCGTGGCGAAGTCGGGGTTCGGCGCGCCCGTAAAGCGCGTGCGCTTATCCCTGACGCGCATCGGGGCAGGTCCGTCTCACACCGACTCGTCGTGTGTCGGGGCCGATCGCCGAGCGTCGCCCAGGCACTTCGTGCGCGCCCGCGGAACGCGGTCGCCGGATCTCATGACGAGGGTGGCAATGCACTCTAGGAAACCCGAGCTGGAGCAGCGTCATATCTCTGTGTGGCAGTCCGTCTTCGACGCCACGTACACCTCGTCGTCCGCGGCGGGTGCGGTCGACGACTACGCCGGCTGGACCGACAGCGGTGGCCGCCAGCAGATTCCCGACCCCGACATGCGGGAGTGGGCCGACGATGCGGCTGCCAGTGTGTCGGCGCTGCGCCCCGGCCGTCTGCTGGAGGTGGGCTGCGGGACCGGCCTGCTGCTGCGTCGCCTCGCCCATGACTGCCGGTATGTGGGGACCGACCTCTCCGCCGCAGCGCTCACCAGGGCAGCCGCGGCGTCCGACGCGACAGTGGAGGGACTGCACCAGCTGCCCGCACACGAGATCGACAGCCTCGGCGGCGGTTTCGACGCTGTTGTCCTGAACTCGGTGGTGCAGTACTTTCCTGGACTCGACTACCTCCGTGACGTGCTCCACCAGGCTGTTGAGGCTGTGGCGGGCACAGGACACGTGTTCGTGGGCGATGTACGCCACGTGGACCTGCTGGACGCCCAGGCGGCGGCCGAACTCGACGCGGGCGAGGGGGTCCCCCTGGACCCGGAGCGTCTGCGCCATCGGGTGCGTGCCCATCGGCAGGGCAACGAACTGGCGGTACGGCCAACGGTGTTCGAGGAAATCCACCCGCGGGTCACGAATGTCCGAGTGCGTCCCAAGACGATCCACCCACGCACCGCTATGGCACGGTTCAGGTACGACGTCGTCCTCACCGTAGACGGCCAGCCTCCGCAGCGCGCCGGCACTTCGAGGGCTTGGGAGACGATCGGCAGCAATGAGGCGCTGCGCGTCCTCGTCGAAGAGTTCGGGTCGGAGGCGCGGGGCGCTGAGTCCCTGGAAATCACCGGCATCGCGAACGCGAACATCCGAGCGTCCGCGGGCACCGGCTCGGAGCGTGGACCGGCTCACCGCTGGGCGATAGGGCCCAGGGATTTGCGGCAGCTCGTGGAGAGTCACGGCCTGGCTTCCGAGCTCTCCTGGCGTTCCTGCCTGCCGGACGGCTCCTTCGATGCCGTACTGCACCGGGGCGCCGAGGGAGTCGAGATCGGCGCGCGCGGCTCTGCGGAGACCGAGGATGCGTGGTTCACCTCCGCTGCGCCCTCCACCAGCCCCCTGGATGCGTTGCGCCGGGTACACACGGACTTCGCGGGCGCGCCCCGCCCGGAGGTGTAAATCGCTTGGCAGGCTCATGTCGCAGCTGCAGCGTGCCCGGCGCTGGGGCCTACCGGGACGTTGCAGCCCTTCTGCGCGCGGGGCGCAGCTGGTGCGCGCTCACTCGTGAGCACCTGCTGGAAGGCGGCGCCCGCCCGGCGCCCCTCAACTGCCCCGACTGCGCACCCGGCCGCGTCCGCGGCAGCTTCGACCGACGCCCAGCGCCCCGTGCCGCTCCCTGCCGGTGGGTGGCGTACGGTGCACGGACCCCGCAGCGGGCAGGGTGCCCCGGCCTGCGGCGAGACCGCGTGGAGGACCGGACCCCCGCGTCCGTGGAGGGATGGCTCGGCGCCTCCTCCACGCCGCCGCTGGAGGGGCATCACCGTGCGAATTGACGGATCGACGCGATGGCGGGAGATACAGCCGTGACCGAAGCACAGTTCGACGCTCTGTTGCAGAGTAAGACGGGACCGACCCGGCACACGTGGGCGGACCGTCGAGATCTGCTCGGCCTCTTCCGCGACGTGCCGCGAGGCCGCACCGTGCTGCTGACACTCGTGCTCCTGATCCGTTGCACGACCCCACCGCTGGTCGGCGTCGCCCTCGGGCTGACGGTCCGCGGGGTGCAGCGCGCCGATGCCATAGGCTCGCTCGGCCCCTTGACCGGCCCGCTGTCGCTGTTCGGCGTGCTTCTGGTGTCAGGGCACCTGGCGGACGCGTGGGCCCCGAGCCTGACCTTCGCGGCAGCGGCCGCCATCGACGGGGCGCACCGCACCGAGGTTGCCAGGCTCGCCTCGTCCACCTTGGACGTCGTCGCCCTGGAGGCATCCGGGACCCACGCGCTGCTGCGCGAGGTCGCGGCCGATCCCATGCTCGGGTTCGAGGCCACTCCCGGCAAGGGCGCGACGGCAGAGCTCAGGTGGCTGGTCAACGTGGCCGCTGCGGTCACGGCGGCTCTCGCGCTGTGCTGGTACGCGTGGTGGCTGGTTCCCATCGTGGCTGTGCCGGCCCTGGTCAACCGGTTCCTGCGCAAGCGCGAGGCGTTCGGCGTCGCCGCCCGCTGGAAGTGGGCCGCCGGCGGCGAGGCACCGGCCGACGTGTGGCGGCGCGCCACAGTGGGCCCGGAGGCCAAGGACATCCGGCTGTTCGGCCTGGCCGACTGGACCGTCGAGACCATGCACTCCCACATTCTCAAGGCGAACCTCCCGCTGTGGACCTACGCCATCCGGTTGGTCAGAACCGAGTGGACCCAGTTCGCGCTCATCGTCGCCGGCCTGGTGCCGGCGTACGTCCTGGCGGCGCACTCGACCGCACTGGGCGAGACGTCCGTCGGGGTGCTGACCGCGGTACTGATGGGCAGTTGGTCGCTTCACCAGGCCACCTCGTCGAGCTGGGACCTGATCGAGATGTCGGGCTCGACGAATCTGCGCAACGCGACGCAGGAGCTGCGGACGGCTCTGGCGGACCCCGATGACCGCAGCCGTGCCCGCCTCACGGAGACCGCGAATCCGTCGTCACGCGCAGCCCGGCGCCCCGGCGGGCCCCCTCACATCGTGTTCGAGGACGTGTCGTTCGCCTATGCCCCGCACCTGCCGCCCGTATTGGCAGCAGCCAGCTTCGAGATCCCGGCGGGGGCCACCGTGGCACTTGTGGGACTCAACGGCGCCGGCAAGTCCACCCTCGTCAAGCTACTGACCCAGCTCTACCGCCCGAGCTCCGGTCGCATCCTGGTCGACGGCGTTGACCTGGCGAGTGTCCCGCAGGCCGTCTGGCAAAGCCGGATCTCCGCCGTATTCCAGGACTTCATCAAGTACGAGTCCACGCTCGAGGACAACATCGTGCTCGGACAGTCCCAACTGCCGACCGACCGCGATGCCTTGGCAGCGGCTGTCGCGGAGTCCGGACTGCAACCGGTCATCGACCGGCTGCCTCGCGGGCTGGCTTCCATGGTGTCGCGCAACCGTGAGGGCGGAGTCGACCTGTCCGGTGGACAGTGGCAACAGGTGGTGCTGGCCCGGGCATTGATGGGGCTGGGCGGGGCGCCGGGACTGCTGGTCCTCGACGAGCCCACGGCCCATCTCGACGTGAACACCGAACGGGAGACGTTTCTGCGCCTCAACGCCCGACGCGGGACCACGACGACGCTGCTCATCACCCACAGACTGTCCACGACCCGCGACGCCGACCGCATCCTCTTCCTCCGTGAAGGCAGGATCGAGGAGGCGGGAACGCACGAGCAGCTCATGCGACTCGACGGGCACTACGCGCAGATGTTCCGGATTCAAGCCGAGCGTTTCAGCAAGGGCTTCACCATGCTCGAGGAGGACTCGTGACCAAGCGACTGGCGATCAGATGGGAGATGCTGAAACGGTGTGGCCGGCTGATGCCGGGCTACACGGCCGCCTCGCTGGCGGCCCTGACGATCTCCACATTCGTCGTGGCCGCCACGGCACTGTCGGTATGGGCGACCGTCAACGCCAGCACGGAGGGGGACGTTACGCGGGCGATGACCGCTGCGGCACTGGCGGCCGGGGCGTACGCGCTCAGCATCTCCTGCCAGGACGCGACGGACGCACTCGTGCGCACGACGGCCGACCGGTTCGGACGGCTCGTGCTCCATCCGGAGATCCATCGCGACATCTCGGCCATGGAGGGGATGGAGCACCTCGAGAAAAGCGACTACCTCGACCGCGTAACCCTCCTCAGAGGCGGGTCTTCCCCGTTGGCGGCCAGCCTGTGGACCTTCCTCACGGCGTGCTCCAACATGCTGAAGGTACTCATCATGGTGGTCCTCCTGGGCGCCGTCACCCCGTGGCTGGGACTCCTCGCGCTCCTCGCGATCGTTCCTGTCTGGTGTGACGCCCGAGGTCAGCGTGTCGTCCAGGCCACGGATCTGGAGACGGCCGAGATGTTCCGCCATCAGCAGCACCTCTACGGGCTCCTCACCAACGCCCGACACGTGAAGGAGATACGCACCGCGGGGGTAGCGGACGAGTTGCTCCAGCAACAGCGATCGACATGGGACTCGCTCATGGCGCGCCGTTCCCGCGCGCAGTTTCGCGCGAGCGTGTGGAGCACCGCTGGATGGGCGTGCTACGCCGGCGGCTTCTTGGCGGGGCTGATCTGGACCGTTTCGCAGGCGGTCAACGGCAGTGTCAACCTCGGAGACATCACGCTCACCGTGGTCGTCGCCGCGACGCTGCGGCAGTCGATCGCGACGACCGTCGACAGCTTCGCCACGGTGTCCAGCGCTTCCCGCATGATCGAGCCGTATGTGTGGCTCCGCGAAACGCGACGGGCCGCGACGAGTAGCTCAGCGGACCGGCTTCCGCCCGAACGGCTCGTGGACGGCATTGAACTGCGCAATGTCAGCTTCTCCTACACCGGCGCGCAGTCGCCGAGCCTCCGGAACATCTCGCTGTCCCTGCGAGCAGGCTCGACCGTGGCGCTCGTCGGTGAGTACGGATCGGGCAAGACGACCTTGGTCAAGCTGCTCTGCAAGTTCTACGAACCCACCTCGGGTGCCATTCTGGTGGACGGCGTGGGCCTGGACGAGGTGGACACCGCCGCCTGGCGCACGCGCATGTCCGGAGCGTTCCAGGACTTCGGCCGGTTCCATGTGCCGGTGCGGGTCGGGATCGGACTGGGTGACCTGCCGAACATGGACGATGACGCCGCACTCGACCGTGCGCTCGGTGGAGCACAGGCCCGCGACATGCTGTCGAAACTGCCTGCGGGGCTCGACACGGTGGTGGGATCGGAGGTCGGTGGCATCGAGCTTTCCGAAGGGCAGTGGCAACGCGTCGCCCTCGCGCGAGCCAGCATGCGCCAGAAGCCGCTCCTGGTCGTCTTCGACGAACCCACGGCGTCAATCGACGCACCCAGTGAGCACGCCATCTTCGAGCAGTTCAGCGCCTTCTCACGGTCAATCGCCACACGCAGCGGGGCTATCACCCTCCTGGTCTCCCACCGCTTTTCCACCGTCACTTCTGCGGATGTGATCGTAGTGATGGCTCATGGGCAGGTCGTCGAGGTCGGCAGCCACGCCGAGCTCATGAAGAAGGGCGGACGCTATGCCGAGCTTTACGGAATCCAGGAGAAGGGTTACGCGACTTCGTGAGTGATGGGTGCCCCGCTGCGGCGTGCCGCGCGAGGTCCGATTCCCCAACGGCGGCGCCCCGGAGGGTCATGGCGTAGTCAGGTAGCTCCTGGTCACGACGTCGACAAGGTCAGCGGAATGGTGATTGCATGCAGCTCATTCTCGTCCGTCACGGTCAGTCCACCAATAACGTGCGGCTCGCCGAGGCACTGGCAGCCGGACTCAGGGGGAGTCCAGCCTACGAGCGGATCACCGCAGACGTGAATCACTACCGGGGCCGGGTGCCCGACCCACCACTGTCCGCTCTCGGCATGCGGCAGGCTGAGGCGTTGGGAAGGGCACTGCTCGACGAGCGGGCTCCCTTCACGCCGACGCACCTGTACGCCAGCCCGACGATACGGGCGGTGCAGACCGTCCGTCCGCTCGCCGACGCCGCCCGGCGGCCTGTGCTGTTGCAACCGGATGCCTACGAAGTCGGTGGGATCCATGTGTTCGACCCTCCGACGCGCACGCGCCAGGCCCGTTCGGGGGCGACACTGATGGAGCTTCTCCAGCACTGTCCGAGTGCCGAGGCGCCGCCCGGCCTTTTCCACGCATCTGACGAGCCGTGGAGTGGTGGGCTCGAGACCCAGGACGAGCAGGCCGGCCCCCGCGCTCAGCGTCTGCTCGCCCGACTGCGCGAGGCGCACGAGCCCGACGACGTCGTGCTCCTGGTGACTCATCAGCATTTCAGCCAGTTCCTGCTGGCGGCGGCGCTTGGCTTGGACGGGCCGCAGGGGCAACGCTTTCGGCTGGACAACACCGGGCACCTGTCACTGAGATTTGACGGTGGCCCCGCCGGCCTTGACTGGCTCAACCGTGTCGAGCACCTTGAACCAGAGGACATTTCGAACTGAAAATATGCGGCTTTGCGTGCGAACAGGTGCGCGACGTGGGCGTCAGCGGCGCATCATTTCACCAAGACCATTGATGAAATCATGAAGATTCTTGGAGCCTGGTTCACATAATGGATCACACGAAACAAGCATATTCATCTTCAAGCCCCGGTCTCCCTCTCAGCTACGTGCAGCTCGACCTGATGGCCAAGATCGGCCGGCATCCCGAGGCCGCGCACTTCTATGATGCGCTTTTCCTTTTCCGCGTGGCAGATGGCACGGACGTCATCGCCTTGCGTCGAGCCCTTGAGCTGCTGTGGCGGCGACACGAATCGCTCCGACTCGCCTACGACCCGGGGTCTGCGACGCTCGTTGAACTCGACGACAGCGAAGCCTCGATTCCACCGCTCGAGTATCGGGCCAACCTGGACGAAGTGCGGCAATTCGCTCGCGACGTCCGTTACGGCTACCCTCTTCCCCGCGCACCTCTCTTCCGGGCCAGGCTCGTTGCTGACTCCACGCAGACTTACCTGGTACTCGCCATTCACCACCTCATCTACGACGGCTGGTCGTTGGGTGTGCTGTGGCGGGACCTGAAGGCAATACATGAGGCCGCCGTAGGCGCCGACGGCGAGACCATTGTTGAACCAGCTCCGAGGGCGTCACCCCTGGCAGCCGGCCAATATGCGGCGTGGGCCAGCCTCGGGGAAGAGGCGTTGAGCCACTGGCGACGCGAGCTTCAGGGCTACCGGCCTCCGCTCCTGGCACAGTCGGTGTCCCCTAATGGCCCGGGCCCGGCGGCCTACGAAATGAGGACCGATGCGTTCCGGCTCAGCGAGAAGGCGTTCCATGCCGCCAAAGGCTTGGCGCGGGAGGCCCGGACGTCGCTCTTCACCGCGCTGGCAGCTACGTCAACGCTCGCGCTTTCGCGGGTTACCGGTGATCGAGACTGGCTGATCGGCACCGATACCGCCAATCGTGAGGCGTCCGCGACTCGGGAGATTCTAGGTTTCTTGGTATCGACCCGAGTGGTCCGCCTGAGAGTCCAGGAAGGCGCCGTCAGTGCTGTGATCGCGGAGTTGTCGGCGGGGCTCAAGCGGAGTCAGCCTTACGCTGCCATCCCATTCGAGAAAATCGCGATGGAGTGCGGCCATCCCGCCCTATTGAAGATCAACCAGGCGCATCGGATCGCGGATACCCCTGAGGCCATGGGTCTACGAGAACTGTCCATCGATGAACCGGCCCCACGGTACTGGCGCAGGCTACTGTGGGCCTGGCAGCCTTCGCACAAAGATGTCGCCTACTCCTTGATCTCACAATCTGACGTGGTCGATGAGGCGGTCGTCAGGGACATCGCGCTTGAGGTGGAGCGCGTCCTGGGGGTTGAGCGGTAGCTGTCGGAGCGCGTCCGGGCGGGTCTCGTATTCGCGGGCGGGTAGGCGATGCCAGGAGGAGGTCTGTGTAGTAAACGGCTCTGTCTTACTTGCAGTGGTGACGGAGAGTGACCGGCATCGTTGATGTTGCATGCATGACATCAACGAGCCTGTGTACGGTGTTTTCAGACCTGTCTCCGCTGGTCATCGAGGATGCGCGGGATGAGGGCCAGCGGATAGTGGTTCGAGCGCGGACGCCGTGCGGGAAGGCACTTTGCCCGCACTGTGGTGCCCGGTCGGGGCGGGTGCACAGATACCACGTACGGACCGTCGCGGACGTTCCCGTTGACTTAGACGTGCTGCCCGGCCGCACCGTCGAGGTGTTGGAGGGGTGGCTGCGTAAGCATCCGGGTGTCGAGATCGTGTGCCGGGACGGCTGGGCCGCCTACGCCGAGGCGATACGCCGGGCACTGCCCGAGGCGGTGCAGGTCGGTGACCGGTGGCACATCTGGCACAACCTCGCCGAAGCCGTCCGCAGGAAGGTCGCCGCGCACAGCACCTGCTGGGCGAAGAGTGGCCAGCCGCCCCGCGAGGGTGGGTCGTGTCCCTCGTCGTGGTGTTGGGGATCAACCGGGGGGCGTGTTTGGAGTGTTGGGCAGCGCCGGGGCGCTTTCGGGGAGTTCGCGGTAGATCTCGCCCATGCTGCCTTCGGGGAGGTAGCGGCGGGGGAAGGCGATCCATTCGTCGTGCATCTCGAAGAGCACGGCGGTGACCAGCCGGATGAGCGCGTCGTCGTTGGGAAAGACCTGGACGACGTCGATCCTGCGCTTGATCTCCCGGTTCACCCGCTCCAGCGGGTTCGTCGACTGGATCTCCTTCCAGTGCCTGGGCGGGAAGTCCGCGAAGGCGGTCAGATCCTCCTTCGCTTCCAACAGCATCGCTTTGACCTTGGGGAACTGGGCGCCGAGCATGTCGGCGACGGTGTCCAGCTGAGTGCGCACGAGGCCGGCGGTGGGCTGGGTGAAGACCGTGCGGATCGTCGCGGCGACCATTTCACCGGAATCCCGGTCGATCACGCTGAAGACATTGCGCAGGAAATGAACCCTGCACCGCTGCCAGGCGGCGCCGAGCATCACCTTGCGGACCGCGGCGACCAGTCCGGCATGCTGGTCGGTGACGACCAGGCGGACCCCGGACAGGCCGCGCTCACGCAGCGAGCGCAGGAACTCCTTCCAGAACGCCTCGCTCTCGCTGTCTCCCACCATCAGCCCGAGGACCTCGCGGCCTCCGTCCTCGGTGATGCCGGTGGCGACCACCACGGCCCGCGAGACGATCTGGTGGTTCACCCGCGCCTTGCAGTAGGTCGCGTCCAGGTAGACGTAGGGGAAGCGGACATGATCCAGCGGGCGGGTGCGGAACGCGGTCAGCGGCTCGTCCAGAGTCGTGCAGATCCGCGAGACCTCCGACTTGGAGATGCCGCTGTCCCCGCCGAGGGCTTTGACCAGGTCATCCACGCTGCGGGTGGAGACGCCGTGCACGTATGCCTCCATGATCACCGCGTAGAGAGCCTGGTCGATGCGGCGCCGTCGCTCCAGCAGTGAGGGGAAGAAGCTGCCGGTGCGGACCTTGGGGATCTCCAGGTCCAGGTCGCCGGCCAGCGTGGTCAGCACCTTCTCGCGGTGCCCGTTGCGGACGTTGGTCCGCGTCGGCGTGTGCTCGTTCCACTCCGCGCCGACATGTGCGGTCGCCTCGGCCTCGATCAGCTCCTGCACCATTCGCTGGGCTACGGCGCGGATGAACTCGATTCCGTCGGTCGAACGTAGTGACTCAAGGAGCCTTATCAGCTCAGACTGGGACAGGGCCATCGTGCACTCCTCGTGGTTGAACTGGGCGTTCACCAAGAAGAGTTACGCGGTGGCCCGCCTCCTGTTCAGGGAGCGGTACTCGCTCGTGGAAGTGCGCCCCGGGCAGACGCCCGCGCACTCCCGGCCGCTGATCCCATACACCACAACGAGGGACACCATCCGAGGGTGTCCAGGCCTGTCTCACCTGCGGTGGTGACGGAAGGTGAAGTTATCCCAGAGCCACTCACCGTACAGACCCCCTCGTACCAGGCCGCCCGACAGCATCGGGTCACCGTCACCGGACCGCTGCCGGGCAACCCCACCCGCCAGCACCGCCAGAATGAAGGCTTCTGCCGGGACGACTTCCACATCGACTACGACCGCCGACAGGTCACCTGCCCCCAGGCCCAGGTCAGCGCGGGCTGGCACGACCCCTACCCCACCTCCTCACCCACCGCGGCCCCACTGATCGTGGCACGATTCACCAAGAGCCAGCGTCGCCCCGGCCCGCACCCAGTGCACCAGAACCGCCAACAGCGCCCGCACCGTGGGTTTTCCCCCGCGAGAACTCCGCGACCTGCAACTCCGCGTCCGTACCGAGCAACAGACACCCGAGTGGAAGGCTCGCTACGCAGTCCGCTCCGGAGTGGAGAGCACAGTCAACGAGTTCGCCCACGGACACGGCATGCGCCAGCTCGCAGCTGAATCCGGGCTGACGATCACCGTGTGTCACCTACCACCAGGCACTTCGAAGTGGAACAAAATCGAGCACCGGCTCTTCTCGCACATCACCATGAACTGGAGCGGCCGCCCGCTGACGAGCCACGAAGTCACCGTGCAGTCGATCGCCGCGACCACCACCCGCACCGGACTGCGTGTGAGAGCTGAACTCGACGATCGGCCCCTCGACGTAGTCGGGGCCGTCGGCGGCGGCGCGGACCCCGGCCAGCACCTCGGGTCCGTGGTCGAGGAACACCTCGGCGTGCTTCCACACTTCGGCGTCCCGCTTGACCTTCCCGTCCCCGTAGACCTTGTCGTCCAGCGGCCAGCCGTCCGCGTCGCAGAGCGAGTCCGAAACCGCGTCCCAGGCGTCGCACGCCTCGTTGATCCCGGCGGCGGCCGAGGCCAATGCCGGGAGGTGCCGTCGCCACGCCAAAGGGTCGGTGGCCTGCGACGGCTGGTTGTCACCGGAGGAAGGAGTGGAAGAAGCAGACATGATCGATTCCCGTTGCTGTGCTGGTCGTTGGGCTAGGCGGCCATGCGGGCGTCTGTGTCGAACAGCTCCCGCTCGGCCGGGTGGAGGATGTGCTGGGTGATGAACGAGCGGCCGGCGACCTTCCACAGACCTCGGCCCTTGGTCAGGGCGGACACCGCCTGGGTCTCGACGCCGGTCAGGCCGAGCAGGGATGCAGCGGCGGTGAGCTGGTCGGGCTCTTGGCGGTAGATGATGCGCGTGCTGCAGTCCGCGAGGAGCCCCTCGGCCAGGACCCGGCCGCGCGACCCGGCGTCGCCCGCCGAGAGCAAATCGCTGAGGCGGTGGATCACCATCAGGTTCGCGATGCCCAGCCCTCGGGAGAGCTTCCACTGGCTCTGCATCCGCTCCAGCAGCCCGACGTGCCGCATCAGCCGCCACGCCTCGTCGTAGATCACCCAGCGCCGACCGCCATCGGGATCACTGAGTGCTGACTCCATCCACGCGCTCGCGCACGTCATCGCGAGCACCAGTGCCGTGTCGTCACCGGATCCGCCGAGACGGGAGAGGTCGATGGACAGCATCGGCGTCGTCGGATCGAACGACACCGTCGACGGCGCGTCGAACATGCCGCTCAAGTCGCCGTGCACGAGACGTCGCAGGGCGTGGGCGAGGTCCTGGGCGGCTGAACCGAGGTGCCCCGCCTGGTGGCCGAGGGCCTGGTCGAGGCGTTCGGGGGAGCCGAGTACGTGTGCGATCTCGCCGAGCAGCGGCACCGTGCCTCGGGCGGCGGCGTCAGCGACGACCAGATCCAGGGCCAGGTCGAGAGCGGTGTGCTCCATCGGCAGCAGGTCGCGCTTCAGCACGGTGCGGGCGAGGCTGGCCAGCAGCAGCAGACGGCGCTTGCGAACCTCCGTGAACCAGTCCTCTTCGCTCACGGAGGCGGGCCGGGCCGGAGCGTCCAGCGGGTTCAACCGGCCGGGGAGCCCCGGGCCCAGGGCGATGCTGTAGCCGCCGAGGGCCTGCGAAACGCCGGTCCACTCTCCCTTGGGATCGCAGGGGATGTAGATCCGGTAGCCGTGGGCGATCGACCGGGTGGCGATCGACTTCGCCAGCGCCGACTTGCCCATGCCGATGATCCCGGCCAGGACCGCGTTGGGGTTGGTGAAGCCCTCCACCCTGCCGCTGTTGTAGAGCGAGAACGGGTCGAAGCAGAAGGCCGCCTCCGCGTGCACATCGCGGCCGATGAACACCCCTTCGGCGCCCAGGCCGCCCTCGGCCACGAACGGGTACGCGCCGCTGGCTGTGGCGGTGGTCATCCGGTGGGCGGGCAGGTCGAGCTTGCCGCCGCGGGCGGAGGCCGGACCGGGGCGACCGGCGGGCGGGTAGGTGGGCCGCAGATCCGGGTCGAGGGTCTGCTCGGCGCGGTGCTTGGGCGGGTTTCCGGCGAGGCGTGCCTGGCGGCGGGCTTCGGTGAAACCGGCTCGGGCGGCTCGCTGTTCGGCGCGTGTCGTCTTACGGGGCACGAACAGAGGGGAGGCGCTGGCGCGGGTACGGGGCATGAGCGTTTCTCCAGATGAGGGGTGGGTCAGCGGCGGACGAGGCCGGTGAACGGTGCGTGCAGGTCGGCCGGGGTGGTGCGCTGCCGGACGAGATGAGCGGTGCGCTGGTGGCGCTGGCAGATGGTCAGGCCCGGTGCTCCCTCCGGAAGGCTGGCCTGCCACGCCTCCGGTGCGGGGATCTCGCCGGAGTCCGGCCGGGGCGCCGCGTGGTAGGCGGCGTGGAGGTGCTCGGCGGCCTGCCAGATGCGGGTGCGGGCGGTACGGAGCTGGTCGCCCTCGACCGCGACGAGCTGCCCGGTGCGACCGGTGTGGGCGTCGAGCAGCCCGTACAGCGAGACGAGGTGGGCGTGCAGGGTGTCCAGCTCGGCCCGGGTGGTGACCAGCGGGCCGCCCGGGATGTTGAGTGCCCGGTGGAAGTCGAGCGCGGCGGTGGCGAAGGGCACGAAGTCCTGCGCGGTCGGGCTGGCGGTGCGGGACATGAGGGTGCTCTTTCGAGGGGAAGGGTCAGGCAGCGAGCGCGAGCGGCAGGGCGGCGGCGGTGAACGCCTCGGCCTGCTGCCAGGTCAGCGGCCGGAGATCGAGCTGGGCGCTGACAGCGGCGGTCTCCACGACGGCGCAGGCGGTGCGCAGCTCGTCCTCGGTGTCGGCCGAGACGGTCAGCAGACCGGTCAGGGCGACATCGGCGTGCCCGGCGATGAGCTGGCGTTCGCGGGACTTGATGTCCTCCTGGTACTCGATCGAGTCCGCCTCGGAGTCGACCTGGCCGCGCCGGGTCCGTTCGGCGGCGTCGGCGATCACGCTGGACTTCTTGCGCTGCACGTCGCGCAGGGCGGCGTCGAGGTTCTTCGGCTCGTAGGAGAGCGACAGCGTGCGCCGGACGCCGCCGGTGAACAGGAGCTGGTGCAGGAAGCCAGCGCTGGTCTCGGTGCGCGGCCAGTTCTCCACCCAGTAGGTGGCGTGCACGGCGGAGTCGGTGGCGATGTGGTCCGCCTTCTCGACGACCACGACGGGGCCGGCGGCGGCGGGCTCGGCCTCGGGGCGACCGGCCGTGGACCAGCGGTCGAGTGTCGCCAGCGCCTTCGGGTCGTAGGAGGTGCGCACCACGGCGGCGATCTCGCGGGCGGTGAGCCAGCCCGTCGGGGTGAGACCGGCGGTCCGCGCCGCCTGGTCGAACGTGGAGGTGAGCTGGGCGAGGACGCTGAAGGCACCGGTGAGACCGCCGCCGGCCTGGTTGATCAGCCGACGGGCCGCCTTGGTGTCCAGGGACACCGCGACGTACGCCTCGTGCGGGGCGGCTGCGGGACCGGCGCTCTGGATCAGCTCGTTGTAGATCGCGCCGGCCATCGGGGTGTCGGGGCGGCCGTGCTCTTCCCAGTAGCGGCGCAGCGCGTCGCCGGAGTCGGGGATGGTGCGCTCGATCACCTGGATGCGGGCGATCTGCCCGGTACGGGCGAGAGCTGCCAGCGCGCGTCCCCAGCCGCCGACGTTGGCCTGCTGGGTGCCGGGGTCGAGCAGGGCGTAGGCGCGGGAGGAGACCTTGACCACCGCGGTCAGCGTCCCGGTGTGCGGGTTGTGGACGGCGCCGTACTTGCCGTCGGGAGCGGTGGTCACGCGCAGGCTGGCAGCGGTGCCGGGAAGGTGGAGCAGTCCCTCGCGGGTCGGCCGGCGGGAGGGCCGGGTGAGCCAGACGAGCTGGCCTCGCATCCGGCGCAGCGCGTACCGGACGACGATCGGGGCCCAGTCCGCCAGAGCACGGCCTCGGTGGCGGACGAAGACGAGCAGGGCGATCACGGCCCACAGCGGGATGAGCTGGAGGGCGCCGACCACACCGCGGGCAAGGATCACGGCGAGAAGGAGAAGGCCGGTGAGCCCGGCGACGACCAACTGCGGGACGGACAGGCCGAGCAGGACGCCGCGCCTGCTGCGGTGCGGGAACTTCACGGTGGGCGTGGAGGACTGGTGCTTGCCGGACATGGTGGTTCCAGACGGTGGGAGCGGGCGGAGGACGGGGCGCGCGGCGCTCTTCTGGACGTCATGGCGAAACCTTCCTGCTGGTGGGGGGCGGGGGCGGGCCGTGGAGTGCGGCCCGCCCCCGGGGGATATGGGTCAGGAACCCGACGGCGGCTGGGTGGGATACACCCAGTTCGTCGGCGTCGCGGAGCCGGTGGCCGACGGTCCGGACGCGGACGCCGGAGTGCCCGAGGCCGAAGGTCCGGGGTCGGCTGGCGGCATGGAGGTCATGTCGCCGCCCGGAGCCGATGCGGCTGCGAGGTGACCGGATCCGCCCGCAACGCCTTGGGCAGCCGATTCGGACCCTTCCGGTTCGTCCTCGCCAGGACGTGTGATCAGTGGCGGGATCCCGGGGCGCTGGATCAGAGCCCGGCCCTTGTCGCCGCTCGCGTCCGGGTCTTCGCCGTACCGGAAGCGGGTCTGCTGCTTGGGCGGCCCGGCGTCGATGCCCTCCTTGCTCAGGTTGCCGCCGGAGGGGTTGATGCCGGAGGCGACGCCATCGGTGCCCGCGCCCGGGACCTGGTTCGGACCCTGCGGAGCGGGGGCGCCGGTACCGGCCCGCAGCGCGAGGCTGCCTGCGGTCTTTGCGGCTCCTGCGGCGACCGCCATGCCGGCGACACCGGTGCGGTGCATGTCGTCGTGGCCGCCGCCGTCGCTGGCCCAGTGGACGAACTTGTACGTCGCGTAGGGGCAGAGCAACACCAGGACCATCACGACGATGCCGGCCATGGCGTCGGACAGGGCCGCCATTCCGTCGCTGGCGTCTGTCTTGCCCATGGCGGAGACGCCGATGAGGAAGACCACGGTCATCAACAGCTTGGAGACGATCAGGGTGCCGGTGGCCTCGATCCAGCCGCGCCGCCACCGTTTGGCGACTTCCCAGCCGCCGCCCGCCCCGGCGAACACCGCGAGCGCGACCATGATCAGGACGCCGACCTTGCGGGCCACCATCACGCCCCAGTAGAGGAAGGCACCGATCGCGCACCCGAAGGCCACCAGCGCGGGCACACCCCAGCCGAGGCCGTACATGGCCCCCATCTGATCAACCTTGATCACACGACGGATCGCGTCGTCGATCGAGGTGTTGGCGGCTTTGAAGAGGCCGTCGGACAGCGCGTCCACCACGGTGATGGCGACGGTCGTGAAAGCGATGGCGGAGAAGCTGAAGAGGACTCCGGTCATGGTGCCGAACGCCGCCTTGGCGAGGGCACGTTCGTCTCGGCGCCAGGCCGCGGTCATGAGCTGGATGCAGAAGATGCCGACGGTCAGGGCGAGGCCGATGGGCAGCAGCAGCTCGTAGTTGTCGCGGAACCATCCGGCGTTGAGGTCGATGGCCGTCGTCTTGTTGACGGCCTTGGCGGCCAAGTCGGCCGCGCTGGAAGCCAGCTCGCCCGCCGACTTCGCGATCCACGCGCCGAGACCGTCGGTGACGGTGCCGGCGGGGTTGGTGGCGAAGTCGACAGCGCCGCACACCTTGTCCATCAGCGGGAAGTCGCAGACTCCCATGGGTCGTACCTCCGTTCTGGGGCGAGGATCAGGGCGCGACGGACGGCATGACGCCGACCAGGGCGCAGGAGTGGTTGGGCCGGCACTGGACCGCGAGGGTGGTGGACCGGCTCTCCGCGCCGCCGGCAGCCGAGCCCTTCCAGCGAATCGACTGCTTGCCGGAGACCGTGACGGCGTAGACGTACGCCTCGGTGATCGCCCCGGGGTCGTCTTGGAGAGCCTGGGTAAAGGCGTGCGGGAAGTGCCCCTCGTTGATCTTTGCGGTGGCGACCTGCTTGTTGGCCGCCATCTCCTTCCACAGCACGGCCGAGGGGACCGCCTGGTCGACGGAGGCCGGGTCGGCGTACTTCGACTCCGTGGTCAGCCAGCCGCGCAGCGCCTTGCGCAGCTCGGGCTGCGAGTACGCGCGGGTGTCGTACGACCACAGCGCTGCTGCGGCGGCCTTCCCGTACGTGATCGGGTCGTGGGTTTTCGGCGGAACGGGCAGAGCGCGGGGCCGTGTGTGCGGCCCGGACGGTGCCGCGGGCGACGAGGACGCCGTGGGCGAACTCGGCGGTGGGGAAGCAGTATCGGAGGGGCTTCGGCCCTCGCGGGTGAGGTAGGCGGCCAGGCCGGCGAGGGCGACGAGCACCGCCAGGACGGCAGTGCCGAGCAGCGCCCGGCGGCGCACGCGAGATGCGCCGCCGGGGTGGGTGGTGTGCTGAGCCATCAGTGGACCTGCGTCCCGAGCGTCGAGAAGAACGCCACTACACCGTTGGCCGCACCGAGAAGAAGGGCCGCGCCCGCGCTGACCAGCACGCCCTTCTTCCCGTTCGCCTCGGCCTGGTGACCACCGGAGTGGTGACCCCAGGCCCACACGCCCGCACTGACGGCGAGGGCTCCGACCACGGCAATGAGTCCGAACAAGTTGATCGAGCCCATCACCTGCTTGAGGACGTTGAGGCCAGGGAGCCCGCCCTCATTGGGCTTGATTCCGGGGTCGTAGGCGAGCTGTATGACCTGTTCAGCGAGATACACGGGAACTCCAGTTCGAATGAGCACACGCCAAAGCCCGGAGGGGCGAACCAGCGGTGCGAGGGGAGGTGAGGAGGGGGAGGAGGGCCGGTCAGACGACTCGGCGGGCCGCGAGAATCCGCGATTTCAAGGACGCGACGGTGGTGATCCGTACGACGTCACCGGTGTGCGGGGCGTGGACGATCAGGCCCTGCCCGATCGCCATCCCGACGTGTTCCGGTACGGCGGCCGTCCCCTCGGTGAAGAGGAGGTCGCCCGGCTTGAGGGCATCGACCGAGACGGCCTTGCCGTCCTTGACCTGCGTGTACGTGGTCCGCGTCAGGGTGACCCCGGCGGCCTTGTACGCGCCCTGCATCAGGGAGGAGCAGTCGCAGCGGCCCATCGGGTTTTTGCCGTGGGAGTCGGTGCACGTGCCGCCCCACTGATACGGGGTACCGAGCTGGCCGAGCGCCCACCGGATCGCCGTCTGTACCTTCGGCGGCGCGGAGGCGGGAATCTTGTACTCCTCCGGCAGTGCGCCCGCCGGGATGGTGCCCAAGTCCGTCCCGTCGCCGTCCGCCGAACAACCCCCCGCGGAATCGCGAGAGGGGCTGCCGGTGTCGGCAGAGCCGGACGGCGACGGGCTCGGCGATGAGCCGCCGGCCTTCTGCAGCAGGGGCTCGATGGCCTTCTGCAGGGCGGTGGCCAGCGGCTCCCATTTGGCGTACGCCTCCGGGAAGCCCGACTTCTGTACCGCCTGGGCGGCCTGGGTGACAGAGAGGGACTGCCAGCCGGAGACCTTCTTGAGCCCTTCGTAGAACTTCGTCGAGGCGTACACCGGGTCGAGGATCTGGCTGGCCGTACCCCAGCCCATCGACGGCCGCTGCTGGAAGAGACCCAGCGAATCGCGGTCGCCGTAGGTCAGGTTCCGCAGGCCGCTCTCCTGCAGCGCGGTCGCCAGGGCGACGACCTGCCCTCGGGCGGGGATGTTCATCGCGACGCCCGTGGCCTGGATCGTCTTGGCGTTGGGCACCTGGTCGGCAGGCGCGTCCAGACCCGGCACGGAGACCGAGCCCTTGTCGCCGCCGTCCAGGATGGCCTTCACCTGCTTGGCGACGGCGGAGGCGTCCACACCCTGTGCACCGTCGGTCGAGCACGAAGCCGAGGCGGTCCCGGCACCGATGCCAAGGATCGGCAGTGCCAGCAGGAGCGGTCCGGTGGCGCACAGACCGACGAGGGCTCCCGTCGTCTTCTTCACGGCCGCCGCCGTGCAGCGCGACGGCGGTGCGGACGGGGCGACGGAGGTGGGTCGGGGCGTGGGTGTGTCAGGGCATGCTGCATCGCAGCGGCTCCTCGGTGTTCGAAGGAGACGCGGTGCCGACTTCTCGTGCAAAGCCGTCGGCACCGCGCCGATGTGCATCCGCCTCTCGGCGGGCCCGGGTCAGAGGAGTTGGTAGCTCCAGGACGCCGGTTTCAGGTCACGCGCGGCAGCCAGCCGCGCTCGTAATCTCAGGCAGTGCACGTGGGCCTCCTCACGGCGCTCGCGGGCAGATGGGCAACATGCCTCCGACGCTGCTCGATTGGCCGAGACGGCACGGATAAGCACAGCTCAACGGGGGTGGAGCAGTGCTCCTTCCCGGTGGCACGGCGAGACAGTAGACCGGGATTCCGGCCGCGCCAAACGACTGCCATCCAGGGGTCCGAAGCAGGGAGCCGCCTCGCTAGGCGCGGCCGGAATTCGCCGTTAACCTCCGCTGCAACCTCGCACCGGATGCACGCCGTTGAGCGCTGCCCGGAGCAGGTCCAGACTCCGCCGCGCCCGAAGAGAGGCCCTTGCCATGAGCTACACGCTGCACCGAGGCGACGCCCTGACCGTCCTGAAGTCCCTCCCGGACGAGAGCGTCCAGGCGGTGATCACCGATCCGCCGTACAACTCCGGGGGCCGCACCAGCTCCGACCGGACCGGCCGTACCGCACGTGCCAAGTACGTCACCAGCAACTCGGCGCACGACCTCGCCAACTTCCCCGGCGAGAACCGCGACCAGCGCTCCTACCGCTCCTGGCTCACCGAACTGCTCACCGAGGCGTACCGGGCCTCGACCGAGCACGCGGTCGCGATGGTCTTCACCGACTGGCGACAGGAGCCGACCACCTCCGACGCCCTGCAGATGGCGGGATGGACCTGGAGCGGCACGATTCCGTGGATCAAGCCGTCCAGCCGGCCCCGCAAGGGCGGGCCGAAGCAGGACTCGGAGTTCATCATCTGGGGCGTCAAGGGCTCCCTCGACAACACCCGCGACCTCTACCTGCCGGGGCACTACATCGCCTCCCAGCCCCGCAAGGGCCGGGTTCACATCACCCAGAAGCCGGTCGAGGTCATGCAGCAGCTCGTCCAGGTCTGCCCCGAGGGCGGCACCGTCCTCGACCCGTTCACCGGCAGCGGCTCCACCGGGGTCGCGGCCCTGCGCGAGGGACGCCGCTTCGTGGGCGTCGAGCTGTCCGCGCACTACGCCGACGTCGCCAATGAGCGGCTGCGGGCCGAACTGACGAAGGACGACTTCGAGCTGGCCGGACCGGAGGCATGAGCGTGAGAGCGAAGAGAGGCCAGGGCCGGCGGCCCACAGACGCCAAAGGGGCGGCTGGAGCATCGACTAACCGATGCACCAGCCGCCCCTCCTGTTACGTCAGGCCGCCTCGAACGCCCGCCGGATCAGCGGCGCCGCCTTCTCCAAGTCGGCTGCCGAGACGACGCGGACCTCCAGGTCGCCGGTCCCAAGGTGTCCGATACCGCGCATGTCCCGGGTGAAGCCCTCCTCCAACTCGACCGTTTCCGGGTCGAGTCTGAGGTACACCAGGATCGCCTCGTGCTTCGGACGGAAGATCACCGACGCCACGTTCACCAACCGCCGGTAGGCGATGTAGTGCCGCAACGGCGCCACCTCCACCTCGCCCCATGCCGTGAGCGCCTCGTCGAGTTCCGCGTACAGGTCCCGCAGGCACTCCGGCACCCCTCCTCCACCCGCGGGCGGAGAGACCGCCGAAGCCGTCGGTACGCTGTCCGCCACGGGTGCCCGCTCCCGGCCCCGGCGAGACGAGGCAGCGCTCGGGAAGCCGGTCGCGGCGTCCACGAGCAGCAGCCCCAGCAGGCCACCGTCGAAGATCCGGTAGCGCACCAGGTCGATCCGCTCGGGCAACCTCTGCACCGCCACCCGGTCGTGGTGCGAGAAGCCCGCCGCGACGCAGATCATCCGCGGACGGCGCCAGTCGACAGACTCGGCGGCCTCCGCCCCCAGCACCTTCCGCACGAGCGCCTCGAACTCGTGGTGTGCCGATTCCAGCCAGGACAGATAGGAGACCGCCTGGGACATGACCCCGCTGTCCGAGCCCTTTTTGAACTCGATCACCACCGGGCTGCCGTTCTCATCGAGCCCCAGGGTGTCGATCCGCCCCCGGTGCCAGGGGCCAGTCGGATACTCCGATGCCAGGAAACGGACGCCCAGCATCTGCTCCAGGCCGGCCTCGACCCGCCGCTGCAGCTCCACCTCCAGCGCCACCGTCGAGCCGGCCAGCTCGACATCCCGTCCGTCCGCGTCCTGCCGGAACATCATCAGCTCGGCCACCAGCGCCCCCTCCCGCGATCTCTGCATGGAGGCCAATCGAACGAACGCCCTGGTTATTCCACCTCTAGCGCGCCGGACAGTCTGGTGGGGCCGGTTCATGCTGAGGGGTAGCGGAAGACGCCTGCGTGGCCGGTTGCCCTTGTAATCGAGCATCTAATGCACCGTGCCCTCCTCCGCGGGGACGGCGAGACGGCGGAACAGCGGAGGAAGGCGGCGCTCACCATGGCCGCGAGGCTTCGGCACCACTCACAGCCGGTGCGCTGGGAGGCCCAGAACGTCCATGCCTACCTGCGCGCCGGCCAGGAGATGACGGAGTCCCTCAAACTCCTGGAGCAGGATGCCGAAGGCCGTCCCCCAGTGCGGGACCAACTCGGCGGAGGTGCCGTGGCCATGCTGCGGAAGAATCGGAGCTTCCTGGAGGACCGGCCCCTCGGAGAACGCGACCAGCCGCTCAACCCGTATTTGGTGCTCGGCGTACCCGACGGGGCGGACGACTGGAAGAAGGCCTGGCGCGCCCTGAGGAAGGAGCTCGACGACAGCGGCCGCGTCCGGATCAACGGCGCCAAGGACATGATCGAGAAGGCCGAGCGGGAGCAGCAGGAAGTACCCCGGTTTGCCGTTCCGCTCGCCCCACACCGCTGGAAGGACCCCACCGGCACGAGCCACCGGCTGGAACTCCCGCCAGAGCCCCTACAGAGGCTCACCGCGCCGCCCACGGACAGCGACCGCGCGTGGTCTCGCTCCGAGGCGGCCCGAGAAATAATCACCAGGGCGACAGAACGCCTTTCCCTGGCTGCTGAAGACCCCGCAGCCCTTGAAGACTCAGAGAGCAGCACATCGTGAGCAACGGAGCCGGTAAAGGCGACAGTGGTTCTCGCTCCCCTGACGGATCCCAGCGGAAACGGGGACGCGGGCCGAACAGCGGAAGCGCGCGGAACCGTGGGGAGCGAAGGGCGGCCGAGGCCGCTCCCTGGCGGTTCGCTGAGAGCCACATGCCCGGCTTCGTCCCGGGGAGCCTGGACGCCGCCGCGATCCTGAAGTCGGTCAACGAGACGCTCCTGCCCGTGGTGGAGAGAGAGTTGGAGCAGGCGACGGAAAGACTGGGCGCAGCGCTGGCCGACAAGGAGACCGAGGCCGATCTGGTCTCCGTCTTCCGGGCCGAGCTGATGCGCCGAGTGCTTCCCCAGTTCACCGAAGCAGTCCGCGCGGGTGTGCTGGAGAGTGTCCGTACACGCCAGATGCACTTGGCTCAATTGGCCGTCCTGCACCGGCAGGCGCTGGATGCGAAGAGCCTGCAGGTGGTGGTGACCCGCCTCGACCACCTGGCGGCGAAGGCCGGCCTGCAGATCGTCGGTGACTCGGGCGATCAGTCGTTGTTCAACGTCGTGGAGGACCCGCCCGGTGTCATGAAGAAGGGCCCGGTCACCCTTGAACTCGTCGCGCCGGCCTACGTCGACAAGGAGTCCGGGAAGCTTGTCGAACGGGGCTGGCTGCGAGCCGTTGCCAAGGTTCCACCCGAGGAAATGACGCCCCGGCAGAGGCGTAGAGCAACCCATGCCGAAGGTGAGAAGAAGCAGCCTGAGAAGGAGGCTCCTGCACAGCAGGAGAGGAAGAAGTACCACCGGGGTCAGGAACCCGAAAAGCAGCAGAACAGAGGCAACGGGCAGCGAAACGGCGGGTCGCGCCCCGGTCCTGAAGGAAACGGGGACCGCCGGACGAAGCGGAGGGGAACGCGATGACTTTCGGTATCGACTTCGGCACCAGCAACTCCGTGGTGGCCCACTGGAACGGGCACACCACCGAAGTGCTGCCGGTCGACGGCGACAACGTGCCCGCCCAGTGGCAGATGTCCGAGTTCGAGCAGCTCTTCCCCTCCGTGCTGTCCGTCCGCGACCTCCAGCGCACCCTCTGCTTCGGCTGGGAGGCGAAGACCGGCACGAGCGAGCCGCTCGACGCAGTGAAGCGCATGCTCGGCACGCGCTCCGGTGCCGATAAGGACGGCGACATCGACGGCCTCGAGGTCACGGCCCAGCTCGAGGAGCACCACGTCTGGGTCGGCTCGGAGAAGTTCCACAGCACGGTCGCGGCCGCCTCCCTCTTCAGCCGGATGAAGGAAGGCGTCTCTGCCCAGCTGCTCGACCTCTCCGACGCGGTCGTCACCGTCCCCGCCAATGCCACAGGCGGCGCCCGCTACCGCACCCGTGCCGCGGCAGCACTCGGCGGAGTGAAGGTTCGGGCCCTGCTCAACGAGCCCACCGCGGCTGCGATCTCGTACGCCCACGACGTCCCGATCCCCGGCCGTTTCCTCGTATTCGACTGGGGCGGCGGCACCATCGATGTCACAGTCCTCGAATACGACGACGGCCTCTTCGAGGAGCAGACCTCCCGCGGTATCACCGCCCTCGGAGGCCTGGAGTTCGACAACGCGCTGGCCCAGCTGATCCAGCAGAAGATGGGTCTGACCGCGGACCAGCTCACCAAGGCCGAACGACGCCGGTGGCGCCGGTCGGTCGAGCTGACGAAGATCGCCCTGTCCTCCGTGCCGATGGACGGCGCGCTCTTCTTCGACCTCCCGGTCGGCCTCGCCCCCTTGATCTCGAGGCGTGAGGTGAGGATCACCGCGGCCGAGTACACCAAGGCGATCACCCCGCTCATCATCCGCGCCCTCGAGCCGGTCCAGCAGGCCCTGGAAGACTTGGCCATCACCCCGGACGACATTGACTCCGTACTGATGATCGGCGGCACCTCGCAGATCCCCCAGGTGCGTCAGGCTCTGGGCGAGCTCCTCGGCCACGACCGCATCGTCGACAGCGGCCTGTGCCGACCCATGACCGCCGTCGCCCGAGGCGCGGCCATCTATGCGGCCTCCCTCGACGGCGAACTCGGCGATGACAGCGACTTTTCCCTGGTGACCAGCTACGACCTGGGCACGGCCGTGAGCGCGGGCGAGCAGAGGGGCTTCCGCGCCATCATCCGACGCAATGCCACGCTCCCTGCGGAGGGTTCGGCCAACTTCTACCCGGACACGCCGGGCGCTTCCTCCGTGCGCGTGTCGGTGATCGAGGGCGAAGTCGGCTACCCGGCCGACAGCGACCGTGCCTTCCCCCTGGCCAACATCGAGGTGCCTCTCCCAACCCGCGAACAGGACGTCCGCCGGAACATGATCGAGGTCAAGTTCCGCTACAACGAGAGCGGCATCCTGCGCTTCACCGCCACCCACGCGGCCACCGGCAAGCAGCTCGCCGAGCGCGAGATCGACTCCTTCGGCCCCGACGGCACCCCACTGCAGCACGGCCTCGACGACGAACTGACCCGACTCTTGGCCCACACCGTCCGCCCGTTCGCCGACGGCTCCTCCAACGTCCGACACCGCTCGGCAGCCGAAACGGCCAACGCCCGCCCCGCACCGATCGACATGTCCGTGCGCGTGGTGGAGGCCGACCCTGCCGTAACGGTCAACGGCGAGCCGCAGCGAGTGGTGACGGGGGGACTTTGACCAGCCTCTGGGCTCTGTGGCGGAAATTCCTGGGTGCGCCAGTAGCTCGCTCCACTGTCTGCGACGGGACTATACGGTCTTCTTCGCTGTAACTCCCGATCAAGGAAGAACAGCTGCCAAAGAAATCAAGGCAGGTAGGTCGTACCACGATGACGCGTCAGATGAGGAAGAGGGGGCGACGTTAGCCATGCGGTACGACCAGAGCCGGGCGGACAAGCTTGATGAGATGATGGTCGAACTGCTGCTGCCGGAAAGCGCGGTGGAGCCACTGGGGCTGTGGCTAGCCGACCCAGAGCGCGGTCAGCGGTACGCGAACGGGTGTGGCCCCCACAGCATCCCGTACACGCCATCCAAGTGGATAGTCGTAGCGCCGTGGCCCGGCACCTTTGCCGACCGGGCGGCGGCCGATTCGGCCTCGGTGAGCCGAGCCGAGGTCGTGGCCGCGGTCCGGGCCGCGGAGCAGTCCGAGAGCTGGACAGAGGCGTTCGTGGCCACGCAGGTGTGGGGCTACGGTGTTACAGGCTACGGCCCGTACCGCACTCGTCAGGTGCTCGCCCAGCCCAGCGCTGAGGCCGTCCTCACCGAGGCGGTGTCCCTGCTCGTCGACGAGGGCGCGGTCGCAGCCTACGAGGTGCTGAACACTCTCGATGGCCTCGGTCCGGCGTTCCTCACCAAATTCCTCTACTTCGCGGGCCAGGCGCTGCCAGACGTGAAGGGCCCGCGTCCCCTGATCCTCGACAGCGTGCTCGCCGGGGTCCTGCGCAGGCACGCCACGAAGGTTGGACGTGCGGTTGGCTACGAGTGGTCCGAGGCGATCGCCAAGTGGATCTGGCGCGACAGCGGCTGGAGTTCCCACCGTTACGACGTCTACCTCCGGTGGATGTACGCCGCCAACGAGCGACTCGCGGCCGCGTCTATCGACTGGCCCGCAGCCCCAGACGTGCTCGAGCTGGCCCTCTTCAGCGCCGCCTGGGACCCGGAATAACCGTATCGCCGGGTGTTCACCTTGTGAGGCCTTGGTTCAGGTGCTTGCCCATGGCCGCAGCCAAGTCCCGAGGCCTCGAACGTCAGCAGACGATGACCGTTCTATCTTGGAGATGGTCCCGCCAGGTGGTGTAGGGGATCAAGCGCCGGAACCCGCAGATCGGGGCGTGGCTATGTCGGGGCAGGTGTCCGGCCCGCCTCAGCAGGACGCCTGGCGGGCTGCCGCCTTCCACGGAGGGCGTCCTGGGACGCGATCTGGATGAATGTCTACTCGCCCTATCAGGATGGCTGCACCGACGTCCGGTCGAGCCGTACGGATCGCCGCGACCAACGCGTACAGGTGCGGATCGAACACGGGCCGATACTTCGTGGGCGGCGACTGCATCGACACGAACCGCACTTGCGGGTCGCCGACGGGGACGTGGGACGCCACCGTCACCGCCGCTCCTCGGACGTTGCGAGGCCACTTCGACGACGACTCTCCGTGAAGGCTGACGGGTGCTCAGATATCTCTGACGTGTCGTCACCCATTCGAGATCATCTTGCACGTGCGTTGCACAAGGTGCTGAAAAACAACAGTGATCAATGGAGGGTTGTGAAGGTGGGTATCCGCAGGTCAGCTGGCGGGTTGTGGTGTCGTGCCCCTTGCCTTCAAGGGGCACGGCACCGCGCCGTTCAGATGTCGCGGAAGAGACCAGCCAGCCCTGTGACCTGCCACGACGAACCCCTGCGGGGCGTTGACCTGTGTGAATGTCCTTTCGGCTGTTTCACGCTCATGCCCGTTGATGCAGCCGGAAGTCCCAGAAAAGTCCCAGGAGACTCCCACCGCCAGCGGCCAGTCTTTCGGCTCTATGCAGCGTGCGGGGCTGCGGTGTGGGCTTGGGGCTCGTGCATCGGTGGTCCGCCTTGACTGAACGGCAGCGCACGCTCTGGCAGCGGCTCCATGCGTTTCCTATGACCTCGCACGTGGAGTGCGTGGCGATTCTGGGGCCTGCAGAAAAGGGTGCCTGACCTGCGGTTTTGTCGCCTCGTTGGTTCGCTCGACCTGTTTCCCTCTGTGTAGCGGGTTGAGTGGATAGATTGCTCGTCAACAATTCCTGACCTGCGACTTCGTCGGGAGGCGAGCGCACCGGCGACGCCGTCAACGACTCGTTCGAAGATTCTTGACGCTCAAATGACGCTTGGTTCAGGGCTCTGGGTCAGCCGCTACGCGGCCCGGCGTGAGGTCCTCGGCGACGTGTAGCAGGGAGTGGCCCTGCTGGTGGTGCGGCCACAACATTCGGTACGACACGGCCCCGGAGCTCAAGTGGCTACCCCCACGCGTGCGTGCATCTACCTGCCACTCCAATGGCCCCGGCACGACAGCAGGTCCTCGGAAGCCCACTCTTCTCACACGCCAGGTTCAAGGATGAGGTTCCCCCGCTGTGCAGGAGGTACTGACTAGCTGGTCAGGGCGGGTTGACGGGGTTTCATGTACGCGGTGTGCGGGGAAGTGTCTGGGGCTCTAGTCAGGCGAGTGCCGGAAGCGCGGCAGGGCCGTGCTGAAAGTCGGGGTCGACCTGGGTGGAGAGATCGGTGCCAGTGGCCTCGTTGGCCCAGGCGGTGGCGTTACGCAGGTGGAATTCGACTGCGTGCCGCTGGAAGGCCGCCCAGTTCTTCGTGCGGGCATCGAGTGCGGCGCGAAGCTGGCGCAGGGTCTGCTGGTTGTGGGGTTCCAGGTCGCCATGGGCGCGTCCTTGTTCCTGGGCCCGTACCCAGGAGGAGTGCTCGCAGTAGGCGAGGAGATCGTCGCCGACGTGCTCCCTGAGGAAGAGCAGGTCGTCCTCGCCGGTGACCTTATTGCCGACCACGGCGATCGGGATGCCGAACTCGGCAGCGTGATTGCGGTATTGCCGGTAGACGGAGACACCCTTGCGGGTGGGTTCGGCGACCAGGAAAGTCATGTCGAACCGGGTGAACAGACCGGAGGCGAAGGCGTCGGCGCCGGCGGTCATGTCGACGACGACGTACTCGCCGGGCCCGTCGACGAGATGGTTGAGGTACAGCTCGACGGCGCCGAGCTTGGAGTGGTAGCAGGACACCCCGAGGTCGCTCTCGTCGAACACGCCGGTCACCATCAGTGGGACATCGTCCACGCGCTGCACGTGAGGGGTGTGTACCTCGTCGTCGCCGAGGAGGCGCAGCAGGTTTGAGCCCCGCCCGGCCGGAGTAGTCTTGATCATCGCTTCGGGTGAGGCGATGCGCGGATTGGTGCCACGCAGGTAGTCCTTGATCTCGCCCAGCCGTGCACTGAGAGGCGGGGCAGCGAAGGATTCGCCGGCACCGAGGCCAAGAGCCTCGGCCAGATGCTGGTTGATGTCGCCGTCAATGGCGACGACGGGCGCGCCGGAGCGCGCCAGATGACGGGAGAAGAGAGCGGACAGCGTGGTCTTGCCGCTGCCGCCCTTTCCGACGAAAGCAACGCGCACCACTAACCATCCCTGTTGAAAATGAATGTCATATGGCTGGTCTAATGGAGCGGCTGATCGCCTGTCAAATCGCCGTTCACTCAACCGGCCTACCAAGTAGCTGAGTCAGGTGGGACGGGTGACTGGTGCCTGCTGGCGACCGCGGCTCGGTTCCAGGCGCCGTTGCGAAGCAGGCGAAGGACGTTGAGGGCTACCAGGATGGTGGAGCCTTCGTGGCCGAGGACTCCGAGCGGGGCGGGCGTCCTGCCGGATCCGAGATGGCGAGGCCGGAGATGAGCGTGCCGGCGATCGCGAGGTTCTGCACCACCAGGCGGCGGGCCGGGGTGCAGCTGGCCGCGCTCGCATGCCTTGGTCGTTCGCCGCGGTACCAGTTAGGCGGCGCCGTCTACGGTGATCGGCACCAGCTGTGGGGTGGTGGCCCCCCATTGGGTGCGGTGGTGACGGGTGGTGCTGCGGGACATCTTCCGCTTGGGAACGGCCATGGCAATCTCCTGGCTGGGTGGGTGGGGTGGCGACACCAAACGCTAGATGAAAATAGATTCCATTACTAAAGAAGGGTGGGTTCGAGCTCTGCATCCGAATGGATGCGCAGGGGTGACGGGGCTGCAGCGAGGCTCGTTGTGGAGGAGATTGAGCCAGTGGCGCAAACCGAACGCGCGCGCCTGGCTTCGGGAGTCGGTCGCGGTCGTTGGTGCCCGACCGGGGGGTGCCAGCTTGTTGAATATGGAAGTCGTTTTCGACTATCGTCTGATTGCCGCATCGGCGACCGCGTGCGCGGCTGCAGGGGAGGGGCCCTCATGACCTTGGCGGACCAGGCGTCCGGAGCCGGGAGAGTAAGCGCGGAGCGGGATCGGTGCGTGGGGGCGGGACAGTGTGTGCTCGCCGCGCCGGCCGTCTTCGACCAGGACGAGGAGGACGGGCTCGTGCTCGTCCTCGCCGAGTGGCCGTCGGCGTCCCAGTCGGACGCCGTACGCGACGCCGTGTGGGCCTGCCCGGCCGGGGCGCTCACCCTGCGGTAGTTCACAGTCGGTTCGGTTGTGGCGAGGACGGTACAGCCCGTCAGCACGCGCTCGTCGTCCACCATCCACCTGCCCGTGTTTTGGCATCACTTCACGCGCCGCGGACGTCTCCCGGTGCTCGGTTCAGCTCAGCAGAACGTCAAGGAGAAGCATGTCCAGACAGATAGATCGCCGTGCCTTCCTCCGCCGTGGCGCGGCGGGTGCCGCGGCTCTGGCGGTGGGCCCCGGCCTGCTGGCGGCGTGCTCCACCGACGAGCCCGGCTCCGACCGGAAGTCCGGGGCAGGTTCCTCGCCCCGCTCGGGCGGTACGCTCCGGGCCGCCTTCGTCGGAGGCGGCGCCTCCGAGACGCTCGACCTCTTCAACGGCCCTTCCGCACTGGATCTCGTGCGCGCCCGGGCCTGGCACGGCACCCTGGGCAACCTGGACCCCACCGGGCCCGACGGGGTGCGCTACGGCGTGCTCAAGGGCATCGACATCTCCGACGACCTTTCGACCTACACGCTGCATGTGCGACCCGGCGTCCGCTTCACCGACGGCTCCGAACTGACCTCCGCCGACATCCTGCACTCGCTCAGCGCCCTCGCCGCCAAGAGCAAACTGCCTGTGTACCGGCTCGCCGCCGCGAACTTCGACCTGGCTCACGCCAAGGCCGACGGGGATCTGAAGGTCGTACTGCCCACCATGCGGCCCATCGC
The DNA here is from genome assembly GCF_036248255.1 of Streptomyces sp. NBC_01717. Classification (NCBI taxonomy): domain Bacteria; kingdom Bacillati; phylum Actinomycetota; class Actinomycetes; order Kitasatosporales; family Streptomycetaceae; genus Streptomyces; species Streptomyces sp. NBC_01717. The sequence goes on along the minus strand of NZ_CP109178.1, from coordinate 2,539,945 downwards.
CGACGGCCGCACGATCCTTTGCCAGGGCAACTTCCTCGTCGTCAAGGACGGCACCAAGGCCTTCCGCAAGGGCATGCCGAGTTGCGGCCCCTTCCGGCTGACCGAGTTCACGGCCGGCCAGGGATCGGCGTTCGAGCGTTACGACGACCACTACGGTCACGTGCCCCACCTGGACGGCCTGGAGCTGCGGTCGATCGCGGACTCGACCGCCAGGGCGGGCGCGCTCACGAGCGGTGAGATCGACTTCGTCCACGACCTCTCACCCGTCACCGCGCGCACGCTCGCGGACAACGCGAAGGTCGAACTCGTCCCCACGAAGAGCCCCTACCTGGTCGGCCTCTCCTTCCAGATGAACATGAGCGTCAAGCCCTTCGACGACCCGCGGGTGAGGGAGGCGTTCAAGCTCGCGGTCGACCGGGAAGCCATGGTGAAGACGGTGTTCTACGGCAACGCCGAGGTCGGCAACGACCTGCCCTCCATCGGCTTCCCCGACTATGCCGAGAGCCTCCCCCAGCGCGCCCACGACCCGGAGCGGGCCCGCGAGCTCCTCAAGGAGGCCGGCGCCGACGGGATGAAGGTGACGCTGACGACCGGTCCCGAGACGCCGGGCATGGTGGAGATGGCCACCCTCTTCGTCGAGGACCTGAAGAAGGTCGGTGTGCAGGCGTCGGTCCGTGAACTGCCCCCGGGACAGCTCTACGCCGACTTCCCCGCGTACGCGGCGCTGCCGCTGGCTGGGTCGTACCAGATGCCCATCCCCGCGCTGTCGACCTACCAGATGAGCACGGCGGGCGGCTCGCCGTCGGCGTTCGGCTGGAAGGAGTCCGAGACCGACGCCCTCGTAGCGAAGGCCCGCGCGGAGAGCGACCGGGCCCAGGCGAAGACGTTGGGCACGCAGGCGCAGCGAACGCGTTGGGAGGAGGGAAACCAGGTGCTGCCGGTCTTCAAGCCGAACCTGAACGCCCAGGCCAAGGGGGTCGACGGGATACGGGACGACCTCTTCGAACAGTTCCCCGGCTTCTCCCAGGCATCGCTGGCGTGAACTTGCTCCCCTTCGTCACCCGTCGCCTGGCGGGGGCGGCCGTCTTGCTGGTGCTGCTGTCGGCCGCGGTCTTCGCGGCCACGGCGGTCCTTCCGGGAGACGCCGTCAGCGCGGTCGCCGGTGTGGACGCCTCCGCGGCGCAACGTGCCGAAGTCCGTGCCGAACTCGGGCTGGACCGGCCCGCCGCCGAGAGGTACGCGGACTGGGCGGCCGACGCGCTCCGGGGGGACCTGGGCCGCGGCTTCGTGGGGGAGCGACCGGTCACCGACGTCCTCGCCACCCGCCTGCCCAACAGCCTGCTCCTCGCCGGACTGACGCTCGCGGTCACCGCTCCGCTCGCCGCGCTACTCGGCCTGTGGACCGGGCTGCGCGGCGGCGGCGCCGACCGCCTGGTCTCGACGTCCGCCCAAATCCTGGCCGCCGTACCCGAGTTCGTCATCGCCGCGCTGCTCGTCGCCGTACTGGCGGTGTGGCTGGAGGTCCTCCCGCGCGTCTCCGTCATCCCCCTGGGATGTACGCCGCTCGACGCCCCGCGCGCGCTGATCCTGCCCGTACTGACGCTCAGCGCGGTCGGCCTCGCGGTGGCCACCAGACTGCTGCGGGTCTCCGTCGCGGACACCGCGGCCACCCCCTACTGCGAAGCAGCACGGCTCAACGGTGTACGCGGCGCGCGGCTCGCGGTGCGTCACATCCTGCCCAACGCCGCCGGACCGGCCGTGCAGGCGCTCACCCTCACCACAGGGGCGCTGGTCGGCTCGGCGGTGGTGGTGGAAAACGTCTTCGACTACCCGGGCATCGGCCGGGAACTGCAACTGGCCGTCGCGGCACGGGACGTACCGATGGTGCAGGGCATCGCCACCGCTCTCGTCGCGGTGATGCTCGCGGTGCTGCTCCTGGGTGACATCTGCGCACGTCTGCTGGGAGCACGGGGGGAGCACAGCCGATGACGACGGTCCTGACACCACCGCGGAGGCGGACACGCACGGCCCGTCCCGGCACTCCCGGGCGCCGCCGACCACCGCTGGTCACCAGCGCGGGCACACTGCTCTTGCTCCTGCTCGCCGTGCTGGGACCGCTGGCCGCGCCGCACAGCCCCACCGCGCAGCTCGCCGCGCCCTTCCAGCCGCCGGACGGCCAATTCCTCCTCGGCACCGACGTGCTGGGCCGGGACGTGGCGAGCCGGGTGCTCAGCGGCGGCCGCACCATCGTGCTCACCGCGCTGGCGGGGACGGCGGCGGCCGGTGCCGTAGGGATGACCGCCGGCGTCCTGGCGGCCATGGTGTCCCGCCGGCTGGGCGACCTGCTGGTCCGCTGCGTGGACGCCCTCGCCGTCCTCCCCGCACTCCTGGTCGTCCTCGTCCTGGCCGCCGGATTCCCCGGCAGCGACGCGGCTCTCGTGGCAGCCGTCGCCCTGGCCACCGCCCCCTTCTCCACCCGGGTGCTGCGCGCCGCGGCGGACACCGTCCTGAACACCGGGTACGTCGAGGCCGCCGTGGCCCGGGGCGATACCCGACGGGCCGTACTGCGCCACGACGTGCTGCCCAACATCGCCGGACCGGCCTTGATGGACACCGCTCTGCGCCTGGTCGCCTCCCTGCACCTCACCGCCACCGCGGGCTTCCTCGGCCTCGGGCAGGGGGGAGCGGCGCCCGACTGGGGGCGCATGGTGAGCGAGAACGTCCCGGGGGCGACACTAGCCGCCACGCCGTTCCTCGCTCCGGCGCTGTTGCTCGTACTGCTGTCCGTCTGCGTCGGTCTGCTGGCCGGACGGCTGGCGGACACGGTGGGACGGGGGGCCGCATGACCGGCCACGTGACCGTCCGCCTGTCAGGGGCGGACCCGCTCGCCGAGATCAGCGGTCTGTCGCTCGGACCGGCGGCCGGCGGTCCGCCCGTCCTGCACGACGCCTGCCTGTCGGTGTCGCGTGGGCAGGTGCTGGGGGTCGCGGGCAGGTCGGGATCCGGCAAGAGCAGCCTGGCGTACAGCCTGCTCGGACATGTGCGTCCCGGCCTGGAGGTCCGTGCCGGAACCGTCCGGGTGGCCGGCCTCGATCCGTTCGACCGTGCGGACGCCCGCCGACTGCGGGGGCGAGCGGTGTCGTTCCTGGGGCAGGACCCCGCCTCGTCGCTCAACCCCGCGCTCCGGATCGGTATGCAGATCGCCGAGGCGGTGCGCCTGCGCTCGTCCGCGAAGCGTGCGAACGACGTCCGTGCGCGGGTCGAGGAACTGCTGCTGTCCGTGCGGCTGCCGGCCGACCGGGCGTTTCGGCGACGGCTGCCTCGGCAGCTGTCGGGAGGGCAGGCCCAACGCGTGGCCCTCGCCCTCGCGTTGGCGGGTACGCCCGGTCTGCTGGTCCTCGACGAGCCCACCAGCGGTCTGGACACGGTCCTGGCGGAGGGGATGCGCGGCTTGCTGGCCGAGGTCCTGTCCGATGGTGACCGCGCCGCGTTGCTGGTCAGCCACGACCCGGCGTGGATCGCGTCCGTGGCGGACGACGTGATCCGCCTGGACGGGGGCCGGATCGTTGCGGTCGGGAAGGCAAAGACACCGATGCCCGTCCTGACGCACGCGGGACCTCCTACCGGCGGCTCCCGTCCGGAGAACCCGCGGAATGCCGGCACGGCCGCCGCCGTCGGAGGGCTGTCGGTGCGCGGGTTGCACGCCGCCCACGGTCGTGATGCCGTGCTGCACGACGTCTCTCTCACCGTCCCGGCAGGCTCCTGCACCGCCGTCGTGGGTCCCTCGGCGTCGGGGAAGACCACCCTCGCCCGGTGTCTCGCGGGGCTGCACCGGCCCGCACGGGGCAGTGTCGAGTGGCGGGAGGACGGTGCGGAGCGAGCGCGCGGTGCCGCGGTGCAGCTCGTCGCGCAGGACGCCCGCGGCGCCCTCAACCCACGGGAATCCGTGAGCGCCGCGCTCATACGCCCCCTCAGGGGTGTGCGGGGCCGCTCCGCTCAGGACGCGTCCCACGAAGCCGTACGGCTGCTCGGCCTGGTCGGGCTGGACGCGGAAGTGCTGGCACGCCGGCCAGGGGAGCTGTCGGGCGGCCAGCGCCAACGCATCGCTCTGGCACGGACGTTGGCCGCGGAGCCACGCGTCCTGGTCTGTGACGAGATCACCTCGGCGCTGGACCCGGAGACGGCGAGCGAGGTCCTGGACCTGTTGGGCTCCCTGCGGCGGACGCTGGGACTGACGGTCGTGATGGTGACGCACGACCTGACAGCCGCCGCCCGCCGTGCGGAGCGGGCCGTCGTCCTGGACGCGGGGCGGGTGGTCGAGGCCGGTCCCGTCGACCGGGTGCTGGTGGCCCCGGAGCACCCCGTCACCAGGGAACTGCTCCTCTACGCCGACGGGCCCGTCCTCGCCGTGCCGGAGCAGCGGCGGTGAAGGACTGCTTACGGCCGACAGGAGGAGCGCCCCGCTCACCGGGCGCTCCTCCGCGCCACGCCTTACGACCGGAGCAACTGCTGTGTCAGCGCAACCTTGTCGACCTTTCCGACGGCGGTGAGCGGAAGGCCGGGAACCTGGACGACCTCGTCCGGCGTCTTGTAACCGGCCAGCCCACGCTCCCTCAGGTGGGCGGCGACCTCCCGCGCGCCGGGAACCGCGCCCGCGCAGACGACGAAGGCGACGGACCGCTCACCCCACCGCTCGTCCGGCACACCGACCAGCGCCGCCGCCGTGATCGCCGGATGCGTCAGCAACTGCTCCTCCACCTCGACCGCGGCGATCTTCTCGCCGCCACGGTTGATCTGGTCCTTGATCCGCCCCACCACCACGAGGTGTCCGGTGGGCAGACGCCGTACCACGTCTCCCGACCGGTAGTAGCCGTCCGGGGTGAACGCCGTGCGGTTGTGCTCCTCGGCGCGATAGTAGCCACGCAGCGTGTACGGGCCCCGGGTGAGCAGTTCACCCGCCGTACCGTCCGGCACGGGCCTGCCGTCGGTGTCCACCACGAGAACCTCGTCGTCCGGCGAGACGGGCCGGCCCTGGGTGGTGCAGACGAGGTCCTCGGGATCGTCGAGGCGCGTGAGGTTGATCAGGCCCTCCGCCATGCCGAAGACCTGCTGCACGCTCACCCCGAGTGCCGGTCCGAGCTTGCGGGCGTGGTCCTCCGGCAGCCGCGCCCCGCCGACCTGCACCACCGTGAGGCTCCCGAGGTCCCAGGACCCGGACGCGGCCTCGGCCATCCAGTGGGGAACGAGCGGCGGGGTCAGGGAGGTCAGGGTCACGCCCTCCCGCTCGACGAGGGCGAACGCCGTCTGCGGGCTGGGGTCCGCCGCGACGACGACGGTCCCCCCGGCCATGAGGGTGCCCAGCACACCGGGGCAGGCGAAGGTGAAGTTGAACCCGATCGGCAGGACCGCCAGGTACACGGTCCGCGCGTCGAGCGCGCAGACCTGCGCGCAGGCGCGCGCGTTGTAGGCGTAGTCGTCGTGCGTCCGCGGGATGAGTTTGGGAAGCCCCGTGGTGCCGCCGGACAGCAGCAGGAGGGCAACATCGCCGGGGTCCGCTCCGCCGTCGTCGGAGCCGCGGCCGGACGCGGACGGCGGGTCCACCCGCAGCGCCTCGAACGGGACGAAGCCGTCGTCCGGGCCCGGATCGCCGACCACGACGACGTGCCACAGCGAGCCGCCCGGCCCCAGCTCCGCCCGTACCTCGCGCATCAGTTCCCGGTGATCGAACCTGGCGTGCCGGTCGGGCACCACACAGGCCACGGCGCCCGCCACGCGCACCAGATGACCGATCTCCCGGCGCCGGTGGCCGGGCATGGCGTGCACCGGGACCGCACCGAGCCGCTGCAACCCGAACCAGACGAGCACGAACTCGGCGCAGTTGGGGAGCTGGACCACCACGCGGTCACCCCGCCCGATCCCGAGTCCGCGCAGTCCGCGGGCGACACGGTCCACCTCGGCGTCCAGCTCCGCGTAGGTCCACCGCCGGTGCCCGTCGACCAGGGCGACGCGCCCTCCATGGTGGGCTGCACAGTGGCGCAGACGGGCTCCGAAGGTCACCCCCTGCCAGTGCCCAGCGGCTCGGTAGCGCGCCGATTCTGCCTCGGACCAGGTCTGTTGAGTCTCGGTCATGGGGCTTCGCTGCCTCTCATTGCCGGGCCTCGCGCTCTGGCGCCGAGTCCCGTCGTGTGATTACGATGTGAACTATAGAAATGATAATCATTTCTATCTAGCGTGGGATCGGTCCCGCGTGAGGGAGTTCGCGACGTCCGCCGCCCTCGACGCGACTCCCACCCCATCCGACCGGAAGGCAGCACCAGTGAGCGATGAAGCAGTCGTCCAGGCGCGGACAGCGGAAGGTGACTTCGGCAGTCGTGACCTCCACGCGCCTGCGGCGGTGCGTGAAGCGGTGGCGCGCGCGCTGGAGATGGCGCCACAGGAGTTGGACGACGACCGTGACCTCTTCGAACTCGGTCTCGACTCACTGATGTTGATGTCCCTGGTCGGCACCTGGCGGCGCGAAGGCAGCACAGTCACCTTCCAGGACCTCACGCGCGAGCCGACCCTGCGGGCCTGGACGGCCCTGCTCGGGCGGATGCGGTGCGACGACGCACCCGCCCCCGCACGACCCGCCCCGCCCGCGCCGCTCGACGCGGCGGCCACCGAGGCGGAGTCCGACTCCTTCCCACTGGCCACGATGCAGCACGCCTACTGGATCGGGCGCCAGGACGGACAGCCCCTCGGCGGCGTCGCCGCGCACTTCTACGTCGAACTCGACGGCCACGAGGTCGATCCGGCCCGGCTCGACACCGCTGTGCGGGCACTCGTGCGGCGGCACGGCATGCTCAGGGCCGTCTTCGACGAGGAGGGTCGCCAGCGCTTCGGTCCTGCGGGTGCGCCGCTCACCGTCCACGATCTGCGTGAACGCACCCCCGCCGAGGCCGAGTCCGAGCTGGAGCTGCTGCGCGAGCGCAACACGCACGCACTCCCTGACATCACCGCCGGTGACGTCTTCCGAGCGGCCCTGTGCCTGCTCCCTGACCGCAGGACCCGGCTGCAGATCGACCTGGACATGATGGCCGGCGACGCGCTGAGCCTGCGGGTCCTCCTGTCCGACCTGTGCCGCTTCTACGAGTGTCCCGACGACCCGCCGCGCGAGATCGACTTCGACTACCGCCGCTACCTCGCTGAGCACGACGTCCGGCGAAGGGCGGAACGCGAGCAGCACGCCGCCTGGTGGCGGGAGCGCCTGCCGGATCTGCCACGCGCCCCACGGCTGCCGACGACCGTCGACCCGCTCACCCCGGTCAGCGCGGACGACAGCGCGCTGACCCACTCCCGCCGCCTGCACCACTGGCTCGGCCCCGCCGACAAGGCGGCGCTGATCAGCGCGGCCCGTCGGCACGGCATCACCCCCGCTGCCGCCCTCGCCACCGCCTTCGCCGAGGTCATCGCCGCCTGGAACGACAGCCGGCGCTTCCTTCTCAACCTCCCGCTGTTCGACCGGGAGATGTTCACCCCCGAGGTCGCCCACCTGGTGGGGGACTTCAGCAGCTCGGTCCTGCTCGACGCGGACATGAGCGCGTCCCTCGCGTTCTCCCGGCAGGCCCGCGGCCTCCAGGAACGCCTGCAGGAGGGCATCTCCCACGGCGCGTACGGCGGTGTCGACGTGCTGCGCGACCTCGCCCGCGTCGAGGGGGCCCCGGTGCTGGCTCCCGTCGTGTACACCAGCGCCATCGGCCTGGGCGAGATCTTCGAGCAGGACGTCCAGAAGTCCTTCGGCCGCCCCTCCTGGATCATCTCCCAGGGCCCGCAGGTCTACCTGGACGCCCAGGTCACCGAACTCGACGGCGGACTCCTCCTCAACTGGGACGTGCGGGACGGCGTGTTCGAGGCCGGCGTCCCCGACGCCGCGTTCGACGCCTACCGCCGCCTCATCACCCGTCTCGTGACGGACCCCGCCGCCTGGGCCCGGCCGGTGGACGGCCTGCTCGCAGCCGACGTCCTGCCCCGCCGCGCGGCGGCGGCCCTGCCTCCCGCGCCCGTCCCGGACCGTGCCCTGCACACCCACTTCTTCCAGCTCGCGGAGACCGAGCCGGGCCGCACCGCGGTCGTCCGCACGACCGGTGACACGCTCACCTACGGCGAACTCGCCCGCGCGGCACGGCGGATCGCCGCACTGCTGCGCGACCACGGTGTCCGCGAGGGCGACACCGTCGCGGTGACCCTGCCCAAGGGCGCCGACCAGATCACCGCGGTCCTCGGCATCCTCGCCGCAGGCGCGGCCTACGCCCCCGTCGGCGTGGAACAGCCCGCCGTGCGCCGGCAACGCATCCACTCCGTGGCCGGCGCGTCCGCCGTACTCACCGACCGGAACCACGCCCATCTCTGCGCGGACGTCTCCTCGGCCCCGGTGCTGCTCCTGGAGGACGCGTCGGGGGCGGAGCCCGCACCGGTCGTCCAGCCGGGCCCCGCCCTGCCCGCCTACGTGCTGTTCACGTCCGGCTCGACCGGACTGCCCAAGAGCGTCGAGGTGTCGCACCGGGCCGTCGTCAACACCATCGAGGCGATGGAGGAGCAGCTCGGGCTCGGTCCCTCGGACAGCACGCTCGCGATCTCCGCGCTGGACTTCGACCTCGCCACCTGGGACATCTTCACCCCGCTGTCCCTCGGCGGCCAGGTGGTCGCCGTAGGACAGGAGCACCGCCGGGACGCCCACCACTGGGCACGGCTGGTGCGCACGCACGGGGTGACGCTGGTGCAGTGCGTGCCCGCCCTCCTCGACCTGTTGATGGCCGCCGGAGAGGACGAGGGCCTCGGAGACTCCCTGCGCATGGTGCTGCTCGGCGGGGACTGGGTCGGGCTCGACCAGCCCCGCAGGCTGCGGGCCCTGGTACCCGGCTGCCGTTTCGTGGCACTCGGCGGCATGACCGAGGCCGCGGTCCACTCCACGGTGTTCGAAGTGGAGGAGACCGACCCGGCCTGGAAGTCCGTTCCCTACGGCGTTCCGCTGCGCAACATGCGGGCCCGTGTCGTGGACGGACGCGGGCGGGACTGCCCCGATCTCGTCCCCGGGGAGCTGTGGATCGGCGGCCCCGGTGTGGCGAACGGCTACCGTGCGGACCCCGAGCGCACGGCGGAACGCTTCGTCGAGCACGACGGTGAACGCTGGTACCGCAGCGGTGACCTGGCCCGCTACCGGTCCGCCGGTGTGCTGGAGTTCCTCGGGCGCGCCGACCACCAGGTGAAGATCGGCGGCCACCGCATCGAACTGGGCGAGGTCGAGTCCGCGCTGGAGGACGACCCCGCCGTCCTCCACGCGGTCGCCACCGTCCTCGACACACCGGTGCGTCACCTCGCCGCGGCCGTGTCCGCCCGTGGCGAGGCACCCGACCCGGACGCGGTCCGGCTCCGGGTGGCGGAACGACTTCCCGCCTACATGGTCCCCGAGCGCGTCCTCGTCCTTCGCGACCTGCCGCTGACCGCCAACGGCAAGCTCGACCGGGCGGCTGTCCGCCAGGCGCTGACCGAGGCCGCCGGCCAGGACGGACCTCGCATGTCGGCGCCGGCCGGCCCGGTGGAGACCGCCGTGGCGGCCGAGTGGGCCGACCTGCTCGCCGTGGCCGAAGTGGGACGCGAGAGCAGCTTCTTCCTGCTGGGCGGCGACTCGCTTGTGGCGACGCGCATGATCGGCCGGCTGCGCGCCGCCGGTTTCCCCGGCGCCCGAGTGGCCGACCTCTTCGCCCGCCCCGTGCTCCAGCACTTCTGCGAGACGCTGCACCCGGCGACGACCGCCGACGACGAGCCGGCACCGGCCACCGCTCCCGTCCTCGTGCCCGACCCGGACCGCGCCCACGAGCCCTTCCCACTGACGGACGTCCAGGCCGCCTACCACACCGGCCGCGACCCCCGTTTCACCCTCGGCGGCGTCGGCACCTGGCACTACACCGAGTTCGACGGCACGGACGTCGACCTGGACCGGCTGGAGCGCGCCTGGAACACCCTCGTACGGCGGCACGGCATGCTCCGCGCGGTCGTCGAGGACGGACACCAGCGCGTCCTGCCCGACGTACCGCCGGTGCGCATACCGGTGCAGGACGCCTCCGCCGAAGGCGCGGCCGAGGCCCTGGCGAGCCTGCGCGCCCGTCTGTCCCAGCAGGTCCGCGACCCCGCCCGGTGGCCGCTCTTCGCGGTCGAGGCGGTGCGCTACCGCGAGGACGAAGGCGCCGGGGGGAACGGCGGCGCGGTACGGACCCGTATCGGCGTCGGCCTGGACTACCTGGTGCTCGACGCGCTCTCCATCACCACGCTCTACGCCGAACTGAACGCGCTCTACGCCGACCCGGACCACGAACCACCGCCCGTGGACGTGTCGTTCCGCGACTATCTGACTCGTCGCCCGGTGGACCGGGAGTCGGCCGCGCGGGCCCGCGCCCACTGGGAGGCCCGGCTGTCCGAGCTGCCGCCGCCTCCCGCCCTGCCCTTCGACCGGGATCCGGCGACGCTCGACGCGCCCGTCTTCACGCGGCGCCGGCTGAGCCTGCCCGTAGAGGACTGGCAGGCGGTCAAGCGGGGCGCGGCCCGGCACGGTCTGACACCCTCCACCGTCCTGCTGGCCCTGTACGCGGAGGTCCTGGCGGCCTGGAGCGGAACCGACGCCCTGACCGTCACGCTCACTCTCTTCAACCGGCGTGACGTCCACCCCCACATCCACCGGGTGCTGGGCGACTTCACCTCCCTGTCCCTCGCGGGTCACCGGCGCAAAGGCGCGTCCTGGCTGGCGGCGGCGGTCGCGCTGCAACGCCGTCAGGCGGAGGACCTCGACCACGCCGACGTGCCGATCGACTGGCTGCTGCGGGAGTTTGGCCGTCGCACGGGCACGGTGGACGCCGCCGCACCCGTGGTGTTCACCAGCGCCATCGGCGTCGGTGACGCGACGCTGGCCGGACCGGGCACCGGCTTCCCCGCGAAGGTGTGGGGCATCTCCCAGTCGCCGCAGGTCTGCCTGGACAACCAGGTCACCGAGGAGTCCGGGAACCTGGTCGTCACTTGGGACGCCGTCGAGGAGCTGTTCGCCGAGGGCGTGCTGGACGCGATGTTCGCCGCTTACGAACGGCTGCTGCGGTATCTCGTGGCCGGGGACTGGGACGCGCCTCTCCCCGACCTGCTGCCCGCCTCCCAGTACGAACGGCGGGCCGCCGCCGCACGGGAGGCCGCACTGGAACCGGTGGTGCCGCGCCCGCTGCACGAGGCGTTCTTCACCCACGCGACGGCCACCCCCGACCGCACCGCTGTCGTCACGACGGCAGGGGAGGAGGTGACGTACGGAACCCTCGCCGAACAGGCGCTGCGCACCGCCGCCGCGCTCGCGGACGCGGGCGTACGCCCGGGCGACCTGGTCGCGGTCACCCTGCCCAAGGGCCCGGAACAGATCGCGGCGGTCCTCGGCGTCCTCGCGGCCGGCGCCGCCTACGTTCCGCTCAGCCTCGGACAGCCCGCCGCACGGCTGGAGCGGGTGCACGCCACCGCCGGATTCGAGGTGGTCCTGGGGAGTTGGCCCGCTCCGGAGGGAACCGGCCCTCGCAGCCTGTCCTTCGCGGACACGCAGGGCCGCGAGCCACTGCCCGCACCGTGTGAGACGTCCCCTCAGGCGCTCGCCTACGTGATCTTCACGTCGGGTTCCACGGGCGAGCCCAAGGGAGTCGAGATCACCCACGCCGCCGCCTGGAACACGATCGCTGACATCAACGCCCGGCACGGCATATCCGGTGAGGACCGCGTCTTCGCCCTGTCGGCACTGGACTTCGACCTGTCCGTGTACGACGTCTTCGGCCTGCTCGCCGCGGGCGGCTCCCTCCTGCTACCGACCGAGGACCAGCGTCGTGAACCGGCTCGCTGGCCGAGCTTGCTGGAGCAGTACGGCGTGACCGTCTGGAACACCGTCCCGGCCCTGGCCGACCTGCTGCTCGACGCCGACGAACAGGGCGGACGGGAAGGCGGCCGGATAGGAAAGCTGCGGACCGCACTGGTCTCCGGCGACTGGATCGGCCTCGACCTGCCCGCCCGGCTACGGGCCCGAACCGCGCGGCCCTGCGCCTTCGTCGCCATGGGCGGAGCCACGGAAGCCGCCATCTGGTCCAACACCCTCACCGTCACCGAACTGGACCCCCGGTGGATGTCCATCCCCTACGGACGTCCCCTGACCGGGCAGCACTACCGCGTGGTCGACCGGGACGGCCGGGACTGTCCCGACTGGACGCCCGGCGAACTGTGGATCGGCGGCGAGGGACTGGCATGCGGCTACCTGGCCGACCCGGTCCGCACCGCCGAGAAGTTCGTCGAACAAGGCGGGCGACGCTGGTACCGGACGGGTGACCTCGGCCGGTTCCGGGGCGACGGACTGCTGGAGTTCCTCGGCAGGCTCGACAACCAGCTGAAGATCGCCGGCCACCGCATCGAGGCGGGCGAGATCGAGACCGCGCTGGAAGCACACCCGACCGTCGCACGGGCCGCCGTCCTGGCCGTGGGGGAGCGCACCGCGAAGCGCCTGGTCGCCTTCGCCGTACCGCAGGACCCCACCGCAGGCGGCGTATCTGTTGACGAGCCGGTTCCCACCGCGTCCGTCACCCCCGTCGAGAACCCCGAACTCACCGAGGGCCTCTTCGGCCTGCTGGCGGAGCGGGTGCCGGTCTACGCCCTCCCGTCCCGCATCCTCCTCCTGCCCGCCCTGCCCCTCACCGCGAACGGCAAGGTCGACCGGGGAGCCCTGGCCGGCCTGGCGGGGCCGGAGACGGTGTCGGCGGGTGCCGAGCCGCCACAGGACGAGACCGAGACGGCCCTCGCCGCGCTCTGGCACGAGTACTTGCCGCACTGGGTGCCGGACCGCAACGCCAACTTCTTCACCGTCGGTGGCGACAGCCTCACCGCGCTGCGCCTGCTCACCGCGATCGAGCGCCGCCTGGGGGCCACCGTGCCCGTCCGCCGCTTCTTTGCCGCACCGACCATCGCCGCGCTCGCCGCGGATGTCACCCGAACGCTCGCGGCCCACGAGACCGCCTACGAGACCGGAGAGCTGTGAACATCGCTGAACTGCTGGCCCGCTACGCCGACGAGGGCGTGGTGCTGTGGGCCCAGGACGGACAACTACGTTTCCGGGCGCCCCAGGGCCGGCTCACCGACACCCACCGAGCCGAACTGCGCACCCACAAGGAAGCCATCCTCCGCCACCTGGAGACCGAGAAGCCGGCGCTGCACGGTGACCCGGAGAACCGGCACGAACCCTTCCCGCTGACGGACATCCAGGCCGCCTACCTCATCGGCCGCACCGACGCCTACGCCTACGGGGGCGTCGGCTGCCACGCCTATGTCGAACTGGAATACCCCGACCTGGACGTGGACCACGTCACCGTCGTCTGGCGAGAGCTGGTCCAGCGACACGACATGCTCCGCGCCGTCATCCAGCACGACGGCTACCAGCAGATCCTGCCCGACGTCCCCGCCCTCGACGTCGGAGCCGACGACCTGACCGCGCTACCGGCCACCACCGCCGAGGCGGAGGTCGAGCGCACCCGAGCACGCCTGTGCGCACGCGAGGCACCCACCGACCAGTGGCCCCTCTTCGACGTGCACGTGACCCAGACCGCCGAGCGGGCCGTACTCCACCTCGCCTTCGACATGCTCGTCGTCGACCACGCCAGCCTGCGCATCCTGCTCGCCGAGTTCCAGCGGAGCTACAGCGGCGCCGCCCTCTCCGGGCCACCTCGGATCACCTTTCGCGACTACGTCCTGGCCCGCCGCGCCCTTGCCGACACCGACGGCCACGCCCGCGACCGCGCCTACTGGACCGAACGGCTCGACACCCTGCCGCCCGCCCCCGAACTGCCCCTCGCCGAAGCCTGGGAGGCCGCCGTGCGCGACCCGGGGGAAGCGAGCGACACCCCGGTTCCCGGCGATGCGGTGACATTCCGCCGACGGGAGATCCTGCTGCCCGCGGCCGACCGGGACCGCCTCATCGAACGGGCCGCGCGGCGCGGGCTGACCGTGTCGACGGCCCTGCTCACCGCGTACGCCGAGACGGTCGGCACCTGGTCGCGGACCAGCCGGTTCACGCTCAACGTGCCCACGGTCGACCGGCCCGCCCTGCACGAGGACATCGACCGCCTCGTCGGTGACTTCACCTCGCTCGAACTGCTCGCCGTCGACCTCGAAGCCCCGGCCACCTTCGCCGAGCGGACCAGGGCCGTAGGGCAGCAGCTCCTCGAAGACCTGGCCCATCCGCAGTTCACCGGCTCGGAGGTGCTCGCCGAGCTCTCCCGCAGAGCCGGCGCCCCGGTGCTGATGCCGGTCGTCTTCACCAGCGCCCTGGGCACCGGCACCACCTCCGAGGGCGTACCCCCCGAGGTGACGTACGCCGTGACCCGGACGCCACAGGTGTGGCTCGACTGCCAGGTCATGCACCGCGGCGACACGCTGAGCCTCTCCTGGGACATCCGGGAGGGCGCGCTCAGCCACGGCGTGGCCGACGCCATGTTCGAGGCGTACACGGCACTCGTGCGGTCGCTGTCGGCCGAGGGCGAGGCCGGTGAGGCCGCCTGGGACGCGCCCGCCCGCATCGCCCTGCCGGAAGCGCAGGCGGCGCGCCGTCACGCGGTCAACGCGACCGAGGGGCCCCTGCCGGACGCCCTGCTCCACGAACCCGTACTCGCCCAGGCACAGGCCACACCGGACGCGATCGCGGTCCGCACACCCGAACTGACCCTCTCCTACCGGCAGCTCGTCGCCCGTGCGAGCGGCCTCGCCGAGGCGCTGACAGCCTCCGGACTGCGCCCCGGGGAGCCGGTGGCCATCTGGATGGACAAGGGCTGGGAGCAGGTCGTCGCCGTCTTCGGCACCCTCATGGTGGGCGGTGCCTATCTGCCTGTCGAAACGGCCCAGCCGCCCGCCCGCCGGGACACGATCCTCGCTGATGCCGGCGTCCGCACGGTCCTCACCCAGTCCTGGCTCGCCGACCTCGATGACCTCCCGGCGAGCGTGTCGACCGTCGCCGTGGACCTCGTCGAGGCAGCCGCCGCGGACCGTACGACCGTCGCCGTCCGCCGGGATCCGGACGACCTCGCCTACGTCATCTACACCTCGGGCTCCACCGGCACGCCCAAGGGCGTGATGATCAGCCACCGGGCTGCCCTCAACACCGTCGAGGACATCAACCGCCGTTTCGCCGTCACCGAGCGCGACCGTGTCCTCGGCATCGCGGGACTCGGTTTCGACCTGTCCGTCTACGACCTGTTCGGGCCGCTCGCCGTGGGCGGCACCCTCGTCCTGCCCCAGGCCGACCGGCGCGGCGACCCCTCCCACTGGGCCGAACTTGTCCGCGACTTCGGCGTCACGGTGTGGAACTCCGTGCCCGGCCAGCTCCACATGCTGTGCGACTGGCTCCGCTCCGAGCCTCCCACCAAGCACGGTTCGCTGCGGCTCGCGCTGATATCCGGCGACTGGATCCCCGTCGCCCTGCCGGACCAGGCCCGTGAACTTCTGCCGGGGCTGGAGATCATCTCCCTAGGCGGAGCCACCGAGGGCTCCATCTGGTCCATCGCCCACCCGATCGGCGAGGTGGACACCGCCCGCCCGAGCATCCCGTACGGCAAGCCCCTGACCAACCAGACGTTCGCCGTGCTCGACCGGCACCGGCGGCCACGGCCCGAATGGGTGCCGGGCGAGCTGTATATCGGCGGCGCCGGCGTCGCCCTGGGCTACTTCGGCGACGAGGACCGCACGGCACAGCGGTTCCTCACCGACCCCGTCACCGGAGAACGGCTCTACCGTACGGGCGACCTCGGGCGATACCTCCCCGACGGGACCATCGAGTTCCTGGGCCGGGAGGACGCCCAGATCAAGATCCGCGGCTACCGGGTCGAACTCGCCGAGGTGGAGGCCGCCGTACAGGCCCACCCGGCGGTGGCGGCGGGCGCGGTCATCGTCGACGACTCGGCGGCGGGCGGGCGACGCCTGGCCGCGTTCGTGGAGACGGCACGCAAGGACGGCGAGACGGCACGCCAGGACGGCGGCGGGCCTGCCGCGTCGAGCCGGGAGCAGGCGCGCGCGGCGGCCGCCGACGCCGTACGCGAAGCCTCGGCGGCCGTCGACGCCGCACGGCTGGGGGACTTCCTGGCAGCCCTCGACGAGGTGGCGCTCGCCGAGATGACCCGCGTCCTGGCGGGCTGCGGAGCGTTCCGGGACGGTGCCGCGCGCACGGCGGAGGAGGTGGGCACCGCGCTGCGCGCCACGCCCCGCCACCGGCACATTGTGCGGCGCTGGCTGCGCGCCCTGGCCGCCCGGGACCGGCTCAGCCACAGGGATGCCGACGACACCTACGTCGGCCTCGTCCCCGTCTCCGCGCCCGAGGCGGAGCGTCGCTGGCGGCTGGCCGCCGAGCTGGAGCACGAGGTCGGGTGGAGCACCGAGCTGCTGACCGTCATGCGCACCTGCGCCGAGCGGTTGCCCGAGCTGGTCGCCGGGGAGGTGGGTATCCGAGACCTGCTCTTCCCAGGCGCGGCGACGGAGGCCGCGGACGCCGCCTACCGGGACAACCTCGCCATCCGGCACCTCAACCGCGCGGTGGTCGCCGCGTTGCGCGAGATCGCCGCGAGCCACACCGGCGAGGAGCGGCTGCGCGTGCTGGAGGTCGGCGGCGGCGTCGGCGGCACCACCGGCGAACTGGTACCCGTCCTCGCCGAGTACGGCGTCGACTACCTGTTCACAGACGCCTCGGCCTTCTTCCTCAACGAGGCCCGCGAGCGCTTCGCCGACCACGCCTGGGTCCGTTACCAGCGCTTCGACGTCGACGAGGACCCGCGCGCCCAGCACCTGCTGCCCAACACCTTCGACGTCGTGGTCTGCGCCAACACGCTGCACGCCGCCGCCGACGCCGACGCGGCCGTGGGACGGCTGCGGGAGCTGCTCGTGCCGGGCGGACAGCTCGTGTTCGTGGAGAACACCCGCGACGAGAACCTCCCGCTGCTGGTCTCCATGGAGTTCCTGGAGGTCGCCGGCCGGGCGTGGACCGACGTGCGCGAGCACACCGGCCAGTCCTTCCTCACCCACACGCAGTGGCGTGAACTCCTCGACGGACACGCCGCGTCCGAGGCCACCTCGCTGCCCGACGCCCAGGACGCCCTGGCGCTCACCGGGCAGGAGGTGTTCATCGCCACGATGAAGACCGACCGGCACCACGTGCCGGTGGGGGAGCTGGCCCGCACGGCGGCCACCCGGCTCCCGGAGTACATGCTCCCCTCGGTGTGGCAGGTCGTCGACACCCTGCCCCGCACGGCCAACGGCAAGACCGACCGAGCGCGCCTGCAGACCTGGCTGACCCGGGAGAGCACACCGGTCGTCGTGGACGAGCGGCCGAAGGACGAGCTGGAGAACAGCCTGGCCGACCTGTGGGCGGAACTCCTCGCGGTCGAACGCGTCACCCGCAACGACGACTTCTTCGACCTCGGCGGCGACTCGCTCCTGGTGGCCCGGATGGTGGGCCGGCTGCGTGAGCGCGTACCGCAGGCGGCGGACCTGGAGTGGGAGGTCGTCCTGCGCCACATGCTGCGCCGCCCCACGGTCGCCGGTCTCGCCGGGTTCCTGCGCGGCCTGACCGGCCCGGAGGACGCGCCCGCGTCAGCTCCCGTGCGCACGGACCCGGTGATCCACCTGCACGGCGCCCGTTCGGACGACGAGCCGACGACCGTGCTGGTGCACGCGGGAACCGCGACGATCATGCCGTACCGGGCGCTGATCACCGAGATCAGGCGCCGCTCGCCCGGCCTCGCCGAGGTCGTCGGTGTGGAGGTCCCGGACCTGAACGGGTTCCTCGCCGCCCCGCCGGAAGGGCTCATCGAGCAGTTGGCTGCCGACTACGCGCGGGCCCTGACGGCGAACGGGCGGAGCCGCTTCCACGTCGTCGGCTACTGCCTGGGCGGCCTGATCGCCACCGAGGTGGCCCGCAACCTGGCCGAGTCCGGGGCCGAGGTGGAGAGCCTCACCGTCATCAGCAGCCACAGCCCCCGCTTCCGGCTGGACGACGAACTGCTCGCCGAGTACTCCTTCGCCGTCATGATGGGCATCGACCCGGCCGAACTCGGTTTCCCGGACGACCAGTACCGGGTGGCCGTGGCGGCCGACGCCGTCCTGGCCGCCAGCCCCGGCGTCCTGCCGGACGGCGGACTCGCCGCCCTGCCCGAGGAGTACGAGGACGTCGCGAGCCGCTTCCGGCGACTCACCGACGTACCCCGCGCCACCCGTATCGCCCGGATGTGCGAGGCGGTGCCCGCCTCGGCCGGCAGCTACGAGCCCGACCACATGACGCGGCTCTTCCTCGCCTTCCGCCAGAGCGTCTTCGCCATCACCCGCTACGACGCCGAGCCGTACGCGGGCGACATCACCTTCCTGCGGCACGACGGCGCCTACCCCTTCCCGGGCAGCAAGGACGCCGTCACCACGTACTGGGAGGAACTCACTCTGGGCGACTTGGACATCGTCGACATCGGCGGCGACCACTACAGCTGCCTGTCCGTCGAGCACGCGCCCGGCATCCTCAAGACGCTCGGTGAACTGACCCAGGGGGCGATCACCCGATGACCGGGAACACGACGGCTGGGAACAAGCCTCTGATCGGGGTCCTGGGGGCCTCCGGGGCGGTCGGCCGGGCCGCCGTACGCGAACTGCGCGCGCTCGGCCACACCGGACTCCGCCTGGGAGGCCGGACCGCGGCGGCCCTGTGCGCGGTCGCCGATGAGGACCCCACCGGCCATGACGAGAGCGTCTGGGCGGATGCCACCGCACCGAACGGCCTGCGCGCCTTCACCGAGGGCTGCGACATCGTCCTCAACTGCGTAGGCCCCACCTACCTGCTCCGCGCCACGGTGGCCTCGGCGGCACTCGCCGCCGGAGCGCACTGCGTCGACGTGGCCGGGGATGACCCGGCCGCCGAGGACCTCCTCAAGGACGGCGATCCGGCCCGCGACGGCCGCACGGTCGTCCTGTCGGCGGGCGCCCTGCCCGGCCTGTCCAGCCTCCTGCCCCGCTGGCTGGCCGGGCAGGGCCTGGACAGTGTCTCCGCGCTGACCGCACACTGCGGCGGCCTGGAGACCTGTTCGCCGACGGTGGCACGCGACCTCATGCTCTCCCTCACCTCCGGTGGGGCGGACGGCGCGGCCTACGGCGAGGCTCTCGCGGCCGTCCGCGGCGGCCGGCGCGTCCCGCGCGCCCTGCGCACCGCCGAGGACACCGAACGCGACGGTTTCCCCGGCCGGGTGGCCGTGCAGCCCTATCTCAGCGGTGAGAGCGAACGCCTCGCCGGCGTCCTGGGCCTCGACCGGCTCGACTGGTACAACGTCCACCCCGGTCCCGCCGTACGCGCGCTGCTCAATCTCCTGCCGGGAAGCCTCGCCGCCGGAGACGATCCGGCAGAGCTTGCGGACCGCCTGATCCTCGCCGCCGACCTCGACCTAGCCGGACGCAAGCCGTACTACGTCATGGACTTCGCGCTGTCGGGCACCGCTTCCGGACAGCCGGCGACGACGGGACTGACGCTGCGCGCGGCCAGCAGCTACCGGCTCACCGCGACCGTGGGCGCGCTGGCGGTGGACGCCGTGCTCCGGGCCGAGGTCCCGGTCGGCGTGCACTTCGCCTGCGACGTGCTGGACCCCGACACAGTGGTGCGGCACGTGCGGTCCCAGGGGGTCGCGGACCTCCGGCTCACCGGAGCGGCGGCCGGCGCCGAGCCGGTGGAAGAGGGTGCGCTGTGAGCACTCCGACGCCTTTCCGGGTGCTGGTCTGCGGCACCAACTTCGGCCGTTTCTACGCCGAGGCGGCACGCCGGCGCCCCGAATACGCCCTGGCCGGCATCCTCAGCCGGGGTTCGGCCGCGTCCCGGGCGTACGCCCGGAGTCTTGGCGTCCCTTACTACACGGACCCCGACGACCTCCCGGCCGACATCGACGCCGCCTGTGTGGCGGTGAGTTCCTCCATATCGGGCGGCCAGGGCACCGAGCTGGCCAAGGCGCTCATGGACCGGGGCATCCATGTCCTCCAGGAACACCCCGTCCATCTCGCCGAGTTGACGGACAACCTCAAACACGCACGCCGCCGGGGTGTGCAGTACCGCCTCAACACCCACTACCCGCACGTCGCTCCGGTCCGCGGCTTCATCGAGGCGGCCCGCGGGCTCGTCGCACAACAGCGACCGCTCTTCGTGGACGCTGCCACCCCGGTTCACCTGATGCACCCCCTGGTGGACATCCTCGGGCAGGCGATGGGCACCCTGCGGCCCTGGCGGTTCGCGGACCCGGCACCGCTGCCCGCCGAGATCGGGCCGCAGCCGTTCCGCTCCCTGCACGGCGTGTTCGCCGGCGTACCGCTCACCCTGCGGGTGCACCACCAGCTCGACCCGTCCGACCGGGACAACCACGCCCTCCACTGGCACCGGATCTCCCTCGGCACGGAAGGCGGAGTCCTCACCCTGGCCGACACCCACGGGCCGGTCCTGTGGAGTTCCCGTCTGCACATCGGACGCGACGCCGACCGGCGCTTCGTCCTGGACGGACCGGGCACCGGCGGCCTGGGGCTCGGCACCACGGCCGTCGTCGGAAACACGGGAACCTTCCGTACGGTCTTCTCCGACCTGTGGCCAGAGGCGATCGGCAGTGCACTCGACGGGCTCCGCGAGGCCGTCGAACAGGGGGGTGACGCCCTGCGCTCGGGACAGTACGAGCTGGCCGTGTGCCGCATCTGGGCCGACCTCGCGGCACGGCTCGGACCGCCCGAGATCGTCCGACCGGTCACCCCGCGGCCGCTGGCGGTCAGCGATGTCTTCCCTGTTCCGGAGCAGACCCGCACCGGCACGAACCGCGCCCGTGCCGACCGGACCCCGGCCGGTGCGCGTCCCGGCACCGGACACCCCGGTTCGGACGCGCGCCCAGGCGGCCGTCCCGGACCGGTCCGGTGCCGTACGGGCACGGCCTCAGCCATGCCGGGCCTTGTGGACACCGCGCGCGAACCAGCCCCGTCCGGCCCCCTGGACACCTCGTCCTACACCCCGTCGGCGGAGTTCTTCGACCTCGTCGCCGCCGAGCACACCGCTACCGCGAGCGCGCCCGCGATCGTCGCGCTCCTCGCCGACGCCGACCTGAGCACCGGACCGGTCGTCGACATCGGCGCCGGCACCGGCCTGGTGACCGAGGCCGTCGCCCGGGCCCGGCCGGACGCCGAGATCCTCGCCTGCGAGCCGGCGGTCGGCATGCGCGCCGTGCTCACCAGCCGGGTCTTCAGCGACCCGGACCTGCGCTCCCGGGTCACCGTCACCGCGGACGCCGCTCCCGATCTGGACCTTCCGGACCAGGTCAGCGTCGTCCTGCTCTGCGGAGTTCTCGGCCATCTCGACGCCGACGGTCGTGCCCGGCTGTGGCGGCGGCTGTCCCGGCGGCTGGCCCCCGGCGGGCTCGTGGTCGTCGAACTCATGCAGTTCGAGGAGCCGTTGACCCTCCCCGAGACCAGGCTCGCCACCGCCACCGCCGGGCGGCACCGCTACGAGTGGTCGTTCGGCGGAGCACCGGACGAGACGGAGGACGGCGTGATGCACCTGCACTCCACCTGGCGCGTCTTCCGGGACGGCGCCACGGAGGCGGAGCGCGAGGTGCTCGACTCCTACCGCTGGGCGCCCTTCGGCCTGAAGGACGTGGTGGCCGAATCCGGCATGACCGCACGCGCCCTGCTAACCCGCCCCGGAGCACCCCCGCTGGCCGTACTCACCCGGGCACCGGACGCGTCGAATGAACCGTTCCTGCCGAATACGCGGACCGCACCGGAGGGGCCTGACCAACCGAACGCGCGGACCGCACCCGACAACCCGGACACCCCGCGCACCGCCACCCCCCTCGTCTCTTCCTCCACCGACGGCTGAGGACCACCCATGACAACCCCCGCATCCCTGACGGCGTCCGACACCCCCGACGAGCCCACCACCGGTGCCGCGTCGGACCCCGCCGCCCCGCCCCGCGACTTCCCGATCCAGCGCGGCTGCCCCTTCGCCGCACCCGCGGAGTACGCCGCGATGCGCGTCGACGACCCGGTCGCCCGCGTCACCCTGCCGACCAAGCGGGAAGCCTGGGTGGTGACCCGCTACGACGACGTACGCGAACTGCTCTCCGACCCGCGCGTCAGCGCCGACATCCGCCGCCCCAACTTCCCGGCCCTCGGCGAGGGGGAGCAGGAGGCTGGGGCCAGGTTCCGGCCCTTCATCCGCACCGACGCCCCCGAGCACACCCGGTACCGGCGGATGCTCCTGCCGGTGTTCACAGTGCGCCGGGTCCGCGCGATGCAGCCCGCCGTGCAGGCACGCGTGGACGAGATCCTGGACGGCATGCTGGCCGTCGGCGGCCCGGCGGACTTCGTCTCCGCGTACGCCAACGCAGTCTCCACCTCGGTGATCTGCGAACTGCTCGGCATCCCCCGGAAGAATCTGGAGTTCTTCCGGGACGTCACCCGGATCTCCGGCTCCCGGAACAGCACAGCCGAACAGGTGTCCGAGGCCCTCGGCGGCCTCTTCGGCCTGCTCGCCGAGCTGATCGCCGAGCGGCGGGAGGAACCCCGCGACGACCTGATCTCCAAGCTCGTCACCGAGCACCTGATCACCGACAACGTGACGATGGACCAGCTGCTGTCCACCCTCGGCATCACGATCAACGCCGGCCGCGAGACCACCACCAGCATGATCGCCCTGAGCACCCTGCTCCTCCTGGACCAGCCGGAGCTGATGGAGGAACTGCGCCGCGACGCCTCCCTGATGCCCGCCGCCGTCGACGAACTCCTGCGTGTCCTGTCCGTCGCCGACTCCATTCCGCTGCGCGTCGCGGCCGAGGAAATCGAGCTGTCCGGCCGGACCGTCCCCGCCGACGACGGTGTCATCGCCCTCCTCGCCGGGGCCAACCACGACCCCGAGCAGTTCGACGACCCGGAGCGGGTCGACTTCCACCGCACGGACAACCACCACGTCGCGTTCGGCTACGGCGTGCACCAGTGCATCGGGCAGCACCTGGCGCGGCTGGAGGTGGAGGTCGCCCTGGAGACGCTCATCCGTCGCGTACCCACGCTGCGCCTCGCGGGGGACCGGGACCAGGTCGCGTTCAAGCACGACTCGGCCACCTTCGGCCTCGAAGAACTGATGGTGACCTGGTGACCGCATCCTTTTCGCCGAACGCCTCCGCCCGCGCCGCGCGCGCCGACAGCCCGTGGATCAGGCCGTGGGGCGCGGGGTCCGCGTCCAGGCTCACGCTGATCTGCCTGCCGCACGCCGGCGGCAGCGCGGGCTTCTACCGGCCCTGGGCGGCGCTGATGCCCCCCGAGGTCGAACTTATCGGCATCCAGTACCCAGGTCGCGAGGACCGTTTCGACGACCCGGAGTGCGCGGGCATGGGCGAGCTGGTGTCCGCGGTGGCGGATGCCGTCCTGCCGCTGCTCGACCGGCCGTACGCCCTCTTCGGGCACAGCATGGGCTCCGCCGTGGCCTGGGAACTGGCCCATGAGCTGGACCGCCGTGGTGCCCCTGGCCCGCGCCGGCTCTTCGCGTCGGGCCGGGCCGCCCCCGGCACGGCGGTGACCGGGCAACTGCACCGCCAGGACGACGACGTACTGTGCGCGGAACTGGGCCGGCTGGGCGGCACCAGCCGTGAGGTCCTCGACGATCCCGGGCTGCGCTCCCTGATCCTGACGGCCGTGCGCCACGACTACCGGATCATCGAGACCCACCGGCCGGCGCACCGGCCGCCGCTGGCCTGCCCGATCCATGTGCTGACCGGCAGCGCGGACCCGGAACTCGGCGAGGAACGCTGCCGTGACCGGGCCGGCGGCTGGGCGGACCTCACCACCGCCCGTACCGAGGTACGCGTCTTCCCCGGTGACCACTTCTATCTCACCCCGCGACGCCGTGAGGTGGTCGCCACCGTCCTGCGGAGGGTGGATCCCTCGCTGACCACGGGCGGCCGGCGCACCTGGCCGAGCACCCCGTGAGCCCCCACCGCCCGGCCGCCCGCACCCGGCCCGCCACGTTTGCCCCTTCGGCCACCCCCGCCTGGAGACTGTCGTGATCGACTACTACTCGACCTCGGCCGAGTTCTACGAGCTGGTCGCCACCCGGCACACCGCCAGCAGCGGTCCGCCGCTGACCCGCGTCCTCGCGGGACTGGACGTGTCGCACGGCCCCGTCCTGGAGATCGGCGCGGGCACCGGACGCGTGACCGAGGTCATCGCCTCCGCGCTGCCCGAGGCGGAGATCCTCGCGGCCGAGCCGTCGGCCACCATGCGGGCCGTGCTCACCTCCCGGGTCGCCCGCGACCCGGACCTGCGGCGCCGGGTGACGGTGGTCGACGGCGCCGCCCAGGACCTCGTCCTTCCCGAACGGCTCTCCGCAGTCGTCATCTTCGGCGTGGCCGGTCATCTCACCGTCCCCGTACGCGTGGCGCTCTGGAAGCGGCTAGCGGCCCGCCTGCCGGACGGGGCGCCCATCGTCGTGGAACTGATGGGGGTCTCCTCACCCCGCGTCATCCCCCCGGTGATGTCCCTCAGGGAGACCATCGGACGCCAGACGTACGAGTGGTGGATCGGCGGCGAACCCACCGAGGGCGACGCCATGCGGTTCACCACGACCTGGAAGGTGCTGCGCGACGGCCGCACGGTGCGCGAGGTCGCCGACAGCTACGACTGGCACACCTTCGACGTCGCCCGGCTGGCCCGCGAGGCAGGCATGACCAGCCGCCGCATCACCGAGGCGGGCGGCAGGCCCATCCCCGAAATCGGAGTACTCGTCAAGTGAAGTCACAACCGTCCGAGCCCGGCCCGGACTCGGTATCCCGAGACCCGGCAGCCCCCGGCGGGGGCACCGAGGCGCCCCCGCGCCCGCTCCGCGCGCTGGCCGAGCCCGTCCGGGGCCGACTGGCCGTCGCCGTCGGCCTTCAGACCGTCGCGGCCCTCGCCGGAGTGGTGCCGTTCATCGCCGTCTCCCAGATCGCCGACCGTCTCACCGGGGGGTCCCCCGCCGACGGTGACGCCCTGTGGCCACTGGTCATCCTGGCCTGCGCGGCGGGTCTGCTCGCCCTGGTGTGCGGCACGGCGGCCGGCGCCCTCGCCCACGTCGCCGACAACGACCTCCAGCTCGCCCTCCGCCGCCGCCTCGCCCGGCACATCGGGCGGCTGCCCCTCGGCAGGCTCACCGACCGGGGCACCGGCGAGGTCAAGCAGGCGGTGCAGGACGACGTGAGCGCGCTGCACACGCTGTTCGCCCACACCCTGCTCGACGTCGTCGCCGTGCTCACCGCCCCGGTGCTGGCACTGGCCTACCTGTTCACGGTCGACTGGCGCCTCGCCTTGGCCAGCGTCGTGCCCCTGCTGCTCGGCGCGTTCCTGTTCAGCCGTGCCATGGCGGGCGCGGCGGCACAGATGGCCGAGTTCGGCGCCGCGCTGGGGCGGATCTCCGCCGCCGCCGTGGAGTTCGCGGCCGGCATTGCCGTGTTCAAGAGCTTCGGGCGCGGAGGCAAGGCCCATGAGCGTTTCGTCGACGCGACCGAGGGCTTCGCGGACTTCTTCTCCCGCTGGGTCCGGACCACCCTGGTCAGCTCCACCGCCGCCGTGCTGGTGGTCGCCCCGGCCGTGGTCCTGCTGCTCCTGTCCGTGGTGGGCGCGGTGTTCGTCACCCAGGACTGGATGACCGGCGCGGAACTCGTCCCCTTCCTGCTGCTCGGCCCCGCCGTCGCCGCCCCCATGGGTGTCGTCGGCCCCCGCATCCAGCAGATCCGGGCCGGCCAGGCCGCCGCCGTCCGCATCACGGAGCTGCTGCACACCTCAACGCTCCCCGAGCCCACGACCCCCGCCCTGCCTGACGGCCACCACATCTCTATGCGCGGGTTGTCCTTCTCCTACGACGGGCAGACCGACGTCCTCAGCGGCGTCGACCTCGACCTCGCGCCCGGCACGGTCACCGCACTGGTCGGCCCCTCCGGCTCGGGCAAGTCCACCCTGGCCTCGCTGCTGCCCCGCTTCCACGACGTCACGGCCGGCACGGTGACCCTCGGAGGCGCCGACCTCCGTGACATCCCCGCGACCGAGCTGTACCGCCGGGTCGGCTTCGTCCTCCAGGACGTACGGCTGCTGCGCGCGAGCGTCGCCGACAACATCCGCCTGGGCCGCCCCGACGCCACCGACGAGGACGTCGAGCGGTGCGCCCGCGCCGCCCGCATCCACGACCGCGTCATGGCCCTCCCCGATGGCTACGCGACCGAACTCGGCACAGCCGTCACCCTCTCCGGCGGTGAGGCACAACGCCTCTCCATCGCACGGGCCTTGCTCGCCGACGCCCCCGTCCTCGTCCTCGACGAGGCGACCGCGTACGCCGACCCGCACTCCGAGGCACTGATCCAGGACGCGCTGTCCGCGCTCGCGGCCGGCCGCACCCTGCTCGTCATCGCCCACCGGCTGTCGACCATCCGCTCCGCCGACCGGATCGTGGTGCTGGAGGACGGACGCGTCACCGAACAGGGCCGACACGACGACCTGCTGGCCGCCCAGGGCCGCTACGCCGCGCTGTGGCAAGCCCAGCGGACCGCACAGCCGGACCGGGCGGCGGACGACATCCGAGAGGGAAGTGCACGATGATCCGTCAGCTCTACCGCGTCCTGGGGCCTGAGGGCTCCCGCCCGCTGAACCGGCTGCTCGTCCTCCAGTGCGGCGCGGCCGTCCTGCAGGGCGTGGCCTTCGCCCTGCTAGTGCCCGTCCTGCGGTCCCTGCTCGGCCCGGACCCCGACGACGTGTGGCCCTGGCTGACGGCGTTCGTCGGCTGCGCGCTCGCGTACGCCGTGCTCCAAGGCGCGGCCATCAGCGGCGGGTTCAGGGTCGGTTCCCAGCTCTCCCGGGTGCTCCACCGCCGTATGGCGGACCAAGCCCTGCGTCTGCCCCTCGGCTGGTTCACCGCCGGTCGCACGGCCGAGTTCAGCAGGCTGGCCGGACAGAACGTCATCCAGGTGATGAGCACACCGGCCCACCTGCTGCGCCCGTTCATCAGCTCCCTCCTCACCCCGGTGACGCTGGTGATCGCCACCTTCTTCTTCGACGTCCGCACCGCCCTGGTACTGCTGGTCTGCGCGCCCGTGCTACTCGCCGTCCAGTCGGCGAGCACGGCGGTGATGCGCCGGCTCGACCTCGGCCGCGACGCCGCGATCGGCGAGTCCGCAGACCGGGTCCTGGAGTACGCGCGCAACCAGCCGGTGCTGCGGGCGTTCGGCCGGACCGCGGAGGGCTACGGGGCGCTGGACGACGCCCTGGTGGCCGAGGCGCGCGCGGACCGGCGGCTCATCGCGCGGGGCCTGCCCGGACTGGTCTCCTTCTCGTTCGCCACCCGGCTCGTGTTCGCCCTGCTGCTCGCGCTGGGCGTGTCCTGGCAGCTCGACGGATCGCTCACCGTGCCCACCCTGCTGGCGCTCCTGGTGCTGCTGGTCCGCCTGATCGACAGCGTGTCGTCCGCCGCCGAGGCCGGCGCGGGCATGCGCATCGCCCGCAATACCCTGGAACGGCTCGGCGCGGTCTTGGAGGAACCGCCGTTCCCCCAGCCCGCCGAGCCGAAGATGCCCCGCGACGCGAGCGTGGAGTTCACCGGGGTCGGCTTCTGCTACGACGGCGGCTCGGCGGACGGGGCAGCCGCACGCCCGGTCCTCCACGACGTGACCTTCCGCCTGCCCGAGCGCAGCATGACGGCCCTGGTCGGGCCCTCCGGCGCGGGCAAGACCACGGTCGCCGGGCTGCTGGCCCGCTTCCGGGACACCACCGAGGGCACCGTCCACATCGGCGGCGTCGACGTCCGCGAGATCGCCGCCGACGACCTGGCGGCCCATGTCTCCCTCGTGTTCCAGGACGTCTACCTCTTCGACGACACGATCGAGGAGAACGTCCGCATCGCCGCCCCCGAGGCGAGCCCTGGCGACCTGGCCGCGGCCGCGGCCCTGTCCGGACTGGACCGCGTGATCGAGGAGCTGCCCGACGGCTGGGCCACGAAGGTGGGGGAGGGCGGCGCGCGACTGTCCGGCGGACAGCGACAGCGCGTGTCCATCGCCCGCGCCTTCCTCAAGGATGCCCCGATCCTCATCCTCGACGAGGCCACCGCCGCACTCGACCAGGAGAACGAGGCGCTGTTCGCCGAGGCCGTGCGCACCCTGGCCGACCGCAAGACCCTCCTGGTCATCGCGCACCGGCTGAGCACCGTCGTGAGCGCCGACCAGATCCTCGTTCTGGAGGACGGCGAGATCACCGAACGGGGCACGCACGACGACCTGGTCACGGCAGGCGGCACCTATGCCGCCTTCTGGGAACGACGGGCCCGCGCCCACGGCTGGCGACTGGAGGCGGCACCGTCGTGACCCCTCACCCAGCACCCGTGATCAACCGGACCCAGCGGCAGAGAGAAGGCACGACACGATGAGCACCGGATCCCGGAACACCTGGGAGGCATGGGCGAGGTCCGTCCCCCCGCTCGCGTGCGCGAGCACCCAGGAGCCCTGCCACGACCCGGCGGCCACCACCACCCGCCTCGCACAGGCGCGACTCGCCGACCAGTACGTGGTCTACGAGGCGCAAGGCGGCGTCTGGCACTTCGCGGCCGGCTCCGCCGTGAGCGTCACCGCCAGCGCCACCGGCATCACAGCGCAGGCCGCCGGGCGGACCTGGACCTCGCGCACCGACCGGAAACCACTGACGGCGTTCGCCACCGCCCTGTCCGCCCTGCGAGGCGCGGGTGGCGAAGGACGCCACTTCTACGGCTGGGCGGCCTTCGAACTCGCCCACCTCCTCCACGCGGACCCCGCGACGACCGGAGACCAGCCCCTGCTGCACGCGCTGATCCCGTCCGTCGAGGTGACCCTCACCGACGACCGGACGGTGGTCCGTGCGGTGGACGAGGCATGGGCGCGCAAGGTGGCCGACCTGCTCGCGGAGCCCGCGGCAGGACGGACCGCCTCCGACGAGCCGACGCGGGAGAGGACCGAGGGCGTCATCGCCGCCGGCACCGCCGCCTACGGCCAGGCGGTGTCCCGTACGGTCGAGGACATCCGCGCGGGCCTCCTGGAGAAGGCCGTGGTCTCCCGGAAGGTCCCGCTGCCTGCCGAGCCCCGCCCGGACTTTCCCGCGACCTATCTCGCGGGCCGCCGGGCCAACACACCGGCACGTTCCTACCTGCTCGACCTCGGCGGTTACCGGGCGGCCGGGTTCAGCCCCGAGACCGTTCTGGAGATCGGGGAGGACGGACGTGTCAGCACCCAGCCGCTCGCGGGCACTCGCGCACTGGGACCCGACCCGGCGGAGAACGAGCGTCGGCGCGCAGAACTGCTCAGCGACCCCAAGGAGATACACGAACACGCCGTGTCCGTACGCCTGGCCTGGGACGAGATGGCGGCCGTGTGCCGCCCCGGCTCCGTCGTGGTCGAGGAGTTCATGGCGGTCCGCCCGCGAGGGTCGGTGCAGCACCTGGCCTCGCGGGTGACGGGCCGGCTTCGGCCGGACGCCGGACCGTGGGACGCCTTCGCCTCCCTCTTCCCCGCGATCACTGCCACCGGCGTCTCCAAACGCGCCGCCCTTCAGGCTCTGGCCCGCCATGAGGACGGACCTCGGGGACTGTACGGCGGCGCGGTGTTCCGGGGGAGCACCGACGGCGCTCTGGACGCCGCCCTCGTCCTACGCACCCTCATCGGCGCGGGAAGCGAGGCGTGGCTGCGGGCGGGCGCGGGAGTCACCACTCAGTCCAGCCCCGAGCGGGAGATCGAGGAAACCTGCGAGAAACTGCGTAGTGTCGCTCCGCACCTCAGGTTCGCCGAGGACTGAGCCAGCATCTTCCGCAGAGCTGCCCGACGTCGTGATCGGCTTGGACCGTGGTGCGGTCCGGGCCGAGCAGGACGTCAGGCGGGCCACGCCCCCCGGGGCGGCCGTACGGTGATCGTCGGGCACACCTTCGATGGACGGCGGACCCTTGCCGGCTCAGCCCGGTCAGTCGGCTGGCATTACGCCCGCCCGCGCGCCGCCGTGTTGGCAAAGCCGGGAGGGCGATCAGCGCGGAGGCTCCCAATTGTGGACATCTGCAACGCGCAGGGCGGTCGTGTCGCGTCCAGCACTGTCCCTGTGTCCGTGCCTCTCGTGGATCAGCGCTTTTCGTACGGGTCCGTGGGCTGCTCCACCCGCCTGACCGTCTTCGCGTCCAGCACCGGGGGCCAGGCCGTCGACGAACCCAGCCTGCCCTCCGGGCGCCAGACGCCCGTGACCGTCACCCAGGTGTCCTTGGCCGGGGCGTCCGCAGCACGGATCTGCACTTTGCTCGTCGTAGCGTCGGCCGCGCAGCAGGACACCAGTAGGCGGGTCACGTACCAGCGGTCGTCGTCATCCCCTGTGACGAAGCCGGTGAACCTGACGGTTCGCCCTTTCAGGGAGCGTCCGCTGTCGTAGACGGCCCGTGAACTGAACTGGGCGATGGTCAGGTTCACCGGGTCACCGGCAGGCAGTGCCGGGAACGTGCCGACGCCTTGCGCCTCGCGTTGCGCCTGTTCACGTTCCGCGCTGTAGGAGCCGAGAGCGGG
Organism: Streptomyces sp. NBC_01717; assembly: GCF_036248255.1. Lineage (NCBI taxonomy): Bacteria > Bacillati > Actinomycetota > Actinomycetes > Kitasatosporales > Streptomycetaceae > Streptomyces > Streptomyces sp. NBC_01717. The sequence continues at coordinate 2,509,301 of NZ_CP109178.1, read as the reverse complement.
CGGCGGGAAGAAGAGGAGGGCGGCGGCGGGAAGGGCGATCAGCCAGGCGAGTCGTGGCGCGGCCGTGTCGGCGTGAGGGTGCCCGTGGCCGTGCGGCGTCTCGTCCGGGACCTCCCGAGCGGCCCTCACCCCCGCCGCCGCGCCCAGCAGCACCAGCAGCGCCCCGGACACGACCAGATACGGCCGCAGCCCCGGCTGCACGTACCGCAGATACAGAGCGCTGAACAGCGAGATCCGCAGCACCGCGCCGCCCACCAGCAGCAACACGACCGCTGACAGGTACCGCCTCACAGCAGCCACCACCCCACCACTACGCTGCCCGCCAGTGCGACCCCCCAGGTCACCGAGGAGAACCGGACGGCGAAAGTCCGGCCGAAGGTGCCCACTTGCAGTGCGATCAGTTTCAGGTCGACCGCAGGGCCGACCACCATGAAGGCCAGTTGCGCGCTTCGCGGGAACCCGACGAGCGACGCGGCCACGAACGCGTCGGCCTCGCTGCAGACGCACAGCACCACGGCGAGCAGCGCAAGGAACGGCACGGACAGCCAGGGCGATCCGGTGAAGAGGTCAAGGACCGAGCGCGGCACCGCGATGTTGAAGGTCGCCGCGGCTGCCGAGCCGAGCACGAGAAAGCCTCCCGCGTGCAGGAAGTCGTGCTGCAGGCCGGCTGCGAAGTCACCGGATCGGGAGACGCCGGCTCGTGGCGCTCCCCCCTTCGACAGTCGCAGCCACTCCTGACGGCCGAAGCGTGCCCACAGCCAGCCCATCACGACGGCGGTGGAGAGAGATGCCGCGAGCCGGGCCACCACCATCATCGGCTGCCCCGGGAACGCGATCGAAGTGGCCACGAGCACAACGGGGTTGATGGCCGGTGCGGAGAGCAGAAACGCGAGCGCGGCGGCCGGTGGTACCCCCCGCCGCATGAGGCTGCCGGCCACCGGAACGGACGCGCACTCGCACCCCGGCAGGAGGGCACCTGCCGCACCCGCGACGGGGACAGCGAGTGCCGGAGCGCGTGGCAGCAGACGGCTGAAGGCGCGCTCTGGGACGAATACGCCGATCGCAGCGGAGACGACCGTGCCGAGCAACAGGAAGGGGACTCCCTGGACCACGACAGCCGTGAAAACGGTCCACCAGGCAGCGACGGGCGGGGTGTAGAGGTCGAGCGCGAGCACCGGTCCGAGGAAGCCGGCGACTGTGCCGAGCGTGGCGAGCGAGAGCCCGCCGAGAACCACATACACGACGGCCCGTACCAACAGGCGCACGGCGTCGGCAAACCCGAGCCGGTTTCCCTCGTTCTTCTGCTCGCTCACACCACTCGCTTCGCCGCACAGGACCACGACCGTGCCGCACTCTAGCGACGGCGGCCGTGCGCCACGCGGACTTCCGGTCGAAGAGGGCCGTCATGAGGAGTGCCTCTTGACAACAGGCGTACCGAGACCCGATCTCAGGCGGGTTGTGGAGCCGCCGTGCGGCTGCCCCACCGTCGGGCACGGCAGGTGCCGGCGAATCGGCAGACCACGTAGATGCCGAACGAGATGGTGGTGACGTAGGGGCTGATGGGGATGGAGCTGCCCAGGGCCAGCAGGATGCCGCCCTCGATCGAGGCCACGGCGAAGACGACGCTGAGCAGGGGAAGCAGGACCGGCGAGGCGGTGACGCGGGCCGCGGCCGCGGCGGGGGTGACGACCAGCGTGAGGACCAGCAGTGCGCCCACGACCTGTACGGAGAGGGCCACGGCGAGCCCGAGCACGATCATGAAGGCGAACGAGAGGCCGCGTACCGGGACTCCTCGCGCCGCGGCTACGTCCGGGTCGGCGCTGGCGAATGTCAGCGGACGCCACATCACCACCAGCGCGGCGAGAACCACCGCGGAGGTTCCGAGAAGCCAGGCCGTCTGCGGGGCGTCCACGGCCACGATCTGGCCGGTCAGCAGACCGAACTTGTTCGCCCCCCGGCCCTTGTAGAGGGCCAGGAAGAGCACGCCGAGGCCCAGGCCGAACGGCATGAGGATGCCGATGGCCGAGTTGCGGTCGCGGGCCCGTGTCCCGAGGAGGGCGATCACGCCGGCGGCGAGCAGTGAGCCCACGATGGAGCCGGCGACGATATTCGTGCCCAGCAGCAGGGCGGCCGAGGCGCCGGCGAAGGAGAGTTCGCTGATGCCGTGGACCGCGAAGGGCAGGTCGCGCATGATGACGAAGACCCCGGCCAGGCCGCCGATGAGGCCGAGCGCGGCGCCGGCGATGAGGGAGTTGCGGACCAGGGCGAGGAGCTCGCCGTAGTTGTCGAAGCTGAAGATCTGATGCCAGATCCCGTCGGCGAACGTCATGGACGTACTCCTTCCCTGGCGTCGGTGTGGTGGGGTGGGGCGGCCGGATCGTCGGGTGTGCCGACGACCACGACGCGGCCGCGTACCCGGACGACGTCGACCTGGGTGTTGTAGAGCTGGGACAGGGATTCGGAGGTGAGTACCTCGTCGGGGGTGCCGACGCGGTGGCCGCCCGGTGCCAGGTAGAGGACGCGGTCGACGAGGTCGAGCACGGGGTTGATCTCGTGGGTGACGAAGACGACCGCAGTGTCGTGGGTGCGGCGGCGGGCGTCGACCAGTTCGGTGATCGCCCGCTGGTGGTGCAGGTCGAGCGAAGTCAGCGGTTCGTCGCAGAGCAGGATGCGGGGGTCGGTGGCCAACGCCTGGCCTATGCGTACGCGTTGGCGTTCGCCACCGGACAGCATGCCGAGTGGGACGTCGGCGTAGGCGGAGGCACCGACCGCCTCCAGCATCTCGTTCACCTGGCGGCGGACGGCAGCCGTGCGCAGACCTGGTCCGAAGCGGTGCCCGTCGATGCCGAAGCGGATCAGGTCGCGGGCGCGCAGGAGCGCCTGGGCGGACAGCTCTGCCTGCTGGGGGATGTAGCCGATGTGCCGGGCGGCCTCGCGCGGGGATCGGCCAAGGACGGTCAGCGTTCCGGCGGACAGGGGCTGCCGACCCAGAAGGGCTCGCACGAGACTGCTTTTGCCCGAGCCGTTCGGCCCGAGCACGGCCAGGAACTCGCCCGGCCGTACGTCGAGATCGAGGTTCTGCCACACCGTGCGCTCGCCGTAGGACAGGGCGGCGCCCCGCAGGCCGATCACCGGGGCGGAGCCGGTTCCCCGGTGATCGGTGCTGCCCCGGCGGGCCTGGGGTACGTGGGCCATGCCGTGCTGCCTCACTTGTCCAGCGCGGTCGCGAGCGCGTCGACGTTGGCGGTCATCCAGCCGAGGTAGTCCATGCCCTCGGGCAGGGTCTCGGTGACGGGGACGACGGGGATGCCCGCCGCCTTGGCTGCATCCTTGACCTTCTCGGTTTGGGCCCCGGAGGTCTGCGCGTTGTAGACGAGCGCCTGAACCTGCTTGTCGCTGTACAGCTTCAGGGTCTCCTGCAGGACCCTCGGGGCGACGTCGTCGCCTTCCTCGATGGCCTCGCTGAATTCGTCGGGCGTCTTGTTGACCAGCCCGCTCGCCTCGGTCAGGTACAGCGGTACGGGTTCGGTGATGCCGATGCCCTCGCCGCTGTGCGCCTTCTTGATGTCCGCTTCCTTCGCCTCCAGCGCGGCGAGCTTGTCCTTGAAGGTCTCGGCGTTCTTGGTGAAGGTGGCGGCGTCCGCGGGGTGAGCCTTGCCGAGAGCGGCGGCGATCCGGTCGGCGATCTTGGAAACGGTGGGGAAGTCGTACCAGACGTGCTCGTTGAGCTCGCCACCTTCGGGGGCGGCCTTGCCGGAGACCTTCACCGCGTTGATCAACTCGGCGGAGGAGTTGTTGCTGCTCTTGAGCATGCGGTCGACGAAGTCGTCGTAGCCGCCGCCGTTCTCGATGACGACCTCGGCCTTGGAAAGGGCCAGCTGGTTCTGGGTGTTGGCCTCGAAGGAGTGCGGGTCCTGGTCGGGGTCGCTGAGGATCGACGTGACGTCGACCTTGTCGCCGCCTATCTGCTCGGTGATGTCGCCGTAGACGTTGGTGGAGGCGACCACCTTGACCTTTGAAGAGGAGGCGGCGCCCTGCGCGGTGCTGCTATCACTGCCGGAGTCGGACGACGAGTTGCCGCAGCCCGCCAGGAGAGCCAGGGAAGCGCCGGTGATCAGCGCGAGGCGCCGGGACGGGGACGTGGGCATGGGATTCCTCCAGGACAGAAGTGAAAGGGGTGCTCGACCCCTCACGCTAATTGAAAACGAATGTCACCACCATGTTCGCTTCGATAGAAATGACAATCGTTGCCAAGTCTTGACGTCCGGCTATGGGTGCGGCGCCTGCCTGTCGGACTGGCTCTGGCAGCGGTCGCAGACTCCCGAGAGCTCGACGGTGTGCTCGATCTCGGCGAAGCCGGTCGCCGTGGCAACGTCGTTGGTCCAGCGTTCGACGGCTTCCGCCTCGACGGCCAGGCTGAAGCTGCAGCTCCGGCAGACGAGATAGTGGCGATGCCCGTCTGCGGGGCGGGGTCGGTACAGGCGCTCACCGGTCTGTTCCCGTACGACGTCCACGTGCCCGTCCCGCTCCAGCATCCGCAGGGTCCGGTACACCGTGGTCAGACCCACCGTGGCGCCGCCGGCGGTCAGTGTCGCGTGCAAGTCCCTTGCTGATACGAAATCGCGGCAGTCGAGCAGCGTCCGGAGAACGGCGGCCCGCTGCCGGGTCGACCGCCACGTCGACACGCGCTCGCCGGTCGACACACCGTCCATGACGCCTGCCTCCCGCGGGGGTTGGGGATCGATCCGCCGCCCAGGCTAGATGAAAATGAATTCCATGACTACTAATGTTCGGGGCCCGAGGCGGGCGTAGCTGCGGTGGTGACGCCCGGGGAGGGAAGGCGTGCGGCGTTCGGTCCCGGCGGTCCTGAACTCCGTGACTGGTTGAAATTCGGAATGGTGATGGCAACGCGATCGTGAGGGGCCGGGACAGTACGAGCCCGTAAGGCCCCCGCACCGCCGAGTGGTCCATCCGCCTGACCGGGCTGGGTAATGCCGTGGCTGCGACCACCACCCGGCCCGGAGATTTCAGACGAGCGGTGCCGCCCCGCCCTGCTCGTGGGCGCAGGTGTCGTGAGCTTCCGGGGCGTCCCACTGCGGGAAGGGGTCCTCACCGCCGGTCCATTCGCCGTCCAGGAGGCAGCTCTCCAGGGCGGTCTGCAGGGCCGTCGCCTCCAGGTCCGACCCGATGAACACCAGCTCCTGGGCGTGCTGTTCCGGCCGTTCGGCGTCGATGGTCCCGGCGGGCTCGAAGCGGGCGACGCTGCCCGCCTGGGACCACAGTCCCGTCACACCTGCGCGTCCGGCCAGTGTGAAGAAGCCCTTGCTGCGCAACACGGTTCCGAACTCGCCGCTGTCGAGCCGCTCGGTGATCAGCTGCCAGAGTCGACGCGGGTGGAAGAGCCGGTCGGCGCGGAACAGAGTGGACGAGATCCCGTACTCCTCTGTCTCGGGGACGTGCTCACCGTTGAGCTCCTGTACCCAGCCCGGGGCCAGCTGCGCTTGTTCGACGTCGAAGAGGCCGGTCCCGAGCACGTCGGAGGCACGTACCTGCCCTCGGACGGCGTCCAGCTGGCGGGCGCCCGGATTGAGCTGGGTGAGGATGCCGCGCAGGCGTTCTGCCGATGCTTCGTTGACGAGGTCGAGCTTGTTCAGGACGATCACGTCGGCGAATTCGACCTGGTCGATGAGCAGATCGCTGACGGTGCGCTCGTCGTCCTCGAAGGGCGCGACTCCGCGCGCAGCGAGCTCGTCGCCGGTTCCCAGCTCGCCGAGGAAGTTGGCCGCGTCCACCACGGTGACCATGGTGTCGAGCCGGGTGAGGTCGTCGAGCGTCGCCCCGTCGTCGCGTGCGAAGGAGAAGGTGGCTGCCACCGGCATGGGCTCGGAGATACCGCTGGATTCGATCAGGAGATAGTCGAAGCGTCCCTCCCTGGCGAGGCGTTCCACCTCTTCGAGGAGATCGTCCCGGAGCGTGCAGCAGATGCAGCCGTTGGTCATCTCGACCAGTCGTTCCTCCGTACGGGACAGAGCAGCATCTCCGCCGCGCACCAGTGCGGCGTCGATGTTGATTTCGCTCATGTCGTTGACGATGACAGCGACCCGCAGCCCCTCGCGGTTGGACAGCAGGTGGTTGAGCAGGGTGGTCTTGCCCGCTCCCAGGAAGCCGGAGAGGACGGTTACCGGCAGGCGGTCGTGCGGCATGCTGGTCAGTCCTCCGGACGGAGGAGGCCGCGTTCGTACGCCTTCCTCAGATGCTGGGGCACCAGGTAGGTGCTCTCGTCGACGGTGACAGGGACGAGCACCGGGGTGCTCGCCCTCCACTGGGCGCGGCGGTGGCGGGTGTTGCTCCGGGACATCTTGCGCTTGGGGACGGCCATGACGGTCCTTTTCGTCGGAGGGGGAAGTCGGTGGGAGTCGTGGAGGTCAGCGGCTGGAGTAGGGGAGCAGGGCCATCTCGCGGGCGTTCTTGATGGCCGTGGCGATCTGGCGCTGCTGCTGTCGGCTGACCCGGGTGACGCGGCGACTGCGGATCTTGCCGCGATCGGAGATGAACTTCCGCAGCAGGTCAGTGTCCTTGTAGTCGATGTACGTAATGCCGGCCGCGTCGAGCGGGTTCGGCCGGCTCTTGCGCGCGAGCGCGGTCTTGGCAGGGCGGGGCATGACGGCTTCCTCGTTGGTGTGATGGGGCGGGTCAGGCGACGGGGTTGAGAAGCTGGTCGAAGCCGGTGGGCCGGGACCAGGTGTCGGGTTCGGACGCGAGTTCGTCGTCGGTGAGCAGGCAGAAGTCGAGCAGTGAGAGCAGCCCCGCACGGTCCAGGTCGGGGGAGATGAAGACGAGGTGCTGGCAGCGGTCGCCGTGCTCGGGGTGCCAGTCAAGGGCTGCCGCCGTGCGGCGCTCGGCCGGCATCATCTCCCAGGCGGCGTCAGGGAGCGCGGCCATCCACGGCCCGGCGCTCTCCACGCACAGCGCGCCTCCGGCGGCGTCCCAGGCCAGCAGGCTGTCGGGCCGGTCCGCCAACCAGAACCTCCCCCGACTACGGGCCGCCGCGCAGCACAGATCCTCCAACGCCTCGTAGAGGCGACCGGCGTGGAAGGGACGACGGCGCCGCCAGACGAGCGTGCTGATTCCCTCCTCGTCACAGTCGTGGGGGAGACGGGCGCAGGCCGGATGCTGTGCGGCCGCCGCAGCGTCCACGTCGAAGCCGGCGACCGCCGTGACGCCCAACTGGCCGGATTCGATGCCGACCTGCTGTGCAGTGGGGTGCAACTGCCGCAGAAGTGCCAGGTCGTCCAGTCCGGTGGCGGCGCTGTCGGCCACGGCGAGGACGGGAGCGTACTCCAGCTGCCGCGCAAAGGTGTCGCCGACGGTGCGCTGGTCCGAGGCGGCCGCGGCGAGTCCGGCCTCCGCGAGGTCATCGCCGTTGGACAGGCAAGCCAGGACGAGGGCGGGATCCACGGCGGTCAGCACGTTGGTCAACCGGAAGGCGTCGCCGCCGTGGGCAGCAATGGCCTCGGCCATGCCGCGGGGTTCCACCGAGTCCCACAGCTCCACGACGGCCAGGCGGGTGAGGCCGCTGTCGGCCAGCCGTTCCAGTTCGGGAACGAGGTCCTCGCGCATGGCGCAGCAGGCGCAGTCGTTGACCAGGGCCGTCTCGCCCCACCCGGTCTCGCCCGTGGAGTCGCGAACGCTGCGGCGCACGGTGCCCGCCGGACCGGTGGACAGGTCGTGGTGCAGGGCGACGCTGTCGGACACCTCGCGCAACAGCCGTTCGACCGTGGCATGGCGGGTGTCGGCGTGCAGTCCGCCGACGATCACCACGGGCATCGGTCCGTCGGGGGTCATCGGCGGCCCCCGTCCCGTCCGTAGCGGCGCTCGAAGCGCTCGACGCGGCCGGCTGTGTCCAGCACGCGGGCGGTGCCGGTATAGAAGGGGTGGCTCGCGGAGGAGATCTCGACGTCGACCACCGGGTAGGTGTGGCCGTCCTCCCATTCGATCGTCTTGTCGCTGGTCATCGTCGAGCGGGTCAGGATGGCGAAGTCACCGGCCTTGTCGCGGAAGACGACCGGGCGGTAGGCGGGATGGATTCCAGGCTTCATGGGTGTGGTCTCTCGATCGGGTGCCGACAGTCGGGCGGAGCCGATGCGGTCAACGTTCCTCGCGGAATTCGACGTGGCGTCGGGCGACGGGGTCGAACTTGCGCAGGACCAGCCGATCCGGGTCGTTCCGGCGGTTCTTGCGCGTCACGTACGTGTAGCCGGTTCCGGCGGTGGAGCGGAGCTTGATGATCGGGCGTACCTCGTTGCGGGCCATGCGGGTAGCATACGACAATGATTTCCATTACCGATAACGGTGGAGAGAAAGGCAGAACCTGCATGTCCGCCCACTGCCAGCTGACCGGCGCCCAGCCGGTCTTCGGCAAGAAGATCTCCCACTCGCACCGGCGCACCTCGCGCCGGTTCGACCCCAACATCCAGAACAAGCGCTACTGGCTGCCCGGCGAGGGGCGGCACGTCCGTCTGAGGCTGAGCGCGCGTGCCATCAAGACTGTGGACGCCATCGGCGTCGAGGGCGCCGTCGCCCGGATCCGGGCCCGCGGGGAGCGTGTCTGATGGCGAAGAGGAGCAAGATCGCGAAGAATGACAAGAGGAAGCGGATCGTGGCCCGCTACGCGCAACGGCGCGCCGAACTCAAGGCCGTCCTGGCGTCCCCGCGGGCCACGGACGAGGAGAAGGCCGCCGCGCAGGCGGAACTCCGCCGCCAGCCCCGGGACGCGAGCGCGACTCGGGTGCGCAACCGTGACAGCGTTGACGGCCGCCCTCGTGGCCACCTGCGCAAGTTCGGCCTCTCCCGGGTGAACGTGCGGGCCCAGGCCCATGCCGGTTACCTACCCGGGGTGACGAAGTCCTCCTGGTGAACGACCCGTTGGGTGGGGGGCGACACATTGGTGGCGTCCCCCACCCCGCGGCGTGCCGCGCGCGTGTCTCCGGCTGTCGGGCCGGAAACGGGGGTGAAGCGCGGACGAGGCCGCTCGGTGCCGCAGTCGCAGGCGAGGACGGGTGTGCCTGCTGACTCGGTCATCGCAGGCTCCTCTCAGAAGCGAGCGGAGAGGGGGACCTGCGCACCGCCGGGAACCGGGATGGCCACTCTAGCGCCGGGCGCTCGCGGTCAGCGTGAGACGGAAAATCGATGGGTCTCCTGGAGGCCCCGGGGCATCAGAGCGTCAAACGAGCGTCACGGCCGAGAACGCTGCTGCTCGCCCGAAGTGCCTAGAAATATCGTCTGACCTGCTGCTTCTCTCGATCCTGCTCGTGCGACATCTTTCCGATGACGAATCATGTGCAGCGCCCGCCACCCGGAACCTCCTCGCCCGGCCAGAAGTCCCAGAAAAGTCCCAGGGGCACCCACAAGTCCCCTCCCGCCTCGCATTTGTGCAGTTCAGGAGGGGTTTCGTGTTGCTTCTTCTGAGAGCTTTCAGATGTCCCGGAAGAGACCAGCGAGCGCCGTGACCTGCCGTGATGGGCGTGTGACGGCTGCTGACCTGCACGAATGGTCTTTCGGTTGTATCACGCTCGTGCCGGTTGATGGGGCTGGAAGTCCCAGAAAAGTCCCAGAGGGATCCCACTGCTGACGGGTGTCTTTCGGCTCTATACGGCAGTACGGGCTCGTCGGCCGCCTCCTTAGCCACGAGAGCACTGGAACCTGGTTGTCGAGCGCCTGGCGCTCAGCCGATGCCTTGCCGGATCGTGGGCCTGATGATCGACGACAACTCTTCGGCCGCCGATGGCAGTGAGCCGACGGTGCCGGTCAACCCTCGCACGCCCTATGGCGAGCGGCCTGTCGCGCGAGCCCGGCGGGCGAAGGCACAGGAGCTGATGGAGCGGCTCATCGCCGAGGGCCGCGGGCTCAGTACTCGGCAGAGGTCAGCACGACGCGGGCTGCCATGGCGCGGTCCGCCTCGTCGGTGTGGACGAACACGGCCGTCAAGGTGCCGGCGGCGACCAAGGGTGTCAGCTCCTCGGCGAGGGCCCGGTGGTAGAGGGTGAGTGCCGCTTCCAGAGGAGCGTCGCTGTCGCCTGCGGCTTCGACACCGGCGCGTAGCCCCGCCCATGCGAAGGGAAGGGTGGACGACGAGATCCAGGGCTGCGTGAGGACCTGCAGCGAGAACGCCTGGAGGTTGCGCTGCCGGTACGCGGGCGGCGTGGCCCGGTGAAGACCGCCGTAGGCGGCGCTGATCCATCCTGTGGCCTCGTGCGGCAGAGTGTCAACGGCGCGCGAGGCGGCGTCGAGCGCGAAGGCGGCGGTCGCCTTCGCATCGGCCCAGGCGGAGGGACGGGAGAGGGCCACGGCGACGGCTCTGGCCTGCCATCCGTCGGCCAGCGCTGCAAGATGGTAGAGGTCGGCGGAGAAGGGGATGTCGACGTAGTGGTTCCGCAGCAGCTCGGCCTTGGTCAGCAGCGCTTCCTCTGGCGTGGTCAGGCCGGCGTTGACACGGGCGTCGAGGAGCGCGAGGGTGCCGAAGGCGGCCACTCCTTCGGACCGCGCGACGGCCCGCAGGACCCGGTCGTCGCACCACAGGACGAGACCGTACTCCTTGGCGTGGTCGAGGGCCGTCAGCCACTGCGTACTGCTCCTGTGGACGGGTAGCTGCCGCAGGCTGCGCAGTTCCGGCCGGGGCACGTGAGGCATTGCCCGAACCACCTCGACGAGACGCGCCGAGGTGGTTCGCATGCGGGTGAGGCGCTCGGCGGAGGTGGTGCGGACGGCCGGACGGGCGTCGCCCTCGTCCCAGGTGAGCTCCATATCGGTGCGCAGGGCGAGTGATTCCTGAGCGTGCAGTGCGTCGGTGAAGAGCTGGTCGGTCGTCACGAGCGACCGGGGGTGACCCATGAGCCGTTCGGCTACGCCCGGTTCCAAGAGGGCTAGGGTGACGGCGGCGCTGGTATCTACGACCACTCGCCCTGAGCGGGCAGCCTGCATGACTTCGGCCTCCGCAGGATCAGTGACGGCGTTAGCGGCGTAGACGTGCGGGCGTTCGGCGGAGGGTCGGAGCAGAATCTCGGCGTAGCTGCGACCGGAGGACAGGACGAGCATGCCAGCGGGCAGCTCGCCGACGGCGGTCCTGCGGTGAAGCTCCCTGGCGTTCTCGTGAGAACGGCGCAGTTCTTCGGCGACGTTCTTGAGAGGATCGTCCTCGGGCCCGAGCTGGACGGCTCGAAAGACGGTGCTGTCGGGGAAGCGCTCCAGGTATGCGGCGGTGGCGGTGCGGAGCTGCTCCACGTCCTGTTCGGAGAGGGACGACGCGGGCTGGACGGCACGCCAGTGCAGGTTGGCCAGGACCTTACCGACTAGGTCGCTGTCGTCACGCCAACGCTGCGTCAGAGCGAGGGCCCGCCCGGTGAAGTGTGGGTCGGTGGTGAAGCGTGCCCCGAGCATGACCCACAGGGCCGTCTCGTCCAAACTGCGCGGATCGAGGGGCCGTCCCTGCCCGCCGGTGGTGAGAGCCTGCCACGCCTGGTCAAGCAGGCCGCGGAGCGCGTAGCACTTGACCAGGGCCCAGCGGGCGTCGATGTCCAAGGCGTCGAGTTCGAGAAGGCGCAGGGCCGCGTCCGTGGCACGGTCGATGCGTCCGTCGGCGGATTCGGCATCGACGAGGAGCGCGTACATGCGTCCTTGCCCCGCCCAACCGGGTCCCGCCATCCGCAGTGCTTCCTGCGCGCACTCACGGGCCTGCGGATGGTCCTTGGTCTCCAGGAACAGGCTCGCGGCCATGGCCATCAGCCGCGCGTCGTTCCATTCGACGGAACCGTCTCTGAGGGTCTCGGCAGCCAGAGCGATGTCTCCGGCACGGTGGTAGCGCTCGGCGAGCGCTACCACGATCACCGGGCTCCTGGTGACGTGGGCGCGCAGCAGGCTCAGCGGATCACTTCCCTCAGCGTGCAGAGCACGGGCGAGGAGCTCGAGTTCGTGGACGCGCTCGCCGAAGAGGGGTGCGAGGTGGCTTAGGTCGGGCAGGTCCGCACCGCTGGAGGCTAGGCCGGCCGCGGCCGTGAACTGCTCGCCCTCCGAGACGGCGACTTCCCATGCCTCCTGCCACAACCGCCGGACATCCGCGGCATTGGTGCCGTGCCCCTTCGTCGATTCCGCGAGAACCGCCGCGGCGTGCACTCGCGCGAACCCCTGCGGCATGCACTGCACCAGTTCCTCGGCCTCCCGCCACCGTCCCGTCATGGCGGCGACCAGGGCGGTCTGTGCGCTCATGCGGGAGTCTTCCGCCTCGTGCGGTTCGGCTTCCCCTTCCGGAGCCGGCCGGGCCAGCTTCCACGCCAGGGTCAAGTCCTCGCTCACCACGGCCGCCTGTACGGCCAACACGGCCGCTTCGGTGCTGTCGCCCGACCAGCTCCGACGACTGTTCCTGGCGCGGAGAGCCACGGCCAGGGCCTCCTGGCCTGCACCGAGCCTGTTCGTGGTCCGGCTGTGGCGGGCATACTCCAGAAGCGCGGCGGCCAAGGCCATTCCCGTGCCGCTGGACGTCTCGTCGGCCGCCCGCAGTACGGCCAGCGCCTCCCCCGGCCGCTGGAGGTGGAGCAGCGCCTTTGCCTCAAGCTGGGTCGCAATGGCTGCTGCTCGTGCATGGTGTGGTTCCCACTGCCTGAGATCCACCAGGCCCTGCTCCCACGCGCCGTCGAGAAGGCCGCGAAGCGCTGCCAGGAGAGGAGATGAACCGCCGTCTCCGTGCGTATCGAGGTAGCGGCATGCGCCCTCGTCCGTGCCGTCCTCCTCCTGAAGCGCCGCCAACATCGTGTAATAGTCCCGGGGGTGTCCCCCTTCTCGCAGGCACGCTTCGAAGAAGTGCCGGGACGCGCCAGAAGCGTCGTAGTCGGCGGCAAGGTGGCCTAGCCAGGCGTAGGCGCCGGCGGGGGCGTCCTCAAGCCACGCCGGGTGCGTGTCCGCCCACTGACGCAGGACATCGCCGCGCTGCCGCCCCGAGGCGGACAGGATGTCCATGCACTTGGTCACGCCGGGCCACGACGTGGCGAGCAGAAGGGCTTCTTCTGCGGCCCAGGGACTGAGCGTGCGTACGGCCTGCTTGAGAACGTCGCGGCCTCGCACGTCCTGCTGGAGCTCCCGGAGGTGGTCCCGGGTCTTCCGTCCCTCCTCCTGCGTGGTCTGCAGCCCCCAGCTACCGACGAGAAGGGCCGCCTGCGAGGGATCGGCGGCACGCACCGACTCCTCCATCACCATCCACAGCACCTGCAGCGCATTGTGACGGCGCTCCTCAGCGCTGCCGCCGGGCATCACGAAGGCGAGGCGTCCGGCCGCCTGGTCGAGCGATGCCTCGCTGCAGTTGCGCAGCTGTGCGCCGGTGTCCTTGCGCGCCAGCCAGATCCGCAGCGACTTCGCCGCCACTGGAATCCCAGCCTCCGCTGCCCGCTTGGCCGCGGCACGAGCCACCCTGGGTCTGCGAATGACCTTCGTGAACCCGCTCAGCGCAAGCCTGCCAGCCCACGGCATGGCTGCCTTCGCCAGCAGCGCGGAAGTCAAAAGCGCCATGTGTCCTCCCCGACGCGGCACTGGGTCACATGCCCCCGACACCTCACGGACGGACCCTATCGCCGGGGTCTGACATCGAGCCTTTTCAGCATTGACGTTCCAGGGCGAGGATGGATTTAGCGAGGGCCGTTATGCGGTAGGGGCTGCAGCGGGCTCTGCGGCGGATCTGCCAGGACTTCAGTCTTGCGAGGCTGCGTTCAACGGGTGCTCGTGCGGCTGGCAGGGGCCGGGGGTGATCGTCTGCTGGGTCGTCGTGAGGTCCTGGTGCGGGAGTCGCCTGATTGGTCTGGTCGCCCAAGAGCTGGCCCCGCTGTAGGCGAGGTCGGCGAGCATCGATTCCCTGGCGTTCGCAGATGCGGTGGGCGCCGGCCGCAGTCAGGTGGCGGGCGCGGCCGGGCAGTGAGCCTCTTCCAACCTCATGTTGAGGCGTGGTGAAGGACGGGTACGGCCTTGATGACGTCGGTGATCCGGTTGGTGCTGCAGCGGAGCTTGCGCAGTAGGCGCCAGCCCTTCAGGACGGCCATGGCCTGCTCGTCACTGCACCGGACCTGAACGTGGGTGGTGTTGGCCGTCGCTTCCATCGCTGGAGCCCGCGGCTTCGGAAGGGGGCTCGGATGTGTCGAACGGCGCTTTGGTATGTTGTGTCCCCCCTGTATTTAAGTCCCACGGTGGCGAGGCCAACCAGACGCCGGCGACCGGCCCTTGAACCTGACGATCGTGGACAGTGACGAGTCACCCCAAGCGCGTGGCACGCAGATGCGGCCGTCGCGACACGAGCAGCTGCGCGACCTGGCGTACATAGAGAAGCGCAAGTTCTGGATGACCCTCGACGACGCTTTGGAGCTGTACGTCACCAAGACCTACGGAAAGCAGTACGAGAGGAAGTAATCCGTCGACCAGCGGGCGGGGCAGTGGCAGCATGACGCCATGAACGACGAGCACGAGCCGGACGAGGGATCCGACGATGAGGACCTGAACAAGGCGCTTGAGCGCTTCCGAGGTTCTATGGACCCACTCGTCAAGTGGCGGGAGAACTGGGCAGGGAACATGTTCCCGCCAATCAGCAGGATGCTTCAGGAGTCGGCCGCGTTCAGGCTGAACCTAACGAAGAATTTCCCAACGATCGTGCCGCCGTTGGCTGCCCAGGTAACGCAGCTTCAGGAGCAGTTGCGGGGGATGTACACCTTCAACAGTTCTCTACGCACGCTGATTGAGTCGGTCAACCGTGCGTATGCGCCGCAGTGGGAGCGCATCTTTGAGTCGATCAGAGACTTCCAGTCGCGCATCTTCCCAGAAAACTGGGAAGGTGTAAGTCGTCCGGGCATTGAAGAGTTCGAGTCTCTCTTGATTGATGAGGGCGTCGCCTTGATGTGGGTTCCTGGCCCGAAGGTCATTCAGGCTCTCTTGGATGCCTCCACGGCCGCAGAGCGGCGGCGCATCATCAGTCGTCGTTGGAAGGGAATAGTCACTGACTGCGAGACGGTGCTGAGCGACGTGACTCACCCCAGTTTGCAGGACTCCAAGAAGTTCGGGCTCGATTGCGTGCGGGCTCTCCAGGAGGGGCACACGGCACCGGCGCAGGCCCTTGCCGGAAACCTTCTCGACAGTGTCTTGCGCAGCAACTTCGATAACGCGGCTCGGCTTGAGGTAACGCGCAACAACTTCAAGAAGAGCGGTGTTCGTTTCAACCTGGACGATTACAAGATCCGGGCGGCTTTTACGTTCGCACCAGTGTGGTGTGCGCACGCGAAATACAAGACGGAAGACGGCGACCCGATCCCGCGCACCTTTGGAAGGCACCCGACCACACATGCCGTCTCGCGCGCCCAGTACAGCCGGATCAACGCGGTGATGGGGCTCATGCTGGTTACGTCGGTCATTAAGTTCTTCGACACGGAGATGGAGTGGCCGATCAAGCGGGAGAAGGGATCGTGATACGGCACGCTTCCTCCAGCGCAGGAGGGACCATGCGGATGTGAGCCGATGGAGTAGGTGCTTAGAAGGTACCTGCTCTATCCACTGAGCTACGGGGGCTGACCTGCGAAAACGCAGTCTTCCAGGCGCTCGTCCCGCGAAGCTGTGGGACGTATGTGGGATCTTGCGATCCCCGGGAACCGTGGGACACGGGTGCCTCACGGCGGCCCGGACGTAGCTTTCTTCACACCCTCGAAGCCCCTCGCGGAAACAACCCTGCCCCGGCTCGGCGTTGATGATCTCCGAACCGAGGAGGAGAAGGTGTCGAGCCTGAAGCTGTTCCGCACGGACACGACGAATAGCGGCGTGGCCGAGGTCATGCCCCGTCTGGCTGAGGTCGAGGCGGATGTGCAGGGCCTTGTCTAGGCGCACATGGAGACGCTGCTGGGGGTCCGGTTCCTGGCGAGTGAGTACGGCACCGGGCCGGTTCACGGGGCCGGATCGACTCGCTCGGGCTGGACGAGAATGGGTCGCCGGTCATTGTCGAGGGTCAGAGGGGGCGATCTGCTGGTCTCGTTCCACGATCAGCCCCAGTAGGTAACCCTTAGCCGCTCGCTCGTCGGCGACTTTGTTGCTCAATTCGTCTGGGCTCGGGGACCGCTGATGTGCGAGGGCGACTTGCCCGGTTCTTGACGTTCTGGTGGTGAGGCTACGGGCACGGGAGGTGCTGACGAACCAGATATTCAGGGATATGGAGTTGCGGGAGGTGGCCCGGCTGATCGAGGCGCTTGGGACCCGTTGCCGCGTTGCAGGCCGTTAGCCTGTCGGTATGTCAGAGCGTGTCATGCCCGGTCGCACGGACGGCCTGATCACCCTGGTTGCCGCGGACGCTCTGTGGGTCCATTTGACGGCCGACACTGCTGCGCCGACGGCTCCTGGGGCATTCACCCGCTCCCCTGCCCGTGCCCGGGTGGGGTACGTCCTGCTCGGCGGCCATGTGGTGGCGATGGTGAGGGCGAGCGGCGGTCAGTGGAGTGTTCCGGAGGTTGAGGTGCGCCGGGCGGCCGCGGAACTGAACGCGGTTGGGATGGATAGGCAGGACCTGGTCCGCATCGGTCCGTTTCGAGGGGCGCCGAGGCAGGAGTGCAACGAGGAAACGCGGCTGCGCTGGCGCCGGCGCATCATGGGGGAACTGCAGGAGCTGGGCGACCCCGAGCGGGCAGCACGACGTGAAGTCGGCAGACCGTACCATCTGGCGGGAATCGACTGGCGACAGATGCTCGTGGAGCAGACCCGCGACGGGACGCAGCGCACGTGGTGGCTGCCGCGCGCTGTGGTCAGGCTGCTGGACGCGGCCGAGCACGCCGAAACGCAGTGGGTGCAAGCCGCGCGGCCCCGCCAGGCAAGCGCAGCCGTCACCGAGCCGCCCTCCCACCCCCGGCAGGCCCGAGACGCCGGCGGTCGGCAGACGACGAGCCCCGAGGGCCCCACCGCCTCACCGCGCCCGTACAACAAAGAGCTGGAAGGCCAGCTGTACTCGGTGCTCAGCAGGAAGCCCGGTACCTCCCGCAGGGTGGCCGGGTGGGCGTGCGCCGTCTGCCGCACCGCGCCCGCCACCGTGCTCGACCACTGCCACGAACACGGCTACGTCCGCGCCCCCGTCTGCCAGTCCTGCAACACACAAGAACGCCCCGACCACCTGTACAGCAACGACATCCGCGTGGCGAACCGATACACACGCCTCTTCCACACCGACACCGACGACTGGCTCCGCCACTGGCACCGCTGCCCCGGCTGCCGCGCACGCACCACCCTGCCCCTGCCGCACCTCGCCGCATGGACCGCCCACATAGCCTGCCGATCGCTGCGCCCCACCCACCGCGCCCCCCGCGGGCGCAAACCCTGCGGTGCCCTGCGCGTATCCTGGACGGGCAGTCAGAACGCACCCCGTTCCTGCCTGCTCACCGTCGCCGTCGACTTCTGCCCCTCCGGCGAGCACCGTGTCCTAACGCGAGTCCCCTACCGCGAAGCCGCCGAGCGGTTTCGTGCCTGGCTGGCCGAGACGGCCCCTGCCGTGGCCGCCGCAGCCGGTCCTGATCGCCTGGACGGCCTCCCTGCCCAGTTCCGGCCAGTCATCGTGGACACCAGCGGCGGGGACCTAGAACTGTTTTGAGCGGGCACCGGGAGACCTGTCACCCCACCGTCGCCTCGCAGCTGCTGGCCCCGACACGGTCACCCCGCACGCCCTAGAGAAATGCCCAGCAGAGTTCCGCGGCGCGGTGTGCGTCACAAAGATCGGCGCGCTGGTTGTCACCAAGGGTGCCGGAACGGGGCACTGCGACGGACCGTCGCGTTCTGTCCGATCAGCTTTCGCTCTCGGTTTGTTGATCGATACGGTGAGAGGTGATTGTCGTCTCGGGGAGGGGAGCTGATGGATCTCGCAGACGGATGTCAGGCTTTGGCGCGTGGTGCGCTGTTGGTTGTTGAGTCTGCCGAGGACGCCTACCGGCTGGGCGCCCTTGACCGCTTCCTCAAGCCATGGATCCGGGACAGACTTCACTCACTGGGCGGTCTGCTCGACAGTTGCGACACCAGACGTCAACTGGCCGAGGACGCAAGGGCCTTCGCCCAGACAGCAGCCAAGTACTCGGAACTGCGGGACGAACTCTTTTCCGACGTTCACCACACGCGCCCAGAGCCACCCTGGCGGATCGTGGGACAGAAGACGATGGCGATCCGGGCACAGTCCGGAGTACTGCTGCGACAGCCGACGTTCGTCCTGCGGCGCCTGGATGCCGGCTCGGACGTCCCCGGTGCAGCAACCTGGGACTTCACGGTGATCGCTAATCCGTCTGACCCAGCAGACGAGGGCACGTCGTTCGTCGTCATGGTGTCGACCGGCGACCACACCGGCGGAGTACCCGTTCAGGTGTCCAAGGAGCTTGAGAGCGAACGAGCGTGGTACCAGCAACTGGAGTACGGCTTCTATGCCCTGGGAACTACGCCGTTTCTCACCGCGATCTACGACCCTGATCGTCACCGGAAGCGGGCGACCGATGACGGCTACGGCGGCTGATTTCGCGATGAGCCCTAAGAGGTGAGCTTGCCTAGCTTCGCCCGCTCAACGAGAAAATCTCGTCCTGCGTCCACCAGCGAGTCCCACTCGCTGTCCTCGCGGCCGTATGCAGACACCCTGCCCTGCTGAGCCGTACCCGTCTGTGGGTGCGAACGTACCCTGCCGGCCGTGTGCTCACAAGCGCTCGATGAGCTTGCCAAAGCTGCACTTGAGACGTGGGCCTCGCTACTAATCTGCATGCGTGTAGAGAGCGAGTCGTGCGGTGGGGTCGCTGGTCGCGCTCACAGGATGCGGTCGTGTTCGGCTGTAGCCGCCGCACGCACAAGGCCGACGAAGGTGTCTTGCTGCTCGGCCTGCCAGGCGTCGTCGTCGGCCTCGTCCCATTGCTCCTCGCGGTCCGGCAGCCCGGCGTGCTCCTCGAAGATGAGCCAGCAGGCGTGGATGCCAGACAGCAGGTCCTCGAGAAGGTCGCGGGCAGGCCGTTGAGGGTCGAGCGGCGTGATGCGGAAGCGGCGGAGTTCGGCCGCCAGCGCGTGGTCGGCGCCAGCATGCTGGCGTACGAGGTCCTCAGTCTCTTGGATCTGCTCCAGAAGGCGGGCCAGGTCAGGCACGCGCCCCTCGGCGACCTCCATAGCGTCCCGGATGAGACCAACCACGGCCTCGCGGGGCGATGCCCCGGCATCTACGAGTCCCAGGACGAGCGTGGGGGTCTCGTGCGGGAGGGCTTCGATGTTGTCGGCCTCCACGACGACATTGGTGGAATAGAGGCCGGAGGCTTCTCCTGCAACGTCGGCGGCAGCCTGGAGCCAGTGCGAGGCGGCGACAGCGGCGGCCGTGGGGTCGAGGTCGGTGAACAGCTCCGGCACACCGAACGGGTTGGTGCGCAGCAGCGCATCCGCGGAGGCGACTTGAACAGGGGAAGCGTCCTGGCGGGTCAGCAGCACTGCCTGGCGGGCCCGCCCGGTCAGGTCGCCGAGTTCGGCTTCCGCTTCGTCGGCGACGACTTTGATGAGCTGAGCGTCCCCGAGAGCGTGGAGTGCGCGTCCGATCCGGTGTCCAGATTCGACGATGGGACTGTAGGAGACGATCAGGCCGCCGACGTCGTCGAGTAGGTGCGGTTCCCGCACGGCCTGGAGCGCTTCGGCGAAGGAATCGCGCTCACGCTGTCGGCGCCAGCCTTCGCTGTTGGCCTCCAGGCTCGGACTGGCCGAGGCGGGATGCGTGTACGTGCGCCAGGCGGCCTGCGAGAGATGCCCGAGAGCCTGAGCCAGACGAAGCATCGGATCGGGCTCAGCCGACGCAGCCACCACCGAGACGTCGAATGCGGTGTTCCCCGCGCCTGTCCCCAAGAAGCGGTCAGGGCATGGCGCTTGGCGTCGTATCTGTAGTACGTCACTTACAGGGCTCCTCCACGGCTATCTGCTGGATATCAGGAGCGGTTGGACACATTGGGTGGTACCTGTCCTGCCTGGCCGGGGGCTATGCGTAGGAGCTGATCAACCTCCGCCGTTGGGGTGGCATGCGACCCTCGGTCGCGCCGAGGGGCGCCCGCCGCACCACCACGAGACTGCCGTGTTCGCAGACGTTTCGCTGTGGTGATCCCCCGGTGCACGGCCGGGGTATGGCCGCGCACCGGCGTGGCCGCCCGGGCACTTCACAGGATGTATTCCTCCATCAGTTCGGCGAGGCGGACGATGGCTGGCCAGGTGGTGGCGATGGTGATGCGGGCGTGGAGGCGTCGTTGGGGACGTACATGGCCAGTCGGCCGGGTTGTCCGTCTTGGGCACAGCGAGTCGGAAGGTGACTTCGTCGCCTTCCGGCGCCCGTTATGCCAGCCCGCCAGATGGCCTAACGGCCCGGATTCCGAAAGCGGCAGACGGGCTGTCAGTGGCCGCCTATACCCTCGGGATCGACGCGTGACTCGTCCGAGTCGGTCTGCTTCGCCATGCGCTGACGTGCGGAAGCGGTTCTCTAGCGCGTCTGTTTAACCAGGAGAGGGTTCCGCCGGAGTGAAGATCACCCCTTCCGCCCGTGTGCTGCGCATGCTGGGCGAGATCGAGTTCGACGAGTGGCAGTGCGTGGCCGAGCTCGTCGATAACTCCTTCGACGACTTCAGCGAGATCGTCCGTTCCGGAGTGGAGTGGCCCGACGGGTACAAGGTCAGCGTGTCCCTGCCGTCCTCGGCCAACGGGGAACTCGTCATCGCCGACACCGGTCGGGGCATGACGTACGAGCGTCTGGAGCGTGCGGTGCGGGCCGGCTGGTCCGGCAACGACATGCACGACAAGCTCGGCCTGTTCGGCATGGGCTTCAACGTGGCCACCGCCCGCCTCGGCAAGCGCACCCGCGTCCTCACTACGCGGGCCGGTGACAGCGAGTGGATCGGCGTCGAGATCGACCTGGACCACATCCAGGACGACTTCGAGGCGACGGACATCACCGAGCCGAAGAGCGACCCCGCTCAGCACGGCACGCGGATCGTCATCGACCGGCTGAACCGGACGCGGGCGGAGTGGATGCGCCGCAACGGGCAAGCCCTCCGCAACATGCTGGGCTCCGTGTACTCGTGGATCTTGGACGCGCGCGGCTTCGAGCTCTACGTGGCCGGGACCCGGGTCAAGCCGGTCCGGCACTGCCGCTGGGGGGACGACCGCTTCGTGCTCTACAACGGCAAGGAGCGCATCCCCGCGTACATCGAGATTGACGAGGAGCTCCAGGACGGGGTGGCCTGCTCCGACTGCGGCCAGTGGCAGCTGACTCACGGCGACGTTTGCGCCGACTGCGGGAGTGAGAAGCTTACCGTCCGCAAACGCCGGATCTGGGGCTGGCTCGGCATTCAGCGCTACCTCCACAAGACCGACTACGGCATCGACTTCCTTCGCAACGGCCGCAAGATCCTGCGCTGGGACAGGCAGTTGTTCACCTGGAACAATCCCGACGGCGCTCCCGGCAACGAGGACCCCGAGTACCCTGTCGAGCTTGCCCACCAGGGTGGCCGCATCATCGGCGAGATCCACCTCGACCACGTCCCCGTGACCTACCAGAAGGACGCCTTCGAGTACGCGGACCGGAGCTGGCGCAGCGCTGTGGAACTGCTGCGTGGGGTGGCACCGCTCCAGCCCAAGAGGGCCGAAGCCCTCGGCTACCCGGAGAACCTGAGCCCGCTCGCCCTGCTGTTCAAGGGATACCGCCGTAACGACGCCGGCCTGCGCTGCCTGGTACCCGGTGACGGCCGCAAGCCCATCCACGATGAGACCCGCCGCTGGGGCAACGAGTTCCATAAGGGCAACCCGGACTTCCAGACGGACGAACGCTGGTGGCAGGCGATCCTCGAACACGAGGAGAGCAAGAACAAGGGGAAGCAGGCCAAGACGACGGCCAGCGTCCCGACCCAGCCCGACGAGCAGGCGGTCATGGATGCCCTCGGCGTGCCCGCCGACGCGCCCGCCTCCGGCGCCACCCAGCCGGCCGGCCCGGAGGCGGGCGGCGGTGGCACGACCACCATGACGAAGGAGGCGAAGGGGAAGATCGAGACGCGAAGCGAGCGCCTGGCCCGCTACGAGAACGCCTCGACGCGGCACTCGTACCTCAGTCGCCCGTTCGGCCACCCCGACCTCGGCTACCTGAACGTCGAGACGCGCCTTCTCAAGAGCGGTGAGCCTCTCCTCGACGACTCGGGACAGGCCGTCCCGGTCCTTCTCGACCAGCGCGCGGGCAACGAACTCACCGCCTTCGTCGATGCCGACCACGAGGTGTTCCAGCGGTTCGGCGCGGACTACGCCGATCTCCTCCTGGCCGAACTGGCACCTCTGCTGAAAGTTCGCGCGCGCTCCCAGTGGGGCCCGTCCCAGCTGGTCGCCGGCATCCGCGCCCAGTCCCTCAAGGAGAGCGCGCTGGACGGCAACACGGTCGGCGCGGAGGCCCGTGACCTGCTGAACGAGATCCGCAGCCGCACGGTCGCCGAACTCAACCGCTCCGGTGAGTACCGCGAGGTCTTCGGCCACCTCAGCGAGGAGGAGAGGACGGCTGTCGAAGAGTCGATGATCGCCTCCGGTCGTGTCGGCCAGGTCGGACGCTTGGGCCAGGACGCCGGGTTCATCTCCTACCTCCCCGCACTGGCGCTCGTTCGCCTGGTGGAGGTGATGCCCGAGGCGTTCCTGGACCGCCGCGTCTTCCGGGGCCCGTACGCTGATGTGAAGTCACCGTCCGCGCGCTCCCTGAGCCTGGCCCGCGTCACGGGCTACCTGGCCGACGTGGCAACCATCGGAACCTTCGCCGGTGAGGCCACCGCCCTCCAGCTCCAGCGTGCCCGCCTCAGCATCACCCTGCTCGCTGACGAGCTGGCCGGTGACGAGTGAACGCCGTGTTCCTGTCCCCTGCCGAGCTGCGGGATGGTGGCCCGGCGGGACTGACCAAGGCACTCGAGCGGACTCTGTGGCACCTGGGGTTCCATGACGTTCGTGTCGTGGACGGCGCCAACGACCACGGCGCGGATCTCCTCGCTGTCCGGAACCGCGAGCAGTGGGTGTTCCAGAGCAAGTGGAAGGCGCACGGCACGGCGGACCACGCCGGCGTCGACGACCTCGAGCGGGCCCGTACCCACTACCGGGCGGACAAGGCCGTCTTGGCGACCAATACGAACATCACCTCGTCGGCCGAGGCGCGCCGCCGCGCCTTGGCGGGCGTCGGCGTCGACATCGCGCTGTGGCACGGCGCCACGCTTGCGGCCATCGGTGAGCGCATGCCGGAGCGCGTGCCGAGCCCTTACAAGCTGAGGTCCTATCAGGCCGAGGCGGTGGAGGCCATTGAGCGCGACCTGGCGGCCGAGGGCTCGGCCCTCCTCGTCCTGGCGACCGGATTGGGGAAGACGGTCGTCGGCGGGGAGGTCATCAGCAATCTCCTCAAGTCCCGTCCGCAGGCCAAGGTTCTCGTGGTGGCGCACATGCGCGACCTCGTGGAACAGCTTGAGAAGGCGCTGTGGCGGCACATCCCGAAGACCGTTCCCACCCGCCTCCTTACCGGTGAGAGCAAGCCCAGGGACTTGGCCGGGGTGGTCGTCGCGACCGTCGAGTCGGCGCTGGCCGCCACGCGAAACGGCTACCGTCCTGATCTCATCATGATCGACGAGACCCATCACGTGGCCGAGACCGGCAGGTTTGCGGAACTCCTCGATCTGTGTTCGGCTGCGGCGCAATTCGGAGTGACCGCCACCCCTTGGCGCGGCGACAAGTTCGACATCACGGCCCGTTTCGGCTATCCCAGCTTCACCATGGGCATCGCCGAGGGCATGGCGGCGGGCTTCCTGTCCGCCGTTGACTACCGACTGTATGCCGACGGTGTCGAATGGGACGCCGTCAAGGAGATCAGCCGTCACGGTTACTCGATCAAGGACCTCAACCGGCACCTCTTCCTTCCCCAGCGGGACGAGGAGATCGTGGAGCACCTGCGGGCGGCCTGGCGGGAGACCACCGAGCCCCGCGCCATCGTCTTCTGCCAGACGATCGAACACGCCGAGCACATGGCGGAGCTCCTCTCGGTCTCCGACCCGCAGTGGGTCAACGCCTCCTATCTCCACAGCGGCCTGACCAAGCGTCACCGCAACGTCCTGCTGAACGAGTTCCGCCTCGGGCGTGTCCCGGTCATCACCTGCGTCGACGTGTTCAACGAAGGCGTCGACGTGCCCGACGTGAACCTCATAGCGTTCCTGCGCGTCACCCACAGCCGAAGAATCTTCGTGCAGCAGCTTGGCCGCGGGCTGCGCCTCAGCCCCGGCAAGAAGGCGCTCAGGGTCCTCGACTTCGTGACAGACATCCGCCGCGCCGCTGCGGCCCTGAACCTTCGCCGGACCCTGGAGGCCACCGAGACGGAACACCTGGATCTCCCCCACACCTCCCGGATCGAGTTCCAGGACGAGACCGTCGGCTCCCTCATGGACATGTGGATCCAGGACGCCGCCGACCTCGAGACCGCGGCGGACGAGGTCCGCCTCCAGTTCCCCATGCCGAAAGGAATCCTGTGACCGACTACAAGATCCCGACCGAGGTCGAAGCCGCCGTCCTCACCCGGGTCTTCGAGCAGGCCGCCGAGGCCGACTGGCTCAACCTGCAGGACGGCGATCGCACCCGCCTCTACCAGCAGTGGACGGACGACCCGGAGGTCGGGGGCCGGCTGATCGGATTCGTCGGCTTGGCCGCGAACGTCCGGCCGTGGCTCAAGGACGGTCCGATGAAGGAGTACCAGCGGGCCCGCCGTGGCGTGGGCAAATACGCCAAGTACGTGAAGAGGCCCGCCGCGACGATCGACGAGATCATCGCGAAGACGCTGGGAGGGGAGTGGGAGATAGTTCCCCGATCCAAGAGGCAGAAGCCGATGCGAGCCAAGGTTCGCAGGGTCGGCTCGGAGGACGACGAACTGCACTTCGTGGCCGGTCCCGACGCGAGCTTCAAGCACCTGGTGTGGCCCGCCACCCTCGACCGCTCCGGTGGCGAGACCGCGCCGTGGACGATCTGCGTCATCGATCCCTTCCTCAACCCCCTCACACGTGAGGACAAGGCCCAGCACGAGCGCCTGGCCAAGTTCCTGGGCGTGCGGGTTATCTACTTCAACGAGATGTAGAGGCAGCCATGTTCGACGAGGGGTGGATGATCCAGGCATGGCACTCGGGGTTCGACGACCGCGCCCGGGCCATCGTCGAGGCCCGCGCGGCGGGCCGCACCTTGGAGGAGGCCGGGGCCGAGTTCAGGGTGAGCCGGGAACGGGTGCGACAGATCATCACCCAGCTGCAGCGAAGGCACGCCGCCATGACCGATATCGCCCACCAAGGGTGGCGTGAGACTCTGCGGGCCGTCGGAGCGGCGCCCGCCGTCCGAAGAGAAGCCTTCGCGGCAGCCCTGGGAGTGAGAGACCACGTCGTTCTGGAGTTGAACCTGTTGGAGGCCGGCCTGAACGCCCCGCACACGTGGGTTGGCCCCCTACGGGGTTGGTGGACCGCCCACCCCGACGCGCTCGACGCCGCGCTGCGCCGACTGGTGGCCAGCGCTCCCCTGGCCGGCGACGCGCTCCGCGAGGCGGCCCGTACGGCGGGCGTGCCCGAGGGGATCCCCTTGACCGGCCTTCTCGACGACCCCCGCTCCAAGGTCGCGCCCAACGCGGACAGGCACTGGGTTCGCCGCAAGGCGAGGGGACGCGATTCCGCGTACCTGTACCTGCTGGAGGCCGGGCGTCCCTGTACCGCCGAGGAACTGCTCAAGCCCATGTCCGTGGCGACGGAAAAGGCGGCGCGGGAGGCGCTGCGTCGTGACGACCGGTTCGTTCTGAGCCGGCCCGAGGGGTCCTGGGCCCTGGCCGAGTGGTCACACCTGCGTCTCACCCCGTTCAGTAACGCCGTCGAGGCCCTGGTCGCGGTGGTCACCGAACACGGGCCAATCGCCCGAGGATCCCTCTTCGCGAAGGTCACGGAGCTGTACCCCGTCACCGCGTGGCGGCTCACACAGTGTCTGCTCAGCGACCAGATCGGCGAAACCGCCGACGGCCTCATCGACCTGGTCACCCGTGGCGCCCAGCCGATCGAGGAGGCGGAGCCGGCCCAGCCGGCCACCATGGCCGTCCACGGTGATGTGCTGGGCGCCCGAATCCCCGTTGACCGGGATGTCCTGCGTGGAAGCGGAGTGCGAGTGAACTCCTGGCTGACCTGGCGCCTGGGCCTCCGCCAAGCCCCCATGAGCCGCACGTTCGCCACCTTCGGGGGGCACGCGCCCCTCAGCGTCCGCCGCGGCACGAGCGTCGCTCAGGTCTCCAGTCTCCGCCGTCACGCCCTCGAACTCGGAGTGGTCGATGGCTGCGTCCTTGCCCTCGTCCTGAACCTCAGGGAGGGCAGTGCCCAGGTCCACCACGGTTGCGAGGAGGAAGCGTGTCCGGCGAGGGCCACGTCCTCGACCTGATCAGGGGTTTCTGGCAGCTCGAAACCTCATGCGCCGCCGGGGCCGTGACCGATGACATTGCAAGTAGCGACGCACTCCGACTCTCGCGCAACGCGATCGAGCATGGCCACGGCCCTTCGCTGGTCATCAACGGTGAGCGGCCTGTGGAGAACGTCGTGGGGGCCCGGAACGGCAAGGAGTGACCCGCTCGCCCTGGACATCACCAAAGCGGATGACCAAGGCCGGTTGCGCGCGTCGAGAGCGACCAGCACGTCGTAGGGGTGACGGGAGCGCCACCCGAATTCTCAGGTGGGGGCTGGGGGAGGGGGTGAGACACTATGCCGATGATCCAGGACCCGCAAGAAGTGACCATCCGCGACGACGGCACCGTCGTACTGCCCATCAGCCTTCTTGCCCAAGCCGGCCTCAACCCAGGCGAGAAGGTAATGGCCGCGAGCACGGACGACGGGCGGATCGTCCTGCGGCGTCTGACGGACGCCATCGACGACCTGCTCAGTGGCCGTCCCCTCTAGCGAGAGCGTCGACGCCTGTGGGCTTGGACCTTGCCCCCGCCCGCCGCGCCTGGACCTCGTGGGCGATCAGCTCGGCCGCCGACTCCGGGGCCTCGTGCTCCCAGACCCGGATCACGGCCCAGCCTGCGGAGCGGAGAGCCTCGGTGGTCTCGACATCCCTGTTCTTGTTGCCCTCGATCTTGTCCCGCCAGAACTCGGCGTTCCTCGTCGCGGCACGGTAGTGCTCGGGACAGCCATGCCAGAAGCAGCCGTCCACGAACACCGCGACCCGGGGACCAGAGAACACGAGGTCCGCCCGGCGCCGGATCTCGGGAATGGGGCGCGTGTCCACCCGGTAACGCAGGCCGCGCCGGTACAGCAGTTTCCGCAGGGCGAGCTCTGGACCGGTGTCCTTGCCGCGATTGGCTCGCATCACGGCGCGAACGCTGGTGGAGGACGCCTTGGAGTCGGCCGGCAGGGGGCGATCGCTCACCATGCCCATTTCCCGGGCCTGGCGCCACGCCTCGGCGAGGTTCTCCCCGCGAGTGGCATGGTCCACTTCGCAGACATAGCGCTCCCGTGTGCCGCCGTCTTGCGACCAGCGGAGATAGGCCCGGATGCGGCGTGTCCGCCGGTACAGCTTGAGGGCGATGGAGGCGCACGCGTAGCGGCCGTCGCCGAGGGCGACGGCGCGCCGGTCACGACCGCCGGCGGCGCGGTCCTGTTCCAGCGTCGGAGTGGCGGAGCCCGCCCGTCGCTTGTACGCGCGCTCGGGGGGAAGGCTCTCCTTCCAGTGCCCGGCGTGTCCTGTCGGCCGAGGCATGGCGTTACTGACCCGCCGCATCCAGGGCGTCGGCGACGGCCCTGGCGAAGAACTCACCGAGGACCACCGGGACGGCGTTGCCGAGCTGCCGCATCTGCTCCCCACGGGGGCCGGAGCCGATCCACTCGTCGGGGAAGGTCATGACTCGGGCGGTCTCGCGGACGGTCATGTAGCGGTGGCGATAACGCCATCCCCCCGGAGACGTGAGGTCCTCCAACCGCTTGTCGAGCTCCATGACGGACTCACCACCGGGGACACCGTGAACGCCAGCCTTGACGGTCTTGGCGGGGCGGTCGAGTTCGTTCGGGGTGTGGCCCTTGTAGATTCTCGCGCCCGGCCAGCCGATGTGTCCGGGGAACCTCTCCCCGCCGAAGTCGTGCTTCTCCTCGAGGCGGGTCAGGTCGATTTTGGGAAGAGCCGGGAGCTCCTCGTCGGTGCCGTAGCCCTTGATGGCATCGCGGAGGGTGCGCCAGGGCAGGCACTTGTCCTCCTTGATCACCTCGGGCAGGCGCGCCATGACGCGCTCCTTGACGTGGGGGGGCACGTCATGGCGCGCCCAGTAGGAACCGTCCCGCATGGAGCGATGGAGGGCGTCGTCCGAGTAGCGGCGCCTCCTCACGTGCGCCGCGAAATCCCTGACGATGTCGACGCCAAGGTCGGCGCGGAAGGCGACGATGACGACCCGGTTGCGGATTTGAGGGACGCCGTAGTCCGCCGCGTTGACGGGGAACGCGATCACCCTGTAACGGTCGGCGCTCCTGTCGTCAACGGGGAGGCCGCCGTCGATGTCCAGCTTGTGTCCCGCCGGGTCCGGATCGCCGAGCGCCCCCATGAGGGCGCCGTTGTGCTCCTGCCAGGTCTTCCTGGGGTCGCGCTCCATGAAGGGCAGGCGCAGCTCGTTCCTGATGTACTCGAAGTAGCCGCTGAACGACGGGCGCAGGAGTCCTCGTACGTTCTCGCAGATCACGGCCTTCGGCCTCATCTCGCGGACGGCGTTGAACACGGCGGGGAACATGTTCCGCTTGTCCTCGTCGCCCTTGGCGACACCCCCGGCGCTGAACGGCTGGCAGGGAGGGCCGCCGGCGAGGACGTCGACCTCGCCCTCGAACTTCCGAAGATCCAGGTCGCGCACGTCTCCCGGGTACAGGGGCGCGGGCTCGCCGACCTTTGGCGGAACGAGAGTCGTCTCCCTGACCTCCACGAGCCCGTCATCGCCGAGAGTCCTGCGGGCGCTGGCGAGGAGCGTCTCGCAGGCTCGCCTGTTGAACTCGTTGAACAGGAGCGGGCGGAAGCCCGCGCGGTGGACCCCCATGGCGAGGCCACCCCCGCCCGCGAACAGCTCCACGCTCGTGCGACTGCGATGGATCTTGGTCTCTTCTGGCTGGTCACCCATGGCCGAATCGTACCGCGGAGTGGCTTGGGAAACGGAGCGTTTCACTCGAACGAGTGATCGATGAGTGGGGAAGCTCATAGAGTAGGCCGCGACCCAGATCCTAGGAAAGAGAGTAAGGATGACGGGAAGCAGCGGGGCGGACGGTCGGGGGGTGTTCCACGACGACTTCCGGCTGAGTATCACCAAGGCCCTCGGAGACCAGCTCGCCCAGGCGCTGAGAAGCCTCGGGCGGGCGCCCCTCAGCGAGGAGAGCCTGGCCAAGCTGGAAGAGCGGCCGGGAGTGTACCAGCTCTACGTCAACGACGCGTTCGTCTATGTGGGAAAGGCGGACCGACGGCACAAAGGGCTTCCGGGGCGACTCCGCAACCACCTGCGCAAGCTGTCGGGTCGGCGCAACCTCGACCTCGTCGACGTCACCTTCTCATGTCTCTACGTGGACGAGGACTTCTCCGCCCTCGCCCCCGAACAGCTCCTCATCAACCACTACAAGGAGCGGGGCGGGATCCCGTGGAACAACAGCGGATTCGGGAGCAAGGATCCCGGGCGCAGACGTGACACGACGGTCCTCAAGAAGGACCACTTCGACGTGCAGTACCCCATCAACCTCGACGCACTGGTCCAAGGGGTCACCCCTGGGACGAACGATCTGCGGACCTTTCTGAAGAAGCTCAAAGTCGGCCTGCCCTACAACTTCCGGTACGTGGAGCCCCCGTGCGCGGCGGACGTCCCCGTTGAGGTGCCGGACGGTCCCGTCACGGCGGATGAAGCGTTCCGCCTGGCCTCCGCCGCCCTGCCCGTTTCCTGGCAGATCACAGCACTCCTGAACTACGTGATCATGTATGAGGAGGAGGAGCAGTACAAGAGCGCGTCGCGTTATTACCGGGCCGGTGAGGTAGTTGATCAAGAGCCGGAGAAGTCCTCGGCGCCTCTGACACCCGAGGACCTCGGCGACATCGAATAAGGACCCGCGAGGCGACGTCGCTCCAGCGGGGATGGCGCCCGCTGGGTGCCTGCCGAGCGCAGGTTGCGGACGGGGACCTGCGCCTCACAGATGAGTGTTGAGGACCGGGTTTCATCATGAGAGCCCCAGCATCCTCACCGTCACGTCATCGGCAGTGCTGATGCGGGCCGGTTACTCGGGCTCGGTACGGGACTGGGCCGCTCTGGATGTTGTGGTGGTCATTCCTTCCGACGTACGGGCAGGTAGCGGCGGTGGACCATCAATGATGCGCGGGATCGGGTTTGGCTAACCGGCGATCCCGCGCTAGGTTGCTCCGCTTCGAAGCGGGCTGCGTTTATATGCTCCGAGCCGTCACCGGCTTTCCGGAAGCGCCAGCGGTGCTTCCGGGGAGCCGGGCGGCCTGCGGGTGCGACTTCCCTGAACCGTTGCGGGCTGGGAGGGTGGAACTGAAGTCGTCACCGACTGCGTCGACCGATGGGCATCAGTCGACGGTGCAACTTGTCCGCCACCCGCATCTGCGGCGAGTTCGGGGAAGCGGGACTGCCAGGCCCTGCGGGCCGGAGCGGGCAGGAACAGGTCCGTCCAGTGCTGGCATAAGAGACCGGCGTTCAGGCGCGCCCGCAGGTCGGCCGGGGACTGGGCCTCGCGGATTAGGCGTCGTACATGTGCTGCCCGCCACGGGACCCTCCAGGCTTCTTCAACGGATCTTGGCGCGGCAGACTAGAAGTCGTACACCGCGAAGTCGGTGACCGGGCGGTAGCCGATCCGCTGGTAGAGGCCGTTGCTGGTGGGGTTGGCCAGGTCCGCGAACAGCAGGACTTCCGCCGCGCCCGCGGCCAGCGCGGCCCGGCTCACCTCGACTGTCGCGGCGCCCGCGTAACCGCGCGGCCGCGCAGGTGGGTCGGGGTGTAGACGGGGGCCACCCGGATCTAGCCGGCGACCATCGGGGTTATGCCCGCGATGGAGGCGGGGGTGCCGTCCGGGGTCTCCCAGAACATGATGCGTCTGTTGGCGATGCGCGTGTCGGCCCAGGAGCCGGCGTCCGTGGAGGAGACTTCTCCGATGGCGGCGACGAACTCGCGGTACCAGCATATGAGTCGCTCGCGGTCCTGCTCGCCTGCGACTCGACCCCGACCCTCTGGGAGCGGCTCCGGTGGCGTGAGCGTGCCGAGGTGGTACAGGCGCTGCCGCTCATAAAGCGTCGGCGTCG
This sequence comes from Streptomyces sp. NBC_01717, assembly GCF_036248255.1. NCBI lineage: Bacteria > Bacillati > Actinomycetota > Actinomycetes > Kitasatosporales > Streptomycetaceae > Streptomyces > Streptomyces sp. NBC_01717. Next base: position 2,477,939 of record NZ_CP109178.1, on the reverse strand, counting down.
CGCCCGTGTGCCGCTGCCAAGCCTCGGCGAAGGCGATGGCGGTGTCGTGGTCCGCGCTGACGCCGGGGAGGGTGTGGCCGAGGCCAGCCAGGTGGGCGGCGAGGGTGTCGGCCTCCTCGGGGGTGAGGGGGGTGAGCTTCAGGCGGCGGGGCGGGGTGCGGAAGAAGGTCGCGCGGACCTCGCCCGCCCGCTCCAGTCGGCCGAAGATGGGGGCTTCCGCGCCGTATGCGTCCGCCCCGCGTGTAACGCAGCGCCTCGGTCACCGTCAGCGGGACGGTATGCAGGGCGGGGCGCGAGCACAGGAAGTCTCCGGCTCGGGCGAGAAAGCCGTCGAGGTCGTCGGTGAGGTGCCAGTTGTCCGGGCGCATGCCTCATGATCCCTCCTGCCATTGGCGTGTGCCCGTGGTTTTCCGCTGGGGCGGGACGCACCGTGAGCCGTCGGTCGATCTCCAATCGGTTGGAATCGTCAGAGGGTTCGGCCGCTCGTGTGGCCAGCCGTTGCCGGCCGCATAGCCGGTGGCGTGGTGCCGAGTCGCGCGTGAGGCTCGCGCGGTGCGGCATTGGTCTGGTGGGTGCCGGTTCCGTGGGCGAGGTTGTCGGCGAGGTCGGCCAGCAGCGAGCTGGGGGCGTAGGGGGATGCCGTGACGGTCCAGGTGGGGTGGTCGATGCTGAGGCCGGCCCAGATGGTCCAGGTGACGAGCGTGCTGCTCGGCTGCTGGGCGGCGAAGGCGTCGAACTGGATGCCGGCGTCCCCGGACAGGTTCGTCCAGCGGATCCAGCGTCCGTCGACGGTGTGCTTCCAGCCGGCGTCGGTGAGGGGCTCCGTGGCGGCGGTGACGGTCTTCTCGTCGACGAGGCTACCGATGGCGGTGTCCCACACGTCGCCTTCGGCGAGGTGGTGCAGCAGGGTCTGGAGCACGGGGGCGGGGGTGGTGCCGGTCGCGGTGAGGTGCCACATCCGGTCGGAGACGGGCGTCTCGTACGCGGCCACGGTCCAGGCAGTCTCGCGAGGGTGGGCTTCGTGGATGCGCTCGATGCGCAGGGTCTGGGATTCGTGGATGGCGTGGGTCGTCTCATCGGACCAGGTCCTCCATTTCTCCCAGTCGCCGTGTGCGTCGAGGAACGCGTCGAGGAGGGCGTCGTGGTCGCCGGCGTCAGCCGCGTACGCCGGGACGGTTTCCGGTACGGGGCGTGCGGGTTCAGGTTCGGGCGCGGGTAGGGCGCGCGGGGTGCGGGCTTCGGCGGCGGCGCGCTCGGCATCGGTCATGGGTGCCGGGCCGGGGCGCATGTCGGCACCGTGGAACTTCTCGAAGGCGACCAGAGCTTGGGCGGGCGAGTCGAAGACGTCGGCGACCTGCCGCAGGTGGTCCTCGCCGCGGAGGTAGACGCTCTTGCCGCTGCCGCTGCCGCTGCCGCTGCCGCTGCCGCTGCCGCTGCCGCTGCCGCTGCCGATGTAGGTGCCGACCGCGACGGTGGTGTGGCCGTCCTCGGCGTGGGCGTGGATGAGGAGCTGGCCGTTGCGGATGTCGTCGTAGATCTTCTGGGCCTCGCTGGAGACCTCGCGGATCTCGCTGCGGGTGCACCAGGGCATCGGGTAGTTGGCCCAGGTCCATTCCTTGTCCATGGCTTCCCGGAGCCGGGGAGTGATCTCGACGATGATCCCGTCAGCCGCCAGGTGCTGGGCTGCCTTCTCGGCCCAGTACGGCTCCTCGTGATCGATGCGGACCAGCACCAAGACGTTCTTGGCCACGACGGTCCAGTCGGCAGCCTCCAGACCCACGTGGGGGATGTGGGCCTGGGAGCCGGTCAGGACGGCGGTCACGGCGCTGGGATGAGTGGGGTGGATGTCGAGGCGGACGTGGGCGTCGACGGGGAGTGTGGTGGTCACGTTGGGGTGTCGTCTCTTCTGCCGGTGGCCGGGCCTTCGGGTCCGGCCACCGGCGTATGCGGGGTGCTATCTGGTTGCCCGCGCGGCGCGGGCGGTGTGGGCGGCCGTGGTGGTCGGCGGGCCGGCGCGGGTGGTGGGCGCCGGGCGCGGTCGCTGCGGCGGGACCGTTCCGGTTGCATGCTGCCAGCGGGTGCGGACGGCACCGATGTCGGCGAGGGATCGGCGGGCGCCGACGACGAGTTGGAACGGGGTGTTCGCCGGGTCGCCGGCGTACGCCTCGATGCGCCGGCCGGTGTGATCGGCGGTGGCCAGGAGTGAACGCTGCAGGGCCCGCTCGCCCCAGTGCTCCACAGAACCAGCCGGCTCGGCCAGCAGGCGAAGCACCTCGCCCGGTTCACTTCCGTCGTCCAGCAGACCGCGCTGCTGGGCCTCCCACAGAACGGTGACGGGGTCGACAGGCTCGTGGCGGCGGGCGAGAGCAGTAAGGCACTGCCACAGGCCGGAGTGCAGCGGCCGGTTGAAGTCCTCGGGAAGCAGCCACCGGACGGACTTGACGTCCGCAGGGTGGGCGGTGGCGGTCGCGAGCAGCAGCTGCTCCTCCTCGACGGCCTCGGTGTGGTCGGGCGCGATGGCCTGCGGCGATGCCGCGGTGCGGGGCAGGACACCGGCGCGCGGCGGGAAACGGCTCGCGATGTCGTCCACGACCGCGGCGAGCGCGTCGGCCTCGGCGAGCACCGTCTGGACGGGGTGCGGGAGGGAGGCATCGTGGACGGTCTGGACGAGGTGTTCCGCGGCGGCCTGCAGACGGCGGCGGGCGTGTTCGGCTTCGACCATCCGCGCGTAGGCCGGTGCGTGGCGGGGCCAGGGGCAGACCTGGATGAGGGTGTGCAGGTAGGAGGCGGTCAGTCCACGCGCCTGCTCGCGCCCCATGGCCAGCACGTGGTCAAGCCATTTGGTGTTCTTCGCGTGCTCGGCGGGGTTGGGCGGAGGCAGTGCGCTGATCGCGGCGAACAGGGCGGCATGTGCGGCGGTGGAGAACGAGTCGGCGGAGATGCCGGTCACGTCGCTGAGACGGTGTGGATCGAGGAGGAAGGCGCCGAGGAGGGCCTGCTCGACGTGGAACACCGGCTGCGGCGGTGCGATTGCGTCGAGATCGTCTTCGTCGGGTTCGGGGGTGTGGGGCATCAGGCGGCGAGAGTGAAGTCGTCGGGGTCGAGGGTGATCCCGAGGTGCGGGGCGAGGAGGTGGCCGGCGAGCAACGGGGGCACGGCGTTGCCGATCTGGCCAAAGACCTGGCCTTTGTTGCCTGCCCAGGGGTAGTCGGCGGGGAAGGTCTGCAGGAGGCTGGCCTCGCGGGCGGTGATCCGGATCGGCTCCGGAGCGTCCGTGTCCTCCGTATGCGCCGGGGCCGGTTCGGCGACCCAGGTGCACTCGTTCGCGCGGTGCCCGAAGAACAACGTGCCCGCCGGCTCTTCGATGGACCGGATGGTGGCGTTGGCCTGGTTGTTGCTGCGCAGAGACCAGGACCAGCGGTGGGCCTCGGCGGTGAACGTCAGCGCCGGGGCGGTAGCAGCGCGATTCTCACGGGTACCGTGCCGTGCCGCCCACCCAGCTCCTTCGCGGCGGGACTGCAGGACCACACCGTCCGGCCGCGGCATCCAGGTGCCGCGCTCACGGGCGTCTGACAGCGTCTTGCGGGAGCCCGAAGGGAACGGTTCGGGGCCGCCGCCGGGTCCGCCGCCGGCGCAGACGGTGGGGACGGGCCGGTCGGTTGCGCCCCATCCCAGGACCTCGGCCATGCTGACCCAGCGGGCGCGGCCTGGACCGAACAGCGAGTCGGGCTCGGCGACTTGGGAGTGCGTCGGCGTGGGAGGCTGTGCCGTACGGACCCGGGAGGCGAGGAGGATCGCCCGCCTTCGGGTCTGTGGAACGCCGAAGTCGGCGGCGTTGAGGATCCCGTACCAGACTGAGAATCCCCAGCCGCGTAGGACGGCCGCGTACTGCTTCCACAGCGGCAGGACGTCGGGCACCTCCTCCATGGCGACCCACTCGGGTTCGCCGACCGTGTTCAGGGCGTGGAGGTAGCGCATCGGCTCGGCCGCGAGCAGGGAGCGCTCGTCCCGGCAGGATGCGAGGAGGCGCTCGCGGGTGTCGCGTCCGGCGGCGAGGTCCTCGACCGCCGCGTGCACCAGGGGCTGGTCCACCAGGCCGAGCCGTTTGCCGGCCATGCTCCACGCCTGGCACGGCGGGGACGCGATCAGACCGCGCGTCCGGCCGATGAAGGGCCACGTCGGATACATCGCCACGTCGGTTCGTACCGTCAACTGCCCGGCGGCAGAACGGGTCCTGCACGCCCACTCGTCCCATTCCAGGCCGACGTCGCGCACCCCGAGGACACCCAGGGCCCTGCTCCAGCCGCCCGGCCCCGCGAAGAGGTCGAGTATCACGTGGCCAGCCCGAAGTCGTCCTGCGTCAGCGCGTCCGCATCCCCGCGGCATGCCCAGGGCGAGCAGCCGTCCACGACGCCGTTCTCCAACTGGTCGGCCTCGTCCGCGCCGATGCGCAGGGCGGCTCGTTCAGCGGCGGTGACGTGGTCGATCGGCGCTTGGCTCAGCGGGACACGGGAGCGGTGCAGGAACGCCTCGCCGAGCAGCCGACTGCCCGCAGCGTTGGCGCGGGCATTTCCTTGCCGGATGGCCGCGTCGAATTCGACGACGTCCGCCCACTCGGACGGGGATGAGTCCCTGATATGCCTCCACTGCGCATTCCCGTGGAACGGGCATCCGAGGCAACTCGATTTCGGTGTTTCGGCCAGCCCGAGTGAGGTCAAGTAGCGGATGCAGTCCGCCCTGCTCCAATTTAGATCCAGGAGGGGATGCCGATTGCGCATGTACTTCACGTCGGCGTCTTTGGCCCGGTGGAACTCCTCGGTGGAGATTCCCACCCACTGCTCGACGAACACCCCCTTGGGGATGCGTGAAGGATAGGGATGCCCGAGCAGTTCGCGGACCTTCTGCTTTATCGGCTTTACCCTATATTCGCCTGTGCGCTGCCTGCGGGTCATTCCAGGCCGCCCGTCCTTGTTCAGGATATGGAGGGGCATGGAGGCGAATCGGCGATCGGGGTTCAGGGCGTCGCTGCGAATGTTCCCGGACGATACTCGAAGAACTGGAACGCCAGCGGGCTTGGCTATCTCCTTTTCCAGGCGGTTCAGATGGGCGTAGACCGCTTCGGGTTCCCATCCGGTGTCGGCGAATATTGCGTAGTCGGCCTTCGGGAGGATTCCCTCGACTGACAGTGCGAGGAGGGTGCTGGATTGAACTCCCGCGCCAAGAGAAAGGGCGCGGAATCGGGGCTGATCTGAGATGGTCTGTCCTGGGGGTGGGGAAACGGGGGTGCCCTCAATACGGCTGGTGCGTCAGCGGGCTGGGCGGGATCAGCCGGTCGCGGTGTATGGCGTGGTAGAGGGCGGGGATGCGGTCGAGGAGGTCGGTGGCCGACTCGATGAACTGCCGGGATGAGGGGCCGATGAGGACGACTCGCCCTGACACGGCGTCGGCTCGGCGGCACCGGTTCTCCACGGCACGGGCGAGGGCTGCGGTCAGTTCGGCGCCCGCGTCCTGGGCCGTCTTGGCGATGTGCGTGACGCGGTCGAGGAGCAGCAGGTCCTCGGGCGTGGTGTGTGGCGTGTGCTGGGCGAGGTCGAGGAACAGCCCCAGGGCGGTCTGGGCGATGACTTGGGCGTCCGTGATCCGGGCGGCCAGCGTGCGGGCGTGGTCGCTGCCGCCGGCGCGCAGGGCGCGGTGCAGGGCAAGCGCGTCGGTGGTCAGGCGAGAGAGGGTCTCGGCCGGTGCGAGGAGGTCAGGCACGGCTCTCCGTGAGGCTGGTCAGGCGCAGGGCCCGGGCGAACGCGGCGGCCAGGACAGGGGCGTGGCCGGGGGCGGTGGCCAGGGCGCGGACGATGGGGGTGCCGATGACGACGGCGTCCACCAGCGGGGCGACGCGCGCTGCGAGGCCAGGGGCGGAGATCCCCACCCCGGAGACCACGGGCAGCGGGCTCGCGGCGCGAAGGCGCTGGGTGAAGCTGGAGAGGGCCGGGATGTCGAGCGGGCCCTGGTAGCCGGTGGGAGCGATGCTGGCGGGCGCGTAGAGCCACCCCGACGCCCCGGCAACCACGTTGGCGAGATCGGTGTCGGTGGTGTGACGTGGGACGAGGCGTGGGGTGCGAAGGCCCGCGCCCTGCGCGGCGGCCTGCCAGCGGGCCGCCTGGTGGCTGGGCAGGTCGACGACCATCACCCCGGTCGCACCGGCCTCGGCGAGCAGGCGGGCCAGGTGTGCGGGGCCGTGGCGGCTGACGGGTTCCCAGTAGGTCATGACGACGGTCGGCCGGAGGCTGGCGGCATGCTCGACCGCGCGGAGGGTGCGGTCGAGGATGCTGCCGCTTTGCAGTGCGCGGCGGTACGCGCTCTGGATGACGGGTCCGTCGAGGACAGCGGTGTGGTGTGCCAGTCCGATCTCGAACAGTGCGCACCCGGCGTGGGCGAGTGCGTCGAGGTGACGGCGTTCTGCGGTTGCCGTGTGCATGCCCGCAGGGACGAACACGCCCAGTGAGCAGGCGGGTTGGGTGAGGAGGGTGTGGAGGGGGTCGTCGGTGGTCAGGGTGGTGCCTTTCCCGGTGGTGGTCCTGTCGCCAGAGGTCAGCGCTGGCGTACGGCCGGTGGAGTCGGGGTGGTCGCGGGAGCAGTGGCGCTCCGGCGTTGAGTGGGTTGTGGCCCGGGCGTGGTGGCTGTGGTGGGTCTGCCCGGTGGGCGGCGGATGCTGGCGGTGCCAAGCGCGCACGAAGTCCTTCGCCTCACGTGAGCGGACCGGCACCAGGTGTAGCCGGACGTCGCTCACACGGCCTTCCCGAAGTCGGACCGCGTCGGCGCGTGCTTCGCCACGGCGCGGGCGGTGATCGCCTTCGACGCGCGGGCGGACGCTGCGGACAACTCCTCTGCTCCGGGCTCCAGGTACCACGGGCGCAGGTCGAGCATGGCGGCCCGCATGCCGGTGGCGAAGCAGAGCGCGGTGCCCTTGGGGAGGGCGCGGATCGCGTCGGCGGGCAGGATCCGCTCCTGCCGCATGCTGACCGACGTCGACTTGCCGGACTCCGAGTGCGAGGTGGACGTGGTCTCCACGTCGTGGTCGCCGATCAAACGGCTCAACTTGTCCGCGAAATCGGGATCGTCGATGCCGCTGCCGATTACCTTTACCGTCGAGGCAGACCACATGGCATCCATGCCGGCGTCCCCCCAAACCTTTTGACCCTGGCGGTAGGACTGCAAAATGGTGATGGGGATGATCCCGCGACTTCCGAGGTGCGAGTACAAATCCGGGAGGTCTGAAATCTTGCAAACATTCGCGGCCTCGTCGAGGATCGCGAGCATCGGCGGGTCAAGGCGTCCGCCTGCGCGTTCGGCCTGCGCGGTTGCGGCACGCATCACGGAGTCCGCGCAGGCGGCGATCAGCGCCGAGGCGCCGCCGCCGCCGTCCTTGCTGAGCAGGAAAAGCGTGTCAGTGGAGGTGACGAATTGCTCCGGTCGAAATTCCCGGACGTCCTTCTGCGGTGTCACCCACGCGGCGATTTCCGCATTCAGGAGCGCGGAGGCGTACTGTCTCGCCGTTTCGTAGATTCCATCGCGCGTTTCCGGCGGCCCCTCGACGGTGCCTTTGAGCTGAGCGGCGACGGCGGCGAAATCATGGTCGCGGAGGATATCGAGCGGAGTGCGGTCGGCGGGGAAGGCCAGCCACTGCATGATGTCGGTGATCGGCCGCTCGTCGAGCGCCGCGGCCAGCAGCAACTGGGACAGGATGTTGCTGCCGGCCTTCGACCAGAAGTCGCCCTGCTGGGAGGCATCCACCGAGGCTGCGAGGAAATGCCCGGCGAGCCGGTTCGCCCCGTCCAGGGTTCTCGCGCTGGCGAGAGGGTTCCACCACATCTCGCGTGCGGCATGGGCGATCTGCTGCGGGTCCATGGTCCACACCGCCCCCGCCTCCGCCCGGGCCTCGTAGGCAGTGGTGAAGGCGTCTCCCGCGGCCTTGTTCGAGGTCAGCAGGACCGGGCCGGGCGCGCTGAGCATGGAGGGGATGGCGAGCGAGGTCGTCTTGCCGGACCGGGGCGCCATGATCGCGACGGCGACGTCCTCGAACCCCATCCGTACCTCGTGGCGGCTGCCCTGCAGGTTGCCGAGGAGGATGCCGGTGTCCTTCGCGTCGATGCGCTTGCTGTCCTTCAGGCTTGGGCGCAAGGAGCGGGCTTTGTCGGTGATCGCCTTGGCCATTAGCGGCTCGATGTCCCGGGCCTTGGCCATGTCGGTGATCTTCTTCTTCCGGCCGCCGCTTCGGTTCTTGTGCCGGGCCCACAGGGCGCCCGCCCCCACACCGAGGGCGAGGAGTAGAACAACGGGGACGATGCGGGCACCGATCAGCAGGGACATTTCTCCCGCGTTGGGCCAGACCTGCTCGGGATGGAGCAGGGCTTCGGTCGGCTGGTAGGGAGCCCAGGCGGTGCCGGTGAGGTAGGCGGTGATGTTGCCGGACAGCCAGGCGAGGTGGGACAGGGGGACGACGACGGCGAGCACGCCGAGGAGGAGGCGCAGGACGAGGTCGTACCCGTCGGTGTTGCTGTTGGAGGAGGAAGGGGGCAAGGGCTACGTGCTTCCGGGCGGGGACGGGGGTCAGCGGCTGCGGTTGTTCTTGGCCGGCGGCTGTCGCGTCGGGATCGGGCTCGTCGGCGGGGCGGCGCGCCGGGCCGCCAGGGAGTGGACGCGTTCTTCCAGCGCACCGGCGACGTACACAGCGAGCACGTCCGTGGTCCTACGGGTGACGACGCTCGGGTCGTGGGTCGGGAGACTACGCCCGCTGTCGATGCGCGGCACGGGCTTCGGATCGGCGAGTGCAGCGGCGAACGCGGCGACCAGGCGGGCGGGAGTGTGCGCGTCGAAGCGGGCCTGCCACACCGGCCGGTCCAGACCGAGCGTGGCGGTGACGAACCAGGCGCCCGCTTCTTCCGCGCTGCCCAGTCGCTGGAGGTACGCGGTGCCGTCGGGTGACACGAGGCCGTTGTCCGCGGAGACGGGCGTCCAGCCGATCTGTTGGAGCGGCTCGTACGGATCGGAGGGCGCGCCCGCCGGCGGGGCCGGGTCGGTGAGGGCGTCGGTGACGGCCGCGATGAGTTCGACCGGCGTGCGGGCACCGAAGCTCGCGTACCAGGCGGCGTGGTCCGGCCCCGCCGCGTGGCTCAACGTCCACCACTGTCCATCGGGGTCGGGCTCCAGGCGCAGGAGGGCCTTCTGGTCGGGGCTGGAGAGCATGACGCGCGGCATCAGGGGGTCGTCGCCGTAGCTCCAGCCGCAGCCACGGTGGAGGGGGACGGTGATCCAGGCGGGGTCACCGCCGCCCGCGAGGTGGCGCGGGGCGATGAAGTCGACCTCGACGGTCTCGGGAGTCGGGGACATGCTCACTTTCGTGCCGCAGATCGCTGGACGCGTGCGGGGGCCGGCATAGGGGCCAGAGGCGAACGGGCCTTGCGAGCAGCGGAGTTGATCTCCCGGAGCGCCTTGCCGTGGGTGGCCCAGTCGTCGAGGTAGCTCCACGATTCGGCGTGATGCTCGGCGAGGGCGTCGTCGAAGTCGGCGGTGCCGGGCTTGGCGGTGGCGGGGAGAGCGTCTCGGGTCTCCAGCCACTGCTCGTGCAGTTCGTCGAGCCGGTCGAGGGCGGCGTGCAGAACGCCCAACTGGTAGACCCAGCGGCTCTGCACCGTGTACTCCGGCAGCTGCGCCAGCTGTGTCTCGGCGGTGGCCAGCAGGTGACGGGCGCCGTAGCGGAGCGGCTCGAACGCCGTGAGGGTGTCGGCGTCGCGCTGGCTCGCGCGCATGCCGTAGGCGTGGTCGTCGTAGGGCCAGCCGTCGAGGTCGGTGTGCTCCTCGGAGTAGGCGTCCCAGCCGTTGAGGATCTTCTTGCTGTCGCTCAGATAGTCGTCGAGGTGACGGAGGAAGTCGCGGTGTGCGTGGTGGTCGGTGGAGATGAGGTGGAGTCCTGTCGGTTCAGCGGCGAGCGGCCGGCTGCGTGGTGCCGGCGTTCGCCGGGGTCGTCGCGGGTTTCGTCTGCTGCCGGAGGGCGGAGCGTGCGTGCGCGCGGAGGGACTTGAGGCGCGTGGCGTGGGCGTCGACCACCTGCTGTGGGCGCAGTGGGCTGGGCTCCTGCACAGCGCTGTAGTGGCCGGTGCGGTCGTACATGCCGCGCTGGAGGGGGCTATGGTCGGCCAGTGCGGTGAGGAACGATCCGACCAGGTGGGCGGGGGTGTGCTCGTCGAAGTAGGCGTGCCAGATGCGCGGGCCGTGGAATTCTCCGTGGCCGGGCTCACGGGTCTCGACGTGCCAGGACGGCCGGCCGCGGAATTCGCTCAGCGGGCGCAGTTCGATGTGACACATGGAGTCTGGCGAGCGCGCTGTGCCGTCTGAAGCGCGGTGCCACCCCGCCGAGGTCACCGGCTGCCACGGGTCCGGCAGCTGTGGCGGCGGGACGACGAGGGCGTCGGTGAAGCCGGCGAGGACCTCGGCGGGCACGAGTTCGCCGAACTCGGCGTACCAGCCGGGCTCGGTGTCGGTGGGCTCCGCCCGCAGCCGCCACCACGCGGAGGTGGCGGACTGCGGGTCGAACTGGAGGCGGTGGCGAATGTCTGGGCTGCGCAAGACGATCTCGGCACTCAGGGGGTCGGAGACGGGGCTCCATCCGGCGGCGGACAGACCGTGGGTGACGTGGCGGGCGTCTCCGGGGCCGGCGAGGTGGCGGGGGCTGGTGTCGAACGGGATGCGCCAGGCGTGCTTGTCGGCGAACGCGGCGAGCTGCCGTTCGCTCAGCGGCACCGGCAGCACCCCGGCTCGCTCGTGCCGGCGCTGCCGTACAGGCCGCGGAGGTCGTCCAGGACGTAGTGGAGGGTGTGCTGGTCGGTCTGCTCCCACGCGGCCGTGCGCAACTCGGTGATCAGAAGGTCGACCTGCGCGGTGCGCGGGACGTCCGGGTGCTCCTGCAGGGCACGGGCGAGGGCGCGCAGCGTGTCGGCGAGTTGGACGGGCAGGCCCGTGTACTCGTCGAGGAGAGGCTCGACGAGTGCGAGGGCCTGCACGGGGTCGGGGTTCTCGCGCAGGTAGTCGGTGAGGTCCGACAGCGTTTCGGTCAGTGTGTGGATGGTGTCCGGGGTGAGTGCGGGCATCGGGCTCCTTGGGACGGGGCGGCGGGTCAGCGGCGGGTCCGGGCGCCGCCGGCCGGGGTGTAGGGACGGGCGCTGGTGCGCGGCCGGGTACTTCGGGCGCTGTTGCGGGCCCAGGTGGCGGCGCGGGCGGCCGTGATCCGGGCCTGCTGCCACGCACTGAGCTGGGAGGGCTTGACGGAGACCGACCAGGTACGGATCTGCGCGCTGTGCGGAACGCGTCCGCGCGGGCGCATCACGGGATCGGGGCCGGCGAGTTCGGTCGAGAAGGCTTGCACCAGGTGCATCGGCGTGTTCGGCGTGAAGTTGGCCGTCCAGCCGTTGCCCTGCTTGTCCTTCGCTCCGGTCCACCACATCGCCATGCCGTCGGCGCCCTGGTGGTACTGCATCCACGCGGTGCCGTCGGGGCTGGTCGCCATGTAGTGCTCGCCCTCGAAACGCGTGTGCCAGTTCTGCTCCTGCAACGGCGCCCAGACGTTGGGAGCGTGGGCGGAGCGAGGACGGGTGAGGGCGTCGGTCAGACCGGCGACGATCTCCACCGGGGTCTGCCGGCCCAGGTGCGCCGACCACTCGCCGCTGGGGCCGTCCGCTCTGCCGTGGATGGTCCACCCGCCGGGAAGGACGTAGGGGTCGTAGGCGACACGGACGGTGCGGTCCGGGCTCTCCATGAACAAAGGGCCGCCCGACTTGGACTTGTCCCGCCATCCCGAGGCGCGCAGGAACTCCGAGACGTGCCGGACGTCGCCGCCGCCGGCCAGGGCACGGGGCTGGACGAGGTAGTGCTGCTCGGCCTGCTCGCCTGGCCCCCAGCCCTGCCACTGCTTCTTCTTCACCGGCGCCGCCGGACGACGAGCGGTGCGGGTACCGGGGGCTTCGCCGCAGTGGTGGCGGGCTGGGTGCCGACGTGCTGCAGGGTGTCCTTGTGTTCGTCCAGGTCGAGGGTGATGTCGTGCAGTTCGTTCGAGGCGCGGCCCAGCGCGAGCCACACCTCTGCGGGGAGGACGCCTCGCTCTGCCTGGTCCTTGGCGAGCACGCTGCCGGTGGCGACGAGGTGGGTGATGCCGCCGAGGACTCCGGCGTCCGCGTCGAGGACGCGGGCGATGACCTGCGCGGCCTGGGGCGGGGGGAGCTGCGAGAGGTGGTCGGCGAGCTGGCCGAGCTGGCGGGTGATCTCGCCGGCCAGTCGCACCGGGTAGGGGGTGGGGTGGGACATGCTCCTCCGGGTCGGTGGACGGTCAGTGGTGGTGACGGTTGCCGACGCGCTGCGTCTCGGCGAGGACGGCCTCCGGGCGGGCGCCGGCCAGCGGGGAGGCGCGGTCGGGGCCGGTCGGGATGCAGGCGCGCAGGTAGCGGCGGAACAGAGCTGTCGCGAGTCGGGGTTTGAGCCGGTTGCTGATCGGTGGGGGTGTGCGGGGTGCTACGGGTTTCTCCGGGGATCGAGCGGTGCGATGGGCGGCCCCGGCGCGGTGCCGGGGCCGCCCGGGCGTCTTACGGGGCGCGGCGGGCCGGTGCGGGGCGCGAGGGGGAACGGGCCGGTGCCGGATGCTGCCCGGCAGGCCGGGCCGCACGGGTGCGCATGTCGCGCACGGCCTGCCGGTAGGTGGCCTCGTCGAAGACGTCGGGCGTGCAGTTGACCTCGTTACCGGCCACGAGCAGCGCGGGGATGGCGCGGGTCGCCAGGCGCTTCTGCTCGTCGGCATTGAGGTGTTCGGGCACGGTGTGCCAGATGTAGAGCGGCCCGCCCGTGGGGTATTCGTGGCGTTCCAGGCCGAGCTGTTCCAGCAAGTCGTGGAGGTGTGCGGGGGCGCCGGTCGGGGTGTCGGCGTGGATGGTCGTCGTCAGGGCCTTGATGTAGATCTCGACGTCCGTGCCGTACTCGTCGGCCAAATTGGCCATGGGCCTCTCTTCGGGGTCAACGGTGTTGGGGGCCTTGGCGATGGTGTGACGCACTCCAGCACCCAGATGTCGGGCTCCGTCTGCTTCATCGAGCCCTGGTGCCCGGCGTGCGGGTGCCGGCCGGGGCCGGCGGCATGGAAGCTGGGGTGGAGGTGGGTGCGGTCCGGCCTGCGGGGTGCTGCAGGGCGGTGCCGATGCCGAGCCGGTCGAGCCGCGGGCCGATCTCGCGCAGGGCGCGCGCCTGCGCCTTGGTGTCGTCGCCGTTGAGGCGGTAGATGCCGCTCTGCGGGTCCTGGACGAAGCCGTTGGCCACGAGGACGGCGCCGGCGCGGTCGTCGACGGGGGCGGTGGCGACGCTGCCGTCCGGCTGCCAGGTCAGGACGACCCGGTCCGGCTGGGAGGGCTGGATGCCGCCCAGGGCGTTGTGCCGGGCCTGGGCGAGGGCGCTGTCGTAGCGGGCGAGCAGGTCGCTGGCGACCTGCTCGGCGCTCAGGAACGGGTCGTCCGCCAGGGCGATGCCGTTGGGCTCGGGGACGGCGCGGTACGCCTCGTCGGGCAGGGCGCGGGGGGCGACGGCGGCGATGAGGAATCCGTCGCGCTCGTCATGCCGGTGAAGGACGACGAGCTGGGCGCCGTCCGGGCGGCTCAGGACGGCGGCGTGCTGGAGCGGGTGCTCGGCGAGGGAGGCGGCGACCAGGTCCAGATCCCAGATGCGGTCGGAGAGTTCGGCGAGATCGTCCTTGGCGTCGGCCGGCAGGTGGGAGCTGGACCAGCTGTCGGGGAGTTTGCCGGCGAGGACGTCGGCGTACGAGGCAAGGCGCTCGGAGGTGTCGTGGTCGTGCATGGTGTCCTTGGGCGAGGTGGGAGTCAGCGACGCAGTCCGGCGGCCACCGGGGGCGGCGGAGCCGGGAGCGTGCGCGGCGAGGGCGGGCAGGCGCACACGGCGGAGCGCTCGCGTTCGGTGGCGGGGACCTCCCCGCTGCAGGTGCTGCGGCCGGGGTGGGGGGCGTGCCGGTCGGCGAGCGTGTTGCGGGTGTCGGCGAGGTCGGTGCGGATGACGCGAAGGTGCTCGTCGGCGAGGTAGCGCAACCGCCGTGCGATGTAAGGGTCGGCCGCCTGGCCGAGCCCGTCGTGGAAGTCGGCGGTGGCGGTGAGCACTTCGTCCAGCGCGGCGAGGATGCCGTCGTGGGCGGCAGTCAGCTCGATCAGGGCGTCGGCCGCCTCATCCGTGGTGGTGGCCTCGCGGATCCGCTCGGCGATATGGGCGACGGAGGAGCCCAGCGGCAGGTGACTGGCCGGACGGGAGCCAGTGTCGAAGTCCTCTTCGCAGTCGACGTGATACCCGGCGACCCGGAGGCGGGCGACTGCGTCGGTGGCGAGACGGGACTCGTCTTCCTCGGTGAGGCCGGTGGGGGCGCGGTGGTAGGTCTCGTGGACGCGGACGACAGCGATGAAACCCGCGCGCTGCAGGACGCTGTGCGCCTCGGAGTCCCCGCCGCGGGCGAGGAGTTCCTCGGAGTGCGGATCGCGGCGGATGTCCAGGAAGCGGTCGGTACGGGGCAACGAGACGTTTCTCCTACGGCGATCGGTGGGCGGTGTGCCGGGTGGCGGGCGGTACGGCGGCGACCCGGGGCTGGACCAGGCGCGCGGCGGTGCTGTCCAGGTCCTGCTGGATGGCGTGGAGGCGGCGGGCGATCAGCTCCAGGCGGTGCGCCGCATCGGTGCTGGCGGCTCCCGGTTGACGGGCGATCCGGTGCGCGGTGTGCTCGACGAGTCCGCGGACCGTGGCCAGCGGGCCGGCCTGCTCGTCGGCGAGCTGCGTAAGGAGGCTCGCGAGCTGGGCCGATGCCGTGGGTGCCGTGCGGATGGCGGGTCGCGCCGTGGTGCCGGTGCGGACGGGGATCAGGTGGAGGTCCTGCTCGATGCGGCGTGCCTCGTCCGACAGGCGCCGCAGGATGTCCGTGGGCGGGGCGTGCCACGCGCCGTCGAGGTGGATCAGGTTGGCGATCAAATCGAGGCGTCCGGACTGGGCCTGAACGGCGATCCACCGGCAGCCGTGCTCCTTGCCGGGAATCTCGATGCCGGCGGCCCGGGCGAGCCGGTGGGCGGATTCGGCCCACTCGGGGCCGGTCAGCTCCCGGTCGTCCGGGTGAAGCCGGACGTCGAGGTGGAGGATCGCCCGCCGGTCATCATCCGGGCTGGCTGCGAACGGATGCTCCAGATAGGGGTCTTCGAGGTGCTCGGCCCATTCGACGGCGGTCCAGTTCTTCTGCTCGTCGTCCAGGGTGAAGTAATCCAGGCCCGGCCAGTGGGCGACGACCGTGTACTCCGTCAGGCCCTCGTTCGGCGAGACCGGCCGCCCCAGCGCTTCGGCGAGCGGGTCGTGCGCGGTGTGGGTCCGCTCCTGGAGGCGGGGAATCATCGGCCGCCCCGGATGTCGGCTATGTGCACGAGTTGGTTGAGGGCGGTGGTGGTGTACCAGCCGCAGTCGATCAGCTCGTTGCGACCGGCGTACCGCGGCAGGAGTGCGTCCTCCATGGCGCGCAGGTAGATCAGGCAGTCCGGGCAGCGGCGCGAGAGGTGCACGAGGTAGCGGGGATGGCCGGTGACGTAGGACTGGGCTCCGCCGGTCGCATCCCGCAGCCGCCATCCGTCCTCGTCGGTCGGGGTGTGCCAGGACGGGGCGACGACGCGCATCGCGTCTCCCCACAGTTCACCGCTAGCCACCCCCTTGAGGACGACGACAGTGTCACCGGCCTGGAAGTGCTGGTGCGTGATGTCCCGGTCGGGGGTGAGCGGGTCCGGTGTCGGCGCGAAGGCCGAGGTGGGCGGGGGCTGGGACATGCGGTTCGGTTCCTTCCACGCAATCGGTGGCGGGGTGGGAGGAACAATGGTCCGGAGGAACGCCGGTTTGGCTAACCGGCGTTTCCCGGCTATGTTCCGCCGCGATCAGCGGAACGGGTTCTCCGTCCCGCGGTCCGCCTCGGTGGCTGCGTCGAGGAGTTCGAGCAGGTCAGTGCCCTCTGTGTCGCGCTGGTCGATCCACCACCCGGCGCGGGTGATGGCGCGGGCCTTCTCTTCCAGCTCCGCCCAGTCCGCCTCGTCCCAGGCCCCCTCCACGACCAGCGCGGTGTGCGCGGCCGTCATCAGCTGGTGGCGGGAGCGCTCGCCCCAGTCCAGGGCCTTGGCCGGGCCTTCCAACTGCGGCATGTCGAACTGCTTCGCCCACGCGACGGCCGCCTCCTGTTCGGCGGCGCGCTTGGCCGCGAGCCACTCCTCCTTGGACTCGGTATCGGCGTCGCGTGCCGCCTTCCAGCAGTCGGTGCAGTCCCGGCCTGCGAGCCAGCGGGCGAATCCGGCCCGCTTGTCGGCAGGACGGTTGGACAGGTCATGAACCACCTGGTGGGAGCAGGCGTGCTCTACGGTCCACTGCGTACGGACGGCCATAAATGGATCTCCTCAAAAGGGTTGGAAAGTAGGGGGGTTGCGCCCTGATCAGGGCGTCTTGTGCCGGCATCGGAGCGGGCGGCGATGCCGGCCACGCTGCATGTGTCCGGTGGGGCCGAGACGTCGGCGCGCGGCGAGAAGGACGGTGAGAGCGAAGGCCGCGCCGGCGGCGGGGAGCGCAGCGCTGGCGAGAGGCTGCTCGGCGAGGCGTCCGGCGAGGGCGGTGCCGGCGGACTGCCCGGCGCCGATCGCGAGGATCAGCCACGCGTACGCCTCGCTGGTACGGCCCGCCGGAGTGAGGGCGTCGGTGGTGATGTAGGCGCAGGCGACGACGATGGTTAGGAACGCACCGGGCACGGTGACCGCGGCGATGGCCGCATACGGGCCCGGAAGGGCAAGGAGCGGGAGCCACCCGGCCAGGAACGCGGCTGCGGCGATGATCAGGCGCCTGGTGGTGGTGCCCGACCAGGTGCGGCTTCCGTAGATGAGGCCGCCGAGGAAGCTGCCGGTGGAGAACGCGGCAGGGATGATGCCCGAGAGCATGTCCTGGTGGTGGTGCTCGGCCATGGCGATGGACCACACGTTCATGGCTCCGATCGCGAACCCGATGCCGGTGAGGGAGACGAACAGCAGCAACACGGCGGGAGAGGCCAACTGCTGTGAATGGGCAGCGTCCTGGCCCTCGAACCGTTCGGGCCGCCAGCGCCGCGATGGCGGCGCGAGGGCGACCGCGGCGGTGCCGGCCAGGCCGAGGGCGGCGGTGACGGCGAGCGCGATGGCGGGGTTGTACGCGGAGGCGAGCGCGGCCACGAGCAGGGGGCCGACGATGTACAGCAGGCCCTGCGTGCCGGTGTCGAGCGCGAGCGCGGCGTGCCGCAGCCGGGGGTCGGGCAACACGCTCGGCCACAGCGCCCGCAGCCCGGCCTCCAGCGGAGGCGTGGTCAGACCGCCGGCGACGACGATGGCCGTGGCGAGGCCCGGTCCGCCGTACGGTCCGGACAGTGGCAGGGCCACCAGGAGGGCCGAGTTGAGTAGGGCGGCCGGAAGGTGCACCGCGCTCTGGCCGTGGCGGTCCATGAGGCGTCCCTTGACCGGCTGGGCCAGCGCGGACGACAGCCCGTACAGGGCGCTGAGCAGCCCGCCGAAGGCGATACTGCTGCCGCTCGCGGTGGCCCATAGCAGGATGGCGACGGGCGCCATGCCATTGGGGAGTCGGCCGGTGAGGGTGCCGCCGAGGAGGCGGGCGACGTACGGGCTGCCCAGCACCGCGCCGTAGGTGATGCGCGGTGCCGGGGCCGGGGGTGCGGTCAGGGACAACGGGTGCTTTCTCGGTGCTTAGCGGTGGCGGGCGGGCGTGCTGGCGCGGGGCGGCGGTGTGGGTGGTGTGGTGTCCACGGCAGGGCGCTGGCGGACGCGCAGCACGGGGGTGCGGTGCGGCGGCAGGACGGCGACGGTCGCGCCAAGGTCCTCGGCCGCTTCTTCGACTTCGCGGGTGAGGAACTCAATCTGCCGGCCGAGCGCCGAGAGGCGGGCGGCGATCTGGCGGCCCTGCACGGTCTCCAGCGCGCTGGCGAACTGGCTGCTCGTTTCCAGGAGTTCTTGGAGACGGACCATCGGCCCTGCGTCGTATCCGCGCTGGGTTGCACTGAGGAGCGCGTTGGACGCGTCACCGGCGTGCTGGGCCTCGACGACGTCGCGGGTGAGTTCCTGCAGCGAGATCTCGGGGGCGGGCTCGGACCGGTTGAACCCCGAGACATCGGCGCGCAGAACGCCGGGCGGGACCGGGGCGGGTAGTGACTGCCCTGCCTCGTATTCGTGGGCGTAGTGCCCGATCACCTGCCAGCCCGGTGCGTCTGGGTCTCCTCGCAGCGCGACCAGCGTCGAGTCGTCGTCTTCGACCAGGTGGGCGAGGGTGATCGGCTGCCCGCCGGCGGCGTACCACGACTCGGTCAGCTCCAGCTCGCCTCGCCTCTGCGCAGCCTGAGCTCGCTCGGTCCACATCCGCTGTTCCTCTTCGGTCAGCGGAGCCTTGTGGTGCTGGCCATCGCTCTGGTCGGCGAGGTTGCTGGCGATGAAGCTGTGATCCGCCCATGCGGTGAGGTGCGGCCACAGGGCCGAGTGCTGCGCGCGTTCGGCCTGGGAGCCGGGGGCGGCCGGCCGGTCGAGGGCCGGGCGGATCTCGGTGGCGGAGGCGGCCAGGCCGTCCAGCACGGCCCGCCACCCGGCCAGGTGCCGGGCAGGCGGCAGCTCGTCGAGCGCACGGCGGGCGGCATCGAGCAGAGCGTCGGCGTGCGGGGCGAGGTGCGTGGTGTACGCCTCCACCGCAGCCTTGTCGCGCTGGGCTCGAGCCGCTGCCGCGGCGCTTGCGTGGACGATGCGGCCGTAGCGGTCGCGTGTCATGTCGAGCGCGGTCTCGGTCTCGCGGTCGATGACCGCCATCCGCAGCCGGAAATCGCGTGCAGCGTTGGGGAGTTCGGGTGCCACCGGCAGAGGGCCGTCGGGGTCCGGGTTGCTTGCGGGCGTCATCGGGACCGCCCGCCGCCCGAGGCCGTCAGGTGGACGGTCGGTGCGTAGGTGGGCTTCGGTGGGATCGGCCGGGCCGACGGCAGGGAGGTGGTGGGCGGTGTGGCGCGACGCTGAGTCGTTCGGCCGGCGGCGGCCTCGGCGAGACGGCTGCGGCGCTCCCGGAGTCCGTTCGCCCGGACCGGGCGTGGTGGGCTGGCGGAATTAGCCGGGTCGAGGCGAATGTCGGCCTGCACAGTGAAGCCCTGGCGGCGAAGATCGTGGACGGCCTGACGGGTCCGGCGGGGACCGTCCCGCTCGGGCTCGCTGAGCCGGTACAGCCCGGGTTGATCGGGGACGGGCTCGAACTGCTCGCGCTCCAGGTACCAGTGGGCGAGGTGCGCGGGCAGGGAGGAGGTGAAGGAGGCGACGAAGCCGTGTTCCTCGTGGTCGCCGAAGGCGAAGTGGGTGCCGGGTTGCAAGGGGGCGAGGTTCTCCTCACGTTGTCGGGGTGGAGCGGTTAGTGGCTGCGGTGCATGGGACGGGCTGCGGTAAGGGGGCGTGCTGGCGCGGAGACGGGGAGGGCGGGGCGGCGGTGGGGTGCGCTCACGCGGGCCTGGCGAAGGAAGATCTCGCCGTCGGTGAGCCAGGTCTCGATGGCCGGCCACGCGCGGGCGTTGCGTTCCTGCGACGGCATAGGACCGCCGTGGACCACCTCGTGGAGCAGGGTCTCGGTATCGGTGATGGCGTCGGCCAGGCGGGAGAGCGTCGCGGCGTCGTCGGGCCACGGGCTGCTGGCGGGACGGCACCGGTCGATCAGCGTCGGGGCGTGGTCGACGACGGTGAGGAAGCGGCGCCAGGAGTGGTCGAGGAATTCCTCGGTCGCGGCGCCGAGGGCGGCGGCGCTCAGCGGGGTGGCGTCGCTGTAGCGGCCGGAGGCGACCATGGCCTGCCAGGTGTCGTGTTCGGAGCGGATGCCCCCGAGTACGGCGGCGCTGGCCGAGGTCCGGCGGGCGTGGACGGCCTGCTCGTAGGAGGGGAGGTACCGGTCGGCGACGGCCTGGGCCGCCCGTCCGGCGAACGGCGGCAGGACGATGCTGCGCGGTGCGTGCGGATCGCCGTAGCCCTCTTCGAGCCCTTCGGGGGCGAAGGTGCCGACTAGATAGTCGAGTTGGCGGCCAGGGCGTTCGACGAACAGCAGCGTGGTGCCGTTCACCGTGTCGGTGAGCGTGGCGGCGTAGGGGATCCGCTCGCTCTGGAGGGCGCGGCCGAGTTCGCCGCTGTCCCAGATCCAAGGCACGAGGTCTTCCTGCCAGGCGGGGTGGGAGTAGATCTCGACCGACGTGTTCCACTGGCCGGGCAGGTGGCGCGCGAGGTCGCGGGCGGCGTCGCCGATGAAGCGCTGGCTGCTTGTGTGCACGCTGGTGCGGTGCCGTTTCGCGCACTTGACCAAGTCGACCACGGTGGTCTGGTTGCCGTCCGCGGGCAGGTGGTAGACGCCGTCGTCGTCCCGCCGAAAGCCGCTCTCCGCGAGGGCGGTGTGCGCCCACGGGTACTGCTCGCCCGTGGCGATGACGACGATGCCCGAATCCCGGCTGTGCGACAGCATCATCTGCGCCTCAGCCATGGACCAGGTCCTCGCTGCGGCGCAGGACGGCGCGCAGGCTGCGGCCGTACTGCCAGGCATGCTCCCGGGCTGCCGCCTCCAGCTGGTCGTAGCCGACCTGGGCTGTCATCTGCCCGCCCCATTTGCGGTATCTGTACACGGGGACCGGCAGCAGGATTCCGGGCGCGAGAGTGGTCACGCCGAGGGCCGCGCAGTAGTCCTCGCCCTGGACGAGGCCGCCCATCGGTGCGGCGCGTACGAGGTCGGTGCGGGCGAGGATCGTGGTCGGCCCGATGGGGATGGTGTCCGCCGGGGACTTCCAGTAGGTCCACACATCGCCGGCCTCGTGGCGGCCGGGCGGGGTGGGGCAGCGCCACAAGGTGGTCGAGCCGTCGGGGTACTGGTCCTCGCTCCATCCCGCACACCAGCCGACCCCGGTCGATTCCAGGGTGTTCAGCCGTACGGACATGGCGTCGTCGGTGAACTCGTCATCGTCGTCCGCCCAGTTCGTATACCGGGTTCGAACGTGGGCGAGGGCCAGATTCCTGGCGCAGGCGGCGCCGACCGGGCGGGGCAGCGCAAGGGTGCGGACGCGGGGGTCCTGCGCGAGCGGGGCAGGCAGACGATCGGGTGAAGCACCGTCGAGCGCGATTATGGCCTCCCAACCCACGGACTGCCGGGTGAGGCTGGCGTGCATGGCGGTCAGGTAGTCGAGCCGGTCTTCGCGCAGGCGGCTGGCGATGACGACGGTGATCAGGGGCGTGGTGTGCGGGGGCAGGGAAGGCTCCGGGAAGACGAGGGGAAACTAGCGGCGCGTGGCGGGGCGCGGGGCGCCGGCCTTCGCCGGGGATGCGGCGGGAGCGCTCGGGAGCGGCGTGCTGCGCGATGCCCGGATGGCCGGCGCGGGGTCGAGGGAGGACCACGCTGCCGGGTGGTCGTTGAAGGCGGTGCGCGGGTCGATGTCCCAGTCGACAAGCGGGCCGATGTCCTCGTGCAGGAGGCTGATCACCTCGATGCCCTGCTGGTGCAGGACGTAGCCCCACTGGATGTCCTGCGCGTCGGCGGTCTCGTCGGTGACTGTCATACGTACCGGCGGGGAGCCGTCCGGGGTGATCAAGTGGTCGAGCGTGCGGCTGGGGCAGTGCTCGCCGCCGGTCAGCTCGGCCACGAGCGTGGGCGGTGCGCCGTCGAGGAGGTCGGTGCCCAGCTCGTCCCAGCCGACGGCGACGTCGTCGATGAGGTGACGGGACATGGCCTCCACGTCGCGCCCGAACTTGTGCTGGTAGGCGGCCAGGAGCAGGGGCAGGTGGTGGCTGGGCACGCCGTCGAGCTGGACGTGGATGCCGCTGTACCCCGTGCCGGTGGGGCGGGCGATGAAGGAACGTGTGGACAGGGACTTCTCCGCATCGGGTAAGGGGCTGGGGACGTTCGACGGCCATCAAGGTGGTGTGTGCCGCGTGGGAGGGGACGCGTCTAAGCGCGGTCCGACCAGGAGGCGACCGGAGGGCCGGAGGCGTCGGTGCGGGCGCAGGTGTAGCCGATCAGCCGGGACGGCTCGGCCTTCGCGGGGACGGTGGCGGCGTCGTTGCATACGAACGTGTACGTGATGGAGGTGCGGGGCACATCGTGGAGCCACGCTCGGTCGTCCTTGCCGGGGTTGATTTGCAGGCCGGAGTGCGCGACGGCGTCGGTCTGGGTGTGCGTGCGGGAGAAGAGGATCAACGCGCCGCCATCGGTGGTCTTGAGGGCGTAGGCGTCCTTGTAGCGGTTGGCGGCGCTGGCGAAGACGGTGGTGCCCTGGTTCCCGTAGCGGGTGCCGGTCTTGTCGTGGACCTCGATCTGCTGCTTGCTCGCCTTGGTCGGCGCGAAGACCTTCGTCCCGCTGTTCGCGCCTCCGGTGGCGAAGTTGTCGAGCACGCCTGTGCGCAGCAGGTCGGCGCCGGCTGCCAGCTGCTTGTTGCCGTCGGCGGCGACGGCCGTCGCGTACCCGTCCCGGTCGAGGGCGATGTCGGGCAGTTTCTGGCCGTCGAGGTCGACGACGGACACCAGCTCCCAGCGCTTGTGCTGGGGCTGTTCGGCGAACACGCCCACACGCGAGGGGGCCTTGCCCTTCTGGTCCGAGAGCGCGGCGGCGAACCAGCGGTCCTGCCCGCCGACCAGGCGCGGGATGTACAGCTTGGCGTTCGCGGAGTCGTAGGACCACGGCTTGTACGGCTTGCGGTCCGCTGCGGGAAGTCCTTCGGTCTCGGTGTAGTCCGAGACGGACATCGCGTACAGCGGGCCGTCCTCGACCGTGTCGAGCAGGGCGCGGTTCCGGTCGGCGTTGGCCTCGTTGTTGATCTTCGAGTAGTGGGTGATGACGTCGCGGGCAAGGGCGGCGCTGAGGGCGGCCGTCGGCTTCGGGGCGGTGCTGGCGCCGGGAGCCGGCTTGGCGTCGGAGGTGCCGTGGTCGGTGGTGCAGCCGGTGAGTGCCAGGGTGAGGCAGGCTGCGCTGGCGAACAGCGGCAGGGTGCGTCGGGCGATGCGGATGAAGGCTCCAAGGATCTGCAGGCGGGGAGTGAGTCAGCGCGTACGGCCGGCCGAGGGTGTGGCCTTCGGTGACGCTGGCGGAAGGGCGGCGCTGGTGGTGGGCGCCGAGTGGCGCAGGTTCACGCCGATGCCCTTGGCTGTGAGCTGTTGAACCACGCTGTGGACGCGCAGGGCGCGACCGCTGTCCCCGTAGGCGGTGGGCAGGAGGAACGCTGCTTGGTGCGGGTGGTACTGGAATCCGTGGGCGTACAGCGTCATGCGGGCATCGACCGGCACGCTCTCGTACGGCGCGCCGAGGGCTCCGTCGCTGTACAGGGTCAGGGTGAGGACCTGGTCGACCTGTGCCGGGCCGGGCCGGTGCGGGGGGTCGGGCTGGGCCGCCGCGTTGTCGAGCACCGCTTGCAGGGCCTGTTCGGTTCGTAGCGGCTCAGCACCCGTCGGGTGACTTGTCCCGCCGCCCGCGCGGGGTCCTTGGGAACGGCGATGCCGTTGGGTTCCTCGACTGCGGCGAAGTGGTGGGGCTTGATGTGCGGGCCGTCGGGGGCGAGCGGGGCGACGACGAACTGGTGCGGGTAGCGGGGCCGGTCGGTGACGTACAGCCGCTGGTCGGCGGGCCCGTGGAGCACGGCGTCGTGGGTGAGGACGTACTGGCTGACGATGTAGTCGACGTGGCCGGTGTCCCAGAGTTCGTCGGTGCGGGGGAACTGGTCCGCGTACTGCGCGTGGCGCTGGTACTTGCTGGTCCAGGTGCCGGGCAGACGGGCGGCCAGACCGGCAGCGAAGGCGGACAGGGCGGTGCGGTGTGAGGTCATGTGTTCCTGGAAGGAGACGGTGGTCCGGCGTCAGCGCGTGTGCCGCGGCTGTGCCGCCGGGAGGGCTCGCGGGGGAAGGGACGGCGGACGCCCCGGGGTGGACGTGAGCCGCGGGGCCGGCATGAGCGGGGTCAGTGCCCGCATCCGGTCCTCGGCCACGTGCAGCACCTCGCCGAGGTTGCGGATCTCGGCGGCGGCGTCGGCGAGGTCGTAGGACAAGTCGAAGCCGTCGTCCTCCTCGGCTTCCTTGGCCTTCTCCCCGGCCGCTTCGAAGAACTCCCCGAGCTGTGCCAGCAGGCCGTCGCTGGGCTCCAAGATCTGGTGCAGGAAGGCAGCGGCCTCCGCATGCGACTCGGCTCCGTTGAGCCGGTCAGTCAGAGCGCGGAGCGCGTCGCCGTAGACGTAGACGGAGGCGCGGCCGGCGGGGTCGGGGACGTCCGGGACTTCGGGCGCGTGGAGCGTCGGCGTAGCTGGGAGCGCGCTCCGGCCTCCGGCCGATGCAACGGGATTCGGCAGCAGCCCGAGCTGGGCAAGGCGATGGTCGATCGTCTCGATCAGGGGCTGGACGCTGCCGCCGTGGCGAGCCTCGGGCCGTTGGGGGGCGCCAGGGTCGGCGGATGAAGCCGAGTCGTAGACGACCTCGAACAGCGCCTGGTCGTCCGGGTGTTCACGGGTCGCTATCCAGCCCTCCGGGCTTCCTGGCGGGCGGTCGGAGGGGGGCTCCTGCGGCGGACTGATGATCAAGTAGCTGTCGTCGGGGAGCGATACGCGCACGATGTACGCGCTGAGGCCGAACTCGATGTCGCACTCCAGCCCACGCTGCCGCAGTGGCGTGGTGATGTGCGCGTGGCGGCGCCAGAGCTCCTGCCACCACGGGGTGGCCGCATTGCGATGGTCGGGAAGCGGCGCGAGCGGGCCCGTGCGGTCGCTGGCAAGGGTGTTTTCGTCGTCAGCGCCCACGGCTCCTCCTGCGGGAGGCGGGCGTGCGGTGCGGCGGTGGTGTCCGGTGGGCGGGGCTGGGCTCCGGGGCCGGGCTGAAGTCGAATTCGTACCCGTCGTAGGAGGCGATCAGGTCGTGTTCCATCTGGGCTTCGCGTTCGGCGACCTGCGCCATGAGGTCATCGTGCTCGGCCTGGCACTGCTGGTACTCGGCCCAGTCGGCGTCGCTGAAATGAGCGGGGCGGTTCAGGGGACTCCTTGAGGTGGTGATGCCGGTGATTCGAGGCGGGCTAGCGGTGGCGACCGCTCGGCCGGGGCGGTGGAAGCGCAGGGCTTTCCCGAGGGGTGAGCGTCGAGAGGAAGCGGTGGAAGCCGAGGTGGTCGTCGAGTTCCTTGGCCGCGTCGCGGAGCGATTCCGACGTGCGCCGCAGGAACGCTCGCGCCGAGGCGTGATCGATGACCATGCGGTTCTTGAGGTAGTGCCGGTCGGTCGGGTTGGAGGACCGTGGCAGGGACAGGGCGCCCTCCGCGGTCTCGGTGAAGTGCGGTGCTGCGTGGCTCGACATGGTGGCCGCCGTGGCGAGATGGGCGAGGACGGCACTGCCGGCGCGGGTCGTGCTGTGCGGGCTCCGGGCGAAGTCAGCAGTCAGCCGGAGGACGTCGCGGGAGAGGTCCTGCGCGTCGGCGGCATGCTGGAGCAGCGCGGTGTGGAGGGGGCGGCCGGGACGTGCCCACTCTCGTCCAGCAGCTACCACTGCTGGGCGGCATCGAGTAGTTTGTCCTTCGTCGCGTTGAGCGCGCCGATAAGGTGGACAGTGTCGTCGCGCGGTATCAGTTCGCGTTGGATGTCGGGTTTCACGGGCCTCTTGCTTTTTCAGTGCATGCGGGCGTCGGTGTCGAAGAGCGCCAGTTCGTGGCTGTGCAGGAGGTGCTGCACGATGAAAGATCGTCCGGCGACTTTCCACAGGCCACGCCCTCGGTTGAGGTGAGCGATGGCGTCCATCTCCACGGAGGTCAGGCCGAGCAGGGAGCCCGCGGCTTGGAGTTGGTCGGTCTCCTGGCGATAGATGATTCGGGTGCTGCAGTCGGCGAGGAGGCCCTCGGCCAGAGCGCGGCCCTGTGATCCGGCGTCGCCGGCGGTGAGCAAGTCGCTGAGCCGGTGGATCACCATCAGGTTGGCGATGCCGAGACCGCGGGAGAGCTTCCACTGGGCTTGCATGCGCTGCAGTAGGCCGACGTGCCGCATCAACCGCCACGCCTCGTCGTACACGATCCAGCGCCGGCCGCCGGACGGATCGGAGAGGGCGGATTCCATCCAGGCAGAGGCGCAGGTCATCGCCAGGACGAGGGCGGTGTCGTCGCCGGAGCCGCCGAGCCGGGAGAGGTCGATGGTGAGCATCGGCGCGGTCGGGTCGAAGGCGACGGTGGAGGGGGCGTCGAACATGCCGGCCAGGTCACCGTGGACGAGGCGGCGCATCGCGTGGGCCAGGTCGCGTGCGGCGTCGCCAAGCTGGCCCGACATCATCCCGGCGGCCTCGTCGAGCGCACTCGGGCTGTTGAGGGTGGCGGCGACATCGCCGAGCAGGGGGGTGCGGCCGGTGTCGACGGCGCGGGTGACGACGGCGTCCAGGGCGACGTCCAGGGCGGTGTGCTCCATGGGCATCAGGTCCCGGCCCAGGACTGTCCGGGCCAGGGAGCCGAGCAGGAGCAGGCGCCGTTTGCGGATCTCGCCGACCCAGTCGGCCTCGGAGACGCCCTCCGGGCGCGGGGCCGCGTCCAGGGGGTTCAGCCGTCCGGGCAGTCCGGGGCCGAGAGCGACGGACCGGCCGCCGAGGGCTTCCGCCACCGGCGTCCACTCGCCCTTCGGGTCACACGGCACGTAGACGCGGTATCCGAAGGCCACCGAACGCAGCGCGAAGCTCTTGGCGAGCGCGCTCTTGCCCTGGCCGATCACCCCGGCGAGCAAGAGGTTCGGGTTGGTGAATCCCTCGACCTTGCCGTATAGGGCGAACGGATCGAAGACGAAGGACGCTTCCGCGTGGACGTCGCGCCCGATGTAGATGCCCTCGGCGCCGAGTCCGCCTTCGGCCAGGAAGGGGTATGCGCCGGCGGCGACGGCCGTCGTCATGCGGTGGGCGGGCAGCTTCAGCCGGTTGTTGCGCGCGGAGGCGGGTCCGGGACGTCCGCTCGGTGGGTAGAGCGCGGTGGGCATCTCGTGCTCGGCGGATGTGCTCTCGGGCTGGTGGGCGCTGGCTTCCGCGCGGGCTTTTGCGGTGGCCTCGGCGAGCTGGCGACGGGCGGCCTTGCGGCTGGCGCGGTCGGTGCCGTGGGGGGTGAAGAGCGGGCTGGCGGACGCGCGGCGTGCGCGACGGGCGGGCCGGTGGCTCATCGGTGGCCCTCGTTTCTGCGGGTGGTGCTCATCGCACGCAGGCCGTGGTGTGCGGGCGGAGGTCGGTGGGGGTGGTCTTGCGGCGGATGACGTGTCCGGCGGCGAGGTGGCGCTGACAGATCGTGAGCACGGGCGGTCCCTCGGGCAGCCGCTCTGGATGGCATGCGCTCGACTCGGCTTCTGCTGCTGTGTTGTTGGGTAGCAGGTGGAAGGCGGAGTGGACCTCGCTGGTGGCCTGCCAGAGGCGGGTGTGCGCGGTGGCGAGGTGGCGGCCGGCGGCGGGGTGCGGAGGCCGAGTGCTTTCGGCGAGCCGGTCCAAGAGCTGGTGCAGGGCGGTGAGGTGGGCGTGCAGCACGTCAAGGTGCAGCCGGTCCGCCGGCCGGGGCGGGTTCGCGGCCGACGGCGATAGGGCCCGGGTGTGGTGGCGGACCCCGGCGCTCGCGGCGCGGAGGTAGGGGTGCCCGTCGTCCGGACGCGTGGGAGAGGTCAAAGGTGGTGGTCCTTCCTGCCGGGAGGCAGGGGTGGTGACGGATGGTCGAAGAGCAGCGGGCGCCACAGTGCTGACCGGCGGGGACGGGCCCGGCTCACAGGGCGGTCCGGGCGAGCGGGAGCGCGGTGAGGGCGAAGGCGTCTGGCTGCTGGTAGTTGAGCCGTCGGAGATCGACGCCGGAAGTGACGGCGTGGGTCTCGATCTGTGCGCAGGCGGCGTCCAGGAGGGCGTCGGTCTCGGCGGTGACGGTGACCAGGCCGGTGAGGGCCACGTCCGCGTGCCCGGCGATGAGCTGGCGCTCACGCTGCTTGACGTCGGCGTACTCGACGGAGTCTTCCTCGCTGTCGACCTGCCCCCGGCGGGCCCGTTCGTTGGCGTCGGCGATGATCGCCGCTTTCTTCCTCTGGACGTCCCGCAGCGCGGACTCGAGCCCCTGCGGCACGTATATAAGGGAGAGGCTGCGCCGCACTCCGGCCGTGAACATGATCCCGTGCAGGAACCCGGCTCCCATTTCGGTGCGCGGCCAGTTCTCCACCCAGTACGTCGCATGCCGTGCGCTGTCGGTGGCGAGGCGGTCGTACTCCTCGAACTGGACGACGGGCCCGGCGGCTGCGGGGTCGGCCTCGGCGCGGCCGCTCTCGGACCACTGCTGGAGGGCCGCGAGGGCCTTGGGGTCGTAGGCAGTGCGGATGACAGCGGCGATCTCCCGCGAGGTCAGCCACCCGGTGACCTGGAGTCCGGCGTTGCGGGCGGCCTGGGCGATGGAGGCGGTGGTCTGCTCCATGACGGTGAACGCCCCGGGCAAGCCTCCGCCGGCCTGGTTGATCAGGCGCCGGGCGGCTTTGAGGCCGAGGGAGATGGCGAGGTAGGTCTCGTGCGGGGCTGCGGCGGGGCCGGCCGAGGAGACCAGTTCGGAGTAGATCTGTCCGGCGACGGGGGTCTGGGGCTGCCCGTTCTGGGTCCAGTGGCGGGTGAGGGTGTCGCCGCTGTCGGGGACGGTGCGCTCCAGCACCTGCACGGTGGCGATATGACCGGTACGGGCGATGCCTGCGAGCGCGCGTCCCCAACTGCTCACGTTGTGGTTCTGGGTGGCGGGGTCGAGGAGGGCGAAGGCGCGGCTGCTGACGCGGGCGATGGCGGTCAGGGTCTGCTGGTGCGGGTCGTGGACGGCCGCAGCCTGGTTGGCGGAGTCGCCGGGGGTGACCACCTTGAGGGAGGCGGTGGTGCCGGGCAGGTGGAGGACGCCGTCCTGCCGGGGCCGGGTGACGGGCCGGGCGAGCCAGAGGGTCTGGCCTGTACGGCGGCGGTGTGCGTAGCGGGTGACGATCGGTGCCCAGTCGATGAGGGAGCGGCCGTGACGGCGGATCGCGACGAGGGCACCGGAAGTGGCCCACAGCGGCGCCAGGGCGACGGCGCCGAGCAGTCCGGTGGAGACCACCGTCATCAGAAGCACCGCCAACGTGCAGGAAACGAGGATGAGTTGGGGTAGGGAGAGGCCGAGGAGGATGCCGCGGCGGGACCGGTGCGGGAACTTCACCGTGACCGGGGCGACGGAGAGATCAGTCAAGGGGCGGGTCCTGGAGGCGCGGGTGGAACCCGGGGGCGGGAGGTGGCGTGCACGTCCCGCCCCCGGTAGGCGGGCAGGGGATCAGAGGCTGGTCGGAGGCGGCGGCGGTGAGGCCGACCCGCTTGACGTGGCGTTCTGTGAGCCGGAGGACGGGGGTGCGCCCTGCGGCGGCGGAGTCGTGGTCGGCGGAGCGGACTGCCATCCGCCGCCCTGGCCGGATGCGGCATTCGCGCCGGATCCTCCCGGCCCCGGGCTGCCGCCCACCTGGCTGCTGGTGTCGTCGGACACGCTCGTCGGCGCGGGCTGGACGGCCTTCTCCAGACCGGACTTGACGGCATCGCCACCGGGCGAGACGCCCGTTCCGCCGCTTTGCGAACCTTCGTTGCCCTCTCCGCCGCCGCCGGTCGGGTTGGCGGCGACGTCGCCGGGGAAGCCGCCCCCGCTGGCGTCGGGGCCCTGCGGTGCGGCGCCTGCTCCGGCGGCAGCGCCACCGGTTCCGGCGGTGGCGGCAGCTGCGGCGGCCTTGCGGGCGGCCTTCTCGGCATGCGCCTTGGCGATCTGCGCTCCGGCGCCGCCGGCGCGGTGGATGGACTCGCCGTCGGTGCCGTCGGCTGCCCAGTGGACGAACTTGAAGACGGCGTACGGGCAGAGCAATACCAAGACCGTGATCACGATGCCGGACATGACGTCGGCCAGAGCGGCGATGCCGTCCTTGGCCTCGGTTTTGCCCATGGCGGCGATCCCGAGCACGAAGATCACGGTCATCAGCAGCTTGGAGACCACGAGGGTGGCGGTGGCTTCGATCCAGCCCTTGCGCCAGCGCCGGGCGACCTCCCAGCCGCCGCCGGCGGATGCGAAGACGGCCAGCGTGACCATGACGAGGATGCCGACCTTGCGGACCATCATCACGCACCAGTAGAGGAAGGCGCCGATGGCTGCGCCGAGGCCGGCGACGACTGGCACGAGCCAGCCCAAGCCGGACAGGCCGCCGATCTGGTTGACCTTCACGATGCGGCGCACGGCCGACTCGATGTTCAGGTGTGCGGTCTTGAACAGGCCGTCGCTGACGGCGTCGACCACTTCGACGGCGACCGTGGTGAAGGCGATGGCACAGAAGGCGAACAGGACGCCGCTCATGGTGCCGGTGAACGCCTGTGTCAGCGCATGTCCGTCGCGCCGGATGGCTGCCCGGACAAGCTGGGCGCAGAACGTCGCGACCAGCAGGACCAGGCCCAGTGGCAGCAACATCTCGTAGTTGTCGACGAACCATCCGGCGTTCAGGTCCACCTTCGTGGTGGTGTTGACGGCCTCGGCGGCCAAATCGGCTGCGGCGGCTGCCAGTTCACCGGCGGACTTCGCCATCCAGTCACCGATGGCCTTGCCGGGGTCCGAGGCGAAATCCACCGCGTCGCCGACGGCGCACAGCTTGTCTGCCAAGGGGAAATCACAGAAACCCACGAGGAGTTACTCCTCCTTTCTTGTCTCAGGCGCGGGTCACTGCGTGACGCTCGGTGCGATGGCGGCCAGGGTGCAGTCGTGGTTCGGGCGGCACTGCACGGCGAGGGTCACTGCCCTCTCCTCGGCTCCGCCGCCGCCCTTCTTCCAGCTGAGCGTCTGCTTGCCGTTGACGGTGACGACGTAGATGTATGCCTGGGTGATCGCGGACGGGTCGTCGGCCAGGGCCGCCTTGAACGCGGAGGGGTAGTGGCCCTCGGTGATGCTGGCGGTGGCGTGCTGGTCCTGGTCGGCCATCCGCGACCACAGCAGCGGATCGGGGACCTGGCCGGAGACCGAGGCCCAGTCGGCGTACTTGGTCTCGGTGGTCATCCAGGCGCGCATGCCGGCCAGTTGCTGGTCGCGGTTGGTGTCGCGGGTGTCGTAGGACCACAGCATCTGGGCCGCCGCCTTGGCGTAGGCGACCGGTTCGGCGATCTGCGGGGGTTTGGGCACCGAACCGGATCCGGAGGAAGGCTTGGGGGCGGCCTCGGAGGAGGACGGGCTGCCAGTCGGGGCGGGCGCGGCGGTGTCCGGGGCCTGGTGGCCGTTGCCGCCGCCGGTCAGCAGGGCGACGATCCCGGCGATGGCGAGCAGGACGGCGACGGCTGAGGCGACGATCGCGATGCGCCGGTTGGCCGACCAGCCCGTTCCGTACGAGGACAGCGAAAAGGACGGGAATCGGTTCCGCATCAATGGACCTGAGACCCCAGGCCGGAGAAGAACGCGACGATGCCGTTCGCGGCACCCAGACCGAGGGCGGCGCCCGCGGCTACGACCGCGCCCTTCTTTCCGTTGGCCTCGGCCTGGTGACCACCGGTGTGGTGACCCCAGGCCCATACGCCGAGCGAGACGGCGAGGGCGCCGACGACGGCGATGATCCCGAACATGTTGATGCTGTTGACGACGTTCTTCAGCACGCTCAGGCCGGGCAGGCCACCGCCCTTGGGCGAGATTCCTGGGTCGTAGGCGAGCTGGATGACGCGGTCTGCGAGAGGGACAGACATAGGTGTGGCGAGGCTCCTTGCATACACGGGCCAGGCGAGGGCCGGCGGGAAAGGGGAAGCGGAGGGGGAGGTGCGCTCGGGGCGCGGAAGGGGCCGCGCCGGCGGCCCGCCCGGAGCGGTGCCGGGCGGGAGGCGGCGTCAGAGGACGCGGCGGGCGGCGAGAATCGTCCAGTCCTTGATCGGGGTGATCCGGACTGGCTTGGCGGTGCGCGGCGCCTCGATGACGAGGCCCTCGCCCATGTACATGCCGACGTGCTCAGGCCGTGCGGCGCTGCCGCGGCTGAAGATCAGGTCACCGGGCTGCAGTTGGGCGGGCGATACCGCCTTACCCTCATTGACCTGCGTGTACGTGGTGCGGGTGAGCGTGACGCCGACATGCGCGTACGCCTGCTGCATCAGCGAGCTGCAGTCGCAGCGACCCATGGGGTCGGGGCCGTGCGAGTTCGTGCAGGAGCCGCCCCACTGGTAGAGCGTGCCGAGCTGGTGCATCGCCCACTCGATGGCCTTGCGCGCCTTCGGATCGGCGTCCTTGGGGATCGCGTAGCCCTTCGGGACGCTTCCCTCGGGGATGCGGCCGAAGCCGGAGCCGTCCTGGCCCGGCGCGCAGCCGGTCGTACTGGTCGACGGCTTCTTGCCCTGGTCCGCGTCCTTGCCGTCCGCGTCGTTGCCACCGCCCGGGAAGGTCTTGGCGATAGCGTCCTGCAGCGCGGTGGCCAGGTTCTCCCACTGCGCGTACGCGTCCGGCAGGCCGGACTTCTGCACGGCTTGGGCGGCCTGGGTGACGGTCATCTGCTGCCAGCCGTCGACCTTGAGCAAGTGCTTGTAGAACTGCTCGGAGGCGTAGACAGGGTCGCGGATCTGCTGGGCGCTGCCCCAGCCCTGAGAGGGACGCTGCTGGAACAGGCCGAGGGAATCCCTGTCGCCATAGTTGAGGTTGCGCAGCCGGCTCTCCTGCATCGCCGTGGCGAGCGCGACGATCTGTCCCTTCTTGGGGACGTCGAGCGAGAGGCCGGCGGCCACGATCGTCTGGGCGTTGGGGACCTGCTCGGCGGGCAGATCAAGGCCCTTGATGTGGACGTTCTTGCCGGACGCCCCGTCGAGGATCTTGGTGACCTGCTCGGCGACCTTGTCCGTGTCGATGTCTGTCAGGCAGCTGCTGAAGGAGCCGCTGCTCTGCACGGCGTCGGCGGAGGAGGCCATCATCATGCCGGTGCCGGCGATCAGGATCGGAGAAAGGAAGACGACGCCGATGCCGGCGGCGAGCGCCTTCAACCGGAGCGGATCGCTCGCCGGTCAGCGGTTTCGGGCATGGGCGGGTAGCGAGATGTCATGAGCGTGTCCTTCGAGGTGCGGTGTCCGGCGTGCCGCGTGCGCGAGGCGTGATGGAAGGGCGCGGCGGCCGGGGTGGGCGATCGGGACGGGCCGGCGCGGGCGAGTTGCCGCTCGCTCCGCGTGGCCGGGCCGTGAGCTAGGTGTGCCGGGGCAAGGGGGTACCTCCGTGAGATGTGGCGGAAGGGTAGCCAGCGGCGGTGTGCGCCGGGCGGTTCAAAAACAGTAGGCGCGGATCGGCGGTTGACCAAAAA
Organism: Streptomyces sp. NBC_01717; assembly: GCF_036248255.1. NCBI lineage: Bacteria > Bacillati > Actinomycetota > Actinomycetes > Kitasatosporales > Streptomycetaceae > Streptomyces > Streptomyces sp. NBC_01717. Next base: position 2,444,540 of record NZ_CP109178.1, on the reverse strand, counting down.
GTGGGCGTGAGGTACCGGAATCCGGCACCTCAGCAACGCACTTCTTGGTCGTCGGCGGATTCGCCTCTACAGTTTTTGGACTCCCCTCGCCCTCCTCAGTCTGCGGCCCTGGGCTTCTGCATGCCCACTTCCGGCCCGCGAGGACTCCTGTGCGAGACGGGTAGTTCCCTCCGCGACTCCGCACCCGATTAGGGGTTCCTCTTTGCCTTTCTCCCTGCACCAGGGCGACGCCCTCAGTGTTCTCGCCGGCCTTCCGGACGGCTGCGTCGACTCTGTCATTACCGATCCGCCGTACAACTCCGGCGGTCGGACCGCGAAGGAGCGCACCACCCGCTCCGCGAAGCAGAAGTACACCTCTGCCGATTCCAAGAACGACCTCGCTGACTTCACCGGCGAGAACATGGACCAGAGGTCTTACTCGTTCTGGCTGACGCAGATCATGACCGAAGCCCACCGTCTCACGAAGACCGGCGGGACCGCGTTGCTGTTCACTGACTGGCGCCAGCTGCCCACCACGACGGACGCGATCCAGGCGGCCGGATGGCTGTGGCGCGGCGTGCTGGCCTGGCACAAGCCGCAGGCCAGGCCGCAGAAGGGTCGGTTCACCCAGAACTGTGAATTCATTGTCTGGGCCAGCAAGGGGGCGATCGACGGCTCCCGGAACCCGGTCTATCTGCCCGGCTTGTACTCGGCGTCGCAGCCCTCGGGGGCGAAGCGTCAGCACATCACGCAGAAGCCGGTCGAGGTGATGCGCGAGCTGGTCAAGATCAGCCCCGAGGGCGGCACGGTGCTCGACTTCTGTGCCGGCTCCGGCTCCACGGGGGTGGCAGCTCTGCTGGAAGGCAGGGACTTCATCGGCGTGGAGAAGACCGAGCACTACGCGTCAATCGCGGAACAGCGACTGTTGCAGGCAGCGCAACATAGTCTCTCGCGCGAGGACTTCGTACTTGCTGGTCCCGGCGACAGGTGAGTGAGCATCGGGTCTGCGCCCGGGACTTCTGCCTCAGGTGTTGACCCGACGCTGCGTCAGCCTCAACAATGTTGCATTCGATACAACGGAGGTCGAGGTGGCGAATTCAGGTGAGTTAGCCGGTTCCGTGCGATTGGAGCTGGTGGAGGATGTGGCCCTGCTGGACCCGGCATCCGCGGTGTTCGAGGCGATGCTGTCGGGGTGGGCGCGGCAGCAACGAGCCCGGTTTCTGCAGGAGTCCCAGACGATCGCCCCGCGGATCGCGCTGGTGCGCCGGCTCGCCGAGTTCTCGGGCCAGTACCCATGGGAGTGGCAGCCGGCCGAGGGCGAGGCGTTCATCGGCCAACTGCGTACGGCGTCGGGGCGGCCGGTCGCGGTGTCGACCGCCCGCGGTTATCAGGTGGTGTTGCAGCTGTTCTGCGATTTCGTCACGGACCGCCGGTACGGCTGGTCGACGGAGTGCCTGCGTCGGTTCGGCGGGGCACCACAGCAGATCTTCCACGAGTGGAACAGCATCAGCCACGTCAGCGAGTACGAGGGCGATGCCCGGCGGCGTCCGTTGAGCTACGACGAGGTGCAGTTGCTGTTCGACGCGGCGGACGGGCGGGTGGAGGAGATTCGGTCCAGGCGGCGCAAGGGAACGCTGGCGGCGATGCGGGATGCTGCGGTACTCAAGACGGTGTACGCCTACGGGCTGCGCCGACAGGAGACGTGCGGCCTGGATCTGGTCGATCTGCGGCACAATCCCAAGGCGACGGCCTTCGGCCGCTTCGGGGCGTTTTTCGTCCGGTATGGCAAGGCGTCGCGGGGCGGGGCGCCGAAGCGACGCACGGTACTGACCGTGCCGGAGATGGACTGGATCGTGCCGGTGCTGGAGCAGTGGGTGGACGAGATTCGTCCGCTGTTCGCGCCAGGGCGGCATCCGGCGCTGTGGATGACCGAGCGGCGTGGCCGGCTGTCGCGGCACTGCGCGAACCAGGCATTCGTGCACGCCCGGGTGGCAGCAGGGTTGCCGCAGGAGCTGGACCTGCACTGTCTGCGCCATTCGTACATCACGCACTTGGTCGAGTTCGGCTATCCCGAGCGATTCGTGACCGACCAGGCCGGGCACGCCCATGCTTCGACGACGGCGCTGTACACGGGCGTGTCGGACGAGTTCCGGAACCGTCTGCTGGTGCAGGCGCTTCAAGCGCACGGCGATGAGTTGGGGATGACACCGGCGTGATCAAGAAGATGGGCTATCAGTGGCACCTGAGGAGGCTGATGGCGGACGCGGGGATGTTCCAGACCTCGGAGCTGGGACCGCTCCTGGCCGAGCGGGGCATCCACCTGTCTCGCGAGCAGGTCTACCGGCTGGTGACCCAGCCCCCGCAGCGGCTGTCCATGGACACCCTGGCCGCGCTCTGCGACGTCCTCGGCTGCACGCCGAACGATCTGATCGAGATCACCACGGCCGCCACGGAGGTCCCCAAGCGTGCCGAGTCCGGCGTCGGCACCCCGCCTCCGCCGGTCCGCCGCACCCGGATTCGTCGCCCGCAGGGACTGTGAGTCGTGGCCGCGGCCTTGCTCGTGGAGATACAAGCGCGGGTGGTCGCCGCCTTGGCCGCGCGGGTGGCGGGGCTGGATGCGAAGAGCACGGCCGGTTTGCTCGCCGAGGCGCGGGCGTTGGAGGTCCGGCCGCTCAAGGAGCTGGAGGTCTTCCTGCGCCACCCGGACGCCGCCAGCCGGGCCGTCGGGGACTTCCCACTGGCGTGGGTTCGCCTCGCGCACTGCCTGCACGCCGCCGGATATCCGGTCGTGCTCCCGGTCTGCGCCCAGTGCGGGGCGCTGACGACCAACCTCCGCCGCAGCCCGAAGGGGCGGGTCTGCCCAGGATGTGCGCCCAAGCGGGAGCCGAAGACCTGCGCGCGGTGCGGCCGAACTGCGCTGATCATGGCCCGCCGGCCCGAGGGCGGGATCTGTAATCGGTGCTACGTGCGCGACCCGGCGGTGCTGGTCGCCTGCGTGCGCTGCACGAAGCGACGAGCGCCGGCTGGCCGCGACGAGCAGGGCTCGCCGGTCTGTGCATGCTGCTGGCGACGGCCCGTGCGCACCTGCGCCATCTGCGGCTTGGACGCTCCGACCAAGACCAACGGCCCGGACGGACCGTTGTGTCAGCCCTGTTATGCGCGAACTCGCCAACCGCGCCGGATCTGTTCTGGCTGCGGTGAGCTCACCCGGATCAGTCGCCGCGCCAGCGACCCGGCCAGTTCGGGCGGAGAGATCTGCTACCGCTGCTACCGGCGTCCCACCACCGAGACGTCGTGCGCGGTCTGCGGCCGGCGCCGTCCCTGTTACCGGCAGCGCAATGGCACGCTGACATGCTGGGCCTGCCGCCCGCTGCCACAGCGGCTTTGCTCCCGCTGCCGCCGCATACGCATGGTGGCCGTGAACTGGCCGATGGGCCCGGTCTGTTCGCCCTGCTACCAGCGCATCCGCACCCGGCCCGCCCCCTGCGCACGATGCGGTGCCCACCGCACGCTCATTGGCACCGCGCACCTCCCCACCATCGGCGAAGCTGCGATCTGCGGACCGTGTGCCGGAGCCGGTCCGATCTGCCGCTGCGCCACATGCGGAACCGATGAGGGCGCCTACGCCGACGGCCAGTGCTTGCACTGTGTTCTACGTCACCGTGTCCGCGACCGCCTCACCCGCACCGACGGCACCATGCACCCTCAACTCGCGCCCTTGGTAACGCTCCTGGCTGTCACTGTCTCGCCCGTCAGTACCCTGCGCTGGCTGTCCGACAGTCCCTCGGCCCGGCTGCTGGTCCAGCTGGCCGGCGACCACCGGCCGATCAGCCACGCCCTGCTGGATGAGCTGCCTCCCGGACGCCCCGAACGCTATGTGCGGCATACCCTCATCGCCGCCGGCATCCTGCCGGCCCGCAATGATGACCTCGAACGCATCACCGTCTGGCTGGAGACACTGCTCGCCGATCAGCCCTCGCACCACGGCCAGCTGCTGCGGCCCTTCACCACCTGGGTATTGCTCCGCCGCGCCCGTCGCCAAGCAGGCGAACGGCTGCACAGCACCTCTGCAGCCCAGCGCATCCGTCGCCGCGTCCGCCTCGTCCTGGGTTTCCTGGTCTGGCTCGATGCCCGCCACCTCACCCTGGCCCAACTGGACCAGGACCAGCTCGACACCTGGCTGGACGCGAACCGCTCGCACTACGACATCAAGCAGTTCCTCGACTGGGCTGCCCAGCGTGGCCTCGCCGTCCCGCACACCATCGTCACACCGCCCGCTGCCACCGCGGCGCCGATCCTCGCCGAAGAAGAGCGCTGGCAGCAGCTCCGCCAGTGCTTGAGCGACACGACGTTGCCGCTCGAGGTCCGCGTTGCCGGCTCCCTTATCCTTCTGTATGGCATCCCCGGAGAACGCCTGCGGCACCTGTCCACCGACGACATCCGAGGCAGCACCGCGGGAACGACGTTCCTCCAACTCGGCCGGGCCCGGCTATGGATACCGCCCCGGTTGGCCGAGCTCATCCACCAGCTCGTACGGGCACCGCGCCAACGCTCCACCCTGACACGCCCGCTGGGCAACCAGGCATCGTGGCTGTTCCCCGGCGTGCTGCCCGGGCAGCCCCTGAGCCGCAAGGCGTTCAATAGCCAACTCGTACGCCGGGGTATTCACACCCGGCCAGCGCGCACCGCGGCCCTGATTGCGCTCGCTGGCGAACTACCCGCTCCCGTCCTGGCGGCCCTCCTCGATGTCCACATCCACACGGCCCTGAAGTGGGCACACCACGCACAACGCGATTGGAGCTCCTACCTCGCCGCCCGCACTGCCGCACCGAAGGCAACCGAGTCCGAACGCAACGAGGAGGGACTACGAAGGGCTTCCGCAACACAGCAAAGCCCATCTGACCTGCGCTCTCATCACCCCTGATGACCCGCGGCCTGACCTGCACACCGACAGCCCAAAGGGCTGCCAGGAATCGATGAACAACGATGGCCGGGGTGACAAGCACGCACTCAGCTCCTATGGCGCGACGGCAGCATCTGACCAACTCCCATAAGGACCAGCCCCGAGATCACAAGGGCGTTCGCGCCGAAGAAGTGGACCTCCCAAGGCGGGCTTGGCACGATTCGGAAGTAAAACAGACCCTGTATCACGCAGGGCACGCCCACCAACAGCACTCCGAGACCGTAGATCGAGGGTCGGGTGACGCGGCGGCCCACCCTGGGCAACGTCCAGCCGGTGCGTATCGACGCCGTGCCCAGGGCGATCAGTAGCAAGCCCCCGAGCATGCCACTTCCAACGACCCATTCCATGGGCCCCTCCCGCTGTCTCCTGAGCGCCCGCATCCCATTTCGCCTGCGCGCGGACCCCACCTCTGCCGATCATCCAAGCAGATCGAGACCATTACCAGCCCTTCAACAACCCCGGTTCGACGGGACCCGACTTCCCCAACCAGGAGGCCATCTCCGTCAACGTCTCCGACGTCGAGATCCGCGCCGTCGGAGAGCAGGCTATGGCTACCCCAAGAACTGGCGCGTCCTGCGCAAGCTCCGCTACAGCACCGCGCGCATATCCGACCTGGTCAAAGCAGTTCTCGCGCTTACTTCACGGCGTCAGTCTGAAGTTGGAAAGGTTCCGTCGGACGGAACGGACCTCACACCGCCCAGTCCCGACCCCCGCGTCACGCTACACACCGGTCCGATGGGAATAGTCCCCATCCGAAAGAACTGCACTGCACCAGTTGCCGACCGGCTCACCGAAACGATCCGCGCGACCCTCACGCAAGACGACGTGATTCTCACCGTCTGAGCCGCGAGCGCGCTTCCCGTCAAGGCGGCCGGCGCCCTAGTCGGCAATCCGACGAAGCGGAGTTGTAACTCGCTGGCGCTCCGCGCATCGCCGCTTTCGCCCTCTCTCATTCAGCGTCTCGTAGGAGGCCCAACTTTTTCATGCCCGAATCCATAAAACCGTCTGACGATGGGGAGTTGGAGCCGGTTCGCATTCCCGATCCGCAGCTGGAGGGAATCGAGGCGAGCGTTCGACGGCTCATGGAGCAGTCGGCGCAACAGGCGCAGCAACTCGACCACCTCGCGTCCGCCCCCGAGCCGAACGGATCGCCGTTCGCCGCGTTCGGCATGCCGGGGCTCGGCGGGCCGCCTGCCGCCGCTCCGCCGGAGCCCCGCCCGATCCTGGAACTCGACGGGGAGGAAAGGGAGGACGAACTCGACGCCTTGTCGGACTGGGTCGACGACTTCTTCCTCCCGGTGTACGGGTCGGAAGTCACCACCGCGGCGCCCTGGTGCCTGCAATGGCAGGAGCACGACGATGTCGTGGCCTGGCTCCACGCCCTGTGGCTCGCCTACCAGCAGCACAAGGACCCCGAAGCCGGACTCTCCGGCCTGTTCGTGTGGCACCGGGACTTCCTCACCCACGCCGTTGCGGCGATCCGCGCACCGGGCGGGCCGCTGTCGGCCTGCATGACCTCTCCCGACCGGCCCGCGCACCGCCTTCTGCCCGGCCCGCCGCCGTCCGTGCGCACGGAGACGGCGGCCACGGCGGAAGCCGCCGGGCCCGCGGACCCGGACGAGCCGACGTCATGACCGCGCGACGGGGACAGCCCGCCTTCGGCCTGAGCTTCGACCCCCGCGCGCTGACCGACCTCCTCCAGGCCCCCAGCGATATCCGCGACCTCACCCTCGCCTACCTGCAGGAAGTCGTGAACGCGCAGCGCTTCGGGCTACGCCTCGACGGTGACCTGGAGGGCTACCGCAAGCTGTTCGTGGACTCGCGCAAGGACTGGCGCGTCGTCTACGGCGTCCGAATGGCGCCCGCGGAGTCCGCGCACCAGAAGGAGATCCACGTCGTCGCGGTCCGGCCGCGTGCGGGCAACGACGTCTACGACGAGGTCGGCCGCCGCCTAGGGATGACCCGGCGGCCGCTGAGCGCACGCACCCACGCAGCACGCTCCCGTTCCCCGCAGCTGACCACCCGCACTCCCGCGCCTCGGCCCGGTCCACCGCCCACCGCACTGCCGGGTCTGCCCCGTCCCGCACAGAACCCTGCGCACCATCACACCCGCTGAACGCACGGAGCGTCGCCTATGCCCCCTGAACCCGCGCCGACACCAGCCCGGCGTGCGGTCTCCCCGCTCGACCATCGCATCGAAGCCGTCACCGGCCACGACATCGACACCCTGTGGGCCTACCGCGACCGCGGTGTCCTCGACGAGCCACATGCCCACCTGGTCGACCGGCACCGCGAGTTGGCCAAGTCCCAGATCGGCGTCGCCTTCTACCTCAGACTCCTCAATCGCCTTTCCAGCGGCGAGTTCGACGTCGATGACGCCCTGTTCACGCGTATCGACCACACCGTGGACCAGCTGGAGGAGGCCACCAACGCGCGGAACGCCGCTGCCCGGAAGGTGCTCGCCGCCCTGGAGCCCATCGAGGCCGCCGCGCCGGCCTCCGTGCCCGACGCGAAGCAGCTCTCGACGGACGACCAAGCGGCGCTGCTCGCCATCGCCGGCGGCGCCAAACTCTACGAACACCTGCTGACCGGCCGGATGTCCGTCACAGCCGCCTCCGGCACCCGCATCCCTCACGCCAAGCTCCAGCGGCTGGAGGACGCCGGCCTGGTCGTCCGGGATACCGACCACCCTGTGCAAGCCGGCCAGCCAGTCGCCCTCACCGACGCCGGACGCGCCGCACTGTTCGCCGCCCGACGGATGCCTACGACCCAGGTGCCGCAGGTCCCGGCCCGCCCCGGCACATCGCCGTCCACCCTGGCGCAGCGGCGCTGAACCCCACCGAAAGGCCCTTGTTGTCTCCCACCGAACCGGCGCCGGCTCGGAAGTCCATCCCCCAAGTCGACTTCGAGCTCGACGACTTCGACGCCGACGAGGAGAAGTACCTCGACTTCTACCGCCAGGTCGCCGTCCGCGAGGACATGCTCGTCCCCCTCGCCGAACATCACACCCCCAACGGCGCACACAGCTACTACGTCCTCTTCGACCGCACCGCCACCTACGGGCACCCGGGCATGCCGCAGTACGTCGCCGTTCATCTGAAGCGGGACCGGGAGAAGGACACCTTCGACTTCGAGCAGGCCCTGCTGCCGCTGCCCGCGATGGCGCAGTCCTGGCTCATCCACCGCGGCTGCCCGCACGATGCCGTCGGTCTCGACCTCGAGCTGGGGCCACCGCCGGCGGACGAGGCCACGCGTGCGCTGGAGCGGCGCCTCGCGGACGACGGCGACCACTACGCCATGGGCTACTCCTACACCGCCGACGACCCGGACGACATGGTCACCGTCGTGGCACTGCGCGCCCTGGACGAGCGAGCCCCCAGCCCGTTCCGCGTCGTGGTCGAGGAGGTCGACACCGACGCCTGGACGCACACCCTGCGCGAGGGCGGCTTCGACACGGTGGGCGAGGCCCTGCAGTGGTGCGATGACCGGCTCACCGGCGAGGCCGGTCCTCTCCCGCCGATCCGCCCGGCAGCCGCAGCCAGCCGCCCGGCCGGTGTGGCGAAGGCCCCTGCTCCGCGCCCGCCCGGCCGCTCGCGCTGAGCGCCAAAGCCGACGCGGGCAGCGAAACATAGCCGACGATCGCCGGTTAGCCAAACCGGCGATTCTCCGGACTCTTATACAGCCGCCGGAACAACTCCCGCGGCGCCATTCCACACAATCCCAATGCCTTCACGGAGGTTCCTTCCGCATGCGCTCCACCCGAATTGCCATATCCGCGGCGATGCTCGGCACGCTCGCCCTGCCGGTGCTCTCCGCCACCACCGCCAGCGCGGTACCCGCCGCCGTAACTGCGGCCCCCGCGAGCGGCTGCTACGACCTGCCGCCGCTGCCGTACACGGTGCACGCCAAGGCCGTGACCATCCGGTCCAAGGCCAGCTCGAAGTCCACCGCGGTCGGCGTGCTCTACAAGAGCCACAAGTTCAGCGTGTCCAAAAAGAGCGGCAACTGGGTCTACATCAAGGACAAGACGACCGGCGTCAAGGGCTGGGTGTCCGGCACGTACGTCTACCGCGACGTCCGTATGTGCCTGGACTGACAGGAATTCAGCACCTGCCCGTAAGCGGCTGAGCTGCCGGGTACGGCCGCCCCTCGCACATCCCCCCAGGCATCGGCCTTTCCAGAACAGGAGTTTTCCCTTTGTCCGACGGCATATCCGATGACGCTGAGGATGTCGTGGGCGTGCTCACCGAACGGATCGAAGCGCGCTTCGACATGGGCATGGACCAGTTGAAGGCGGCGGTCGCAGCCGCGCCGACCGCGAACCCTGACGCCACCGACGTCGTCAAGTGGCACGGCCTTCTCGTCCAGGCCCAGTCCGTGCTCGACCGCGCGGAGGACGACCTCCTCGCCGCGCTGGAAACCCAGCCCAGCGAGGTCGACGACCCGACGATGGGACTCGCCCACCGCGTCAACGCCGCCGTCACCGCACGCGACGGCCGGGCCATGGTTGTGCGATGGCTCCTGGACCCGGACGCTCCGGGCAAGAAGGACCTCGCCGCCGAACGACTCGCCCGCCTTCGCCCCCGAACCGGGCCGGCGGTGCAGACCAGCGCTTCCCAACGACCCCCGGGGACACCTGCGCCGACGTCGGCATGGCGGGCGGGAAGGCCCGTCCGTTGAGCCGGGTCAAGACCAGCACCATGGACGGCGACCTGCAGAAGGTCTTCGGGAACCAGGTCCCGGAGCTGTACGAGGCGGCCGTCGGCCACGATGCCTCGCCCGCCCTCGCCCGTGCCCTGGAACTGCGCTCCTTCCTGGCTCTGACCGAGGAACAGGTCGCCCGCGTCCGCGACCGCGTGCACGCGGACATGGATCCGGACCGCGACATGGGCGAGCTGTCGGCGGACAAGCTCCGCTTCGACGCGCAGTGGCTGGAAGCGGCGCTCGACGCCCGCGACGGCTACCGCGCTGCCCTCGGCGAACTCCTGGCCACCATGCCTCCGCCCGACCAGCCGGGCCGCCCCGTCCGCACGGCACAACTCAGGGCCACCGCAACCCTGCCCCCGTCCGCCGCCCCGGCACCCCAGCGTGCCGGGGCGGCCCGGGCCCGCCGACCGTGAAAGCCCCCGCTTGCCCCACCTCACGTCCACCGAGATAGCCGGACGGATCGAGGACCTGTACGGCGCACCGCTCGACGACCTCGAAGCCCACGCCCAGGACCAGCCGCCCGGCATGCTCTCCGCCCTGCTCGGCATGCACGACGCCCTCGCCCTCGCCGAGCGCAGCATCGACTTCCACCGCGACCACCTCGCCCGGCTCATCCACCCCGAGCGGCAGATCGGCCGGCACGAGGTCTCCCATCTCCTCGACGGCTCCCGCCGGCTCGCTGAGGCAGTCGCCGTCCGCGACGTCCAGGCCAAGTCGGTCGCCGCCGTTCTGCAGAGCCTGGCCCGCGTCCCGGCCCCAGCGCCGTCCCCGCCGACACCCTCGCCGCCCGTTCCGGCTCCGCCCCTTTCGGCCCAGAGCACGGCACCCAGCCGCTGATCCGCAGGCGATTTCCCTTACTCACCCAGGAGTTCCTCCCTTGGCCATCACTGCTCTGCCTCCCGACACCGACGCCGACATCGCCCGGGTCACCGAGGCCCTCGCCATGATCACCCCGCGCTGGAACGTGAGGATCCTGCTGGCTCTCTCCGGACCGCCGCTGCGTTACAGCGAGCTGGCGGCCAAGGTGTCCTGGCTGCAGAACGGCCAGCTCCACCCCAAGCTCAAGGCGCTGTGCGACGCGGGCCTTGTCGAGCGCACCGAACACACCGCACGCCATGTGACCTACGGGCACACCGAGCGTGGTGTCGCCCTGCTGCCGGTCCTGCCGATGATCGTCACCTGGGCCGAGGAGCATCTGGAGAAGCCGGACCGCCCGCTGCCCGCGATCGAGCAGATCGAGGACAGCCTCACCCTGCTCACCCGGCGCCACGCCGCCGCCACCCTGTGGGTGCTCAAATCCCGCCAGGAGGTCAGCGGGAGGGCCCTGGCACGGATCGTGATGCCCAGCAGCGACTGGACCAACGTGTACCCGCCGCTGCGGCAGCTCGTCGCCGACGGCCTGGTCGACACTGAGGGCATCGGCCGGCCCTACCGGCTGTCCGCGGCGGGCGACGGCCTGAGCCCCGTTCTCGGCGCCCTGTCCGCGTGGTCCGCCGGACAGCCCCTCAACCAGGCAGCCCAGCACCCGGTCTGGGGGCACCCGCAGGTGAGGCCCGCGCCGAGGCCGTGGGTCAGCAGCCCGTTCCGGCCGGCCCCCGCAGCCCTCCCGCAGACCCGGACGGGTGAGTCCTCTACGGCGTGGCACAACCGCGATCTCTTCTCGCACGCCACGACCGCCCGTCCGAAGGCGGCCATCCCGGCGGGAGGTCCGCGCCGATGACCACCCTCTTCACCTCTGTCGAAGTACGCCACGCTGTCGAGCTGCTGGCCTCGCGCTCCTTGATCCGCTTGGTCACCGAGATCGACGACAACGGGGCGATACCGCCGCGACGGCTGGCCGGTACCCTCCCCGACCTTTCCTCGCACCAGCTGCGCCGCGCTGCCGAAGCAGCCCGCGCCCACGGTCTCGTCCGGACCGTGCCCGGCTCCGGTCTGGAACTCACCGAGTCGGGCTCGGAGTTGGCCGACCTGTACGACGCGGCTGCACGCTGGGCCCGACGCCACGCCTACCCCGCCCCGGTCTGCGAGTTCAGCAGTCGCATCCGCCACGTCCTCGACCTCCTGGCGCCCTCGCTTATGACCAAGAACACCGACGGCCTCTCGCGGCCGTCCGCCGCGCGCCTGCCCAGCGGCGAGGCCGAGGCGGACCTTGCCCGCCCCCGCGCTCTCCTGATCCAGTGGCTGGCCGGCAACGCCCAGGTCACCCGGGTGTCCGAGCCCGAGCCGGTCGCGTGAGCGCAGCGGTCACACCCCGGCATGCACGCCACACCGCCGGGCTAATGCGCAGCATCTACCTGCCGCGCACTGCGGACGCCCTCGCGTTCGCGATGTCCACCTACGGCATCCCGCTGCTGGTCCTGGCAACCACGCGCTCCGCCGCGCTGACGGGCGCCGCTTTCGCCCTGGAGTGGATCCCGCGTCTGGCGGCGTTCGGGTGGGCCGGATCGATGGTCGACCGGCGCGGGGCGGCCGTCGTCTTCCACCTCGCCTCCCTGGGACGCGCGCTGGCCCTCGCCGCCGGCGCGGTCCTGCTCCACCTGCACCCGTCCGGCACCGCAGCTTGTGTGACCGTCATGGTGCTCGCGGCGACGACCGGCGTGCTCACCGAGTTCAGTTACATCGCCGCCGAGACCGCGGGCGCCGCCGCCGGGCGCCGAGCGGGGGCGCGGGCCCACCGCGTCCAGACTGTCCTGCTCGGCATCGACCAGACCGCGACCCTGGCCGGCCCGGCGCTCGCAGGAGTACTCCTGCTCGCCGGGCCATCGCCGATGCTCGCGGTGATCACCGTGCTCTCGCTTCTGGCCGCGCTGCTCGCCCTGCGCACATCGCCCTCGCCCGTCGCCCCGGCCCGCGCGCCGAAGGGGCAGCCCGGCGCGGGACTTCTCACCGGGTGGCGCACCATCCGCTCGATTCCCGCGCTCGGCTGGCTCGTGACCGGGCTGACCCTGTCCAACCTGGCCACCGGCCTTCTCCAAGCCGCCGGTCCCGTGATCGTCGTCCAGCACTTCGGGCAGTCCACCACCGCCGTCGGCCTGGTCTGGTCCGCCGCCGCGGCGGCCACCCTCTTGGCCGTCACCATCTGCCGGTTCGCAATCGACCGCCTGGGCCTGTGGCCGGTCGGCGCCGCCGGCGCCGCCCTCGCCTCGCTCGCCTGTCTCGCCGCCGCCCAGGCCCCCGACTACCGGTCCTACCTGGTCCTGGTCGCGGTCCTCATGGCGGGCGAAGGCGGCATGACGGTCGTCCTGCGCACCCTGCGCTCCCGCCTGATCCCCCCGGAGAAGTTCGGCAGCACCCTGTCGGCGACCATCCTCATCCTCCTGCTGCCCTTCCCCGTCGCCGGCGTGCTCACCGCGCTCACTCCGCCCGACGCCCTGGGCCACGTCATCACCGTGTGCGCCGCCCTGCAGGCCCTTGGCCTGTTCTGCGCCTTCGCCCGCCTGCGCACCGATCCCGCCCTGCGCACCTGACCCTGCTGCATCCCCAGCCTGTGGAGAACCTCATGCCCATCGCCGTCCTCGAGACGAACCGCGCGAGCGGTCGCACCATCACCGAACAGTTCCACGCCTTCGACGCCCACAACCCCCACGTCTACCGCGCTCTGGAGCGCATGGCCGCCCGCCGCCTGGCCGCCGGCGCCACACGGGTCAGCCTCAGGGACCTCTTCGAAGACCTGCGCGGCCAACTCCCTTACGGCGTCGCCGGGCTGAACAACAACTACACCGCCCTCTACGCCCGTCGCTTGATCGACGACCACCCTCACTGGGCTGGGGCGTTCGAGCTGCGCCGTCGCCGCGCCGCCTGAGACACCCCTTCTCTCTTCTCTCGTCATGCCGTCCATCGATACGGAGATCCCCTTCTTGTCCGCTCGTCCCCTCGTGCTCGTCGTTTCTCCAGGCGACGAGACCTATCGTGGCTACTGCCTTGAGCAGGTGGCCACTGCGTACGACGTAGTCCTGCTCACCGGCGCCGAACCGTCGTGGGAGAAGCCGTTCATCGTTGACCACGCCGTCGTCGACCTGAGCGACCCCGCCGCACTGCTTGCTGGCGGCCGGGCGCTGGCCGAGCGCCACGACCTGGCCGGCGTAGTCACCTGGGACGAGTGGCACCTCGTCCCCACCGCCGGCCTCGCTCGCGCGCTCGGTCTGTCCTCGACGTCGGTCGAGGTGATGCGGGCCTGCCGCAACAAGGCCACCGCCCGTACGCTGTTCGCCCGCCATGGGGTGCCGTCGGCTGCTTCGATGAAGGCGCGGACCCTGCTGGAGGCCGGCCTTGCGACGATGACACTGGGCTACCCCGCCGTCATCAAGCCCGCCGCGTTCGCGGGCAGCATCGGCGTGATTCGCGTTGACCGTCCCGAAGAACTGCCCGCCGCGTTCGCGTTCGCCTCGGCCGGCGCGAGCCGCAGCCGCGAGGACACCGGCGTCCTGGTCGAGGAGTACCTCGACGGGCCGGAAGTGTCGGTCGAATGCGTCACCCACCGCGGCGTGACCACTGCGGTCGCCGCGACCCGCAAGGACTTGGGCCCCGCACCGTACTTCGTCGAGACTGGCCACACCGTCGATGCCGCCGACCCGCTCCTGGACCAGGTCGCCCCGGCAGCCGCTGCTGCGGTCAAGGCCCTGGGCGTCACCGACGGCGTGCAGCACGTCGAGCTGCGCCTGGTGGACGGCAGGCCCCGGCTGATCGAGGTCAACGCACGCGTCGGCGGTGACATGATCGGCCACCTCGTCCGCCTCGCCACAGGAATCGACCTGCCCAAGGCCGCCGCCGACCTTGCCTGCGGCCGAGCACCGGACCTCACCCCCACCCGCAGCGCAGCCGCAGGCATCCGCATGCTCTACCCGGACGCCTCCGGCACCCTCACCGCACGGCACATCAACCAACCCTTCGCCGCCCACACCCCGTGGCTGCGGCAGATCCAGTGGATCCGCGAGATCGGCGAGCAGCTCCTCCTGCCGCCCGACGGCGACCTGTTCACCGCCCGGGCCGGGTTCTACATCGTCACCGGCCGCAACACCGCCGAGGTCACCGACCGCCTCGACACCGCCGCCGACGAGATCACCATCGCCACGAGGACGGACCGATGAGCCACCAGCCCGATCCGCGCCGTGAGATCGACGGCGACGTCTACGTCTCCCCGCGCCACCTCGCCTCCACCACGGGGACCGGCGACCCCGCCCTCGCGCCGCTCCTCGACCTCGGCTGGGACCTTCGGTACGACGAGGACTCCAACGTGTACGTAAGCGCTCCCGACGGGCGCGTGCGCCTGGGCTACCTGCCCGAAGGCGAAGACGACGGGCTCTGGCGCATCAACGCCTACAAGGACTCGTTCGGCCCGCCGGCATGGGGCGTCTGTTTCAACGACCGCGTCCCCACCGAGTTCGTCCAGGCATTCACCACCGTCCTCGCCACGGCGTACGAGCAGGGGCCGGACGCCTACCTCGCCCGGCCGGTCTCCGGCATCGACGAGCACGATCCCTTTCTCGCCGTCGTCCCGCTCCTGAAACAGGGCTGGGAGATCGACCGCCCGCGCTGGGGCGTCTTCGCGGTCCAGGCCCCGGACGGGCTCGCCGGCATGGAGTTCACCACCGGCGACCTCGATCCGGAAGCCGAGCTGACCACGCGGGACGCCCGCTGGCAGCTGTGGGCGGGCAAGTCCATCGACCGGCCCGTCTGGTACGCCACGGCCAGCACCGACACCCCCGTCGCCCTGCTCACCGCCGTCACCGAGTGCGTCGCCGATCCGGCTCCGCTGCCCCGCTGGCGCGAGGAGACCTTCAGCTACATCAAGGGGATGGCCCAGCTCACCCCGATCCTTCCGCCAGGACCGCCGGCCCCCACCCCGCTCGACGTGCAGCGGGCCGTCGCATCCCGCCGCCCGGCCGCGCTCCCTGCTCCCAGCGTCCCGCGCTGGAGCACCGCCAGCCGACCGGCCCTGCCCGGCCCACGCCGGTAGGACCAGCCCAACCCCGACCGGAGACCTTCTTGTCCCTGCAAGCCCCCGAGTTCTTCGCCGAGCTGTGCCTCCCCTTCCACGACCACACCGTCGTGGGCAACACCTACTTCGCCGCCCCCGTCCCCGACGCACCGCTGCGGCTGCGAATCGATTTCACCGGCACCATCCACGCGGACACCTACGGCGGGCTGCGTGTGGCGGTCGTCCACCCGGACCGCGGCGAGATCGACGCGGTGGCGCTCAGCTTCGTAGACCACGGGATCTTCCACCGCCGCGACGAAGCCACCAACACCCGGCCGAACACCAAGCAGTACGGCACCTTCGACACGTACCACCGCCCCGGCCGACCCCCGTGGGACGGGGCCGTCACCACCGGGCTGCGCGATGCCATTGAGCGGTACACCGCCGTCTGGTTCCCCGGCGCCTGGACCGCGTCCGCGCCCAGGCGCACGGCCGGCAGTACCCCGCGCAGCACTCCCGTCCCGCCGGCCGCCCCCGCCGGGGCCCGCACCCGCTGAGTCCACGTACCGATCCTCGCGCAGCTCAGTTCCGCGCAGTCTTCCCGGCAGGAGCCTCTCCTCGTGTTGCCCGAACCGCTCACCGACGCCTTCAAGGACCTCGACCCTGCCCAGACCGTGAGGGTTCGCCCGGGTCACCTCGCCGGTCCCGGCCACATGGTGGCGCACGCTGCCCAGGCCCTCCGGAGGGAGGAAGGTCTGCCTGATCTCCACCGAGCCCCTGCACCGGGCCATCAAAGAGGTCCCCTTCCACACCCGCCGTCACCTCTTCGTCGCCGCACCAGCTGCGGCTGCCAAGCAGTCGCCCAGCTATCCGACGCCCGCTCTGCCGCCCCCGACGCACGCCGTGGCCGCACTCGCTGACCGTCCCCCTACTGACCAAGGAGTCCTCTTCCTCGTGCACGCACGTCTCGTCCGATCCGCCGCCGCCGTCGCTGTCGCGGTGACCGCCACCCTCACCTGGGCGCCGGCCGCGAGCGCCCAGCCCTCCGAACCAACCCCCTCGGCCTCTGCCGCCCCCGCCGAGACACCAGCCCCGGACGCGGGCAGCGTCGAGATCACCGCGAAGGACACGGCCGGGGACGTCCTCCCCGGCGCCACGTTCCTGCTGCTCGACTCCACCGGCCAGGAAGCCGGACGCGGGAAGACCGACGCACTGGGGAAGCTGACCTTCCCCGACCTTGAGCCGGGCGTCTACCGGCTCAAGGAGACGGCTTCCGGCAGCCCGCTCCACGAGGTCGTCGCCGACCAGGACGTCATCGTCACCCCGGGCGCGACCACACGGCTGTCGATCACCGACCCGTTCAAGGCCGCCAAGGTCCTCCTGCAGGCCAAGGACGACAAGTCCGGCAAGCTCCTGCCCGGCGCGACCGTGAACATCGGAACCGGCGACTCGACGCTGCTCACTCTCACCACCGGCTCCAAGGGCACCGCCTCTGGAGAGCTGCCGGTGCCTAGCCGGAAGACCCAGTTCTGGGTCAAGGAGATCAAGGCTCCCGCCGGCTACGACCTCTACAAGCCGTCCAAGACGTTCAGCGCGGGCCCCGGCGCCCCGGTGACTGTGACCGTCACCAACGCCAAGGCCGCGACCACCCCGCCGCCCCCGCAGAAGCCGACCGACAGGCCCACCGACAAGCCGGGCGACAAGCCCTCCCCGAGCAAGCCCGGCAAGGACGAGGACGCCTCGGTGCCATCCGCCTCGGGTACCCCGACCGCCGACAAGACCGCGTCGAGCACCGCGGCGCCCGCCCCCGCGGGCTCGCTCGCGCACACAGGCGCCGACGCCACCCCGTGGCTGATTGGCGGTGCCGGAGTTCTGATCGCTGCTGGCGGAGGCGCCCTCATTGCGGCTCGCCGCCGACGCACGGACAACTCCACCGACGACGGCTCCAGCGAGAGCTGACCCTACTCACGGCACGACGCAGAGCCCCTGGAATCATTCGATTCCGGGGGCTCTGTCGTGGATGCGTATCCGATGCGAGCGGAGGCGGTGTGCAATGCGGTCGATTCACCCGCCGCCCATGCGTGGCCCTTGCGTATCGCCGAACCGTGAAGACTCGTACGCGCGTTCACCGTCAGGGGTGGACTTGCCGCCTCTTTGGTGTCGGGCAATACCGAACGCCAGCGCGAGCGTGCAGAGGTGCGGCAAGCTGCCGCGGGAAATCAGAGTTCTCGCACCAGAGGAGCCCCCATGGCCGAGTTGGCCGTCGTCCCCGACCTATGGACCGGGCACTGCCAGTGCGGCGACCACGCGTACGAGGCGTCCGGTATTCCGAACGACCCCCACTTGTGCTCGTGCGAGCACTGCACGCGCCTGTCCGGTGCGCCGGCGATGGCGTGGGTCGGATTCCACAGGGACGCTCTGAAGTGGACGGGCCCGGTAGGTGAGCCGACGTACTTCTCCACCTGGCCGACGCTTCATCGAGGGTCCTGCCAGCGCTGCCGCACCCAGCTCACCTCCGTCGCGGACGGCTCGGACATGATCATGGTTGCGATCTTCAGTCTCTCCCGCAGCGCTGAACTGGCCCCGGTCGGACACAGCTACCGCGAGGAGGCGGCGCCTTGGATGGCCATCACGCTCGCGCCCGACCCGCAGCGCCGGACATGACGGTCTGCGCTGAGCCCCGGTTACGAGATCGGCGCGTCCCCGCGGGCATTCACGGCGAATTCGGGCGATCCTGTCCTCGGACCGCGCGGCGCAGCTCCACGCGAGCGGCTGACGAGCAACGCTGCGCTGACCAGTGAGGGTGTCGGGCGATCCGTGACGACAGCAGGAGGAGTCGGCGCCGCAGTGCCGTGGCCCCCGCGGTGGGTGGCAGTGCGGAGAGTGCCTCGTATGTGCGGTGCCACTCGCGTTGGGCATGCCGCAGGTCGTCGGGGTAGGGCACGGTCCCCATGAATCCATTCAAGCACTTGTTCGATTTTGGATGCATCTCTCGTCGGCCCTTCGTCCTCCCCGCCTGTGACTGAGCGGCCTAGTTGGCCATTGAGTGATCCAGTTGGCCACCCTGCGCACGACATACGTGGTCATCTATGGCCGTTAGGGCGTGTCCAGTGCGCTACCCGCCAATCTGATGGCCGCACCGGAGGCGGTGCCGCGGACCGCGACACCGCCTGAGCAGCGCAGTTCGGCGTCACACCGACGGGAAGATGGCGCCTACGTCATCTACCGTGATGAGTCGCCCACGCGAGGGAGCGAGCAGCTTGCCCAGCCAGCGGTCTTCTTGTGGCAGGAGCGACTCGATCTTCGTGCGGGCTGCACCGCGCGCTTCGGCGTTGTTGCCACCGCACAGCGCGTCGTACTGGCGGAGCCGGTCGGCCAGCACGTCGTAGAGCCTCACAGCCGCGCCGTGGTTGACCAACACGATCTTGTCGTGAGCCGCTTCGGCCGCATCGTCCTGGGTGGTGGTCGCTGGGGTGAGCAGACAGCCGAAGACGCGGGTCTTCGCAGAGCGCCTGGTCTCGACCTCGATCTGCCCGAGCAGCTGGTTTACGTCGCCGCGGTTGAGTGGATGGGGCTCTCCCTCCGGGACGGTCTTGACCTCCCAGACGCGGCGCTCGGCCCGCTTGACCGTGGACCACGTCCAGCGGCAGTCGGTAGCACTCTGTTCCTTCCTCGGAGGGCGTTCGCCGATGGCACCCACGAGGCGGGCAAGCCTGGTCAATCCTTCGCATTGCTGATCGTGGCTACCGGTGAGCAGCGCGCGCCCTTCAGCCAGGACACGGTCGAGCCGGACACCGGTTTCACGCCGCCACTCGTCCCAGACAAGGAAGAATCGGTCGGTGTCGTCAGCGGTGTGTTCGTAGCCTTCGAGGTCGGCGACGGTGCGAGCCAGGCGGCGGAACCAGGTGGTCCGGGGCCCGCCAGCGATGGCGTCCTCCAGAGCTCTGCGCGCGGCGACCCGGTCTTGAGGGCGTCCTCGGTCGAAGTGGGCGTGGGCCTCCACGTAGCGCCAGAACGCTGCATGCTCGGTTTCTCCGGCCATGGCGAGTTGGGCGGCTGCTTCGCCCGCCTTCTGGGCCGCTCCCGCGTGGTCGCCGAGCCAGAGGTCGGTCGCTGCGGAGACCTCGGCGTCGGCGCTGGAGACGTCGCTGTTCCCACTGGCGCTACGGCCGGGCCGAGACTTGCGACGAGGAACCGCTGGGGCGGCGGTTTCGGCAGCTGCGGTGGGCTGCGCGGCTGGTTGCCAGAAAGTAGCGCAGGCCCGCAACGAGCCTTCCCAGCCTTGATCGTAGATCTCCAGTGCAGCGCGGATGGTGGGTTCGGTGCCTGCGGGGATCGACTTGCGGACTGCCGGGTCGGCAAGCATCTGGGCGAAGCTCGGGTCCAGTCCGAGGTAGAGGGAGCGGTCAGTCGGTTCGCGGTTGGCGCGGCCCAGTGCCTGGGTGACTCGTTGACCGACGCGGTGGCGCATGAAGCTGGCGTCGCCAAGGTAGGCAACGACGAACCGCTCGAACTCGCTGCTGGCCTGCGGGACCGTGGTGATAATGACCAACTTGCAGAGGTCGCCCGCGAGGTCGAGCCCGTCGTAGCGGCCGGCAGTGATCAGGTGTCCGCTGGCGACTCCGCTCCAGGTCTCGACCATCGAGTCGTCGCCGGGACGAAGACGGTAGACCTGCTGCCCATAGGCGGTGAGGGTCTCCTGAAGGGTGTCGGCCTCCGCGTGGCTGGCGCACAACCAGGCGGCTCGGCCGCCGGCCGCATGGGTTTGGGCGAGAGCCCAGCCGAGGACCTTCGGGTCGAACGGGTGCTCGGCGCTTGGGTTAAGTACCAGCAGTCGCTCGCCCGTCGCGCCAGACGGCAGCGGCGTGGCGGTAGTCAGGCGAGTGACCGGCTCGCCGCCGACTCGCCGCTGGAGGTCATCCATCGAGCCGAGGGTGGCCGACAGGTAGATGCGCTGCTTGGCCCGGCCGTACTGGGTGTTGAGGGCAGTGGGCGGGTGGTAGGGGCGGATCTCGATGCCAGAGGGGCCGATGAGGATGCCGCACTGAGTGAGGTGGTCGCGGACGCTGGGCCAGACGTACCTTGCCTCGTACTTGAGCTCTCGGTCTGTGACGAGTGGTGACGCCTCAATGGCGTCACGCGTCGGACCCGCGATCGCGTCCCAGTCCCGGAAGGACAGCAGTTCGGGTGGGGTGCCGGGCTGGGCAGTGCCGTCGAGCATCGCGCGCAGGCCGGGATATGCATCGGTGTGCGCCACCACCAGCTCGCAGATCGTCTGGTAGAGCTGGCGAGCGGGACCAAGCTTGTCGGGGATGCGCAGGGTCTGCAGCCCGCTAAGGGGCTGCTCGGCGAGGTGGGCGTCATCGAAGATGACCAGGTCGGCGGCCTTGGGGACGGGGCTGCTGTTGAAGTAGACCCAGTAGTTCATCACACCGACGGCCTGGGCCTGATGGTAGTCGTCGAGTTTGGCGCCGCCGTATTCCCCTGCGGCGAAGCGGACGACATCCAGTCCCAACACTTCGGCTTCCTCTTCAACCCGCTCGGCGAGTTGCCGGGTACCGGTCAGGTACGCCACTGACCACCCGCGTGAGAGGGCATGATCGGCGATCAGCAACGCCAACAGTGTCTTGCCCTCGCCGGTGGGCATCTCGATGGCCAGGTCTGTAGCGTCGAGGTGCTGCTCCGCGTACGCCGCGAGTACCTGGCGCTGACCAGGCCGAAGCTGAGTGAACCTCGCCGATCCGAAATCCGCGAGATTCTGTTCGAAGTTCGGCTTAGCTGCGTATGCCACCGTTCGCTCCTCACTCGTGAGGTGAGAACTCTATGGCGCTGGGCGGTGACTCGGACGCGCTATTTTCCGTCCGCAGACGGCAGTTCGAATCATCGGGCCATCAAACGGGATCTTCCTCTGTCGGCCAGAACATGTGGCCAACTGTGGTGCTCAAAGTGGCCAACTGGGCTGCTCAGTCACACCGCCCTACTGCGGAAGGGCAACGATCTCTCCTGGGAGCCCAACGAGTGACAGCGTCAATGGAGCGGCTCTGCGACTGGGTCGTCAATGAGGGCAAGGTCTGGGTCCACGGCGACCGGATCACCGATGGGCACGTCGCTCTGGATATGCGCCTCACGCCAGGGCTCGACCCTGGCGAGGTTACCCGGGACGGACAGTGGGTCCTTCGCAAAGCGCAGCCCTCATCTGCGATCAGCGAGGCCACCTTCGCCTCGGCGGACTGGGAGCTCTGACTGCTTCGACCGAACCAGTTCCTGAACGCCTTACCGCGTCTCGACCGGAAGTCCCGGAAACGGTTCGGACGAACCGTTTCCGACGCTACCTGCTGCCGTCCTAACGCCTATTCAGCGCGATGCTCCCACCCCGTTCGGGCTGGGGCGTCTCATTACGCAATGCCCGGACAAGACGCCCAACGGGCGATAAGACTGATCGCATGGCTACAGAACCCCGCCCCTCCATCGTGTCCTCATGCATCGAGCTTCTCGAGCGTCTCGCCCAGTTCAGCGAGAAGGTGACGAGAACGCTGCGTGGGGTGACCAAGACGTACAAGGAAGCCGAAGCAGCACGCAGTCACCTACGCGACGCCCGCAAGTTGGCTACGCAGCTGCGCAGGGCCGTCGTTGCCTTCTTCAGGCCCGAGGGCGGAACTGCCGAAGCCTGCTAGACCATGGGCCGGCCGGGTAAAGCTGCGCTGCCAAGCAGTCGCCATCGTCCGAGCCGGCCGCCTACCCGATGGTGGCGAGGACATCCTGGTCGGGGAGCACGTCCACGCTGGTGCGCCACGGCCGGTGCCCGTCCACACGGCAGACCACCCACAGACGCAGCACCCCGGACGCCGCCCGGGCCGGACTAGGCGCGTGCGGGAGGCAGGTCGTAGCGGCTGACGGCCAGGTACGTTTCCGGCGTGGCCGCTTCGAGGAGACCCTCGTCGTCCTCCAGGTCGAGCTTCGGCTCCTGGGGACGGCGCAGCAGGTCGCTCCAGTCGCTCGTCGCTCCCCGCTCGTAGGCGTCGCGGAGCAGGGGGCGCAGCCGTGGGCGGGCTTCCTCCTGCTGCTCGCGGAAGATCCGTCGCTGGGCGAGCCGTTGTACTTCCTGGGCTTCGTCGCTGAGCCCGTGGTCGAGGGCCGGCTGATCCTCGGCGCGCAGTCCCGGGGTGCGCTGGGCGATGGCCAGATCTTCTTCGTGGAGGCGTGCGCAGGCGGCGAACAGCTTTCTGGACATGCCGAGGTGGACCTCGGTTCCAGGGATGCGGCAGGTGAGGAAGTCGTCGAGCCCCCAGGAGCGGATCTGGGCGCGCAGGGTGTGCGACTCGATGTGGAGCGCCGCTCCGCGGGCGTCCGCCCGCATGGCGAGGGTGAGGTCGTCGTTTTCCAAGGGGGTGGTCAGTCCGGAACGCCGGTGGCGGGAAGCGCGGTCGGCCGGTACCGGTACCGTGCGCAACTGAGAGGCGGGAGCGGAGCGCAGCGCCAGGTAAGCGAGCATCTGGGCACGGGCGGCGCCGATGAGCGCTTCGTCGCTGTCCCCGAGGTGGTCTTCGAGGTTGCCGGGGCCGACCGCTGCGTCGTCAGCGCCGGATCCGGCAGGGGGAAGGGGCGGCTCGCCGGAGCGCAGGTCATGGTCGATCGTGAGGAAGAGGTCGTCTCCGGGCCGCACGGACGCCCCGACCAGCACGATGCGGTGCTTGTAGGAGCCGAGAATCTTGCTGCCGGCCTCCAGTTGCACCCACCCCTTGCGGAGCTCGCCGACGCCGACACTGCCGCCCTTGGCCTCGATCAGCCAGTACATCTCTTCCGCCTCGTGCCGTCCCCACAGGTCGGGCAGCGTCCTCTTCGGGTCCTTGAACGTGCCGCTCAGGGCGGGGATGGGGCCGCCCAGTTCGAGGTGGTGAGTCTGTCCGAGGCTGAGCAGGGAGCGGCACGCCCACTCGGTCATCGTCATGCCCAGCCGGTAGGCGGCGGCGTTCTTCGCAGTGCGCTCGGTGCCGTGCTCGTACACCGGGTTCAGGGTCAGGCGCTGGCCCTTTGCGCCCGGTACGGGGTGCCGGGGTGTGACGGG